>JAKVJJ010000001.1 GCA_022487055.1 Oscillospiraceae bacterium
CAGGGTATCTAATCCTGTTTGCTACCCATGCTTTCGTGCTTCAGCGTCAGTTAAAGCCCAGTAGGCCGCCTTCGCCACTGGTGTTCCTCCCGATCTCTACGCATTTCACCGCTACACCGGGAATTCCGCCTACCTCTACTTCACTCAAGCAAAACAGTTTCAACTGCAGGCTATGGGTTGAGCCCATAGTTTTCACAGCTGACTTGCCTCGCCGCCTACGCACCCTTTACACCCAGTAAATCCGGACAACGCTCGCTCCCTACGTATTACCGCGGCTGCTGGCACGTAGTTAGCCGGAGCTTGCTGCTTGGGTACCGTCATTATCGTCCCCAAGTACAAAAGTTTACAATCCGAAGACCTTCATCCTTCACGCGGCGTTGCTGCATCAGAGTTTCCTCCATTGTGCAATATCCCCCACTGCTGCCTCCCGTAGGAGTCTGGGCCGTCTCTCAGTCCCAATGTGGCCGTTCAACCTCTCAGTCCGGCTACCGATCGTCGCCATGGTGGGCTATTATCTCACCATCTAGCTAATCGGACGCGAGTCCATCTTTCAGTGAATTGCTTCTTTGATTTTCCAGCCATGCGGTTAGAAAATGTTATGCGGTATTAGCGTTCGTTTCCAAACGTTATCCCCCTCTGAAAGGCAGGTTACTCACGCGTTACTCACCCGTCCGCCACTAAACTTTCTACCGAAGCAAAAAGTTTCGTTCGACTTGCATGTGTTAGGCACGCCGCCAGCGTTCGTCCTGAGCCAGGATCAAACTCTCTAAAATATTGTATCTAAACACTTACGTGCTCAAATCTATTTTAAAAAGCATTTGTTAGCTCTTTTTGATACGCTTGCGTATCGTTTTTGTTGTTTTTTTGCGAGTCAACTTCTCGCCAATTTCTTTAAAGAAATCTTCCGGGTTCTTCTTTGGTTCGTCTTTCGTTGTTTAATTTTCAAGGTCCTGTCTTTCGTCATCTGCGCTAGACATCTTTCAACTCGCTTCGCTAATTTTCATCAGCTTGTCTCGTTTTCTTTGCTGTCCCTCTCGCGGCGACTCATTTATAATACCACTACAACACCCCTTTGTCAACACCTTTTTTACTTTTTTCTTGTTTTTTTTTATAACCTACCAAATACCCGCATGAAGCGGCCATTTTCGGGGACAATTCATATAAAAGGAGGATTCATATGAAGAAGGTAGGTATAACAGCATGGCGCGTGCTGATTGTTGTTTTGGTAAACTTGATTGCCTTTGGGCTGCTGATTAACCTGACACATAATGTGCAGACACTTTCCAAGGTTGGCTCACAGGGTTCTGAAGTTACAAAAATTCAAACCAAGCTCAGCAGCCTCGGAATTTATAAAGGAAAAGTTGATGGCATTTACGGCAGTACCACCAAAAAAGCAGTTGTCTCTTTTCAGAAGCAGCAGGGCATTACAGCTGACGGCATTGCTGGGTCGCAGACTCTGAAATCTCTTGGTATTACCGGCGGCGGTTCTTCCGGCAGCTTAGGAAAGTATTCCAGCGCAGATGTGGCCCTGCTGGCAAAAATCATTTCCGCTGAATCACGCGGAGAACCCTATACGGGACAGGTTGCTGTGGGCGCCGTCATTCTCAATCGAATAGAGCATCCATCTTTTCCGAATACTTTGGCCGGTGTTGTCTATCAGCCCGGCGCTTTCAGTTGCTTGACGGACGGCGGTGTCAATGCTCCTGTGGCAGACTCTGCTTATCGTGCTGCGCGTGACGCCATTAATGGTTCAGACCCATCCGGTGGTGCTATTTATTATTATAACCCGGCAAAGAGCACAAATAAGTGGATTCTTTCCCGTCCAATCATTACTGTCATTGGCGATCACCGTTTCTGCTCTTGATTTTCTTTCCGTAAAAATGTGCCTCTCCTGAAAGATGAATTTTTCTGCCGTTCGCATTTGATTTTTGCGGACGGATACTTACATAATAGAAAGAGAGGAAAAGCCAATTTGACAAATAGGCTTTTCCTCTCTTATTCTATGTACATTATATAATGTAAACTTTAATATATGATCTTTTCTTTTGCATGTTCTTTTAAGTATTTTCTGCACTGCAGGAAAATTCCGATTCCCAACACAACCACACTGCCTATCAGCCCTATGGCAAAGACAAGAACATTTACATTTAAGGAAGCCGGGTTCAGAAATGTCCCCCACTGAAAATAGTCCGACAGCGTGTACAGATTGGGTTGCGCTTCATTGAGTATCTGATTCATTAGTAATTGAAAATATGGAATGCTGAAATCTGCAAGGAAACAAATAGCTGCTGCTTTCAGGCACCCACTCACCGGCAGATAAACCGCCACTGCAAAAATGCACCAGGCACTGATATAGGAAATCAGCGTGATAGTAAGCGCCTGCTGCAAACTGCCGCCTGTCACCCCCACACAGAGAAGCACCAGAAAAACATTCCATATTGTAATGTAACTCATAATCAGTGCTGGAAATCCGCGGTGCTTGGGGCAAAAACGTGCCAGATAATAAATTCCCCACGGCAGAGCCAGGCTAACCGCTGCGACGGCAATGCTAAACCCAAGCCAAGGACCGTGCGTATAGGCCCAGCACGCAAACAGCAGCAGGAACAGGTTGACCGTCGCACTGCCTAAACATTTTTCTCCTTTTCGTTCTGTCACCATCAGCGGCACATTTGTAAAGCTGAAAGCCAGCATCAGGGATGTCAGCACAATCCAAAACCAGCTCAGGGTATGATCCACCGCCAGATTGCAAATAAGGCAGATAATCAATGTGGCTGCATAGCTGAAAAGGAAGAATTGCTGCACACGGCGAATCTGCCTGTGGTATGCCTCCGCATCAGCCTTTTGTCTGCTTGCCGCCACATCATCGCAGGCGGTAAAGAATTCATGTTCCGATATATTCAGTTCCCGGCAAATATCTGTAACCAATGCAATGTCCGGATAAGACAGACCTCTCTCCCACTTGGACACGGTTGTGTTGGACAAATAAAGCCGCTGTGCCAGTTCCTCCTGTGTGAGCCCCGCTTCTTTCCGTTTCTCTGTAATATAAGCGCCAAAGCTCTCTTTCTCCATTTGCGTTCCCATAAGCGCCATCTCCTTTCATTCGTCTGGAGTTATTGTAAGCCATAATTTTTTGCCGCGTCAAGGGGAATTGGCCTTTTTGCCCGCTCGACTGCTGCGCTACCTGATAAAATACATAAAAACAGGCTCTGTGTACTGTCTTCACAGTTCACAAAGCCTAAAGTAGTACCTGTCCCGATGATGCAGACCTAGCCACACAAAAATAAAGAAGCACTTCCTCTGCAATCCTTCGCAGAAAAAGTGCTTCTTCCAATTTACGCTTTAAAAGCCTTGAACTTTTTGATTGCTTCTTTTGTACGGGCATTGTGTGCATCGCTCGTATCTGTATCCTTGTAAATCATCAAATACTTGCCGTTGTCGCTCAGGCTGGCATTCACATTTTTATTGAACAAAGTGAAATAGCCGTTCTGCTTCACGCTGTCCAGTGTTTTCTTTGCCGTATCGTTCAGATTTGCCTTATCATATTCATAAAACTCAACGGTGATGGTTGCCTTGTGGTTCACGCTGGTGGAGTAACGATAGCCATTCTTGGCACCGATAAGCTGATACTCAAGCTGCAGGCCGCCGCCCTCCACATAGCCGCAGGCACCCATGTAAGTTGCCAAACCCGTGACATTGTCCGCATATTTGGCAGCATCCACTGTTGTGGTGCTGGAGGATGCGGACTGCTCACTGACGGCAGAAGAAACAGTCGAGGATGCTGCACTGCTGGAAGCCGCTAACCCGCTCGCTGTCACGTCCCCCGCACCACATGCTGCACAGGACACAGCTGCCAGTACTGCTACCGCTACAATGATGAAAGCTCTTTTCATAGCTACCTCCCAGCTAAAATTACAACTGAATAGAAGAAAAACCGCTGCTAGAGCGGTTTTTCTCTCCGCGGTGAAAACACCGCCTTCAGTTTTGGTGGACACGGCGGGACTCGAACCCACGACCTCTCGCGTGTGAGGCGAGCGCTCTAACCAGCTGAGCTACGCGTCCACAGCTCAACAAAAAGAAAACAAAAAAGTGGTGACCCGGACGGGATTTGAACCCATGAACCCGCCGTGAAAGGGCGGTGTCTTAACCACTTGACGACCGGGCCAAAATGGTAGCGGCAATAGGATTTGAACCTATGACACTTCGGGTATGAACCGAATGCTCTAGCCAGCTGAGCTATGCCGCCATTCACGCTTCACAAACACTGCGAAGCGCTTATTATTATAAACGAACTTGTCCTGATTTGTCAAGACTTTTTCTGAAACTTTTTTTCAGGAGTCCCTTTATGAAGGTCACTTCACCTGGTTGTTGCTGTCTTTCAACAGAACATCATGTGCGCCGCCTTCTACAATACTTGTGCTGGACACCAGTGTCAGTTTTGCTTTCTGCTGCAGCTCAGCAATGGTGAGCGCGCCACAGTTGCACATGGTTGACCGCACTTTGTTCAGTGTGGTCTGCACATTGTCATGCAGGGAGCCTGCATACGGCACATAGGAATCCACGCCTTCTTCAAAAGAAAGCTTCTTTGCGCCGCCAAGATCATAACGCTGCCAGTTGCGGGCGCGGTTGCTTCCCTCGCCCCAGTATTCTTTCATATACTGACCATTGATGTTGACCTTATTCGTCGGGGATTCATCAAAGCGGGAAAAATAGCGGCCGAGCATAACGAAATCAGCGCCCATAGCCAGTGCCAGTGTCACATGATGATCATAGACAATACCACCGTCTGAGCAAATGGGCACATATATTCCGGTTTCCTTGTAGTATTTATCGCGTTCCTTTGCCACTTCAATCACCGCTGTGGCCTGTCCACGACCAATACCCTTTGTTTCGCGGGTGATGCAGATGGAACCGCCGCCAATGCCGATTTTAACAAAGTCCGCGCCGCACTCCGCGAGGAAACGGAAACCGTCGCCGTCAATGACATTCCCCGCGCCGACTTTGACCTTATCGCCGTATTTGCCGCGAATCCATGCAATCGTACGCTTCTGCCACTCTGAATAGCCTTCGGAAGAATCAATGCACAGAATGTCCGCTCCGGCTGCCAGCAAAGCAGGCACACGGGTTTCATAGTCACGAGTATTGATACCGGCACCCACCACATAGCGCTTCTGAGGATCCAGCAGCTCGCCCACATTCTCTTTGTGTTCAGAGTAGTCCTTGCGGAACACGAAATAGCACAGGCAGCCGTCTTTGTCCACCACTGGCAGAGAATTGAGTTTATTGGCCCAGATAATATCATTGCATTCGGAAAGAGTTGCGCCTTTCTTTGCATAAATGACTTTTTCAATCGGTGTCATAAATGTGGAAACTTTCGTGTCTACAGACATTCTGCTGACACGGTAATCGCGGCTGGAAACCACGCCAAGCAACTTGCCGGTACCGGTGCCGTCATTTGTGACCGCCACGGTGGAATGGCCTGTCTGCTGTTTCAGTTCCAGAATATCCGCCAGCGTCTGGTCTGGTTTAATGTTGGAGTCACTGGTCACAAAGCCTGCCTTGTAGGCTTTTACCTTTGCAATCATGGCGGTCTCCTGCTCGATGGTCTGGGAACCGTAGATAAAAGAGATTCCGCCCTCTTTTGCAAGGGCAACTGCCAATGTGTCATTGGACACGGACTGCATGATTGCCGAGGTCATGGGGATATTCATGGTGATGGCCGGTTCTTCCCCTTTTTTGAATTTGGTAATTGGGGTTTTCAAACTGACATTGTCCGGTGTGCACTCAGCCGAAGAGTATCCGGGCACCAGCAGATACTCATTAAAGGTATGACACGGTTCCTCATAGTAAAAAGCCATTCGCAGTATCCTCCGCTTTGCATTCAGATTGATTTCTTCACTCCTACCCCCGCCGCCGGCATTCGGGTAAAAAGGAAAGCTGCTCAGTATCAACCAAAGCAGCTTCCAGCGGCGGATGTATAATATCATTTCAAATTATAACACCCAAAAACGCCAATTTCAACACAGACACCAATAATCCGGCGTGCTTTTAACTTTTTCTGCATTTTGTAAAAAAAACAGGATTATCAGGCCGGAAACTTGTCAAATAACGCATTCAAAGTTCCGCTGTGGCGGCAAAACTCAGCCCTGTTTGATTTTCGCCATAAAGTACAAAGTCCTTTTCCCGGTAGCCGCCGTAAATTTTCAGCATATCACCAAGGTGATTTTCCGCAATATAGCTAATGCGAATTTTGTGTCCCCTGCGATATTTTTCCGGCAAAAAGTCCTCCACAATATCTCCATATATGGTATTGTTTAGATGATGGTTCATATCCAAATCACTGAAGCGAACCGGTCTTTCCCCCAGCATAGGCTGCTCTCCGGCAACACGCAGCTTTGGAACCCGTTCTTCCGGCGGAACATTTTTATGATGGAAAATATGATACTGATAAAGCGCATCGGGACGCAGCGGATGATGGGTTCGGCTGTCCACACAGACACTGACCTGACGGATGCGGAGAATCTGTTCCTCCCCACAAAGAAAAAGGAAATCCCGATACAGATGTACCCCCGCGCTGCCGATTGCCTCTGTCACAATGCGTATCTGCTCCCCATGCACCGGGTACCGGCTTGCCTCAAGCTGATTATCCGTAATCAGCAAGACTGTCCCGTCTGCATACAGACGCTCATAGGGAAGACCGGCTGCCGTCATATGCTCCTCAGCAGTTTCTTGTTCCATCTTGAGCAGGTCAGACAGTTTCACCCGGCTGTCCCCGCCTATCTGGGGACTCTGGATTTTAGTAGTGCGCTCAAATCTTTCTAGAGATTCCATGCAGTGTCTTTCCTTTCTTGCAAAACAGGGCTGCTGGGGAAATGACAGCAACCCTGCTTGTAAATTCATTTTCAGTCCGTACGGTTCCGTTGCGAATATCAGTTTTCAGAATTCACTCATTTGCGGGCATCTTGCGGACGGATAACATCCACACCCATATAAGGACGCAGTACTTCCGGCACTGTGACACTGCCGTCTGCATTCTGATACTGCTCCACAATCGCAGGCATGACACGGGAAGTAGCCAAACCGGAAGCATTCAGTGTATGGACAAATTGCAGCTTCTTGTTTTCATCACGATACTTAATATTGCCGCGGCGTGCCTGATAAGCGCGCGCGTTAGAGGCGGAGGACACTTCCTTATAAATACCCATGGAAGGAATCCATACTTCAATGTCATAAGTACGTGCCATAGAGAAGGAGCAGTCACCGGCAGCCAAACGGCTCAGACGGTAATGCAGGCCAAGTTCCTGCACCAGCCGCTCTGCCTTGCCCACCAGTTCCTGAAATGCTGCATCGCTGTCCTCAGGCTTTGTGTACTGCACCATTTCCACCTTATTGAACTGATGCCCGCGAATCATGCCGCGTTCCTCACTGCGGTAAGAACCCGCTTCTCTGCGATAACAGGGTGTATAAGCGATGTACTTTTTCGGTAGCTCGTCCCCCGTGAGGATTTCATCACGGTGCAGGTTAACCAATGCGGTCTCTGCGGTTGGCAGCATAAATTTACGGTCTGTGCTGGTTGGATTCTGAATCCAGTAAACTTCATCACCGAATTTTGGAAACTGTCCGGCAACGTAACCGCATTCGTAATTCAGCATATGTGGCGGCAGGATAAGTTCATAGCCATCCGACAGATGCTCATTGATAAAGAAATTAAGGATCGCCCATTCCATGCGGGCACCCCAACCGCGGTAAATCCATGCACCATTGCCAGCTAGCTTTGCCCCGCGCTGATAATCAATCATGCCAAGGCTTTCACAGAGTGTCACATGGTCTTTCGGCTCAAAGTCAAAGACCGGCTTTTCCTTATAATAATGGTCCGGAATGTTCTTTTCCTTGCCGCCGGCCTGCACATCTTCATCCGGCAGGTTTGGCAGGGCCATCATAAGGTCATGCATTTTTTCATCAATCTGATTAACCTTTGCGTCTGCTTCCTTTACCTGTGCAGAAAGCTTTTTCATCTTTGCCATGACTTCAGAAGCATCGCCGCCGGCTTTTTTGATTTTCGGGATTTCTTTGCTGACAGAGTTCTGCTCTGCCTTCATTTCCTCGGTTTTGCCGATTGCTTCACGGCGTTCTTTATCCACCGTAAGAATTTCATCGACAACATTGTCAAGATTCATTTCGCGCTTTTTGACTGCCACTTTCACATAATCCGGGTTGTCCCGAATCAGCTTGATGTCTAGCATTTTAATTTCTCCTTTTTCAACCTCAGTCTGGCTTTATCTAAATTTTGAATTGATTAATCTGGAATTATTCAAATAACTTTAAAAGTTTCTTCAGGTCTTCCTCTCCGTTAAAGGAAATGTGCAGCACACCTTTCTGGCGGCTACCTGTCACCTTCACCCGGCGGCCGAGCTGTTCGTGCAGAGAAAGTTCCGCTTCCTCATAAAAAGGAATGTCTTTCTGGATACTTGGCAGATTTGGCTGTGCTGTAAACTGCCGTGCCAGCTTTTCCAACTGGCGAACGGTCAACCCCTCCTGCACACAACGCTTTGCAATCGTTTCCTGATACTCTGGCGGAAAAGCAAGGATTGTCCTCGCCTGCCCCGCCGTGAGTTTTCCCTCTGAAACAAACTGCTGCACAGATTCCGGCAAACGAATCAGCCGCAGGGCATTTGCAACTGCCGGACGTGATTTGCCCACACTGTCTGCCACAGCCTCCTGTGTCATTTCATAGTTATCCATCAGTGCCTGATAACCCTTCGCTTCTTCTAACGGGTTCAGGTCTGCACGCTGCAGATTTTCAATCAGCGCAAGTTCCATGACCTGCTGATCAGTCAATTCCTTGACCAGCACCGGCACTTGCTGCACACCTGCCATTCGTGCGGCCCGCCAGCGCCTCTCTCCGGCAACAATTTGATAGCCGCCCTCATCATGCAACGGCCGAACCAGCAGCGGCTGCAGGATACCGTGTTTTGCAATCGAATCGGCCAGCTCCGCTAGCTCGGCTTCATTAAATTCCCGCCGCGGCTGGTTCCGGTTTGGTTCCAGTTCATTGATATTGACCTCTATGGAAGAAGAACCATCGTCTGTGTCATTTTCCGCAAAAATCAAGTCCAGCCCTTTTCCAAGGCCTCTTTTCGAGGACATTTACTTCACCTCACTTTTCATGACTCTGTAGAATTTCCGCAGCAAGCGCATTGTAAGCTTCCGTACCTTTGCAGTTCCGGTCAAAATACTGAATCGGCTGCCCGAAACTCGGTGCCTCACTCAGTCGGACAGTTCGCGGTATTACCGTGCCAAAGACTTTGTTTTTGAAATATTTTTTCACTTCATCCACAACCTGCTGCGTCAAGTTCAGTCGGCCATCATACATGGTCAACAGCACCCCTTCTACTTCCAAGGCACTGTTATACTGCCGCTTCACACGCCGGACACTATTCATAAGCTGGCTCAGGCCCTCCAGCGCATAAAATTCACACTGAATCGGGATGAGCACACTGTCTGCGGCATTTAATGCGTTGGTTGTAATAAAGCCCAAAGACGGTGGGCAGTCAATCAATATGTAATCGTAGCGGTCTTTTACCTGCACCAATGCGCGTTTCAGCACACTTTCCCGGTGTGGTTTTTCTGCCAACTCAATTTCCGCTCCCGCCAAATCCAAAGAACTCGGCAGCAAATCCAGATGATTAAACTCGGTCGACTGAATTGCTGCCCCAATATTCGCATCGCGTATTAACACATCATAAACAGAAGTTTTCAGCTTTCTGCGGTCAATACCGACTCCGCTGGAGGAGTTCCCCTGCGGGTCAGTGTCCACCAGCAGTGTCTTTTTCTCAGCTGCCCCAAAAGCCGCCGCCAGATTAACCGCCGTGGTGGTTTTGCCGACTCCGCCTTTTTGATTTGAAACCGCAATAACTCGGCACATTCGGTTCTCCTCCTCTTTTTATAGTATGTTTTATTATACCACGAAATTTTCATCAAATAAAGAGGGGAATCATCGTTTCCGGCCAATGTTTCACATGAAACAATTTTTAATCGGCCTCATACGTTTGTTTCATGTGAAACATCTGCCCACAGAAAAAGGCCTGCATGGTAGAATGCAGGCCTTCTCTGTAAATGATTGTGGGAAAATGATAAGAAAATGGGTTTCTCTTATAATCTAATTTATCAAGCAGGTTTTTTGCCTGCCGTTTCCCCGCCTTTGGGAATGCGGACAACCCACTCAAGGTAATCCGCCGTTTCGGTCTGAAACGTTTCCGCGGGAACGCCTGTCTTGCGCAATGTGGAAACCGCGTGCTGAATGGTGTTTCCAAAAATACGCACATCTTTGATGACCGGAAGCTGATGCTGCTTTGTTTCCGGAGCTTCCTCCAGCATCCGGCTCACCAGTGCATCTGTCTGCTGCACATTCAGTTGATTATGCAGGACAATATCCAATGCGTGTTTCTGCTGCGCATCGGAAAGGCGGAGAAGTGCCCGCGCGTGTCGCTCCGTTAAATGATTTTCCAGAATGAGTTCCCGGACACTTCCGGTCAGCTTCAGCAGCCGAAGCTTGTTTGCCACTGCCGACTGGCTTCTTCCGAGCCGTGCAGCACATTCTTCCTGCGTAATCCCCCATTCAACAATCAGACGGCGAAGACCATCCGCTTCTTCAAACATATTCAAGTTCTCACGCTGAAGATTTTCCGTCAAAGCAAAAATAGCGCTTTCGCGTTCTGTGCAGGAAGTAATCAGCACGGGTACTTCCCGCATACCAAGACTTTTACAGGCACGCAGCCGTCTTTCGCCTGCCACCAGCTCATATCCCGTGGAACAGCGACGCACTACGATTGGCTGAAGCAGCCCATTAGAAGCAATGCTGTCTGCCAATTCTTTCAGCTCATCCTCTGAAAAAGTCCGTCTGGGCTGTGCCGGGTTTGGCCGAATATTGTTTATGTCCAGTTTTAGTATATGCTGCTGCCCAAGCAACTTCATCACCTCCTGCTTGTCCTTATCATAGCACACAGGAACTGTACAAATTTGTAGAATGGTGAAGATGAAAGCCATTTTCCAAATTTTTTCATTTCTCAATTAAATAGCTTTTAAAAATAAAAAAGTCAGAATTTCATCTACATGAATTTTAAGAAAGTGCTTCTGTTTGAATTTGAAAACTGTAAATTGTCTATTTTGCACAAACCTGTGATTTGCCACTTTTCACCGTCTTTCCTTATGTGGAAAATGCTGTTGAAAACTGTCAGACAACCTAAAGTGCCTGGTTTTTGCTGTGGAAAACTATAGCGGGAATTTTCTGATTTTTACACCAGTCCGTGGGTATTTCGCCGGACTGGAATGCACATGACAGATTTTCAGGAACGTCCTGTGGCTTCCATCCGGCAACAGATAATTTTCCTCCTGTGAAATTTTTCCACCTAAAATTTGCATTGCCCGCTGTGCTTCCTGCCGCTCTTTTTCCCCAGCCGGACCTTTCCAAGCGCAGAAATAGCCTCCCTGCCGCACATAAGGCAGACAGTATTCACATAAAACGGAAAGAGGTGCTACTGCACGCGCAAAAACATAATCAAACTTTTCCCGCAGTTCCGGATTTCTGCCGCCTTCCTCTGCCCGTGCATGAACTATCTTTGCCTCTAAATGCAGGTCAGCACAGACTGTATCCAGAACTTTTAGCCTTTTTTGCAGGCTGTCCAGTAAAGTTAAATGCATCTGTGCCACCGCCAATTTCAGCGGAATACCCGGAAATCCCGCTCCGGTCCCCACATCAATGCAGTTTGTACCAGCAAGGTTCATCCATTCCAACGGGCGCAAGCAGTCCACAAAGTGCTTTTCCACAAATTCACGCGGTTCTGTAATCGCTGTCAGATTAATTTTCGTATTCCAGTCCAGCAGTTCTTCCATGTATGTCTGAAACTGTGCCGTCTGCTCCGCAGAAAGTTCCACACCAAATTTGGCGGCCTCCTGCTGCAGGAGTTTCTCGATATTTTCCATCAGCTATGCTCCTTTGAAAGCCAGATAAGCAGCACACTCACATCCGCTGGGCTAACCCCGGAAATCCGGCTCGCCTGCCCGATATTCATTGGCTGTATCTTATTCAATTTTTCCTGTGCTTCACTGCGCAGACCATTGACTGTGGTGTAATCCATACTACGCGGCAGATTTCGTCCTTCCAACCGACGCATTTCCGCGATATCTGCCTTCTGCCGCTTAATATATCCCTCATACTTCAGTTCTATTTCTGTATTTTCAAAAACAGCCGCCGGATAATCCGGTCTGTCCTTATCCACAGGTGCCAATACCTGATAATTAAGCTGCGGCCGTTTCAGTAATTCCGCAAGCCGAACACCTGTCGTCACAGGAGATGTTTCATGTGAAACAAGCAGTTGATTCAGTTCCTCACTGGGTGCAAAAATCGTCTTTTGTGCGCGTTTCAGTTCATCGACTTTCTGCTGTTCCTTCTGCTGAAAACGTGCCCAGCGTTCATCCCCAATCAGCCCGATTTTTCTGCCAATCGGCGTCAAGCGCTCATCCGCATTGTCCTGCCGCAGCACCAAACGGTATTCACTTCGGCTGGTCATCATACGGTAAGGGTCCGTCACGCCCTTGGTTACCAAATCATCCACCAGCGTTCCAATATAGGAGCTTGCACGGTCAAGTATCATTGGCTCTCTGTCCTGCACTTTCAGCGCCGCATTGATGCCTGCCACAATGCCCTGCGCGGCCGCTTCTTCATAGCCGGAACTGCCATTGAACTGCCCGGCACCATAAAGTCCCGGTTGCTCCCGGAATTCCAGTGTTGCGTCCATTTGCAGTGGGTCCACACAATCATATTCAATGGCATAGGCACAGCGCATAATCTGAACGTGCTCCAAACCCTTAATTGTATGATAAAATTGAAGCTGCACTTCCTCCGGTAAACTGGAACTCATGCCCTGCAGATACATTTCTTCGGTATTCAGTCCGCATGGCTCAATAAAGAGCTGATGTCGCGGTTTGTCCTGAAAGCGCATGATTTTGTCCTCAATGCTCGGGCAGTAACGTGGGCCTATGCCCTTAATGTGTCCACTGTAAAGAGGGCTTCTGCCAATGTTCTTTAAAATGATTGCTTTCGTCTGGTCGTTTGTCCATGAAACGTGGCAGACAGCGCGGTTCTTTCCCGGCACCAAAGTATCATAGGAAAATGGTACTACCGGGTCATCGCCTTTTTGCACTTCCAGCCCCGTAAAATCAATGCTGCTGCGCAAAACTCTGGCAGGCGTACCGGTCTTAAATCGGCGCAGGCGCAGACCGAGCTTTTGCAGCGGTTTACTCAGAAAAGCCGCTGGGAACATTCCATCCGGGCCGCTTTCATAACTTACTTCTCCCACATAAATACGGCCGCCAAGGAAAGTTCCGGTCGCCAGTACCACAGCTTTGACCGTATAAACCGCACCCATCCGTGTCACCAGTTCCCACCGGACACCGTCGGCCGCATGGCGCAGGTCAACAATCTCCGCCTGCTTTACAAATAGATTTTCCTGCAGCTCTAGTTTATGTTTCATAATTTCACTATATTTGCGGCGGTCAATCTGACAGCGCAGAGAATGCACCGCGGGACCTTTGCCAAGGTTCAACATCCGGCTCTGCAAAAAACATTCATCGGTTGTGCGGCCCATTTCTCCGCCAAGCGCGTCTATTTCACGCACAAGGTGTCCTTTTGCCGTGCCGCCGATACTCGGATTGCATGGGCAGTTGCCCACCGCGTCCAGATTAATTGTAAATACCAGTGTAGAGCATCCCAGCCGAGCACTGGCAAGTCCTGCCTCAATGCCGGCATGACCGGCACCAACAACTGCCACATCAAAGGCTCCGGCATCATATTCATGTTCCATAGGAATTCCCCCATCTATCTTAAGCGCATCATTTTCCTACACAAAACTGCTCAAAAACTTGGTCAATAATCGTTTCCGAAACACTTTCACCCGTCAGTTCCAGTAAGGCAGACACGGCATCCTCCACGCAGACTGTCACCGCATCCAGCGTCATGCCGCTTTTCAATGCTTCCAGTGCCTCTGACACTGCATTCCCTGCACGGGTCACATCTCCTTGCTGCCGCTGTGTGAAAAGGATTCCTGCCGCCGGGTCTATCTGCTGCAGATGCAATACCTGCTGTACAGCATCTTTCAGCTTTTGCAGACCGTTCCCCTGCAGAGCACTAATATATACTATTTGTTTAAATTGTGATTTAATATACTCAATGTTTATTTTGCTTGGCAGGTCACTCTTATTGACGACTGCAATGGCAGGCGTATCGCCTATCATGTCCACAAAGTTTTTGTCCTCCTGTGACAATGCTTCCGAAGAATCAAACACCGCCAGAATGAGCTGTGCGCCCTCCACTCGTCTGCGACTGCGTAAGACACCAAGCTGCTCCACTGGGTCCTGTGTGTCGTGCAGACCGGCTGTATCCGCAAGCTTCAGAGGAATCCCGCCAAGTGAAATAGTATCCTCCACCACATCGCGTGTTGTACCTGCATAGGAAGTCACAATACTTTTTTCACTACCGGAAAGCAAATTCATCAGCGTACTTTTTCCCACATTCGGTCTGCCCGCAATCACGGTATCCACACCGTTTTTTAAAATAGTTTCCGTGTGAAAGCTCTGCAGCATCTGCTCTAACTCTGACTGCATACACTTCAATGTCTTTTCGAGTTTCCCACTGTCAACTTCCGGTACATTCTCCTCTGGAAAATCCGCCCATGCAGCCAGATGTGCCGCTGTGTCAGTTAATTCTTTCTGCACAGAATGAATCCGACCATACAGAAGTCCTTCCTGTCCTGCTCTGGCAGCGGCAGCAGCACCTTTTCCTTGTGCTGAAATCATTTCCATCACGGATTCGGCCTGTGTCAAATCCATCTTCCCGTTTAAAAAAGCCCTGCGTGTAAATTCACCCGGCTGTGCCATCACTGCTCCGGCACTCAGACAGGCATTCAGCAGGCGTTGTATCACATACAGTCCTCCATGGCAGGAAAGTTCCACCACATTTTCTCCGGTATAACTCTTTGGCGCACGGTAATTGGCAGCAACGCATTGGTCAAAATTGCCGTCTGCATCATGCACTGTACCAAATAAAGAAGTATATCCAGGTATTTGCTCCAATGTTTTACCGGAAACAGAAGTAAAAACATGGCTTGCAACCGTGCGCGCATCGTCGCCGGAAATGCGCACAATGCCAATGCCGCCGGATGCCTGCGGTGTACTGATTGCAGCAATGGTATGCATAAGATTTCGCTCCCTTCACAAAAAAAGCGGCGGGATTTTATTCCGCCGCTGAAAACAATAATCCGCATTTTTCCCTTTTACCGCCGGATTACTGCACTTTATTTTTATCTGTCTGCATATAAGAAGAAACATTGCCACGGCGTGCCGATGGATACTGCCGGTTATGGTTGTCCCGACCTCTGCCATGATAACCGCTGTTTCGATTATCACCGTTTCTGCCGCCGCGATTATTGTTATTATTATTATAATAAGGTTTTCTGGCCCGTGGCTGAAAGCGTTCTCCGCCTTCCGGCCCAATGACCACATGGCGTGCCTGGTCTTGCCCTTCGCTCCAGCTTGTGGCACCTTCCACTTCCTGCACAGCCGTGTGAATAATACGCCGTTCATATGGATTCATTGGCTCCAAAGAGTTGTTTCTGCCGGATTTGACCGCCTTTGCAGCCAATTTTTTGCCAAGCGCCTCCAAAGTTTCGCGGCGCTTGTCCCGATAGTTGCCAATATCAAGCGTAATGCGATAGTAGGTATCCTCCGTATGATTTGCAACCAACCCCGTCAGATACTGCAAAGCATCCAAAGTTTCACCGCGGTGACCAATGATAAAACCGACATCACCACCGGTAATAGAAAGCAACGCGCCGCTTTCTTCTTCTTTAATCTCAATATTCACATCATTCAATCCAACATTTTTCAGGATACTGTAAAGATAAGCGACTGCCTTGTCAGCAGGACTGTCCTCAACATACGCTTTCACTTTTGCAGGACTACCGCCAAAAATGCCAAGTGTCTTACGCACCGGCATTTCCAGAATTTCAAATTCTACATCATCTGGTTCCACGCCAAGCTGACGACAAGCCTCTGCTCTTGCCGCCTCTACAGTATCGCCTGTACCAACCGCTTCTTTACGCATGACAGTATCCTCCTTTATCTCTCCAGACTAATCCAAACTTAAGGTCTGGACGCAATCTACGACCAAGCTAAGCTTGGAGGTAATCCACACGAACCTTTGTGTTTTGCAGACAATTCTATGAACAGCAGCTTTATCACCCTTATTTTACTTTTTTTGTCCCATATAATCTGTCTTACTCGGTGAATTATTTTTGCCTTTAGAGGAGTTCTGCGCTTTTCCAGACTTTTTCTTGCGTGCGGCCTCGCCATTCGGTAACATCTGGTTCCAGTTGCGCACCTGCCGTTCCAATTCGTCCTGCACTTCCTGCGGCAAAGGCTTCATAACGGCTTCCTTCTGTTCCATTAGCAGTACATGGGAACCTTCTGCCTGTGCCGTCAAAATCTGTGGAGAATAGTACTTCTGCATCAGCCATGTGCGCACCACGCCCATAGCACCGTTCACCGTGTAATACAAACTCATAGCGGCAGGCACGGTGCAGGTAATATAGCCGAACCAAACCTGCATGGCAATCAAAAAGACAATCATGCAGCCCTGCTGAGCACCCGGCTGTGCCTGTCCCATCTTTTTCTGGCTTATCTGCATATAAATCGTGCTCCACAGCTGCAACGCAATACTGGAAAAAGGCAGCAGCCACAGCGGTGTGCTGAAAAGAGAAGTCCAGAAATGTCCCGGGATTGCCGGCGTAACCAGCAAATCCAGACCAAGGAAAGTAAAGCTGTTGCTAAACATAGATAGCTTGGACATATCATAGGAACTGAAAAGATTTCCAATAAAGGGCTGAATTAGATTAAAATTCTTTGCAATATCCAGTTCACGATATTGTGAAGCATATGCACCGCTCATGCTGCTTGCCAGCACATCACCCGGCACCTTCTGCATCATGGTGGATGCCTGACTCAGTGCATTGGAGTCCAGATGCAGCACATTGGTCAGCGGCATGGACAGCGCCGCAAAGAAAGCCATAAAGACTACCATTGGCAGAACCATCATCAGGCAGCCGGAGCCCATGCCGCCCATGCCCTCTTTTTCATAGAGCTTCTGCTGCTCCTCTGCCAGTTTCACTCGGTCATTCCCGTAGATTTTCTGCAGTTCTTGCACTTTTTTTTGCATTTTCATGCTGCCAGCCATGTTTCTCTGCTGCTTAATCATGGATGGAAACATAATTAGATTGAGCAGAATGGTCAGCACGATGACAGCAATGCCGTAGCTGTGCATTACAAAATAAACACCATACAGCGGGTAGCCAATCAGCCAACCTAACCAGTTAAAAATTTGCATAAGACGTTTTACTCTCCTCTAATTAGGATTTCCACTTTTTTCGTTCTCGTTTCACCCTTATTTTTTTCTGCGGTACTGGGTCGTATCCGCCTGTGCAGAAAGGATTGCACCGCAGAATGCGCCACACTGCCAACAGCCCGCCCTTCAGTGCACCAAAGCGTTCGATTGCCTCGACTGCATAATTGGAGCAGGTAGGAATATACCGGCAGCACGGCCTGTGCAGCGGCGAAATGTATTTTTGATAAACCCGAATCAGGCCCAGCAGCAGCCTTTTCACTGCAGCAATCCCGCCTTGTGCAATTGCTGCTCCATTGCCCGCTGCACCGAGGTGCTTTTGACATAGGGAGTCTTTGCCCGGGCGACAAAAATGAAGTCGTTTCCGGGCTTAATTCTGGGCAGCAACTCGCGAAATGCCGCACGAATCACCCGGCGGGAACGGTTTCGCTTCACGGCATTGCCAATCCGCTTGCTGGTTGTAATGCCTACGCGCACAGTGCCACAGCGGTTGTGCAGCACATAGCAGACAATCACCGGACTCACCATATTTTTCCCCCGGCTGTAAATTCGGCGGAAATCTCTGTTTTCCTTTATAGGTATATAATCCATGCAGTCAGCTCCGTTACATACAAAGAAAGGCCACGCTCTGGTGGCCCTTACGTTGCCTTCATCAGTAGGTCAGACGTGCCCGGCCCTTTGCACGGCGGCGTGCAAGTACCTTGCGACCATTTCTTGTGGCCATCCTCTTGCGGAAGCCATGCTCCTTCTGACGATGGAGCTTCTTCGGCTGATAAGTTCTTTTCATGGGGAATCCCCCTCCTTTCGGAATAAAACTCTGCAAGATAGCATTATAGCGTATTTATGCAGAGCCTGTCAAGAAATAATATAGCACAAACCCCGCCAAAATGAAAGCAAATCTAGAAAATTTGTAAATTTAAATTTGCTCGTTTTTCCTTTGGGCACATGCCGCTCATTGCAAAAATCCGCTATTTATGATAAGATGAGTTGATATTTAAATGTTTAAATGCAACGCAAAACACGGAGGAGAGCTGAACATATGGATTCCTTCACTGAAGCCTGGGGACTCATCTGTGATTACTGTAAAACAAAAATCACAGAGGTCGCTTACACCACCTGGATTTCCCGGATAGAACCGGTTAATCTGGACTTTTCCAGCGGAACGGCGGTGCTGAAAGTTCCCAATGACTTTCACCGCAAAACAATTACACATTACTATCTGGATACCATTCAGGAGGCTTTTCTGCAGGTATTCGGCACTTCCGACATTAAAATAGACCTGCGCACCGACGAGGAACTCACTCCTCAGAAGCCCGCCGAGGACAAGCCCAGCAGTGAGGACTATGAATATACCTTCGATACCTTTATTGTCGGCCCAAGCAATAAATTTGCCCACGCCGCCAGCATGGCAGTAGCCACCAAGCCAGCCGAGCTGTACAATCCTCTTTTTATTTACGGAAACTCCGGTCTGGGCAAAACACATCTGCTTTATGCCATCTGCAACGAAATTAAAAAGAATTCCCCAGATATGGATATCGTGTATATCAAAGGCGACGAATTTACCAATGAACTCATCGACGCTATCCAAAAGGGCACCACTGCGGAATTTCACAACCGGTATCGAAACGCGGATGTTCTTCTGGTGGATGATATTCAGTTCATCGCAGGCAAGGACTCCACACAGGAAGAGTTCTTCCATACTTTCAATACCTTATATGAAGCCAAAAAGCAGATTGTGCTGACCAGTGACCGTCCTCCGAAAGATATTGCCACTCTGGAGGAACGGCTGCTGACGCGGTTTGAATGGGGTCTGACTGCAGACGTGCAGCCACCGGACTTTGAAACCCGCATTGCCATCATCAACCGAAAAGCAGAGCTGCTCGGCATTGAGTTGGACAACAATGTCATTGAATATATGGCTAACCGGCTAAAAAATAACATTCGTCAACTGGAGGGTGCCGTGAAAAAGATGAAGGCCTATCATCTGCTCAACGGCTACCCGCTGAACATCAACACCGCACAGGCTGCCATCAGCGACATTATCAATAATGACCAGCCGGTACCGGTCACCATTGAAAAAATCATTGAGGAAGTCAGCCGGACCTTCGGCGCCTCACCGGAGGACATCCGTTCCTCTAAACGCAGCGCCAATATCAGCAATGCCCGCCAGGTGGCCATGTATGTGGTACGTGAGATTACCCAAATGCCTATGACCAGCATCGGCACAGAATTTGGCGGTCGTGACCATTCCACGGTCGTTTACGCAATTCAGCAAGTCGAGAAAAATATTAAGAAAAATCCGAAGATGCGTGCAACTGTAGAGGATATTGTCAAAAACATCCGCGACCGGTGATTTTTTATGCTTTTTAATATACATTTTCTCGTATATTTATGCATGAATTCCATGTATAAATGTGTAACTATTCTTCAACTTGTTTTCAACTTTCCCCACCGAGTTTTCAACAGAACGTTGAAAGACTTCTTTTTTCTTTTTCTTTTCACATTTTTTCAACCGTCCTGGGTGGACAGAAAATTTCCGTTCAGAGCACGTTTTTCCTATACTTTTTCGTTCTTTCCACTTTTCCTTGTCCTTTACTGCTAATTCTAAATTAATCTCTTTTAAATTATACTCTTTGTAAATGGAGGCGCCATTCCTTTGAAATTTACCTGTGAACGTCAAGCTCTGCTGGAATCTGTATTAAATGTACAGCGGGCTGTATCTTTAAAAAGTTCTATTCCTGCACTGCAGGGAATTCTATTAAAGGCAAAGCAAAACAGCATTTTCCTTTGCGGCTACGATGCAGAGATTCTTGGCATGACTACAGAGATCTCCGCTGACATCGAAGAAACCGGTACAGTTGTTCTGTCAGCAAAGCTATTTGGCGATATTGTGCGCCGACTACCGGACGACAGTGTCCATATTGAAACCGATGAAAAAAATATTACTTCCATCCGCAGTGGCCAAAGTCACTTCTCTATTGTTGGAATTCCGGCAGAGGAATACCCGGAGTTACCGCAAATTTCTGGTGAGCGCAGTATCAAGATTGCAAATCAGGTTTTGAAAGACATGATTCGGCAGACAATTTTTGCTGTGGCGGAAAGCAATGCCAAACCAATACACACCGGTACGTTGTTTGAAATCAGTGGCGGAAAGATTCGGCTGGTTAGCGTGGATGGTTACCGTTTGGCTTTGCGAGAAGAAATGGTCAGCAGCGATGAGCAGGATCTGTCCTTTGTTGTCCCGGGAAAAGCTCTGCTGGAAGTCAGCAAACTGCTGCCGGAAAATGATGAAAGTTGCTCCATTCATGTGGGCAGCCGCCATATTCTCTTTATGATTGGCAATTATACGGTCATTGCCCGTTTGCTGGAGGGAGAATTTTTGGATTACCGTTCTGCAATCCCGCAAAAAAGCAGCAGTACAGTTGTTGTGAAGACGAGTGACTTCATTGACAGTGTGGAACGTGTTTCCCTTCTGATTACAGACAGGCTGAAAAGCCCCCTGCGCTGCATTTTTGAGGATGGCACGGTGCGGCTGTCCAGTTATACCCCGATTGGCCGGGCAAGTGACCAGTTCCCTGCCAAGCTGGAGGGGCAGCCGGTGGAAATGGGCTTTAACAATCATTATCTGTTGGATGCCCTGCGGAATGCGGAAGGCGACGAAGTTCGTCTGGAACTGAACGGGCCGCTCTCCCCAATGAAAGTGCTGCCCATGGAAGGAAGCAGCTTCCTGTTTCTGGTGCTTCCGGTACGCCTAAAATCAGAATAAATAGGTTTTATAAACAATAAACGGCAGAATAAAAGGAATAATTTTCTATGAATAGAGAAATAATAACTATTAAAACCGAATTTATCCGGCTGGATGCCCTGCTGAAAGTCGCGGGCGCTGTGGACACCGGCGGCCGTGCCAAATATGTGATTCAGGGCGGAGAAGTGCAGGTGAATGGTGAAGTTTGCACAATGCGCGGAAAAAAGCTTCGTCCGGGTGATACCGTTGATTATAATGGCCGTGCATTTGAGGTGGCAGGGTGAGAATCCTTTCTCTGCACTGCCGCGGTTACCGAAATCTGCAGGATGTGTTCTTTGAGCCGGGGCCAGATGTCAATGTTATCTGGGGACAGAACGCACAAGGCAAAACTAACCTGCTGGAGGCATTGTGGCTGTTTACAGGCGGAAGAAGTTTTCGTGGAACAAAAGACAGCGAACTCGTGATGCACGGCACTGACAAGGCGGAACTGGAACTGTGCTTTTTCAGTGAGGAACGGGAACAGACGGCGGCAGTATCGATAGCAGACGGCAGACGGAAGGCGGAACTCAACGGTATTCCTCTCCCTTCTCCCGGCAGATTGGTCGGGCATATCGGTGCGGTTATCTTTTCGCCGGAGCACGTTGCCCTGGTTCGCGGTGGCCCTGCTGACCGGCGTGTCTTTCTGGATGCGGCGCTGTGTCAGATTCATCCCGGCTATGTTCGGCTGCTAAACCGCTATCAGCACACCTTGTCCCAGAGAAATGCCCTGCTCAAGGATATTCCCCGTCACCGGGAGCTTGAGGATACCCTGCCCATCTGGGATGCCCGTCTGGTCAGTGACGGGGAAATGATCGTAAGGGAGCGCCGCAAATATTTGGAGTGTTTAGCGCAGAAAGCTGCCAAAATCTATGACGGACTGAGCCGCGGACAGGAAAAGCTGAGTCTTTCCTACCTATGTACGGCAAATGACTTTTCCTCGTCTCTGCGGCAGGAGCGTGAACGGGATATTCGGCAGGGTTTTACTGGAACCGGACCGCATAGAGATGATATGGAGATTCTGTTGGACGGCTGTGCGGCACGTTCCTGTGGTTCTCAGGGGCAGAAGCGCAGCATTGTGCTTTCCCTCAAATTGGCGGAAGCAAAAATGTTGGAAGCAGTCAGCAAAGAAAAACCGGCGGTTCTGCTTGACGATGTGCTGAGTGAACTGGATAACAGCCGTCAGGATTATCTGCTGAATCATCTCAGCGGATGTCAGGTGTTCATTACCTGCTGTGAACCGGCGCAAGTACAGCTTCTGCAGGTTGGAAAGTTGTTTCATACAGAAGCGGGAACGGTCATTCCCGGTGCCCCGGAGGAGTGAAAGGAGAGCAGCCATGTATCTGCATCTTGGTCAGGAAACGGTGATACGCAGTGAAGAAATCATTGGTATTTTTGATATGGAAACTTCCACACTCGGCCCGTCAACCCGCGGCTATCTCTCCAAAAGTGAGCGGGAAGGACATGTGGTGAATGTTTCCCTGGAAATGCCGAAAAGTTTTGTCCTCTGCCGCACACCCGGCGGAAAAGAAACCGTTTATATTACGCAAATCAGTTCCTCCACCCTGCTCAAGCGCGCCGGATTTATGGAGGGACTTCGGAACGTGAACAATGAAAAACAGGAGCGGATGAGATGAAAAAGACGCGATATCCAAAGTGCCCGTACTGTGGAAAAAAGCTGAATCCTCTGCTGGCGTTTCGGCTGAAAAGTGAGGGGGAATACCGCTGTACCAAATGCAGCGGCATTTCCAATATTGAATTGAACCCTGCTATTTACAAGCTGGCGGTGAGCATGGTGCTGGCATCTGCTGTGATTTTTCTGCTGGAGGAACTGTTGGTGCGCCGCTTTACCTGGTATATGCCCTTGTTCTTGCTAGTGCCTTTCTTGATTTTTTATATCCTGTGTCCGCGCTTTCTGGAGCTGAAGCGTCCGGTCATCCGCCGCAAAAAAATGGAGCGGCGTGTGCCAAACAGCGTAACCGGAGGGGTTCCTTATGGGCCGCCTCATATGGACGATCCGACTGTTTATGTGCCTTCCCCTTACGGTAAGGCAATCATTCAGCCTGAGCGGCCAGAAGAACAGGATGAGGCAGCGAATGAGCCTACCATACAGGTTGACTCCATTTCTCACAGCGGAGCAATGCCGGGTGTGCTTCGTCCTGTACCACCGCAGTCCCTTGAGCCAAAGCAAGCACCAGCCGCAGGCCATTACGCATTGAAGCGGTCTTTGGAACAACTGGAGGAGGATATCGGCGAAAATGCTCAGCCTGTCTTTTACGGCCGCCCGCAGCGGGAAAAGCCACAGGCTACTTACCATAATTACCGTGCGCCGCTGGATGACTCACGAGGAGGAAGAAATGCGTAAGGATAAATCCTGCTGTCCATGGTGCGGTGCGCATTTTACCCAAAAGGAAAAACGTAGCCTGCTGAAACAAGGCGCTTCCAGTTGTCCTGTATGCAGCAATCAAATATATGCTAGACACAGCGGCAGACGGATGCTGACGGCCGGTTTGCTTGCGGTGGGCCTTTGTGCGTCGGATTTCGGTTTGCTGCTGTTGGAACTACCGCTGGTACTTATTTGGTGCATCACAGCGGTGTGTGTGGCGGTGCTGTGGTGTCTGCGTGGATGCACTGTGATATTTTCCACACAATCTAACTGATAAAAATACTGTGAGAAGCAGATGACATAAAGAAACTGCCGCGCTGCGTGCGCGGACGGAAAAATTGGGAGCGTGCTGAAACTGCCGCGCGGCTCTCTCTGTAGGAGGTTTCAGATTTGGAAACAAATAAAGTTACACAGGTCAATGAGGAATATGATGCTGACCAGATTCAGGTGCTGGAGGGGCTGGAGGCTGTGCGCAAACGTCCCGGTATGTACATTGGTTCCACCGGTGAGCGCGGCCTGCATCACTTGGTCTATGAAATTGTGGACAACGCCGTGGATGAGGCGCTGGCAGGATTCTGTGACCGCATCGATGTGAAAATTGAACCGGGCGACATTATCAATGTCACCGATAACGGGCGCGGCGTTCCGGTTGGCAAGGAGCACAAAACCGGTTTGCCCGCGGTGACGGTTGTTTATACGGTGCTGCATGCCGGCGGCAAATTCGGCGGCGGCGGATACAAGGTTTCCAGCGGTCTGCATGGTGTGGGTGCTTCTGTGGTAAATGCGCTGTCAACATGGCTGGAAGTCAAGGTTGTTCATGACAAAAAAGTCTATTTTCAGCGTTTTGAGCGTGGTAAGGTTGTGAACGACCTAAAAATCATCGGGGACGCAAAAGATGGCCAGACCGGTACCAATGTGCGCTTTCAGGCTGACCCGGAGATTTTCTGTGACACTACCGTTTACAAATATGATGTTCTGCAAAAACATCTGCGGGAACAGGCTTTCCTGAATGCCGGCATCAATATTGTTCTGACGGATGAGCGTGACACGGAAAATGTTATAACTAACAGTTTCTGCTACGAGGGCGGCATTTCCAGCTTTGTGGAGTTCATCAATAAGGACAAGGAAGCGATTCATCCGGATATTATCCATTTTTCCGCGATGGCGGCAGATGGCAATGCCAATGCGGAAATTGCCATGCAGTATACGGATTCCTATAAAGAAATGTTGCTTTCCTTTGCAAATGACGTACATACCACCGACGGCGGTACGCACGTTGAGGGTTTCAAGCGGGCACTCACCCGCGTCATGAATGCCTATGCCCATCAGCACGGCATCCTGAAGGACAGTGACGACAATCTGAGCGGCGATGATGTGCGTGAGGGACTGACGGCTATCATCAGCGTGAAGATAAAGGACGCACAGTTTGAAAGCCAGACCAAGGCAAAGCTCGGCAATACGGAAATCGGCACACTGGTCAATTCTGTGGTCGGCGAAAAGCTCTCCACTTATCTTGAGGAACATCCCGCCGTGGCAAAAGCAATCTTTGATAAGGCACTGGCGGCTTCCCGTGCCCGTATGGCAGCCCGCCGCGCGCGTGATTTGGTGCGCCGCAAGTCTGTTCTGGAGAATGCCAGCCTGCCCGGAAAACTTGCGGACTGTCAGAGCCGTGACCCGGAGGACACCGAAATTTACATCGTCGAGGGTGATTCCGCAGGCGGCTCAGCAAAAATGGGCCGTGACCGAAAGTTTCAGGCTATCCTGCCGCTTTGGGGCAAAATGCTCAATGTGGAAAAGGCACGTCTGGACAGAGTTTACGGCAATGAAAAACTTATGCCGATTGTCACTGCATTGGGCACCGGCATTGGCGAAGATTTTGATATTTCCAAACTCCGCTATGGCAAAATTATTATCATGGCCGATGCGGATGTCGATGGTTCTCATATCCGCATTTTGCTGCTGACATTTTTCTATCGCTTCATGCAGCCGCTGGTGGAGCAGGGACATATTTATCTTGCGCAGCCGCCGCTGTTCCGTCTGACGAAAAGCGGCCAACATTATTACGCTTATTCCGATGCAGAGCGTAGCAAGCTCATGGAAGAACTTGGAGATACGGACATGCAGCGCTACAAAGGCTTGGGCGAAATGGACCCGGAGCAGCTTTGGGAAACGACCATGAATCCGGAAACACGCATTATGCGCCGGGTGGAGGTTGAGGATGCCGCCGCCGCTGATTCTGCTTTCACAGTGCTGATGGGCGACAAAGTGGAGCCGCGCCGCAGATACATCGAGGAAAACGCAAAATACACGGAAAATCTGGATGTCTGACGGCTGCCAAAAAGGCGGCAGGTATTTTCATTCCTTATGAAATCTGGTATAATAAAAAGAGAAACAATAGGAAACAGCGTGCAGTGGTTTGCGGTGAAGATGCAGACCGCAGTGCGGCGAATCGGCAGGCCGCAAAAGAAGCGGTTGCCGGCAAAAAGGAGTTTATTGCAGAATGAGCAACAAGCAAACCGGGGAAGAAACTGTGAAACCTCCGGAACCGGAGGGACAGCAAGACGACGATGGCACCATCCGATGGGACGGCAGTGAAACCGAGATGGTTGCGGATGACGATGCGGAAGAATTCGAGGAAACAAAGACGGCAGTAAAAATCAGCTATACCCTGACGCAGGAAGAAATCAGCCGCGCCCTTCACCAGATTGGCTTGCCGCAGAAACGCAGTGCAGTACTCACGGTGCTGGCTGTGCTGTCTTTCCTTGCGGCTGCCGCTGATTTTACCGTTTTCGGTGTGCGTGGAATGGCCGCCGCCGCAATTTTCGGTGCTGTTTTTTCGGTACTGGGTGTCTGTATTCTTGTGGTGCCGTGGCTGTTTATCCGCAAACACGCTAAGCAAGAAAGCGACCTTCAGGGTTATACTTTAAAGATTTACCCCGATATGATAGAAGGCGAGCACGCTGGCCGGAATTTTGAAATTCCGCTGGATGGCACGGTTCCCTGTAAGTTTTATCAGGGACTGGCGATTCTTCACTGCCGGCAGGCCGGAAACGCACAGGACAGCGGTGTGCTGATTTTTCCGCTGCGAAGCGTTGAGCCGGGTGTGCTGGCAGATGTGGAGGCCATCCTCCGCTCCGGCACTGCCTGGGTGAGTGCGGAATAACTTGCAGCTTTCGCCTATTGACGACATTCTGCTACATAAAGTGCAGTTGATTTAGGATCGCGGCGGGCACAAAGCCCGTTTACCAGCGGCGGGGTAACATCCCCGCAGGAGGTTTTTCCTTTTATGGATGAAATACAAAATGAACGGAAAGAAAGAATCATTGACGTGGATTTGGAGGATGAAGTTCAAAAATCCTTCATGGCATACTCCATGTCGGTCATTGTGCAGCGTGCTCTGCCGGATGTGCGTGACGGACTGAAGCCGGTGCATCGCCGTATTCTTTATGCAATGTATGAAGATAACATCACACCGGATAAGCCCTATAAAAAGTGCGCAACCACAGTCGGTGACGTGCTGGGCCGCTATCATCCGCACGGCGATGCTTCGGTGTATGATGCACTGGTGCGTCTGGCACAGGACTTTTCCATGCGCTACATGCTGATTGACGGACACGGCAACTTTGGCTCTGTCGACGGCGATCCGCCTGCTGCTTATCGTTACACGGAATCCCGTATGAGTAAGCTGGCAGTGGAAATGCTGCAGGATATTGACAAAGAAACTGTCGATTTTGGCCCGAACTTTGATGACAGCCGAAAAGAACCCAAAGTTCTGCCCAGCCATTTTCCAAATCTGCTCGTCAATGGTTCCAGCGGTATCGCAGTCGGCATGGCCACCAATATTCCGCCGCACAACCTCGGTGAAATTATTGACGGTGTGTGCGCCTTAATTGATAATCCTGACATTGACCTGGATGGACTCATGCAGTACATCAAGGGGCCGGATTTCCCGACTTCCGGTATTATTATGGGCCGTGCGGGCATCCGTGCCGCCTATGCAACCGGCAAAGGACGCATTACGGTGCGTGCGCGTGCGGAAATTGTGGAAGAAAAGAACGGGCGCTTCAGCATTGTGGTGACGGAACTGCCCTATCAGGTAAATAAAGCACGCTTGATTGAAAATATTGCGGACCTTGTGAAAGACAAGCGAATTGAGGGTATCTCCAATATTGAAGACCACTCTGACCGCAACGGAATGCACATTCTCATTTCCATCAAGCGTGACGCTTCTCCACAGATTGTGCTGAATCAGCTATATTCCTATACACAGCTTCAGTCGACTTTCAGCGTGAATATGCTGGCAATCGTCGGTGCGCATGGAGAATACGGCGGTGAACCGAAGCTGCTGACACTCAAACAGATTCTGGAGCAGTATGTTGCATTCCAGAAAGAAGTAGTTACCCGCCGCACAACGTTTGACCTGAATAAAGCACTTGCACGTGCCCATATTCTGGAAGGACTCAAAATTGCAGTCGACAATATCGACGAAATCATTTCGATTATCCGTTCCAGCAAAGACCGTGCCTCTGCCCGTGCGCGCATGACTGAGCGCTTTGGACTGGATGATATTCAGACACAGGCAATCGTGCAGATGCCTTTGGGTGCTCTGACCGGTTTGGAGCGGAAAAAGCTGGAGGATGAACTGGCGGCAATCGAGACGAAGGTGGCAGACCTGCGCGACATCCTTGCCCATGAGGAACGTGTGCTGTCCATTATCAAGGAGGACGCACAGAATGTTAAGAAGAAATTTTCCGATGAGCGCCGCACGGAAATTGTGGCTGTCTCCGGAGAAGTTGACATTGAGGACCTGATCCCAGAAGAGGAATGTGTACTGACTCTGACAAACTTTGGTTATGTCAAGCGCCTTTCCGCGGATACCTATCACACACAGAACCGTGGCGGACGCGGTATCAGTGCCATGACCCGCCGTGAGGAGGACTGCACCAGTGAGATGTTTGTCTGCGGCAGCCACGATTATGTGCTGTTCTTTACAAATTTCGGTCGGGTCTATCGGCTGAAGTGCTATGAGATACCGGAAGGCAGCCGCACCAGCAAAGGTGTGAATATCGCAAATCTCCTGCCAATTTCACAGGATGAGAGCGTTACCTCTATGATTCGTGTGCCGGAATTTGACGAGGAAAGCTACTTATGTATGGTCACGCGTTCCGGCATTATCAAGCGGACACTTCTTTCTGCCTATCATACAGCCCGCAAAGGCGGTGTGATTGCGATTGATTTGGATGACGGCGACGAATTGTGCTGGGTGCGCATGACCAGCGGAGAAGATGAGCTGTTGGTTGCTACACATCTTGGCATGGCAATCCGCTTCAGTGAAATGGATGTCCGTCCGACCGGCAGAACGGCACGCGGCGTTAAAGCAATTACGCTGAAGGATAGCGACTATGTGGTCGGCATGAGTACCCTGCGTGACGGCGGTCGTGTGTTGACAGTCAGTGAAACAGGTTACGGTCGTCTTTCTCTGATTGAAAACTACCGTATCCAGAATCGCGGCGGCAAAGGGTTGCTCAATTATCATGTTGACAAATATGGATGTATTGCGGGCATTAAGGTCGTGGATATGACAGATGACGTCATTTTGATTTCTCAGGACGGCATTCTGATTCGTATTCCGGCAAGTTCTATCAGCATCTGCAGGCGTCCAAGCAAAGGCGTGAAGGTCATGCGTCTGCAAAAAAGCGACAAGGTAATCACTCTGGCACGCACAGACCATGAGGACGAAGAAGCAACGGATGCATTGCCGGAGGACGACGGCAATCCGGAAGAAGGCGCTGACGAGGATGTTACAGCGGAGGATAAATCGGATGAATAACCATCACCCAAGCAATAATAAGTGGCTTGCTCTTGTTTTGTGCCTGTGTGTCGCCGCTGTCACAGCGGGATGCGGACAAAAAAATGCAGAGGTATCTTCTTCCTCTGCTACACAGTCGGAGGCCAGCTCATCGGTGGAGGAGTCCAGTGGAACGGCACAGTCTGCTGGTGTGGCTTCAGGTGCATCTCAGTCAGTGGAGAGTGCGGTTTCCAAATCAGCCGCCATTGGAGAAACTCCGGCCAGCGGCGCGGTGTCCTCTGCACCCACAAAGGACGCCGCATTCAACAAAAAATGGACGGCTAATCCCATTGATGCGGCTTTCAGCAAGGCAGAGGACGCAGCAGACTCCACCAGTAAGATTGTGAAGATGTACAGCGACTTTACGGATAGATGGCAGCAGGAAATTGCCGCGGCTTATGACCGGTTGATGACCGTGAGCGGCAATGATGCAGCGCTGAAAAATGAGCAGACCACATGGGTGAACGGCAAAGAAGAATCCATCAAAAAAATAAAGGATTCTGTTGCATCCGGCAGCAACGGTGCGGCGATTGCTGTGGCAAATAAGACCATGCAGTTTTATCGCGGCCGTGCCCAGCAGATTTACTATGAAATCTATAAGTATGATCCGAATTTTTCATTTTCAAGTAACTGACACCATCGGAGGAATACAAATGAAGCTGACCGAAAAAACGATGGAACAGAATTTTGTTTATCATGGGCGTGTCCTGCAAATGCACGTTGACAAAGTGCAGCTGGAGGATGGACACATGTCCACCCGTGAGTGTGTAGACCATCCGGGCGGTGTCAGCGTAGCGGCTTTAACAGCGGATAACCGCATTTTAATGGTGCGGCAGTTTCGCTATCCCTATGGCGAAGTGGTGCTGGAAACACCGGCCGGCAAACTGGAGCCTGGCGAAAATCCATTGGAAGCCTGCAAGAGAGAACAGCAGGAAGAAACCGGCACCACAGCGGAAAAGTATATTCCCCTGTGTGTGCTGTATCCCTCCCCCGGCTACACCAATGAGAAGCTGCATTTGTATGCCTGCCGCATTACCGCACAGGGCAACCAGCATCTGGATGAGGATGAGTTTCTGGAAGTGGAGCGCATTCCACTGAAACAGGCGGTTCAGATGGTTGAGACCGGTGAGATACCGGATGCAAAGTCACAGGTCTTGATTCTGCGTGCCAATCAACTGGTACAGGATGGAAAGCTGTAAACTTACTTAAAACCCCTCATTTATCTTGTTTTAAACGGCACCCCATTTGTTGGACAGTATGATATACTGAAAACAAATGGGGTGCTTTTTATATAGAAAAGGCACAGCCCTCACATGAGAAGGCTGTGCCTTTTGCGGTTTATGATTTATTTTTTGGAAGAAGCTGAAACTGTGCTGGAAGCCGCCGCCGAAGATGCTGCGCTGGATGCTGCGCTGGATGCTGCGCTGGAAGAAGCGGTGCTTGCAGTTTTGCTTGGGACTGCAGAGGAAGCGGAACTTGTCGGTGCCGTGTAGAACAAATCAGAAGTGAACTGCTTGGTCACTTTGTCATTCCATGTGGCACCCTTATAGGATTTTACTTCATTCCCCATATCCTTGATGAACTGATCGCCCTTTTGTGCATAGAGCAGCTTGAAGCGGTCAGAGTCGTTTTTCAGATATTCCGTTGTCTTTTTGGTGATGTCATTTTTCGTTACCAGAACGTAATAATAAGAGGAAACCTCTAACAGACGAGTTTCGCCTGCTTTCATTTCTTTCACAGCCTTGACCATGTCAGCCGGCAGAGAAGATGTAACGGTGGTGGAAGACATATCCTCTGTCAGATTCTGATAGCTGTCTGTGGCACTGTGGGCTTTTGCATAGGCCGCGCTGGCTTCCTTCACGGTCATGGTGCCCTTTTGAATCTTTGTCAGGTAGCCGTCCATCTCTTTTTTCAGCGCTGCCTTTTCTTTGTCGGTCAGCGGTGTGGAGGAAGCGGAAGAAGTGCTGCTTGCGGAAGATGCAGTTTTTGTCAGTGGAGCATAAGTGAAATCGATATCCGAATAATTCTTTTCAAAGTAGGACTTTAGTTCACTGTCCGGAATTGCCTTGCTGCCGCCGTTGCCATAAGTCCCTTGGAACACTTTGCGCAGCATATAGGCATATTCCGCATAAGCAAGCCGGAAAGAGGATTCGGAAACATTTTTGCCCTTCAGTACAGAGGAAAACTGCTGTGCCCAGGCATTGTCGGCGGTCTGCTTAATGGCTGAATTTTCTTCAGCGGAGAAGGACAGATTCATCGCCTTCATCTTGTCTTTCAGCAACAGAACCTCATTGGTCAGTTCCTTGGCACGGTCATTTGCCCAAGTCATGGCGTCTTTATTTTCAATCTTAGCTTTCTTCATGTCCGCGGTGCCGGTGGTTTTGCTTTGGGCTTCGCTGTAAGCATTGTAAAGCTCATAAATATAAACGCCGGTTGGCAGTGTGGTGGTGCTGTTTTTGGCACACCATGAGTCATCGCCGCCGACAGTGCAGCCAGCAGCTCCGCCGATGACCAGAGCGCAGGCCAGGACACCGGCTGTGAATTTTTTCAGTTTCATTCGTTTACACTCTCCGATTTTCTGTTTTCCGAAAATTTTATACAACATACAAAAAAAGAACATTCACAACTGAAATTATACTACAATGAATCAGATTTGTCCATTTCTTTCGTCTTCCTCTGTTTCGCTTTTGGCGGGGTATAGCCGGTCTGCAGCAGGTCTTTGAGCAGAGCAAGCACGTCCTCATCCGGTTGCAGTTTTAGGTTGATATAAGGGCGGTTGCCGGCATTCACCATCACCCGCTGCGGATAACGGGCGGAGAGTTTGGCAATCCACTTCATGTCCAGCGTTTCCTGATAAAGTTGTAGGGTACCCTGCAACTGTTTAATTTCCGTCAAGCCGCGCAGACCTGCCATATTCCGCAGCAGGGCAATCTGAATCAATCCCTCCACGCTGGCCGGCGGGTCTCCATAGCGGTCAATTAGTTCATCGGTTACATCCATGGCGTCCTCATCATTGCGAATGTCGGCGATGCGGCGATACATTTCAATGCGGCTATTGCTGTCACTGATGTATTCCTCCGGAATATGTGCCTGAAGCTGCAGATCCATCAGGCACTCCTTACCCTGCGACGGTGCCATGCCCTTTTCCGTGGCAATAGCGTCACCAAGCAGTTTCAGGTACATATCATAGCCGACAGCTTCCATGTGCCCATGCTGTTCTCCGCCGAGAATATTGCCTGCGCCGCGAATTTCAAGGTCACGCATGGCAATTTTAAATCCGGAACCGAATTCGGTGAACTCCCGAATGGCGGAGAGCCGCTTCTGTGCCACTTCCGATAACACTTTGTTTGGGGTGAAGGTGAAATATGCATAGGCGCGGCGGGTACTTCTGCCCACACGACCGCGAATCTGGTGAAGCTGAGAAAGCCCCAGCCTGTCGGCGTTGTCAATAATTAGCGTATTGGCATTCGGCACATCCACACCGGTTTCAATAATCGTTGTGCAGACCAGCACATCAATTTCATGGTCGATGAGCTGCCGCCAGACTTCGGACAGTTCCTGTTCGCTCATTTTGCCGTGACCAATGCCGATTCGTGCCTCCGGAACACGTGCCTTGAGCCTTGCGGCAGTCTGTGTGATGGAGGCAACGTCATTGTGCAGCCAGTAGACCTGACCGCCGCGCCGCAGTTCCCGCCGGACAGCATCCGCCAGAATGCCCTCATCATGTTCCAGCACATAGGTCTGCACCGGATGGCGGTCATGCGGTGCTTCTTCCAGCACACTCATATCCCGAATGCCAGACATAGCCATATTCAGGGTACGCGGAATCGGTGTGGCAGAGAGCGTCAGCACATCCACATTATTGCACATATTTTTGAGCTTTTCCTTCTGTGCCACGCCAAAGCGCTGTTCTTCGTCAATAATCACCAGCCCGAGGCTACGGAAACGGACATCCTTGCTCACCAGGCGGTGTGTGCCGATGACCATATCCACTTCCCCACGTTTGAGCTGTTTGATAATTTCTTCCTGCTGTTTTGGTGTGCGAAAACGGGAGAGCAGTTCTATTTTTATCGGAAAACCCTCCATGCGCTGCAGGGCGGTCTGATAATGCTGCCACGCGAGAATCGTTGTGGGTACGAGCAAGGCGCATTGCTTGCTGTCACAGATACATTTAAAGGCGGCACGCAGAGCCACTTCTGTTTTGCCGAAACCGACATCCCCGCACAGCAGCCGATCCATTGGTGCTTCCCGTTCCATATCGGCTTTGATTTCCTCCACACAGCGTAGCTGGTCATCTGTTTCATCAAATTCAAAGCGACTCTCAAAGTCCCGTTGCATTTCGGTGTCAGGGGCAAAGGTGTGTCCCTTTGCCTGCATTCGTGCGGCATAAAGCTTAATCAGTTCCTTTGCCATGTCGCGCACAGCATGGCGGGCACGGGTTTTGGTTTTCTGCCATTCGGTTCCGCCCAGCTTATGCAGGCGCACATTTGCGTCTTCCCGCGGACCGATGTAGCGGCTGACGAGGTCAAGCTGTGTCACCGGAACATAAAGGGTATCGCCTTTGGCGTACTTAATTTTAATATAATCCTTGATAATGCCGTGTGTTTCAATCTTATGGATGCCTTCATAAATACCGATGCCGTGACTTTCATGTACCACATAATCGCCCACTTCCAGTTCAGAAAGAGAACTGACAGGGCTGCTGTTCTTCGGCCGTTTGGAATGATGCTGCTTTCCGGTTTGCAGCAGTTTGCCGTGGGTAATTAGCCCGAAAAACGAGCCGGGCCACTCCACGCCGGCACTCAGGGAGCCGGGAACCACTGCCACTGCACCGCGGGCAACATCCTGCGGATCGTCCGCATAATAGGCACTGATGCCCGCTGCCTGCAGATCCTGCGCGGCGGTGTGGGCACTCTTTTCATTTCCAGCCAGCACAGCGCAGGACCATTTGTTGCGCAGCATAACCTCCAAATCTTCGGTCAAAATCTGTGTGGAGCCGCCCCAGACAGAAAGCTGTCGCGCGGAAAAATTCAGCAGCAGTTTGATGGGAATCTCATAGCTGCCACGTGCAAAAGTATCCAGAAAAATGGAGTTCTGCTTTTCTATGCAGGAAAGCGCGTCTGGCCAAGTGAAGCTGAAAGCATCCAGTGAGCGGCACAAGGTTCCGTCTGCCAGATATTCCTTCAGGTCTTCATTCCAGTGGAATTGTGAAGTGCGCATTTTTTCCTTTACATTCACAAATTCATTGACAAAAAGGAGGTCGTCTTTGCCGCAGTAATCCAGCAGGCACGCCGGCTTTTTATAGAGAAATGGCAGAAATTTGTCCATACAGGCGAGCCGGATACCTTGTTCCAGTAAATCCGCCTGCTCCTGCAGAATGGGACGTGCCACAGGTGCGTTTTTGCCGCGCAGGGATGAGGCTGTCTTTCTGATTTTTTCAATCAACACGTTTCGGTCGTCAACCAGTGCTTCGGCTGCCGGAGAAATGCACACACTGTCCGCTGGTTCCGTGCGGCGCTGTGTCTGTGCGTCAAAATAGGAAAGAGTATCGACTTCATCTCCCCAGAATTCAATACGGACAGGCGCGTCATTTCCCGGCGGAAAGAGGTCAAGAATGCCGCCGCGTCTGGCAAATTGACCTGTCCCCTCCACCTGCACAGCGCGCTCATAACCACAGCGGAGGAGCAGAGCTTCCACTTCCTCCGGCGGCAGGGTGCTGCCCTGTGTAATACATCGGGTGCGGCTGCTCAATTCTGCCGGAGGAATGGTATACTGCAGAGCACCGTCAATGCAGCAGACCACCGCGTCGCATTCCCCTGCTTGCAGCCGTGACAGCACCTGCAGCCTCTGCCGTTCATAGTCATGGGAGGATGCCGCCTCCCCTTTGCGCAGGGTGATGTCCCGCATGGGATAATACAGCGCCCGCATTCCCTGTGCAACCAGGTCACTGGTCAGGCGGCTGGCTTCGGATTCCTCTCCGGCGATGATGAATGCCCGGTTGCCAGTGTGCACCCACAGGGAATAAATGATGTTTGCCTTGTGGATGCCGGAAAGTCCGGTTGCTGCTGCCGGAAGGTTTCGCTGCCGGACTGCTTCCAGCAGAGCTTGATACTCCCGCAGCCGGGAAAGAGCACTTGCAATAAATTTCATGGGTTTCTCCTATGCTGATTTTGCTGTTTGATGAGAAGCAGCGTGCGAAATTCTGTAATCATTACACAAAATCACAGAGCTTACTGCGGAAAAGTTCTTTATATGTTTAGCACTGTAGTGTGCTATAATAAGACTATTATATTTTTCTGTAACTGTCAAAAATCATTTAAAGAGGGATTTTTATGAGGGAAAAAGAAACAAAGCGAGGTTCCTTCACCAGTCAGATTGGTTTTGTTATGGCTGCGGCGGGTTCAGCGGTTGGTCTGGGAAATCTGTGGCGCTTTCCTTATTTGGCGGCCAAATACGGCGGCGGAAGTTTCCTGCTGATTTACATTATTTTGGCGGTTACATTTGGCTTCAGCCTGATGGTGACAGAAACCGCGATTGGCCGAAAGACCGGCGTTTCAGCGATTGAGGCCTATGGCAGGCTGAGCAGCAAATTTACTTTTCTTGGCTATCTAACATCCATTGTTCCTATGATTATTCTGCCATATTATTCCGTCATTGGCGGCTGGGTCTTTAAGTACCTGGTGGTGTTTGTTTCCGGCGGCCACACAGATGCTGCCAAGGATGCCTATTTTCCGGCATATATTTCACAGACAGGGGAACCGCTCTTTTGGTTTCTGCTGTTTCTCGGTATAACTGGCGTTATCGTTATGCTAGGCGTGGAAAAAGGCGTGGAGAAAGTCAGCCGCATCCTGATGCCGATACTGGTAATTCTCACCGTGGGAATGTCCATCTATTCCCTCACGCTGCCCAATGCCATGGCGGGTGTGAAATATTATCTGATTCCTGATTTTTCGCATTTTTCCGTAAATACTGTGTTGGCGGCATTGGGACAGCTTTTTTATTCCATGAGCCTCTCCATGGGCATTACGATTACATATGGTTCCTATATGAAGAAGCAGAATGATATCGCGAAGGCATCCACACAGGTTGACATTTTTGATACAGGTATTGCATTGCTTGCTGGCCTGATGATTATTCCCGCTGTATTTTCCTTCTCCGGCGGCAGCGAAACACAGCTCAAACAAGGTCCGGGGCTGATGTTTGTAATGCTGCCGAAAGTTTTTAACCACATGGGTTTCGGCGGCGTCATTGCCGGTACGGTATTCTTTTTGCTGGTGTTGTTTGCTGCACTCACTTCTTCCATTGCACTAATGGAAACAGTGGTTTCCATTATAAAGGACAAGCTGCATATTGCCCGCATTCCGGCTTGCTTGATCACACTGGCCGGTGCTGCTGTGCTCGGTGTCCTGTCCTCCTTGGGTTTTGGCATGCTTTCCGGAGTGAAGCCGCTTGGGTTTGACTTCCTTGACTTCTTTGACTTCATCAGCAACAGTGTGCTGATGCCGGTTGTTGCCTTCCTGACCTGCCTATGTGTCGGCTGGTTTGTCGGCAACAAGGTGATTGATGATGAAGTGATGATTGGTTCTCCGTTTCGCCGCCGCAAGCTCTGTGATGTTATGATTAAGTGGATTGCGCCAATCTGTATTATTGCGATTCTTGTTTCCAGCGTTCTAAATGCTTTTGGCATTATCAAACTGTAAGCAGACAAAATTCATTTTGCCTTTCCTGAGCTGCCTGTTTTATCACTGCGGGCGGCTTTTTTATGCTCTTTTATTTTACATTGTATTGATTCATAGCTTCATCAAATTTTCCATTTACCAAAAGTTCAGCAGCCTCTGCAGCATGCAGGGTGCTTTCTTTCATGTGCTCAGCATCTTCACCAACGAAGCGGCTGAGTACCCAGTCGGCCAAATCATAATCCGGATTCGGTTTAGCACCAATGCCGATTTTTACGCGCGGAAACTGGTCGCTGCCGGCAAGATAAATGATGTTTTTGATGCCATTGTGTCCCCCATCGCTGCCTTTGCGGCGAATACGGAGATTGCCGCACGGGAGAGAAATGTCATCGAAAAAGACGATGACGCGTTCCGGCGGCAGTTTATAGAACTGCATGGCCTCTGTCACACTTTGACCGGAAAGATTCATAAAAGTGGCGGGTTTGAGCAGCAGCACTTTTTTTCCGCTGACAACTGCCTGTGCACACTGACCTTTGAATTTTAGCCGGTCAATTTTGACTCCGGCACGTTTAGCAATGCAGTCCAGCGCCATAAAACCTGTATTATGGCGGGTGCCTTCATACTGTGTTCCGGGATTACCGAGCCCCACTAAAATCCATTCAACGGGGCCGGAAACTGTTTGATTACCAGAAAATAACATAATTCAATTCCTCAGCACAAAAGGGGCTGACACAGCGGGAATCGAAGGAATTCGACACGCTGTAGCAACCCTTTGCATATTTTTAATTTTTTTACAAGAATTTTACGAATGTATGACAGACATTTTGCTTTTTCCAGCTAAACTAACAAGGATAAGGCAACCTGAGGCTTTGTACTACTTTGCAAAATTAGGGATTGTCTGCAAAGCATACAGGCCCGTGGGCTGCATCCAGACTTTAGTCTGGTCAGATGAACATTGGAGAAACAGGCTTGTCTTCATAGATGCGCTCGATGGCTTCTGCAAAGGTCGGAGCAATCGGGAGCATCGTGATTTTGTCGATTCGCTTTTCAGGCGGCAGCGGAATCGTGTCCAGCATGACAACTTCCTGCAGACAGGAATTCTGGATGCGCTCGATTGCCGGGCCGGAGAGCACGCCATGAGTTGCGCATGCTGTCACCGAAACCGCGCCATGCTCCATCAGCGCCTGTGCAGCATTGCACAGCGTGCCGGCGGTGTCAATCATATCATCCACCAGAATGACCTTCTTACCTACAACAGAACCAATGATATTCATGACTTCACACACATTGGCACGCGGGCGGCGCTTGTCAACGATTGCCATTGGTACGCCGATGCGCTCCGCAAAATCACGCGCCCGGGTAACGGAACCGAGGTCAGGGGAAACAACGATGTAGTCGCCGACATTGTCGCCCAGACGCTCTTTCATAAAGGAAGCAAGGATAGGTGCACCACGCAGATGGTCTACCGGAATGTTAAAGAAACCCTGAATTTGTGCCGCATGCAAATCCATGGTCAGTACACGGTCGGCGCCGGCGGTTGTAATCAGGTCAGCACATAGTTTGGCGCTAATCGGGTCGCGAGCCTTTGCTTTGCGGTCTTGGCGGGCATAGCCGAAGTGCGGAATAACAGCGGTAATGCGGGCGGCGGACGCACGTTTCATTGCGTCCATCATAATCAGCAGCTCCATCAGGTTATCATTGACCGGAGAGCAGGTGGACTGCACAATGAAACAGTCAGAACCTCGCACAGATTCCTGCAGAGAAACGGAAATTTCGCCGTTGCTGAAAGTGGTAACGATGCTTTTCCCCATGGGCAGGCCGAGGCATTCGCTGATTTGTCTGGCAACATCCGGGTTTGCGTTCCCAGCAAAAATTTTGATGTCCTTGCCGTGAAAATTCATTACTTTTCCCCCTGTGTAATTACAATCATTTGTCCATTTCCTCTTGGTGTTTCCGGCGCCGACCGGTTTTGTATAAAATGCCGCTCAAAATCGGCCAGCGCCGGAAACACCGGTTAGCTATATATATGTGCAGAAAGAAAACCTCCATGCACACAAGCAGGGTGCCCCAAAATATGAGGCACCCTGTTGTTTGTTGGTTACTGCAGGACGGTATAAGGTGGCACAGAATCAGATTCTGCAACTTTCTTTCCGTAAACCTGCACGGAATTCAATTTGACATGACCTGCAATGACAGTGTCTTTCAGAAAAACATTAGGCCCGATGGTACAACTTTCCCCAACAGAAGTGCGGCCTTGCAGGATTGAGCCCGGCAAAATGCATGAATACGGTCCAATCTGTACGTCTGGTCCGATGATTACGCCATCGGTACACGGAATAGAAATACCTGCAGCCAGATGTGCCTGCAGCACTCGCTGCCTTGCAATCGTATTCAGTTCCGCAAGCTGCAGACAATCATTTGCACCCAACACGGCGGCGGAATCATCTGTCAGGAATGCGTCTGCCTTCTGTCTCTTGCGCAGAAGCAGCGCAATGGCATCAGTGAGATAATATTCACCCTGTGCATTGCTGTTTGTAATATCGGATAAAACGTCCAGCAGACTATCTACGCTGAACCAATAGGAACCGGAATTGATTTCATGAATTGCTTTTGCTGCTTCGTCGGCGTCCTTTTGTTCCACAATTCTTTCCAGCAGATGTGTCTGGCTGTTGCGGACGATACGGCCATATCCGAAAGGATTGTCCACTTTGGCGGAAATGACCGTGGCGGCATTGCCATTATGCAAATGCAACTGGAGTGCCGCGTCAATCGTTTCCGCCTTGACAAACGGTGCATCGCCGTTCAGCACCAGCACCTGTCCACCGCGGTGTGCTTCCAAAAAGGTACGTGCCATCATCACAGCGTGACCAGTGCCGCGCCGTTCCTGCTGCAGGACACATGAAACCGATGTTTGCGCGGAGGAGCCGTCATAAAATCGCCGCAGATAGGTTTCCACTTCTTCATGGTGAAAACCCGCCACACAGCAGATGTCCTGCACAGAAGAAGCCTTTACAGCATCCAGCACCCAGCCGAGCATGGGCTTAAAGAGTACTTCGCTGAGAACTTTAGGCCGGTTGGATTTCATGCGCTTTCCTTCCCCGGCGGCAAGGACAACGGCACAGTACTTTTGCGGCATACGGTGTGACCTCCTGATACAAATCGGATTTTGCGGACATTAGTAGATACTAGTGAACACTATACAGTAATACAAGTATATGTTTTTTTTTGTGGGATTGCAAGCCTTTTCTCCACAAAAGGCATAGGGCACAGGACATGTAAATCCATAAAATATAAAAATTTTCTCCATCGCACAGGGAAAGTACATTTTTGTCTGGAATTCTGTATGCATATTTGTTATAATAACTAAAGAAACGCTCCGCACAGCGCTTTTCCGTTTACTAAATGTGATGTGCTTTCTGTTTCATCCTTATTTTGTCCTGAACAAGCTTCAGATGATTTCAGGGACCAGAAAAATTTATTTAGGAGGACCAACCAATGAGCCATAAGTACTTGTATTACTTCACTGAGGGCAGCAAAACCTTTAATGGCGACATGACCCAGATGAAGAACATCCTCGGCGGCAAGGGCGCCGGCTTGGCAGAAATGACTGCCGCCGGTATGCCTGTTCCGCAGGGCTTCACCATTTCCGCCGATGCCTGCACACAGTATTACGATGATGGCCGTCAGATTAACGACGACATCCAGAAGGACATCTTCGAACACATGAAGGGTCTGGAGAAAATCACAGGCAAAACTTTCGGCGACAACAGCAACCCGCTGCTGGTTTCCGTCCGTTCTGGCGCACGTCAGTCCATGCCTGGCATGATGGACACGATCCTGAACCTCGGCTTGAATGATAAGGCTGTTGAAGGTCTGGCAAAAAAGACCAACAACGCCCGCTTTGCTTACGATAGCTATCGCCGCTTTGTCCAGATGTTTGCGGACGTCGTCATGGGCGTTTCCAAGAGCCTCTTTGAGGATGAAATCGACAAGATGAAGGCTGCCAAGGGCGTTAAGAACGACATTGACCTTGATGAGAATGACCTGAAGAAACTGGTTGCTATCTTCAAGAAGATTTATGAAGACAACGAGCACAAGGCTTTCCCGCAGGACCCGAAAGAGCAGCTCATCGAAGCTGTCAAGGCGGTGTTCCGCAGCTGGGACAACCCCCGCGCAAATGTTTATCGTAAGATGAACGAAATTCCTTACGAATGGGGTACTGCTGTCAACGTACAGCAGATGGCATTCGGCAACAGCGGCGACAATTCCGGCACAGGTGTTGCATTTACCCGCAACCCGGCAACCGGCGAAAAGAAGCTGTTTGGTGAATACCTCATCAATGCACAGGGTGAAGACGTTGTTTCCGGTGTCCGCACGCCGTCCCCCATCAGCCATCTGCAGGACCAGATGCCTGAAGTGTACAAGCAGTTCACTGAGATTGCAACAAACCTTGAAAATCACTTCAAGGATATGCAGGACATGGAGTTCACCATCGAAGATGGCCACCTCTATATGCTGCAGACCCGTAATGGCAAGCGCACCGCGACTGCTGCTTTGAAGATTGCCTGCGACCTTGTTGATGAAGGCATGATTAACGAGGAAGAAGCGGTTCTGCGTGTTGAGCCGCATCAGCTTGACGCTCTGCTCCATCCGCAGTTTGACCCGGAGGCTTTGGAGAAATCAGAAGTCATCGGCAAGGGTCTGGCTGCGTCCCCGGGCGCTGCCTGCGGTAAAGTCGTGTTCTCCGCTGAGGACGCAAAGGCTTGGAAGAAGAACGGCGAAAAGGTCGTTCTGGTCCGTCTGGAAACTTCCCCGGAGGACATCGAAGGCATGCAGTCCGCTGAGGGCATCCTGACTGTCCGCGGCGGCATGACCAGCCACGCTGCTGTTGTTGCTCGCGGCATGGGCACCTGCTGTGTTTCCGGCTGCGGCAACATCGTTGTCAACTATGACAAAAAGGAGTTCACTCTGGCAGGCAAGGCCTATCATGAGGGCGACTATATTTCCATCGATGGCGCAACCGGCAATATCTATGGTGAAGCTATCCCGACTGTTCCGGCTTCCATCACTGGCGACTTCGGCCGTTATATGGGCTGGGCAGATAAGGTTCGCCGCCTGAAGGTCTTTACAAACGCAGATACACCGCGTGATGCAAAGCAGGCAAGCGACTTTGGCGCACAGGGCATCGGCCTTTGCCGCACAGAGCATATGTTCTTTGCCGGCGACCGTATCAAGGCTATGCGTGAAATGATTGTTGCAGAAACTGTTGAGAACCGCAAGAAGGCTCTGGCAAAGATTCTGCCGTATCAGCAGGGTGACTTTGAGGCTCTGTTTGAGATTATGGGCGAGCGCCCGGTCACAATCCGCTTCCTCGATCCACCGCTGCATGAATTCCTGCCTACTAAGGAAAACGACATCAAGGACTTGGCAGAGGACCTGCACATCACAGTTGCAAAGCTGAAAGATGTCATTGCTTCCCTGCATGAGTTCAACCCGATGATGGGCCATCGTGGCTGCCGCCTGACAGTCACTTATCCGGAAATTGCTGAGATGCAGACCACCGCTGTCATCAACGCTGCTATCAATGTTTCCAAGAAGCTCGGCAAGATGATTGAACCTCAGATTATGATTCCGCTGGTTGGCGAAGTCAAGGAACTGAAGTTTGTGAAGAAGACCGTTGTCGAGACTGCCGATAAGCTCATCAAAGATGCCGGCGTTGATATGAAGTACGAAGTCGGTACCATGATTGAAATTCCGCGCGCTGCTCTGACTGCCGGTCAGATTGCAAAGGAAGCTGACTTCTTCTGCTATGGCACCAATGACCTGACACAGATGACCTTTGGCTTCAGTCGTGATGACGCTGGCAAGTTCCTCGACGCTTACTATGAGAATAAGATTTATGAGTCTGACCCGTTTGTCCATCTGGATACAGAAGGCGTTGGCCGTCTGATTCAGATGAGTGCTGAGGAAGGCAAAGCTGCTAATCCGAAGCTGCACCTCGGCATCTGCGGCGAACATGGCGGCGACCCGTCCTCTGTTGAGTTCTGCAACCATGTTGGTCTGGACTATGTGTCCTGCTCTCCGTATCGTGTGCCAATCGCACGTTTGGCTGCTGCTCAGGCTGCTATTAAGGAAAAGCGCGCAAACGCAAAGAAATAAAATTCATGCGGCATCATAACCGCTGAAAAGGAAAGCCATCGGCACTTTTGGTGTCGGTGGCTTTTTTGTGTATGGGAGTGGGACTGTACAATTCCTTTTCCCTTTGCTATAATATTAACAAAGAAAAATTCAGGCAGCAAAGGAGAACTTCCCATGAAAAAAGTCCACCCGGATATGAAGAAGCTAATGACAGTTCAGTGGATTGCCATGGCACTGCAGACTGCCATTCTGCTGCTGCATTTTGTGCCGATAGCATCTCTGGCTTCGGGCGGCGGCTCCGTCAATTCCCTGCAGGCGGCAGGAATGTACATCCACAAAGGCGGTGTGCTGCCGATTCTTGGCGGGTGCCTTTACTGCCTGCTGGTCTTTGGCATGCCGATTTTGTCGTGGAAGGCCACACTGCAGGGCAAAACACGGCTAAAGTATGTTGCAAGTATTGGTATCTGTGCGTTAGAATCCATTTCTTCTTCCTGCTTTTATACAATGGTACTGCAACGAATGTCAAATATGCTGACATTGAATTGGTTCCATTATTTGCTTGTTGCTCTGGAAATTTTTGATTTGATTTTGTTTGTTGCTGCTTATTTGCTTGCGTGGGATGGAGATAATTGACAAGCTGTCATTCTTCCGTTATAATAACACTTAGACCCTTTTCATGTCTTCGTAGCTCAGTTGGATAGAGCGACCGCCTCCTAAGCGGTAGGCCGGCGGTTCGAATCCGCCCGAGGACACCACAAACGCCGTGCCGTCAAGGTTTTCGGCGTTTTTCTTTTGTCAGAGCGCTTGTTGGACAGATGGACTTTTGTTTCAAAGTTCAAAACGGATTTGCTAATTGGATCCGAACGGTTTTCAGCAGTTTGCTAAGAATTTCTGCAATTTTGCTAAGAGCTCCTTAGCAAGCCTGTTTGGAAGGACTTTGAGCGGCAAGCAGTTGAGACAGTGACTGGAGTAATTCCGGCGACTTTGAAAGTTGGTTCACCAGGGAACCAATATCCACGGCAGGCGATTCCTGAGGAGCTTGGACCTGACGGAGATCGGGATTCGCGTAAAAGGTCGTTTCGAATTTCTGTGCGTTGACCTTTCTGTCTTCGTCCAGAATGTGTGCATAGATTTTGGTAATCATTTCAGTTTCCGCATGACCTGTGTCTCCCTGCGTCGCTTTCAGATCTCCATGATTGAGCTTTAATTTGTAAGTCGTACTGGAATGCCGTAAACTGTGGAACACAACGTTCGGCAGACCGGCTTTTTCTTTTAGTTTGGAGAAATCCTTTAGGATGATTTTGTCCTCACAAGGCCTTCCATTGGGTTGGGCGACAACAAGGTTAAAATCTTGATATTCGTCTCCGAGAAAATTTTTCATTTCATCTTGCGATTTCTCTTCCACTTGCGGAGAATATAGGCCAAAGTTTTTGGAAGCCAGATTTTACGGATGCTGGATTCTGTTTTGGGCTTTTTGAGAATTAACCGGGTGTGGGTATTGCAGAGCAATGGCTGAAAGGTGTAATAGATGTCCCGTTCCCCAAGCATTTCAATGGCGCGTGCGGATGCACGGGTCAGCTCTTTATCAATGTAGATCCATGCGTCATCTTTCGCAATGTCCTCATCTGTGATATGGACGTTATTCCAAGTCAGCCCCAAAATTTCTCCCATCCGAAGCGAACAGGCAAACGCCAGATTAATAGCAACGTATAATTTGCTGTCTGTGCAATGATCCAAAGCCACACGAATCATACCCGCTGTCCAGATGTCCCGTCTTTTGTAATCTGTTTTCGGCAGAATCGGATTTTGAAACGGATTTTTTCCAATCAGTTCCCAACGGACCGCCTGTCCAAAGGTACATCGCAGCAGCTTGCTGACTTTTTCAATCGTTTTATCCGTTACGTATTTGCTGGTTGGCTTCCTGGTACGTGCTGCTACACTGTGCGTCTTGCGCAACGTTTGGATGTACTTGTCCACAACTCTCGTTGTGATGGATTGAATCTTCAAATCGCCGATGACGGGGTTGATGTAGTTTGCTATCAGGGCACAACTGGCGTCGTACATGGAAACGCCCCATTTCTTTTCGCCGTAAATGGTCACAAAGTCGTGCAGAAATTCGGAAACCGTCTGACTGGTCGGCGGGACGTAAGTACCGGATATCAGCTCGTTTTCCACCTCCGCTTTACGTTTTAGGGCATCCTTGTAAGTGTGATACGTTTCCCACTTCTGACTGGTTTTGCCTTCTTCATCGGTAAAATTGTATACAACGGAATACGCTTTTTTGCGTTTGATAATGGTAGCCATACTTTTTCCTCCCATTGGATGATTACAGATTTTGACGATCCAGCCAATCATCAAAGGATTTTTTGGATACCCGTATGGACGTACCAATGCGTACTGTCTTGAAACTCCCCTGCCTGACAAGATGATAAGCGGAAGAACGGCCAATGTCGAGAATGTTGGCGATTTCTTCTACTTTGTAGGTTCTCTTGGATGCTGCCGGGGCATTTCGATTTCTATCGGCGATAATCTGCTGCATAAACTCCTTCCTCCTTTGTGCTTGCCGATAGTATGCTGTTTGATGTCTTGCAATTTCATTGTAGGCCAACATTCTATCTTTTTTCAATGTTGTCAAAAGCATGGACTTGGAAACTAAGGCGCAAATCGCTTCCCCTGAGACATATCGTGAAACTCAAATGAATTTAGCTGCTGTATTGTACATTTTGCCATTTTATAATAAAATAAAAGGGAATCATTATTATGATACGCTGAGTCGGTGTTTCACGCTGCGCTGCTGATGCACTGATAGAAAATAAAAGGAGCAAACGATTAATGCCAACACTGGAATGGACGGGAAAAGACAAAGTCATCAACCACCATCAGGAAGTTCCTTACAGAGTGTTGGAACGTCAATATACTTATCTGGGGCATGGGCAAACGGGAAATGAAATTCCCGATGGAAATAAGATCATCCACGGAGACAATTTGGAGGCGCTGAAAGCGCTGCTGCCACAGTATGAAGGCAGAATCAAGTGTATCTATATTGATCCGCCTTACAATACCGGGAATGAGAATTGGGTTTACAACGACAATGTAAACGACCCAAAAATCAAGAAATGGCTGGGTCAGGTTGTCGGAAAAGAAGGCGAAGACCTTAGCCGCCATGACAAATGGCTCTGCATGATGTACCCAAGGCTGAAACTGTTGCAAAGGCTGCTTGCCAATGATGGGGCAATATTCATCAGTATAGATGATACAGAGCTTGCTAATCTGCGATTGATCAGCGACGAGATATTTGGAAGCAGCTGCTTTGTGTCAAACATTTCTTGGCAAAGGACATATTCGACCAGAAATGATTCCAAGGGTATTGTGAACGAAGTCGAGCATATCCTTGTCTACAGCAAGCAACCGGGATGGAATCCAAATAAGTTGCCACGTACAAAGGCAATGGATTCTAAATATAAAAACCCCGATAATGATAAAACACCTTGGACCAGCAGTGACGCGTTTGCCCCAAATGCAGCAACTCATCAAGGTATGGTCTATGCAATACAACATCCGTTTAGTGGTCAATTGATTTATCCATATAAAAGTGCTTGTTGGCGGTATCAACAAGATGAAATGCTGGAGATAATGCGCGGCTGGTGCAACTATGAATTAAAAGATCTCCATGATGAACGTGAACGTGCCGCCGTTTGCGGGATTTCGGAAAACGAAGTGCGTCAGGGTGTTATGGGGATTGTTTTATCTGATCCGATAGACATTTCAGCAGCTAAAGCAAAACAAGTCCTCAAAAGAGGTCAATGGCCACGGCTCTATTTTACTAAGGCTGGGAAAGGCGGAATGCGGCGGAAAACATATCTTAAAAATGTTGGTGGTAGGCTTCCGACAAATTTTTGGCCCTATACAGAGGTCGGTCACACCGATGAGGCCAAGAAGCAAATATTGGCTGTATTTGATGGTAAGGCCACATTTGATACTCCAAAGCCAACGCGCCTTATTGAACGTATTTTGCAAATCGCCTCAGACTCGGATTCTATCATTCTTGATTCCTTTGCCGGTTCCGGCACAACCGCACAGGCCGTGCTCAATACGAATAAGGCCGACGGCGGTCACAGAAAGTTCATCCTTGTTGAGATGATGGACTATGCCGAAACGATCACGGCAGAGCGCGTCCGTCGGGTAATCGACGGATACGGCGAAGGCAAAAACGCTGCGGAAGGCACCGGCGGCAGCTTCAGTTATTACGAGTTGGGACAGCCTCTGATGCATACCGACCACACCCTCAATGAGGATGTACCAACCGAGAAGATACGGCAATACGTATATTTCATGGAGACTAAACAGCCGATGGGACAGGTCAATCAAGACGAACCTTACCTGCTGGGCCGTCATAAAAATGCCGCTTATTACTTCTACTATGAAAAGGAGCAGGCCACGATACTAAATCACGATTTTCTTGCTACTGTTCAGACAAAAGCGGAGAACTACGTTATTTACGCTGATCTGTGTACTCTCAGCGAAGAAGAACTGCAAGATGCCCATATCACGTTTAAAAAAATACCGCGCGATATTTCCAAGCTGTAAGGGGTGGGACGATGGAACTGAAGAATTATCAGAAAAACACTTTGAAAGACTTGGCTTCCTATCTTCATTTTCTGGATGCCGATCACGATATGGTGAAAGCCTATGAGGATCATTGGAAATCGAAAGACGTGCGTGTCGGTATTGGGGGAATACAGCCATATCGGAATACCATCCCGGGTGCTCCCCATGTTTGCTTCAAAGTCCCTACTGGGGGAGGAAAAACATTTCTTGCCTGCGCTTCCCTGAAACCGATTTTTGAAGCCATGCCAAAAGGCAGGCCATGCGTTGCGGTATGGCTGGTTCCATCCAATGCAATTCTGGAACAGACAATCCGGAATCTCGACCATGCCGATCATCCGTACCGGCAAAGATTGGACTTCGATTTTTCCAGCCGTGTGATGGTGTACACCAAAGAGCAGCTTTTAGAAGCGCAGAATTTCAGCCCGGCCGATGTGAACACACAACTGTCTATCTGTGTGCTTAGCTATGATTCTTTGCGAAGCAGCAAAAAGGATGGTCGCAAAGTTTATCAGGAAAATAGTCAACTTGCACCGTTCGTTAAGGATTATCCGACACCGGAAACTCTGATAAAAGATATCGACCCAACTGCTTTGATTCAGGTGCTCAATCAGCTTTCTCCTGTTGTCATTGTAGATGAAAGTCATAATGCCGAATCGGATTTGAGCGTGGAAATGCTCAATAATTTGAATCCCTCTTTTGTCCTTGATTTGACCGCGACCCCCAAGAACAACAGCAATATCATTTCCTATACTGATCCCAGAGAAATGAAAAAAGAACATATGGTGAAATTGCCCGTCGTTGTTTACAATCGTACTTCCCGGCACGATGTGATTCATGATGCCATCCAGCTTCGCAATAATATTGAAAAGCAGGCACTGGACGAAGAACGGAACGGAGGTTCCTATATCCGTCCGATTGTACTGTTTCAGGCACAGCCGAAAACAGACGAAGACAGTGAAACCTTTGATCGGATTAAGGATATGCTGGTTGATATGGGAATTCCCCAGCAGGAGATTGCCATAAAGACTTCTAAAATCAACGATATCAAAGACAGGGATCTTATGAGCCGCGAATGTCCGGTGCGGTATATCATTACGGTAAATGCGTTGAAAGAAGGGTGGGACTGTCCCTTTGCCTATATTCTCGCTTCGCTGGCAAATAAAACGTCCACAGTGGACGTGCAGCAAATCGTAGGGCGGATTTTGCGGCAACCCTATGCAAAGCAGCACACAGGTCCATTGCTGAACACCTCCTTCGTTATGACTAGTTCCAATGACTTTCGGGATACGTTGGATCAGGTTGTAAAAGGGCTAAACAATGCCGGTTTTAGCCGCCATGATGTTCGTCTGGGAGAAGAGACCCAAGCAGCCGCTCAGCCGCCTGAAGAACCACTGGTTCAGACTACCTTGGAAAAACAGTCTCTCTCAGAAACCGACAATTTCGAAGATGTTGATCCTTCACGGATACGGGCTGCTTTGGAAAGCGAAAATCAGACTGCCTCGGAGCCAGTTCAAAAGATGGTGGAAGAGGCCGAACGGCAAAGCGCGGAATATAACGATGAGATTTCGCAAAGTGAAAGCAGGGGACTTTTAGGGGGCGAACTGGGCGATATGATGAATCAGTTTACAATGCAGGAGACCTATGAGCCAGAGGCAAGTCAATTAAAAATTCCCCGGTTCTTTATCCAGACAATTCCCAGTTTGTTTGGCGGAGATAAAACACTATTGACGAAAGAAACGCTCAGCGAGGGATTTTCGCTGAACGGGCAGGACGCGCAAATCAACTTTGAATTGGCAGCCGGTGAAATGTATCGGGTCGACCTTTCCGATCGTGGGGAAGCCGTTCCCAAATATCAGAAAGCTTCAAAAGATGAAAGTCAATATATCCAGAAATATTTAGCCAGCACGCCTGGTGCTGATAAATTAAAAGTATGTACGGATATGCTCTGTCAAAAAATCAATCACAATGACCGTTTGGATACGCGTGAAGTAAACGAATATGTAAAACGTGTGATTGCTGGGATGAACGATGATGAAATTTCTACATTAGAAACATCCGTCCCCATTTACGCTAAAAAAATTGAAAAGAAAATTGAGGTGCTGGAAGATATTTATCGGGAAACGCAATTCAATAAATTGCTGGACAGCGGAAAGATAACCTGCCAGCCGTCTTTCGAACTTCCAAAAGTCATTACACCGGTAGACAACACGGATTCGATTACTAAGTCCCTGTATGAAGCGGAATGTAACGATATGAATGATTTTGAATTTCTGGCGATCAATACACTTGCCGCTTTGGACAGTATAAAATGGTGGCATCGGATCATGGAACGAAAGCCGGGTGAATTCATGATCAATGGGTTTATACATCATTATCCTGACTTCCTAATCATGACCAGAAATGGAATTCTCGTTTTGGTTGAAACCAAAGGGGAACATCTCTGGAATGACGAAAGCAAGGCAAAACTTCGGTTGGGACGCAAATGGGCAGCCCAAGCTGGCAGTAAATATCGTTATTTCATGGTGTTTAAGGAAAAGACCATTCAGGAAGATGGAGCTTATACTTTGGATGAATTTGTCGATGTCATCAAGAAAATGTAAAAATCAGTATCTTGACGCTCTTAAGCGTTTTACGGGCATGGGAATGCTTTTGGCTTCCATCTGTTTTCTAAAATAAAACACCATGCGCCACAAGCCACAGGGGACCGCAGCTTGTGGCGACGGGTCTTTTATTTCACCGCCTGAACGGCAGGAATAAACTTAGGCAGCTTCATTTTCGGTAAACATGGGTGTCACCCATGATACGATCACCCCATTTTCAGCTTAATGTACCGTATTATCGGAACAGCGGGACTGTCCCATCGGCCCACCCCCAGTACAGGGAATATTCAGGTTTGCTTGCGGTTTTGGCGCTAAACGCGCCGCAAGCGTCCGTGATACCGCCGATAGGTGAACCAGCAGGTGTTGACTGCCGCAAGCCGTATTCGCAGTATCCCCCCGCCAAGGAGCTTATAGACGGTTTCTTTTCTCATTGCGGATCATGGCGATCCGACCCACCGCAGGCCGGTTTGAAGGCGCAAATTTGTCGCTCGTACCTTTGATGTTATCGATTTGACGGGTTTTAAAAACCCGCAGGCGGTCATGGCGTTCGCCCTTGTGTCGCTTTGTCGTTTCTCACGGCGCGCAATGGAAAGAAAGCCCGAATACTGGATATGAACCGGAGCTTGTCCGGCTGTTTTTCAAGGAACAGGTGAAAGAATTTCTTCTTCCACTATGTAGGAGGGAAATCGGGTCAATCAGTACCCATGTCGCAGATTTTTTTAACTTTTTTAATTACCGCGTTGATTGACTTTTTAATGGTGCGCTGTGTGCGGCCTTCCATACGTGCTATCTCCGCAAAAGAGTACCCGCTCAGGTAATACGCGAAGCGCTTTTGTTGACTGGGCGTACAGGTGCGCATGCTGTTCCGGATTGTCCGAAATGTTTCCTGACGAAAAAATTGATTTTCCGCCGATTCAGAAAGTGAAGTGGCCTCATTTTCCAGTATATAATCCTCCAGTCCCCGCTTATCTAAGTGGTTGCGCCTTTCATAGCGTTCACGCTCTATTTCTTTTCGTTCTTCTTCGAAAAGCTGGAAAATGTCAAAGGAGACCTCTATTGTGATTTCATGCCCTGTGATATCCTTTATTTTTACATAGTACATAATGTTGTCCTCCATTTCATTCGGTTTACGGCGGATGGAACGAAAGACAACGGCGGAGATCTGCATCCAATGCAGATCGTCCTTTTATATAAGCATCTGCCCATTTGGTGCGACACCAAATGGGCAGTATGGATTCTGTGAATCCTATTCTTATGATCTGACAGTGCTACTATGTAACTGGTATTCACCACAAAAAAGCAAAAGCTTTTTTTAACGCGTCAATATCTCCAGTTGCAAAGAAAAGAAGAATGGTTTCTGCTTTATTATGCCAGGCCGCTGTCCAGAAGCGGCCTGTACGTTCGAAGCGCTTTACTGAGCAATGGATAAACACCTCCCAACCGAAGTTTGGGAGGTGTTTGCGTAAAATCAGCGTTACTTATCGCCAGCCAAACTTACGGTTTTTTTTGTAAGTTTGGCTGATTGTGTTACTCTGATTTTTTAAAAATTGATTCATAAGTTCCTATTTATCAGGAGCTAACGAAACCTTCTATTCAATGGAGTAGAACTGTAAAATGTTATTTGAGGTGAACTGTCAATGCCAGATATATCAGACCAACTGGGCAGCATTTTAAAAAATGCCCGAAAAAGCCGAAAATTAACGCGAGATCAGCTGTCTGAAAAAATCCACATTTCATATAGATATCTTACGGCAATCGAAAATGAGAACAAGAAGCCAAGTTATGATGTGCTTTTCAAATTGATACGCGAATTAGGCATATCGGCAAATGAGATTTTCTATCCGGAAAGCCAATCAAACGAGACACAAAGGGATTTATTGATTTTGCTATTGAACCAATGCGGTACATATGAGCTGGATGTTGCGACTGCCACAGTAAAGGCTTTATTAAAAAGAAAATAGAAGAGCTATTAATCTTGAACGTAATAATACATTTTTTCATTATATTTGCAAAACGCACAACCAGAATTTACATAGAACTTTAAGCACCTTTTTCTTTATTTTCTATCACACGTGTCTCATCATCTATTCCAACAATGATTTTGTCACAGGTATTTAGGAAAAGTCCGGCCTCCAACACACCGGAAATGGACTTTAATTTTTCAGATACATATTTGATATCAAATGATTTTCCAAGATGCAGACAACAATATAATTATTGTTGTCTGTCATGTAGGGAGTATCAGAATTCATCCTAAGAGTAGGATGAAACGAAAGTACCTCTAATTTTCTGATTATATGAGTAAATCCATATGGAAGTATTTCTACAGGAAGTGGAAATGCCCATATAGTATCAACAATTTTACTTGAATCCATTATCCAGATAACCTTATTTGCAATCTTTGAAACTATTTTTTCCCGAAACAGTGCTCCGCCGCCGCCTTTTATTGCATTAAAATGTTTATCTATTTCGTCAACACCATCAATTGCCAAATCAATTTTCGCGACTTCATCTATCGAGATTTCAAGTATATTGAATTTTTTAGCAAGACTTGATGTCCTTCTTGAAGTTGGGACAGTTTTTATATTTAGTCCTTGTTTAACTAATCTTCCGACTTGTTCGATTAAATAATATACAGTTGAACCAGTACCAAGACCGACAATCATATTATCTTTGATGTAATCAACTGCCTTTATTCCAGCCATCCTTTTTTCCTGCATAGTTAATACCTCCGCATATATAAAATCATCAAAAATTAAACCGAGGACTTGAATATCGATCAAGCTCTCGGTTTAATTGGTCAAGATGGATTCCTCTTGAAGTCCGTTACATAGCCTTGCTGATATTTACGCAAAATCTACTTTAAACAGCATTCGCGTTGTAATTCATAAAGCATTTGAGGCTGCCAGCAAGATTCCATCATTCAATACTCAACCGATAGGGAAACTGTACATACCCAAAAAGGCAGCGCAGAAAAAGGTTCATGCACTCTCGCGGACAGAACAAGAAGTTGTTGAAGATGCCGCGCATAGAACGTTATTAGGTCATGTTGCAATCTTTTTCATGCGCACCGGGCCTGAGAGCGGAAGAATTTTGCAACCTGCAATGGAACGATTACAACGCTAAAAAGCAAATCATATATGTTCGCAAAAGCAAAACTGAAGCTGGAATACGTCCGGTACCGCTTGTAAAAGAAACACAGCAAATTCTGCTAGTACAGCACAAAAGCCGCTTTGATAATCATATTTTTCACTGTTCAAACGGAAATCCAATTTCCATATCGTCTTTAGAGAAACTTTATCTGCGGCTGCGTCGGTTAACTGGCATTCCATTTATTACAACTCATGTTTACCGACATACATTTGCTACTCGTGCTCTGGAAGATGGTATGAACGTAAAGGCATTGTCGCAAATTCTCGGCCACACGGACGTTGCTTTCACAATTAAGCGTTACTGCTCACCTGACGTGGCTTTCCTACGGGAACAAGGTGATAAAATTGATATGCTGCAAAGAAAACCATCTGGCGAGCCTCTGACAGTGCTAGTCAGTCAGCAAGCGCAGATGATTGAAAATTTACAAAAAGTCATTGAACAGCTGCAGCACTGCTAAAAAGGAGGGGGGCAGGAAGTGCGACATAATGTCGCACTAAAAAGCGACGGCTCACTGGTTTTCTAACTTAACCAGCGAGCCGTTTCTATTTTTCTATATCATTTATTTGCTGCTTTGTGAAGAAGACTTTGCGCTGCGCTCTTGTATAGACTTCTGCGCGTTACTGTCGTTTAGGAATGTATATAGGTGTCCTGACCGATAAATACAGTTTTACCGTCTTTAACAGATTTCTTAAATACTAACGATTCATTCCGGTTCTCTCGATATGTTAGGGTTAATGTTCCATCTTTCAAAGTATAAGTCCCATCTGCGGTGTACCTGCTACTGTTGTACTTTCGCGCAGTAATGTTGAAATTTTTACTATTGTCAAATGTATAAACATCTTCCTGAAAGAAATCATTCCACAACGTACCATTAATCGTGGTATCAGTAATTTGTGCCTCACTGCTGCTTGGAGCAGCGCTTCCCGCACTGGCATTGCTTCCACATCCACTAAATCCAATGCACGCAACAATAATGGCTAATGCCGTTACTATTGCTGCAACTCATTTGCTTTTCATAATTTTTACTCCCTTAATTGTAAATTATTGAGCAACAAAAGCATACCACATTTTTTACAATAAAAAAAGACCACCCTTTCGGGTGGCCTGGAAAATTTCACTTGTATTTTCTGACATAATGTGGTATAACGCCAGATGAAGTAAAAATTGAATGCGCCATAAGGGTTTCAACTAACCGTTATGACTTATAATACCTTGTTGCACGCTATTATAACGTTTAGCAGATACATTTGTCAAAGCGGCTTGCACAACTCTTTGGCGAGGGTGTAGGTCGCTTCATTTTTTACTTATCAACAATATGAAAACATGAACCTTGAAAATTTGCTGTTCACGGACGAATGCCCAAGGAACGATACCAGCAGGCAAATCAGATATGCATTTGCAATTCTCTGCTCGCTGAATAACGTGTGGACAAGCGGTTCGCCCAAAAAGTGGCCGTCCCATAGGAAAGAGTCTTGGAAGTGAACAGTTATCAATGTTTTATGATAATGTTTCTTTGTAGTGCTAGTGACACTGCAAAGCGTTATCATAAACGAATATGCTTAATTTTTACGCCACTAAACACATTCGTTTATGATAACAAGGCCAGACGATTTCCCGCCTCGCCTCATTATCACATTTTGGTGCGCCCGCGGGGATTCGAACCCAGGACCTTCTGATTCGTAGTCAGACACTCTATCCAACTGAGCTACGAGCGCATATCCACTGCCCCTTATCAAGGACAGCTTCTTAATTATAGTTAGTTAGAAAGTGAAAGTCAAGCCTTTTCTAGACTTTTTTCAAAAAGTCCATTAGCTCGTCTTTAATCTTTGGTTCCAGCTCCATGTTTTCCATAATCTTGTCTTTTATAGATTCCACGGCTTCTTCCGGTGACTCCGGTTTGCCGAGCGGGAAAGGGCCGGAAGATGAAGGATGCTTCTGCCGGACCAGAGTACACATACCACACGGCTGCAATATAATGCCGCAGTTTCGGTCAGGCACATCCCCGAAAACCGGTTCTGCGGTGCGCCACTCATCCGGCAGATACAGGGTGCGCGGGTTATCCCCTGCATTAAGTGCCACCAAAATAGCGTCGACGGAATCTTCCCGCACATAGACAATGGTGTGGTCATCCGCATTCAGCGGTGTGAAGGAACCTTCCCGTAAACAGGAGAGCATCCGGCGCAGCTTGCCCAGACTGCGGTACCACGCGAGCAGACTGGCATTTTCCTGTTTCCACGGATAAGTCCGCCGGTTGAAGGGGTCTTTATAGCCCTCCACCCCGGCCTCATCACCATAGTAAAGACATGGCACACCCGGAAGCGTATACTGCATCAGAGAAGCCATTTTCAGTCGCTTTAGCCCAAGCTCCCGCTGCTCCGGCGTCAGGTGTGTCTGTGCCTGCCATGACCGGTCATGGCTGCCCACAGGTTCTCCTGCCAGTGCGGTGAGTGCACGTTCTGTGTCATGTGTGCCAATATGATTCATCAGCAGACGAATGACCTGCGGCGGATAATTTTCCAGAATATTCAGGATAATTTCCATCATTTCCGCCGGGTCTTCACCACGCAGAAAACCCAGAATGGCATTGCGGAAAGGATAATTCATCACGCTGTCCAATTCGCCGCCAAGCAAAAATTTGCGGCGGGCACCGTAATCACTTTTATTGCTGGCATCTTCCCAAACTTCACCAAGCACCAGTGCGTCCGGATTTTCTGTCTTAACAGCGACACGCAGCCGGTCCAGAAAAGCATCCGGCAGTTCATCTGCAACATCCAGCCGCCAGCCGGAAGCACCGGCCGCTAGCCAGTGACGGACAATTCCGTCTTTTCCGTTGATATAGTTATCATAAGATGGGTTGATTTCAGTCACATCGGGCAGTGTTTTAAAGTTCCACCAACATTCGTAGTCATTCGGCCAACTCTGAAAAGAATACCACGGATAATATGGGGAGTCTTTGCTCTGAAAAGCGCCGGGTGTCTGATAGCGCCCCTCTCGATTAAAATAAACGCTGTCGCTGCCGGTATGGCTGAAGACACCATCCAGCAGCACATGAATTCCACGCTTTTTTGCTTCAGCGCACAGTGTGCGGAAGTCCTCCTCATTGCCGAGCAGCGGGTCAATTTTGGAATAATCCGCCGTGTTGTAGCGATGATTGGAGTGAGCTTCAAAGATAGGATTCAGATACAGGCAGGTTACACCGAGGCTTTTCAGGTAATCCAGCTTTTCTGTGATTCCGGCGAGGTCGCCGCCGAAATAGTCTGAATTGGTGATTTCGCCTTTACTATTTGGCTTCCAGTCCGGTTCCTCAGACCATTTGCTGTGCAAGGTACGGTCCTGCGGAACATTTTGTTTTGCTTTGCCGGAAGAAAAGAAGCGGTCAGGAAAGACCTGATACATAATGCCGCCGACCAGCCATTCCGGTGTATGAAAGGAACGGTCATAGACGGTTAACTGCCAGTCACCGCCGCTGCCCTCTCCCATCACTGTGCCATCCCCGCCAAAGCCTTTGTGCAGATTAAGCACGCCGCGCCATGTGGTTACTTCAAAGTGATAAAGATACAGGCCGGGTTTCTGCGCGGCAAAATGGCATTCCCACCATTCGTGGTTGTCACCGTTCATTCCGCACCAAAACATATCCAGTGTCTGTATTTCACCGGTGCTGTCATCCCGCACAATCAGACGGGCGGCATTGCAGCGCATATCCCGCGGCATATCAATTTTAAAGTGAATAGGCAGGCAGTTTGCCACTGCCCCTGTTGGATAGCGAAATACAGGATTGCGTGAATTGAACATTCTTCCGACTCCCTTCCGAACAGAAATCAAACGCCCGTGTGTTTCTTCCACTTTTCAGCGGCAGGCTCCGGTACAGACGCACAGTGCCAGATATTTGTCGCGTATTCCCGGATAGCACGGTCAGCGGCAAAGCGGCCAGCATTTGCGATGTTTATCAGGCACATCTGCTGCCACTTTTTCTGGTCACTGTAGGTTTGAATCGCCCGGCTTTGCGCTTTCTGGTAACTGTCAAAGTCTGCCAAAACCATGTAGGGGTCATTGCCGGTCAGAGAGCGGACGATGTCACCAAAGTCCACCCCCTGAATACCACCGCGCATAAAGTCGATGGCACGGTGCAGGGCGGGATTATTGTAATATATTTGGTCTGGACGGTAATTGGCCGCACGAAGCGCTTCCACTTCCTGTGTGGTCATGCCGAACAGGAACATATTGTTGTCTCCCACAGAATCATGGATTTCCACATTGGCACCGTCCAGTGTACCCAGTGTCAGGGCACCGTTAATCATAAATTTCATGTTACTGGTGCCGGAGGCTTCTGTACCTGCCAGAGAAATCTGCTCGCTGATGTCTGCCGCCGGAATGAGAAGCTCCGCCAGTGTAACGCGGTAATCCTCAATATAGACGACTTTCATTTTATCTTTCATAGCGGCGTCATTGTCGATTAATTCGCCCAGCTTATAGATGAAGCGAATCATTTGTTTTGCAAAGTAATATCCCGGAGCTGCCTTTGCACCAAAAATATAGGTATGCGGAGTAAAGTCCGCATTCGGGTTATCTTTCAGCCACAGATAAGTTGCGAGGATGTTGAGCGCATTCAAATGCTGCCGCTTGTATTCATGCATCCGCTTGACGTGCACATCAAAGATGGAATCCGGATTCAGTGTCAAATTATTTTGCTGCTGCACATATTCTGCCAGACGGACTTTATTACCGCGCTTAATCTGCTCCAGACGGTTCAGAACTTCGCTGTCGTTTTTAAATGACTCGAATTTCTTCAGCTCGGCGGCATCATAGATATAGCCTTCGCCGATTTTTTCCGTCAGCAGCGCGGCAAGTTCTGGATTGGCCTGATTGAGCCAGCGGCGGTGGGCAATGCCATTGGTGACATTTGTGAATTTTTTTGGCATTTCTGTATAGAAATCATGGAATACGGTGTCCTTTAAAATCTGGCTGTGCAGCGCAGAAACACCGTTCACACTATGGCTGCCCACTACGGCCAGATTGGCCATTTTGACATAGCCGTCATTCAGTGGTGCCATGCGACCGACTTTATAGCCGTCCACACCGAGGTCATGCATCTGCTGACAGAAACGGCGGTTGATTTCCTCTACAATCTGAAAAATACGGGGAAGCTGCATTTTGAAAAGTTCTTGGTCCCAGCATTCCAGCGCTTCTTTCATCACGGTGTGGTTTGTGTAAGCGATAGTGCGGGTGGTGATGTCCCATGCGCTGTCCCAGTCATAGCCGCACTCATCCAGCATAATACGCATTAGTTCTGGAATTGCCAGCACCGGATGGGTGTCATTCAGGTGAATTGCCATCTGTTCCGGCAGGTTGTCCAGTGTGGAGTATTTGAAAAGGTGGTCACGGATAATATCCTGAATGGAGGCAGAAACTAGGAAATACTGCTGTGTCAGGCGCAGGCTTTTGCCCTCCGGGTGGTTATCCTCCGGGTAAAGCACTTTGGTAATGGATTCTGCCATGGCATTCTGTTCCATTGCGCGCAGATAATTTCCGGAATTAAATAATCCCATGTCGAAATCATGGCCTTTGCTTTTCCACAGGCGCAGGCAGGATACGCCCTTTCCACCCATACCCGCAATGTACATATCACAGGGTACCGCGATAATCGTGGTGTAATCTTTATGTACGGTTTCATGGTAGCCATTGTCCCAGTGTTCCTCCACATGGCCGCGGAAATGCACCTCGACTGACTTTTCTGGGATTTCCCGCAGCCAAATGCGTCCTCCCGGAAGCCAGAAGTCGGGCAGCTCTGTCTGCCAGCCGTCCACCAGCTTCTGCCGGAAGATTCCGTATTCGTAGCACAGACTGTAACCTGTGGCAGGATAGCGCCCGGTTGCCAGCGCATCCATAAAGCAGGCCGCCAGCCGGCCCAGACCGCCGTTGCCAAGTCCCGCGTCTGGCTCGCAGTCATACAGTGCATCCAACTTAACATCCATCTGGGAAAGTGCTTCACGGAAATCCACCTCGGCACCAAGGTTAAATAGGGTGTTTTTCAGGCTTCTGCCCAGCAAAAATTCCATGCACAGGTAATACACATGCTTGGAATTTTTTGCTTCCGCTTCTTCCATGAATTTGCTGCGTCTGCGCTCCATCATTTCGCGTGCTATCAGAGCCACCGACTTGTAAAGCTGGTCATTCGTGGCGTTTTCCAAGTCAACACCAAAGCTGTGGTCCAGCTTGGAGAGAATCTGTTTTTTAATCTGCTGAACTGAATACTTGTGTTCCATGACCGAATCCTCCGTTTTAGGCAGGCAAGGCTCCGTTTGCCAGACGGAACTCACTAATATGTGTTTTTTATATTATATGCCAAAATGCGGCGTATTTCAATGACGAAAGAGAAAAACGGATAATTCGGAATTGTGCTCAAAAAATGGCTGAGCAGTGCGGAATTTTCTGGTTTGTTGTTGATTTTGGAAACAAACTTACAAAGCGGATTTTCGAGCGATAATTTGTGCATATTACACAAATCGCATTTTTTTACAGGCAGTGCATGCAGGGAAAAAGTCTTCCCGGCGAATTTTGCGGAAAGTGCTTCCTTCCCAATGAAAAATAGGGTATAATAAGCGCAGCGCTTTTTATTGAAAGGAACTTTACAAATGAGCAGAAACAGAATCCGGCTGACCGTGGGCGGCACTGAGTGTGTGGTTGGCACGGACGACAATGAGCCTTATGTGCGCAGACTGGCTGAAGAAGTGCAGGACTGCATGCTCACACTTTCCCACCAGAATGAGCACGCCTCCAGTGCGGTGACAGCCATTGTGGCGGCGCTCTCTTTCTGCGACGATTATCATAAATCCCAACAGACAGCCGCGACACTGCAGCAGCAGATGTCAGAGTGCATGGCAGACGGCACCCGCGCCAAAACCGAGGCGGAGGAAGCAAAGCAGGAAGCAGAGCAGCTTCGGCAGGAAGTGGCTGCTCTGCGTGCAAGGCTGGGTGAGGATACTCCGGACGCGGGGAATGTCCCGATACAGCGCGGGGAATACAGCGGGGACTTTACCCGCCTTGATGCAGAAAGCAGCGTGCCGGACTTTCTGAGCCTGTTTGAGGAAGCGCCCAAAACAGAAAAGGATGAAGCAAACGAACATGAATAAAACAGAAGTGCTCTCCCCTGCCGGAGGGCCGGAAAGCCTGACTGCTGCCGTCCGTGCCGGGGCGGATGCGGTCTATTTGGGTGCGGACACGTTTTCTGCCAGAGCAGGCGCCCGTAACTTTTCCCAGCAGGAGCTTGCCGACGCGGTGCGTTACTGCCATGAGCGGGGCGTGCGGGTGCATTTGGCAGTCAACACGCTTCTGCGGGATGAAGAGCTGCCCGCAGTGCTGGAACTGGTGCAGTATGCCTGTTCCCTGCCCGTCGATGCTGTGCTGGTGCAGGACACCGGGTTGCTGTATCTGCTGCGCCGCTGCTGCCCTCAGCTTGTGCTGCACGTCAGCACGCAGATGAGCATCCATGCGCCTGCCGGCGTGCGTGCCTGTCAGCAGGCGGGATTTACACGGGCGGTGCTTGCCCGTGAAATGAGCTTAAAAGAAATTGCAGAAGTGCATCAGGATACACCGGATATCGAACTGGAGTCCTTTGTCCATGGCGCACTGTGCATGAGTGTTTCCGGCCAGTGCTGGTTCAGCGCGATGCTGGGCGGACGAAGCGGCAACCGTGGCCAGTGTGCACAGACCTGCCGCCTGCCTTTTTTGGCGGAGGGCGGCACCGGGCATGACCTTTCCCTGAAAGACCTGTCCATGATTCCGCGGATTGGAGAGCTACAGGACGCGGGGGTACGCTCCTTTAAAATTGAGGGCCGCATGAAGCGCCCGGAATATGTCGCGGCTGCCACCCGTGCCTGCCGAATGTGTGCGGACGGCGAAGTGGTACCGGAACAGCTCCTGCAGGACTTAAAGAATGTTTTTTCCCGTTCCGGCTTTACGACCGGTTATCCGGACGGCAAACTGGGCAGAGAGATGTTTGGCACCCGAACCAAAGAAGATGTGGAGTCCGCGGCGGATGCCTGCAGCCGATTGAAGGAGCTTTACCGGCGGGAATTGTCGCGCGTACCGGTCACACTGGAACTGACGGTGCGCGCCGGAAAACCGGTGCAGCTCACAGCGGCAGACAAAGATGGACATAAAGCCGCCATACAAAGTGACACCCTGCCGCAGTCCGCACAGAATCGTGCCATCACAGAGGAATTTTGTGCAGAACACCTTGGCAAGACAGGCGGAACCCCGTTTTTGGCGGAAAAAATCATCTGCCATATCGAGCCGGAACTTTCTGTGCCGGTATCTGTCCTCAACCATCTGCGCCGTGATGTCCTGGCACAGCTTCAGGAACAGCGCGGACAGCAGGCTTCGATTCCGTTTACCCCTTACCAATTTGAAGAAGCGCCGCACCGCATTGCACCAAAACTTGCCCTGCGCGCGCGCTTTCCGGATGACCATGTGCCGCAGGAAGCAGCCCAGTGTGAGAGCATTCTGGTGCCGTGCAGTCTGCCACCCACTCGTCTGGCGGAGCTGCGCCGGTCCGGCATGAATGTCTGGCTGGAAATGCCGCGCGGAATGTTCGGCACAGAGGATGCGGTTCGGCAGGAGCTAGAGGAAGCACGGGACGCGGGTTTCTGTGATGTCTGGGCAGGAACGCTCAACAGTGCCCAGCTTGCCAAAGAATTGGGGCTGATGATTCACGGCGGATTTTCATTGAATGTGACAAACTCTGCCGCGCTGCACTGGTATACTGAATTCGGCCTGACCGATACGGAGCTGAGTTTTGAACTGACACTGCAGCAGGCCAATGCCCTGACAGGAATACTTCCCCGCGGACTGCTGATTTATGGTCGCCTGCCGCTGATGCTTACCCGCAACTGCCCTATTGCCAACGGCGGCGGATGCAGACACTGCCATACGGCGCATACGCTGACAGACCGCAAGGAAATTGAATTTCCGGTGCAGTGCTTCGGCGGGTGCAGTGAGGTACTCAACAGTGTGCCGCTCTCCATGCTGGGTAAGCTCCGGCAGCTCAGCGGGCAGGATTTCGGAACTTTACGCTTTACCACAGAAACAGAAGCAGAACGTGCGCAGGTGTTGCAGCTTGCCTTTGCGGACAGGCCTCTTTCCGGCAGTGTCACGTACGGACTGTATTACAGAGGTGTACTATGAATCTTCCCGTTAAAAGACTTCGTCCGGAAGCTGTGCTGCCCACGCGTGCGACAGAGGGTTCTGCCGGACTGGATTTATACGCCTGCCTGCCGGAACCGCTCTCGGTTGCGCCCGGGGAATTGAAACAGGTGCCTTCCGGTATCGCGGTTTCTTTGCCGGAGGGAACCGTTGGATTGCTGTGCGGCAGGAGCGGATTGGGTGTGAAGCACGGCATTACCCTGAGCAACAGCGTCGGTGTCATTGACTGTGACTACCGCGGGGAATTGGTTGTCGGTGTGTGTAATGTGGGCAAAGAGTCTTATACTCTGAAGCCGGGTGAACGTTTCGCACAGTTTCTGGTGGTACCGGTGCTTTTTCCCATGCCGGAGGAAACTGACAGCCTGCCCCAGACAGACCGGGGAGAAAGCCGATTTGGCTCAACGGGAAAGTGCTGAGTGCAGGTTGAGAACTTTCCCGTTAAGAGGTATAATAGTAATTCAGACGCGTGCACCGCGCTGAAAGGAGTAAAAACGACTATGGCGAAAGAAATCGGCATTGACCTTGGCACAGCGAACACGCTGGCATATATGAAAGGCAAAGGCATCATCATGCGCGAACCATCCGTTGTGGCGGTGGATGTGCGCACCGATGCCGTGGTGGAAGTGGGCAGCAAGGCAAAGGACATGATTGGCCGTACCCCCGGCTCCATTGTTGCGGTTAGCCCGCTGAAGGATGGCGTAATCGCTGATTTTGATATAACAGCTACCATGCTTAGGCATTTTATTCATATGGCGGCAAAAACCGGCCGCTTCTCAAAAGCAAATATCGTGGTTTGCATTCCTTCCGGTGTCACCGAGGTGGAGCGGCAGGCAGTGGATGATGCCATCGACAAGGCCGGCGCCCATGTGCTGGACTTTATTCCCGAACCGAAGGCGGCCGCGATGGGTGCTGGTCTGCCAGTGGATGACCCGGTTGGCTCCATGATACTGGACATCGGCGGCGGCACCAGCGAAGTCGCGGTCATTTCTCTGGGCGACATTGTTGCTTATGAGAGTGTGCGGGTCGCCGGCAATAAATTTGATGAGGCAATCATTCACTATATTAAGCAGAAGTATGACCTGCTCATCGGCCAGCAGACAGCGGAAGAAATCAAAAAGCAGATTGGCTCCGCTTATCCCACCGATGAAACCTCCAATGCTGCCCTGCAGATTAAAGGCCGCAGCTTAGTGGATGGGCTGGCAAAAAACATCACTGTCACAGCGGAGGAAATTCGGGAGGCACTCTCCGATTCCATCCATACGATTGTAGAGGCTGTACACACAACCCTGGAGAAAACACCACCGGAGCTGTGTGCGGATATTATTGACCACGGCATCACCATCACCGGCGGCGGCGCATTGCTGCACGGAATTGCCCCGCTGCTTCATCAGGAGACAGGCATGCCGGTGCGTGTGGCGGATGAACCGCTGGACTGCGTGGTGAATGGAGCGGGCGTGTATCTGGACAAGGATGCACACCGCAAACCGAAAGAAACGGAAGCGTGACGCTTCCCGGCACAGAATCCCACACCTACCGAAAAAGGCAGGCTGCCGGATGAAGGAGGCTCTCTGTGAACCGGTTTTTTCAGACTAAAAAATTCAAATGGCTGATTGTGGTGCTTTTCCTGCTTTTCAGCCTTGTGCTGTATACCAGTACAGCCGGGCCGGGTGCGGTCGGAAACATGATTAACAGCATTGCCACGCCGATGCAGAAAGTCTTTTCTGCGGCGACCGGCAAAGCGCAGACCAGCACGGAAAACATTACAAAAAGCAAAGAGGAACTGCAGGCGGACAACCGTCAGCTTCAGAGTCAGGTGAATGAGCTGAATCAGAAACTGACCAATTATTATTCTGCCATGCAGCAGAATGAGCAGTATAAGCAGTTCCTCGGCATTAAAAATGAACATAAGGACTATCAGCTTTTGTCGGCAACGGTCATTGGGCGCAGCCCCAGTTCCCTTTCCGGCAGCTTTACCGTTGATCAAGGCTCCGCTTCTGGCATCACAAAGGATTGTCCGGTCATCACTTCTGCCGGTCTGGTCGGCTGGGTAAGTGAAGTGAGTGCGCTGTCCTCCAGAGTGACCACCATTATGGATGCAGGTACACAATTCGGCGTGCGTGACACGGCAAACCGTGACACCGGCGTTTTGGGCAGCGAGCTGAAACTTGCTGACCAGGGTTTGGTGAAAATGAGTTACCTTGCAAACGGCACGACTGTGAAAAAGGGAGACCAGATTGTGACCAGCGGCTTGGCGGTGGAGAGCGGCTTCGGTGGCAAATTCCCGCGTGGACTGCCTGTCGGCACGATTTCCGCAGTTAAAAACAGCCCCTATGACGTTTCGCTTTATGCGGAGATCAAGCCTTATGTGAATCCTGCCAAAGTTCGCGATGTCATGGTCATTACGAACTTTGCGGGAAAGGCGGAGGCCGCCAAAGAAGCTGCCGCAAAGAGCAGCAGTTCTTCTTCCAGCGGGGCATCCAAATGATGAAACACAGCCAACTTTTTCGGTATCTTGCGTACACGCTGGAGATTGTTTTCCTGCTGATATTGCAGGATGCACCCGGCGTGATACCGGAAATCCATTTTGCTCGTCCGTTGCTGCTGATTCCGGCGGCGGTGACGATTGCCATGTTTGAGCCGCAGACGCCCGCCATGACTTTCGGCATTCTGTGCGGTCTGCTGACAGATGCCGGAATGGATAGCGGGATTCTTGGGCTGCACGCCATGATTTTGGCACTGGTGTGCTTTACGGTCAGCTATCTTGCGCGGGATCTGCTGCAGACCAATGTCATTACTGCTTTCACGGTATGCTGCATTGCCATGGGAGTGACCGTGTTGCTGCAGTGGCTTTTGGACTATGTTGCGCTGGGATATGCTGACCCGGGTTATGCGTTACTGCAGCACTATTTGCCACGGTTTGTCTATACCGTTGTTCTTGTCTTTCCTATTTATGCGCTCAACCGGCTGCTTGCCCTGCGAATACAGCCGCCGGTGGTCTGACGGATACAAAACGCTGAAAGGAGAATTCCATGCGACGCCATTCCAGAAAAAAATATACCCATACCGGACGCTCCATTGCCTGTGCCGCGGTTGCGATGGTGATGGCTGCCGCCTTTTCCGTGCGGCTGTTTCAGTGGCAGATTGTGGGGGGAGCCTCCGCTGCCAAGGACGCGGATCAGAACAGCAGCACAAAGGTAATCATGCCGACCAATCGCGGAGAAATTGTGGATATTCACGGCGTGGGACTTGCAACTAACAAAACCGGCTATGCCCTGCAGTTTGACCATGCTTATATGACTGTTTCCACAGAGAATGCCACGATTCTGCGGCTTATCAATTTGCTGGAAAAGCGCAAGGAAAAATGGCTGGATACTCTGCCGATTGTGATGGACAAAAGCGGAAATTACGCTTTTAAGGCGAACTCTGCCAGCGAAATCAAGTACCTGAAGTCTAAGGATTTCTTAAAAGTTAATAATTATGCAGATGCAAAGACTTGCATGCAGAATTTAGTGGACAAATATTTTGAAAAAACGCAAAGTGATAAAAATCCTACCGCAGGCTACAGCAAAGAGGATTTGCGGAAAGTTGTTTCTGTGCGGTATGCCATGACACTGCAGGGTTTTGACTATTCAATGAATACACCTTATACCTTTGCAGAGGATGTCAGCCGCGACACAGTGGAAATTGTGAGCGAAAACAGCGATACCCTGCCCGGCGTGAAAGCAACCGTGACCACCACGCGTGAAAATCCAAACAGCACGCTGATTCCGCAGGCGGTGGGCACTATGGGCGCAATTTCGGCGGATGAATATGAAAAACTGCAGACGAAAGGCTATCACCTGAATGACCGCTTGGGCAAGTCCGGCATTGAAAGTGCGTTGGAAACCACCCTGCGCGGAACGGAAGGCGAAAAGACGCTTACGATGGATTCCAATGGCAGCGTGACCGGAGAGAAAGTTGTGACCGCACCAGTCAACGGAAAAACTGTGTTTTTAACCATTGATTCCAAGCTGCAGAAAGTTGCGGCAGACGCGCTGGCGGAAAATGTGAAGGCGGCTCAAGCTTCACAGCCGATGTGTAAAGGCGGCGGTGTGGTTGTGCTGAACGTGAAGGACTTTTCTGTCCTGGCGGCGGCTTCTTACCCAACCTATGATTTGTCCAAGTATCCTTCAGATACCGCGTATACCAATAATTTGTTGACCAACCCGACACAGCCGCTGCTGGACCGTGCTTTTGGCTGTGCGTATACGCCCGGTTCCATTTTTAAGCCTTCTGTTGCTTTGGCGGCTTTGCAGGAAGGCATTATCAATGAAAACACGACATTTGTCTGTAATCATATTTACCGCCGGTTTGAGGATACTGGTTATATGCCAAAGTGCGAAGGCAATCACGGCCCGATTTCTTTGGATCGCGCGTTGGAACAGTCCTGCAATATCTTTTTCTTTGAAACCGGCTATCACACGAAGATTGCCAATATGAATGTTTATGCCAAGAAGCTGGGCCTTGGCGAAAAAACAGGCGTTGAGATCGCCGAGAGCACCGGAACACTGGCTGGCCCGGCAGAGAAAAAAGCGGCCGGCGGTGTTTGGTATGCAACAGATACGATTCAGGCGGCTATCGGGCAGAGCGACAACGCATTCACTCCGGCACAGCTTGCAACTTATGTGGCAACCATTGCGAATGACGGCACCCGCAAACAGGTGCATCTGGTAGACCATGTGACGGATTACAGCCGTAAAAAGACAATTTCCACCACCAAGCCGGAAATTTACACGGACAACAGCAATTATTCTTTTCTTTCCCAAAAAAATTTGGACCTTGTAAAAACCGGTATGCGGGATGTCTGCGCCAGTCCGCATGGTACTGCTTACGCACTTTTCGGTGAATATCCAGTGAAAGTGGCGGCAAAGACCGGTACTGCTGAAACCAGCCAGTCAGATAACACCACATTCATTACATTTGCACCCTATGACAAGCCGGAGATTGCCATTGCGGTGGTCATTGAACATGGTCAAAAGGGCGCCTACAGCCAGAATGTTGCCAAGTCCATTTATGACGCTTACTTCAAGGTGGGCCAACCGGCCGCCAAAACAGCCTCCTCCAAAGCGGGATGAAATTTTGTATAGGTTGCTACATCAAAATTCTATCTGGTGTTTTGTTACAAAGCACCAAAGAATTGAAAACGTTCGATAAAATCTTTGACTAAATCGGGATAGTGTGTTAGTATGAACATGAGGTTATGAGCATGGGAGCAGTAACAGTTATCACATCTGGAAAAGGCGGTGTGGGAAAATCCACAACAACCGCGCACACAGGTCTGGCACTGGCAGCACGCGGCCGCCGGGTGCTGCTGCTGGACTGCGATGCTGGGCTTGGATGCCTGGATATGTTGCTCGGGGTTTCCCAGCGGCGTGTGTTTGACCTTTCGGATGTTGTTTCCGGTGCGGCATCTCCGGCGAAGGCTATCTATGCCAGCCCGCTGATGCCGGGACTGTATTTAATGCCGGCACCTCTGCATGAGGAAGATTTGGTCAGCTCCAGTGTCATGCGGCAGTTAGTGCCGGCACTTGCACGGCACTATGACCATGTGCTGATCGATTGCCCTGCCGGAGTCGGCACGGGGTTCCGCAGTGCGTGTGCCGCCGCTGACCGTGCTGTGATTGTTTCCACACCGGATGGAATCAGCACGACTGCGGCAGCAAAAACCCGCGGGCAGCTTCTGGAAATGGGTGTTTCAGAGCAGCGGCTGGTGATTAACCGCTTTTCCGCTTCATTTTTCCGGCAGGCACACTTTTTCAGCGATTTAGATGCTGTAATCGATGCCGCGGGTGTTCAACTGATTGCCGTTATCCCGGAGGACAGCACATTGCAGGCGGCAGCAGTCAGTGGTCTGCCGCCGAGAAATTCTCCGGCGGTGCTGGCTTTTGCGCGGCTTGCGCTTCGGCTGGAGGGCAGGGAAGTACCCTTGCCTTCCCTGCAGAAATTTTAAAATCAGATACATAAAAATTCCGTCTGCTACTCCGGCATGGAGATGCAAACGATTTTATTTTAAATTTTAAGAGGAGGACTTTTCCGTGAACATTGCTTTGATTGCGCATGACGCGAAAAAAGAATTGATGGTGCAGTTCTGCATTGCGTACTGCGGTGTGCTTAGCCGCCATGACCTGTGTGCCACTGGCACGACTGGCAAGCTGGTCAGTGAAGCGACCGGCCTGCATATTCAAAAGTTCCTGAGCGGCAGTCAGGGCGGTGACCAGCAGATTTCCGCGCGAATTGCCTGCAATGAAGTGGACTTGCTTCTGTTTTTCCGTGATCCGCTTACCGCAAAGCCGAGCGAGCCGAATGATATGAATATGCTTCGCCTGTGTGATATGCATAATATTCCGGTTGCTACCAATATCGCAACCGCCGAGGTTCTGATTCATGGGTTGGAACGCGGCGACCTTGATTGGCGCAATATCCTCAACCCAAAAGCTTGAGATGGCTTGTCTGCTCCTTTTTCCGGCAGAAGCAAGCTGCCCAAAGATGGCAACCATGTGTGCCGATTTTGGGTAGCTTGCTTTTTTATATGCAGAGACGAAAGTTTCAGATTGGCTTTCCTTTGCCCTTTTAATATGTTATAATGAGCAAGTCAGATTACAGGAGGGAAAGACTATGGAACTGATTACACGGGCACCTCGCGGCACACAGGATATTTTGCCGGGGGAAAGTGAAAATTGGCAGGCACTGGAGAAGGTACTGCGGGAAGAAGCTACCCTGCACGGATTTGGCGAAGTGCGCACGCCGGTTTTTGAGCATACGGAGTTGTTTCAGCGCGGTGTGGGAGATACCACGGATGTTGTGCAGAAGGAAATGTACACTTTCCGCGATAAAGGTGATCGCTCCATCACCCTGCGTCCGGAGGGAACTGCCGGTGCGGCACGCGCCCTGTTGGAGCATGGCTTGTATGCCGCCGCCCTGCCCCAGAAGTTCTGGTATGAAACTTCTTGCTACCGCTATGAAAAAGCACAGAAGGGACGTTTGCGGGAATTCCATCAGTTTGGTGTGGAGATGTACGGCTCTGCTGACCCGCTGGCAGATGCCGAAGTCATTTCCATTGCGGATTCCGTTTTTAAGCGTCTGGGTATTCGTGACCTGACACTGGAAATCAACTCCATTGGATGCCCTACCTGCCGCGCGGCTTATACAAAAGCCCTGCAGGAATATTTCAGCCAGTATAAAGACCAACTCTGTGAGACCTGTCTGTCCCGTTTGGAACGCAATCCCTTGCGCCTGCTGGACTGCAAGTCTGAAACCTGTAAGAAAAATGCGGAAAACGCACCGTCTATTCTGGATTATCTCTGTAATGACTGCAAAGCACATTTTGAAAAAGTGAAGGCAGCCTTGGATACATTGGGTATTGCCTACAAGGTAAATGACCGCATTGTGCGCGGCTTGGATTACTACACCCGTACGGTCTTTGAATTCACAACCAATGACCTCGGCAGCCAGGGTACTGTCTGTGGTGGCGGACGATATGATGGTCTGATTCAGGAACTGGGCGGCCCGGAAATGCCTGCCCTTGGTTTTGGGATGGGCTTGGAGCGTTTGCTTCTGCTGATGAAAGCGCAGAACATTGAATTCCCTATGCCGAAAAAATGTGATGTGTATATTGGTAGTCTGGGTGATGCGGCACGGCTCAGGAGCTTCACCATGGCCAGTACTTTACGCACCTGCGGCATTGCAGCTGCATTTGATGACCTTGGCCGCGGACTGAAAGCACAGATGAAATATGCAGACAAGATTGGCGCACGCTACAGCATGGTGCTGGGCGATGATGAAATTACGTCTGGTAAAGCACAGGTCAAGAATATGGCGACCGGAGAAAAAACAGAACTGCCGCTGGGCGATGACTTTACCAAGTCATTTGCCACGCTGGACTGCTCCGCCGTGCTTTGAGGAGAAAATTGGGCGCTGGTGTCAGCTGATGCCGGAAGTTGGTTTCTCTGTGGCGAAGGAATTTATTTTATATATTTTTGTATAACAATACACAATTTTCACCGAAGCAGTTTCCATTGCAAAGACACGCGGGAAACGCAGTGTCAGGCTGGATTTCGGCCGCTGCGGTGAAAACTGTTTCAGTTTGATGGTTACTTTTACTGCGGCAAGTAAAAGCTTTTTATAAAAGTTATTTTTATGTGGAGGTTACATTTATGGCAGAATTTATGACCGGACTGAAGCGAAGCTGCTATTGCGGTGAGCCGCGGCTGTCCGATGCCGGAAAAACATTGACTTTGTGTGGCTGGGTACAGCGTCAGCGTGACCTTGGCCAGTTGATTTTTATAGATTTGCGTGACCGTTCCGGCATCATGCAGCTTGCTTTCGACGAAGATACGGACCGCGAGGTCTTTAAAAAGGCATTTTCTTGCCGCAGCGAGTTCTGCCTTGCCGCGACCGGTGTCGTACGGGAACGCACCAGCAAAAATGCCGAGCTGCCCACCGGCGATGTGGAGCTGGCAGTCAAAGACCTGCGCATTTTTTCCAAGAGCGAAACACCGCCTTTTGCCATCGAGGAAAACTCCAATGTTACTAAGGAAACACGTTTGCGTTATCGTTACCTTGACCTGCGCCGTCCGGATATGCAGCACATTTTGATGGCACGCCACCGTATTACCAAGTGTGCGCATGATTACTTTGATGACAATGGTTTTCTGGAGATCGAAACGCCGGACCTTATCAAATCCACACCAGAGGGCGCACGTGACTATCTAGTGCCCAGCCGCATTTTCAATGGAAAGTTTTTCGCCTTGCCGCAGAGTCCCCAGCTTTATAAGCAGCTGCTGATGATGTCCGGCTTTGACCGCTATATGCAGGTTGCGCGCTGCTTCCGTGATGAAGACCTGCGTGCCGACCGCCAGCCGGAATTTACCCAGATTGACTTTGAGATGAGTTTTGTCAATCAGGAAGACGTCATGGCGATTGGTGAAGGCTTCATTAAGAAAACCTATAAAGAAGTATGCGGCATCGACATTCCCACTCCCCTGCGCCGCATGAAGTGGCAGGAAGCAATGGACCGCTTTGGCTCCGATAAGCCGGACCTGCGCTTTGGCATGGAGCTGCAGGATGTGAGTGACTGTGTCAGAAATACCGGATTCAAGGTGTTTTCCGGCGCGTTGGCAGAGGGTGGCTCTGTGCGCGGCATCAATCTGAAGGGCAAGGCAAATGACCTTTCCCGCAAGGAAATCGACAAGCTGGGCGACTGGGTGAAGTCCTATGGCGCCAAAGGTTTGGCATGGACACGCCTTGCTGAGAAGGAAACCAGCAGCTATGAAAAATTCCTGACACCGGAGGAAGCACAGGCAATTCGTGCGGCATTGGGTGCAGAGCCGGGCGATGTGCTGTTTCTGGTTGCCAGTGATGACAATACCGTTGTTTATGCTTCTCTGGGTGCTCTGCGGTGTGAGCTCGGCCGCCGTTTTAACCTGATTGACAAATCCAATCCCTGCCTGCTGTGGGTAACGGATTTTCCGATGTTTGAGTACAGCAAAGAAGAAGGCCGCTGGATGGCCATGCATCATCCGTTTACCATGCCGAATCCGGAAGATTTGGATAAGCTGGAAAGTGACCCCGGCTCGGTGCGTTCCATTGCGTACGATATGGTTATCAATGGCTATGAAGCGGGCGGCGGCAGCCTGCGTATTCACGATTCTGCCCTGCAGGAGCGGATGCTGGAAGCTCTCGGCTTTAAACCGGAAGACGCACAGCGTCGTTTTGGTTTCCTGCTGAATGCGCTAAAATATGGTGCACCGCCGCATGGTGGCATGGCATGGGGCTTGGAGCGCCTTGTCATGGTCTTACTTGGTATTGATGATATGCGTGATACCGTTGCTTTCCCGAAGGTTTCTTCCTCCGCTGACCTGATGTCCAATGCACCTGATATTGTGGACGAGAAGCAGCTTGAGGAGCTTGGAATCGGTGTTACAAAGGCTGAATAATTTCTATTTATCCATAAAGAATTGAACCTGAACCGCGCAATTCCTGTTATGCGCGGTTTTTTATACCCGCGGTGCCGTTCAGGAGGCGGAAAATATGGTCAAACAAAATTATCAGTTGGCACTGGATAAGATTCTCAGCGGTCTTTCGCAGGAAAGAAGACCGCGCCTACTGTTGCACGCTTGCTGTGCGCCATGCAGCAGTTATGTGCTGGAGTACCTCTCCCAATACTTTTCCATTACTTTGTTCTATTACAATCCCAATATTTCTCCCAAAGAAGAATATGACAAACGAGTACGGGAAGTGGAACGTCTGCTGCGGGAAATGCCGCTGGATTCTCCGGTGCAGTTTCTGCCCGGACCATATCATCCGGAGAAGTTCTTTGCCATGGCGAAAGGGATGGAAAATCTGCCGGAGGGAGGCGAACGATGCTTTTCCTGCTATCGTCTGCGGCTGGAGCAGGCCGCACAGGCCGCAAAAGCAGATGGATATGACTACTTTGCCACCACCCTCTCCATCAGCCCGCACAAGAACGCACAGAAGCTGAATGAAATAGGCTTTGCCTTGGCAGAGAAATACGGTGTGGCATGGCTGCCGTCCGATTTCAAAAAACGCGGCGGATATCAGCGGAGCATTGTTCTTTCACATGACTATCATCTTTACCGTCAGAATTACTGCGGATGTATCTATTCTGCTGCAGAAGCTGCCCGCCGCCGGGAGGAACGACCATGAAAAAAGAGAAAAATAAAGAGAAAAAATCCAAGAAGCGCTTGCGTGTGGATGGGCAGAAAAGTGACCGTTTGCTTGCGAGTGCGCTGGAAAAAATCGGCGGGAAATGGAAGCTGCGTATCCTGATGGCACTTGGCAGCGGAGAAAGCCTGCGTTATGGAGAACTGCGCGGCCGAGTTGCGGGAATTACTGACATGATGCTCAGCCAGAGCCTGAAGGAGCTGTGCGCTGCTGGATTGACGGAAAGACACCAGTATCAGCAGATTCCGCCGCGGGTGGAGTACCAGATTACAGACAAAGCCGAGGGTGCGCTGCAGGCTGCGGTGCTTCTTTGCGGTTGGGCAGAAGACCTGTAAATGTTTTTACACTATGGATTGTGTTTTCAAAAGATTTTTTTGCACCTGATTTCTATATGTTGAAAACCGGTTGAAAAAAGTTGAAAAGTATGGAAATCCCCTGTCTGACTAGGCTTGTCCATGCTGATGACTGTTGATAACTTTGTGGACAATCTAAAAACGCAGGATTCGACGCACACTATATATAGTAATGAGAAACAAAATTATGTCCACATAAAGTATTTTGTGTTTGACATTTTAAAATAGCGGTGTTAAAATAATCACCAAAGGCAGAACAGATGCGGTTGTGGAATGATGCTGAAAAAGCACAATGCCACAGCCGGCTGTCTGCCAAATACAGCTGACGGGATAAGGGGATTGTTTTAATTATGATAACTCAGATTCGCAAACGAAATGGCAGCCTTGCCGCTTTTGACAAGAAAAAAATCTCAAATGCCATTGCGCGGGCGAATAAAGCCGTGCATGATGAAAGCATTTCCGGCGACAGGCTGAGCCGCCTGACAGACAGTGTGGCGGGTGCGTTGCCGCAGGACGCTGTCTCCACGGTAGAGCAGGTGCAAGACATGGTGGAAGCCAAGCTGATTGAAGCAGACCTTGCCAAGACAGCTAAAGCCTATATTCTTTACCGCGCGGAACACAGCAAAATGCGTCAGGCCAGCAGTGACCTGATGGATATTTACAGGGAACTGACTTACTGCGACGCAAAAGATGTTGACCTCAAGCGTGAGAACGCAAATATCGATGCTGACACGGCCATGGGCACGATGCTGAAATATGGCAGTGAAGGCAGCAAATACTTCATTAACAATTATGTTCTGCCAAAAGATATTGCGGCGGCGCACGTTAATGGCGATATCCACATCCATGATGAAGACTTCTATATGCTCACAGAAACTTGCTGCCAGATTGACTTGCTCAAGCTGTTCCACAATGGCTTCTGCACCGGACATGGTAACCTGCGGGAGCCGAATGACATCCGCTCTTATGCGGCTTTGGCCTGCATTGCCATTCAAGCAAACCAGAATGAAATGCACGGCGGCCAGGCTGTGCCGAATTTTGATTACTGCATGGAACCCGGCGTGAAAAAGACATACCGAAAGATGTACCGCCTCGGTCTTACCATGTATTTTGAGGCAGCGCTTTCTATGGACAGCAAAGATGCTGAGGCGCTGGCGCAGTACATCTATGAGCAGCTTCAGGAGAGCATTTCCATCAGCACGATGGACGGACTGGAAAAGAAACTCGTTTCCCTGCTTCCGGCCCATCAGCGGGAGTGCGGCTATCAGGAGATTACAGAGGAGCAAGCGCACGCAGCACATCGTTTTGCGGCACATACAGCCTGGGAGGAAACTGACAAGGCAACCTATCAGGCAATGGAAGCACTGATTCACAACCTGAACACCATGAATTCCCGTGCAGGCGCGCAGGTTCCGTTCTCCAGCCTGAATTATGGTACCTGCACCAGTGAAGAAGGCCGCATGGTGATGCGGAATTTGCTGTTGGCAACAGATGCCGGACTCGGTGACGGCGAAACCCCGATTTTCCCAGTGCAGATTTTCAAGATCAAGGAGGGTGTCAATTACAATCCCGGCGACCCGAATTACGATCTCTTTAAACTTGCCATGAAGACCAGTGCCAAACGCCTTTTCCCGAACTTCAGCTTTCTGGATGCGCCCTACAATCTGCAGTATTACAAGCCGGGCGACTACAATACAGAGGTGGCCTATATGGGCTGCCGCACCCGTGTGATGGGGAATGTGCATGACAAGTCCAAAGAAGTGACTTGCGGGCGCGGAAACCTAAGCTTTACCAGTATCAATTTGCCGCGTATCGGCATTGAAGCGCACCATGATGTGGATAAATTCTTTAAAATTCTGGATGAACGCATTGACTTGTGTATCCGTCAGCTTCTGCACCGATTCAAAATTCAGTGCAGCAAGAAAGTTTACAATTACCCATTCCTGATGGGACAGGGTGTGTGGATTGATTCCGAAAAGCTGAAATATGCAGACAGTGTGGAAGAGGTACTGAAAAACGGCACACTTTCCGTCGGGTTTATTGGTTTGGCGGAAACGCTGGTTGCATTAACTGGCAAGCACCATGGCGAGAGCGAGGAAAGCCAGAAGCTTGGCCTGAAGATTATCGGGCATATGCGTGACCGGATGGACGAGGAGAGCGAGAAAACAAAGCTCAACTTTACCCTGCTGGCAACTCCGGCAGAAGGCTTGTCCGGACAGTTTGTCAAGATTGATAAAGTCAAGTACGGCAGCATCCCGGGTGTGACAGACCGTGCATATTATACCAATTCGTTCCATGTGCCGGTTTATTATCCAATCAGTGCATTCAAGAAGATTCAGACCGAGGCACCTTATCACGAACTGACCAATGCCGGACATATCTCTTATGTGGAACTGGATGGTGATACCTGCAAGAATCTGGATGCCTTTGAAGCGGTTATCCGCTGCATGAAGGAATCCGGCGTTGGCTATGGTAGTGTGAACCATCCGGTTGACCGTGACCCGGTCTGCGGTTATAACGGCGTGATTGACAACGTCTGTCCGCGCTGTGGCCGCCGTGAGGGAGAACCCGTCAGTGTGGAACGGCTGAATGAACTGCGCAAGCGTTACCCCAATGTGCCGATTATCAATGGCGACGGCTGCGGGTGTGACGGCAAGTAGGAACAGCGTGCAGTCCTGCTAAAGCAGATTGCAATTTCCATTCTGTGCAGCTTAGCGGCAAACTTTATTTGGAATGCACTGCTTCCAATTTTATAACATGGATGAAAAAACACATTTGATAGATATTTATATTGCTATAAATAAATTTGCAAAGGAGAAAAAATTATGACAGAGCGTTTGATTGCAAAGAACAATATGGTTGGCGAAGGTGTCGGCTTTGAGCGTATTCGCCGCATCACTGGTTATTTGGTGGGAACCATGGATCGTTGGAACGATGCAAAAGCTGCTGAGGAAAAGGACCGCGTGAAGCATGGCCTGCACTGAGCTACAGCTGGCCGGCACGGAATCGGAATCCATTGTGGATGGCCGTGGCTTTCGCTACACGGTTTTTGTGCAGGGATGCCCGCATGACTGTCCCGGCTGTCAGAACCCACAAACGCACGACTTCAGCGGTGGATATCCGGTGTCCATTGAGAAGCTGCTGGGGGAAATTAAGCAGAATCCGCTGCTGAGAGGCGTTACTTTTTCCGGCGGAGAGCCGTTCAGTCAGGCGGCAGGACTTGCAAAGCTGGCGGAACGCATCAAGGCGGAAACCAAGCTGGACATCACGGCATATTCCGGCTGGACTTATGAACAGCTTCTGCAGAGTGGGAAGCCGGAAGTTCTCCATCTGCTCAGTCTGGTGGATTACCTGATAGACGGGCCGTACATGGAGTCTTTGCGTGACCTGACACTGAAATTCCGCGGAAGCAGCAATCAGCGTGTGATTGACTTAAATGCAACACGGCGGGAAGGCCATGTTGTCTTGGACAATCTGGATGACTGATGTAAATAAAGAAAAATAGGAGCCGTACCGAATGTTTTAACGTTCGGTACGGCTCCTTTATCTATGCTTATACAGGCTTATTTCGTGTCCTGTGTCAGAGCTTTGTAAATTTCATTTTTTCTGCGGCCGGTTTGCGCGGCGGCCTCTTTTGCGGCGGCAGAAGCAGAGTTGCCATCTGCTATGAAAGAGCGTGCGAGGGACAGGGCATCCTCCAAAGAATCAACCGCAGCCTTTTCTTCCGGTGCACCGGCGATTACCAGCACAAATTCTCCACGCGGCGGATTTTCAGTATAGAAATCCACCGCCTCTGAAAGGGTTGTCCGGCGCACTTCTTCATGGACTTTGGTCAGTTCTCGCACCAGTGCCAGATGACGGTCCCCCCATGCGTCCAGCATATCCTGCAGCGTGGTCAGCAGTTTATGTGGTGCTTCATAAAAGACCATGGTGCGGTGCTCATTGCGAACTTCCTCCAGATGTTCCCGGCGGCTTTTTTTATTGACACTCAGAAAGCCCTCAAAGGTAAATCGTCCGGTTGGCAGGCCGGACACAGCCAGTGCCGTAACGACCGCGCTTGGGCCGGGAACCGCAACCACAGGCACTCCGCGCTCATGTGCCTGCCGCACCAGCATTTCTCCGGGGTCGGAAATGGCAGGCATTCCGGCATCACTGACCAATGCACAGTTTTCTCCGCCTTCAATGCGTGCCAGCACAATTTCTCCGCGCTCCCGCTTATTGTGTTCAAAATAGCTGATGAGAGGCTTTTTAATGCCAAAGTGTGTCAGCAGTTTCAAAGTGACACGGGTGTCTTCCGCCGCAATAAAATCAACGTTGCCTAGCACAGAAATGGCATGTGGGGAAAGGTCGCTCAGATTGCCGATTGGTGTGCCGACTACATATAAAGTACCGCTCATTTATGTCCCTCCCCATATTCTCCGTAAATTTTTTTCATTTCATCGGAACAGGCGCCTGTTTCCGTTTGCAGCAGCAGGGTTGGTTCCACTGTCAGACCGGGTCTTCCGCCGCGGCGTGCTTCCAGTAAAAAAAGCGATGGCCTTTTTCCGCTTTGATGCTGCACCAGACGCATCCGTTTCGGTTCCAGCCCGGCGGCGGACAGAATGCGGAAAGTCTCCGGCATCCTTTCCGGACGCAGGCAGCAGACAAAGCGCCCACCCCACCGCAGCAGGCGTGTGGCTCCGGCGGCAATCTGCTCCAGTGTGCAGCCTACCTCATGCCGGGCGGCTGCTTTACTTTTCTGCGGATTTGGGATACCGGTGCCGAGCGGCTTATATGGCGGATTGCACGCAACCAGATTTAGTTCCAACGGTACCGGCAGCAGCTTTGCGGGTTCCTGTGACAAGCGGCATAAATCATACTGCAGGACGTGCATCTGAGAAAAGCCGTTGCTTTCCGCACTTCGCTGTGCCTGACTGCAGGCCTGCTGCTGTATTTCCAGTGCAAAGACATCTTTCGGGGAACTTTGACAGCACCATAAAAGAGAAACCGCCCCGCATCCCGTGCCGAATTCCGCACAGAGCTCTCCGGATTTTGGCATGGAGTAATTTGCCAGCAGCAGGGTGTCAGTACTAAAGGTGTGTTCTGTGCTGACAATGATGCTGTGACCCTCTCCAAGAGGCTCCCAGTGCTCTCCCGGCAGAAGCTGCATGGCAAATTTCTCCTTTCCATTTTCGATTACCATCAGGGGTTAAAAGAAAAAGACGGCGTGTCATCAAAGTGGCACACCGCCTTTTTGCTCGAGAACTGCTTATGCTTCTTTCGGAGCACCAACGGGGCAAACGCCTGCGCAGGAACCACAGGAAATGCAGGTATCTGCATTGATTTCATATTTGCCGTCACCCTCGGAAATTGCATTTACAGGGCACTCTGCTGCACATGCGCCGCAAGAAATGCACTCACTACCAATTTCATATGCCATTTTTGACACACCTCCATTTTTATATTCCGTTATTATTTTATCATACTTTGGATGAAATGCAAGGACAATTTTGTCTAGTCCGCGAAATGTCAGCTATCTGCTCCCTCAGTGGGGACAATATTGTCTTCCGGCTTGAGTTTGCGTTCATGTGGCTTTTGTCGGCTGTGCGGGGCAGGCCCATGCAAAACTTTAACCTGGCTGACTTTATAGTTGGCCGGTGCCGCGTCCTGAGAGGAACTGTCCAGATGAATCTGCAGCACGCCGGTGAGCAGGCTGACGCCGACGATAGTGCCGCGTCCCTCTGGGGTACTGACATAGGAGCCCTGTGGTGGAGTGTTTTTCTGCAGGTCCTGATAAGCTTCCTGTTCATATTTTAGGCAGCACATCAGCCGCCCGCAGGTGCCGGAAATTTTCACAGGGTTGAGGGAAAGTCCCTGCTCCTTTGCCATTTTGATGGAAACGGGCTGGAACCCCGCGAGGAACTGGCTGCAGCAGAAGGGCCGGCCGCACAGCCCAAGGCCGCCCAGCATCTTTGCCTCATCACGCACACCAATCTGTCGCAGCTCAATGCGGGTGCGGAAAACGCTGGCTAAATCTTTCACCAGTTCACGGAAATCCACACGTCCGTCCGCTGTGAAATAAAACAGAATTTTGCTGTTGTCAAAGGTATATTCCACATCCACAAGCTTCATTCCCAGCTTGTGGATGGCAATCTTTTTCTGGCAAATGGCGAAAGCATCCACTTCTTTGTGGCAATTTTCTGCCAGCTTGTCCATGTCTCCATCGGTTGCGACACGGATAATGGGCTTCAGCGGCTGAACAATGTGGTCGTCAGCAATTTCGCGGTTTGGCATGGCAACTTCACCGCACTCAACACCGCGCGCTGTTTCCACAATCACATGGCTGCCGGATTGTATTTCACAGCCTTCCGGGTCAAAATAATAAATTTTCCCGAGATTTTTGAACCGAACTCCGATTACTGTTGCCATAGTACCTCCTTTATATGGTTATGATAAATGCGCTCACATTCTTTACGAAGCGAATTTTAATGCCCTGCCGCCTGCCGCAACTGTGCACAGAGGTCGGTTGCCAGCAGTGTCGTATTGGCATTTCGTTCTGTCCGGCTGTGCATTTCCCGCACTAACTGCGTTATCTGATAGAGCTGTGTGCGTGTGAGTGCCTGTGCCAGTGTCTGCGCTGTGTCCGCACAACCGGAAATCATCTCGGTTCCGCCGCACCGCAGAATCAGCGCATCCCGGCAGATTTGCAACAAATGTTCCAGTACCGCCCGCAACTTTAGGCGGTCTTTCACCAGCGGAGCAGTCAGATAGAGCAGCGTGCTTTCCTTTGGACTGCAGACTGCCAGAGCCATTTTTTCCGCCAGACCGTCATCTTGTGGCTGCTGGGTCTCTTCTAATGTATAAATCTGGGAGCGGCTGCGCACAGTGCTGAGCAGGGAGGAAGCGCGGTCACACGTCAAAAGGAACTGAACGGAGGCCGGCGGTTCCTCCAGAATTTTGAGCAGGGCGTTTTGTGCCTGCGCAGAAAGATTCTGGGAATTTTCAAGGATAAAGACACGGTTTTCCGCTTCATTTGGACAGATATAGGCATCCCGCCGCAGATTTTCAATATCTTCTTTATGAAATGAGCGGCTTGCCTCTCCTCCGCCGAAAGTGAGAATATCCGGATGACTGCCCGCCTGTGCCTTAATGCAGCCTGGGCAGTGTCCGCAGGGACGTTCCTCCTCAGACCGACATACGGCAGCTTGTGCCAGCCACTTTGCCAGTGTCAGCGTCTGTCCGGTTGAACCTTCCAGAATCAGCGCATGAGGAATCCTGCCGCTGCTGTAAACAGAAAGAAGTGCCCGCCGCACATCAGACGGGCACATTTCCTGCGGAATCAATAGTTTCACAGTTTTTCAAAGCGGTCGACATTCAGCACAAAGACTGTGGCACCGCCCACTGCCACCTCAATGGGATAAGTAGAATACATGGCACCATCCATTGCGGTGGTGTTGGGCATCATCTGTGTGCGGCGGCTGCACTGGCGGCGCAACAGTTCCAGCACTTTGTCGACCTTTTCATCTTCCGTGCCGATAATAAAAGTGGTGTTGCCAGCTTTCAGGAAGCCGCCGGTTGTTGCGAGCTTGGTTACATGAAAGCCTGCTTTGGTCAGACTGCTGTTCACCAATGATGCGTCATCGTTGCTAACGATTGCAAATACCAGTTTCATACTCAATTCCTCCTGTCTGTTTTTGTAACATGGGGAAATTACTTATTGATTAAAAAACGACTGATTTTCCGTAAAACTCTCTGGTTTTGCCAAATTGACGAAACACAGCCGGAAAAGTCAAGATACTTTGGCTGTATTATAGCACACGCAGAGAAAAAAATCCATACCCGGAAAGAAACTCTACCGCCTGAGCGGTCACTTCTTCCCCGGGCATCACTACCGGAATTCCCGGCGGGCAGGGGCATGCAGCTTCGGCGGCAATGCGGCCCACTGCCTGTTTGAGCGGCACCGAGCGGGATGGTGAAAAAACGGCCTTACGCAAAGGAATGCGTACCGGCGGCAGTTCCGGCAGCTCCGGCAGTTTTGGCAGCGGTTTTCCGGCGGGCAGCAGAGCAATCGTTTTTTCCAAACGGCGATAATTCTCAGCCGTATTCCAGGGTGTGCAGATGAAGACGACATAGCCGCCGTCCGCCATTTCCGGTTCCACACCATTTTGTCGGAAAATTTCTGCGGCCTGTGCGCCGGTCAGACCAATATCCGAAGTGCGCAAGGACAGCCGTGTGGGGTCATCGCTGACATTTGTGATGCCATGAGCAGCGGCAGCCTGTTCCAGATGCTGTACCTGCTGCTGCACCGGCGTAAACGCTTCCGGGTGTTCCTGCAGAAAAGCGCGGGCGAGGTCAAGGCTTGCCATGATAGGATAGGACGGACTGGTAGAGGCAAAGAGGCTCATGGCGGACTTTGCGCCGGGAACGTAACGTGGATTTCCGATTTGCAGCCATGCGCCGCCGGTCAGGACGTTCAGCGTTTTGTGAGCACTGTCAGCGGTCATATCGGCGCCCAGATGCAGTGGATGCAGGTCCGGATTGGTAAAGGCAAGCTGAGTGCCGTGGGCGTTGTCCACCAGCAGCGGAATGTGACGATGTTTGCACGCCTGTGCCAGTGCCGGAATATTCAGCAGGCGGCCATAGTAATCCGGACTGGTCACATAGCACGCATTTATACTTTTAGTACTATTATTTAATACATAAAGTATATTATTCGGCATTGCCCAGAGTGGTTGCAGACCGAGCAATGCCATGGCATTCACAGCGGTGCGGTGGGCGTTGCGCGCGCAAAGCACCGTACCGCCGGAAGGACACGCCAACCGCAGCATTGCCTGAATACACAGAGAACATCCTCCGGCAGAAAACAGCGTGCGTTTTGCCCCAAACAAGGACGCAGCCAATTTTTCCGCCTGCAGGATGGCACCGGAAGCTTCAAACAGGCTGTCCGTGTCGGGCAATTCCGTATAGTCTAGGCGGAGGAGATTAGTTGGCAAAGCATTGGGCGCGCATTTGTGTCCCGGTGTGTGAAAGGGTGCCATGTGCTTTTCCTGATGTTGCAGCAGGGCGGTATAAAGCGGTGCTTCTGTCATATACATTCTTTCCTTTGCATGGAAATTCATAGATATGAAACTCTCTGCACATAAAAATGTCGCAGAGCAGGATCACTCTGCGGCAGTATTTGCATTTTATCAGTTGCCGGTGTCAGTCTCAGAAGCGGCAGATGTGCTTGTTTTATCAGGACTTGAATTATCAGCAGATGATGTGGTGTTATTGTTGTCCACTGCCGCCAGCCCTACATGGGACACATCGGGCTTGTCAGACTCATAGATAAAGTTCAGGCCGTCCTCCACCACTTTTTTGTTGTTGATAATTTGCACAATGTCACCAACAGAAACCAGCGGAGTGGTGTAATTACCCTCCCCCGGAATCTGGTTTTGCTTGATAGGATAATTGACAATGGTCATTACCTGTGTCAGAAGGCTGTAAACTTCATTTCGGCTGAAGTTAGTAATGACTTTCGGCAGCACGCCGGAAGCAAGTTTGGAAATTGTGCCGAGATCACTGGACTTAAACTTATTGACCAATGAAGTAACCACCGCACGCTGGCGCTCGGCACGTCCCATGTCACCGTAATGTCCGTTCACATTCGGAATGGTGATGTTATTGCCTTTTTTGTCAATGCCTTCCTGCCGGATACGGCCGTAATAATGCGCCTGCGCGCCGTCCAGATGCTGCACGCCGTCCTTTTCCTCCAGTGTGCAGCCGGCACCAGAGCATTTGTTGATAATAGCGGCCTCCTTGGCGGTCAGGTTCACATCCACGCCGCCGAGGATGCCAATGACATCATCAAAAGCGGAATCCTTTACCACTACATAGCGGTCAATATTCATGCCAAAATTCAGCTCGATTGTCTGAAGGCACAGCTGCGCGCCGGCATTGACGCTGGTCACCGATCCAACTTTGGATTTTCCGCTTTCCACGGAGTCATAAGCAGCAAAGTGATAAGCAGTGGTCAGTTTGTTGGAGCCGTTATTTGGAATAGCAACATAAGTGTCACGCATGAAAGAAGTGAGTTTCAGCTTTTTGTGGCGGTTGTCAATGCTGACCAACATCATGCTGTCAGAGCGGCCGATGGGGTCATCTTTCTGGTAATCATCAAGCCCCAGCAGCAGGATGTTGGTGATGGCATCGTCCTTAATCAGGCCGTTCACCTGGTTTGCGCCGGCGGAATTGAATTTTGTGCCGGAGTCAACCGTGCTGGCGGTGATGGGCGCGCTGGATATACTGCCGTCATTCACAAAGTTTCCATGCCCGACCAGACTGTCCACGTAGATGCATCCGGTGCCAGCTGCCAGCAGCACGATACTCATCACTAAAACTAGGACATTGCGGACAATATATTTTTTGGCCAGAGGAGGCCGCTTTTCCTGTTTCACACAATCAATCCTTTTTGATGGTTTTCTGACATAAAGGTTTGCTTTATCCGTAACAGTATACTAAAAAAGAAAAGAGATTTTATTCTTTTAAAGAATATATAATGTAAAAATGATTTGGAAATTCTGTAAGTAAAGAGAGTATGGGCATTTTTTCGGTAAACCTGCATGGAAAGGAAAAAATTCTGAAGCCGGGTGGAAAGTTGCCTTTGTCTGCCAAAATTCCGTTGTTGTCCGGCACAGATGTGCTATAATAAACGATAACGAAAAAATGCTGGGAGGCGATGACTTGGAACGTATCCAAGCCCCTGAAAGGCACAGTTATGCTCTGCGTGCGCTGCTGATAGGCATGGCTGTGGCGGCGGTGATTTTCATTCCCTTTATGATTTATGACAAAGGCTATTTCCTCTTTTACGGGGATTATAATGTGCAGCAGGTGCCATTTTATCAAATGTGCCATGATGCCATCCAAAGCGGGAACTGGCACTGGAGCTGGACAACCGACCTTGGCGCCAACTTTATCGGTTCCTATTCTTTCTATCTTTTGGGCAGCCCTTTTTTTTGGCTGACCATGCTGTTCCCCAGTGCGGTGGTGCCGTATCTGATGGGACCGCTGTTTATTCTGAAATTCGGCTGTGCCTGCATGACCGGCAGCATTTATCTGCGTCGCTACTGTAAAAACGGCGAATTGGCGGTGCTGGGCGGAATGCTTTATGCGTTCTCCGGCTTTTCCGTTTATAATATCTTCTTCAATCATTTTCATGAGGCAATCGTTTTCTTCCCGCTGTTTTTGTGGGCGATGGATGAATATATGTATCATCGGCGGCGGGGCGTGTTTGCTTTTTGCACTTTCTGCTGCTGCATTGTCAATTACTATTTCTTTGTGGGACAAGTCGTTTTCGTCATTATTTACTGGCTGGTGCGTTTCTTTGCCCACAATAAGGAGTACTTTGAAATCAGCAAAAAGGATTTCGGCCTGCTTTGTGTGGAAGCGGTGCTGGGTGTGGCGTGTTCCTTTGTTTTGCTGCTGCCGACTTTGTATGCGATTACGCAGAACAACCGCATCAATAATCCAAGCAATGGCTGGAATGCGCTGCTTTATGACAGTAACCAGCGGTATATGCACATCCTGAGCTGCTTTTTCTTCCCGCCGGATTTGCCCGCGCGCGCGAACTTTACCCCAGACAGCAACAGCCAGTGGGCGTCATTGGGTGCATGGCTGCCGTTGTTCAGCATGAGCGGTGTGATTGCGGTGATGCAGTCCCACCGGAAATGCTGGTATAAAACGCTGCTGACCATTCTGTTTGTTATGGCACTGGTACCAGGACTCAACAGCGCGTTCCAACTTTTCAATGCTTCCTATTATGCCCGCTGGTACTATATGCTTACTTTGATGATGAGCTTGGCGACCATTTTCTGTCTGCAGCGGAATGATGTGGACTGGGGGCGTGCCATCCGCTGGACCTTGGGCATTACCCTGCTTATCGGCTTGTCCATTGGCCTGATGCCAAGTTTCAGTACCGACAGTGCTACGGGCAAGCGCACAGTGACCTATGGACTGGAAAAATATCCGACACGCTTCTGGGCTTATGTGTCGATTGCACTGGTGAGTCTGCTTCTGCTGATTATTATTTTCAAATATTATCAGCATCATAAAAAGCTGTTTCTCCGCATGGCAACGGGCGGTGTTGCGGTAATTGCCGTTGTTTACAGCCTTTTCTATATTACAACCGGTAAAACACAGGGTGATGACACACATCACGAGATTATTCCCTATGCGCTCAATAACGGTGCGGACATTCATCTGCCGAGTGACGGAAAGCAGTTCTGCAGAATTGATGTTTATGACGGAATGGACAACCTGCCGATGTACTGGAAGCGCCCAACAATCCAGGCATTTCACAGCATTGTGCCCGGTTCCATCATGGAATTTTACCCGACGGTCGGTGTTACCCGCGATGTCGGCAGCCGCCCCGGTGTGGAGGCCTATGCCATTCGCGGACTGCTGAGCTGCCAGTGGTTGTTTGACCCGCAGAATCATGGGCAGGATTTCATTGACCCTAACACCTCCAAACCGCGGATGCCCGGCTGGAAATATTACGGCGAACAAAACGGCAGCAAAGTCTATCAAAATGAGTATTTTGTCCCCATGGGATTCAGCTATGACCAGTACATTACCCGCACAGAATACAATACCCTGCCGGAAGCAGACCGCGGTCTGGCGCTGATGAAGGCACTGGTGGTGGAGAATCAGGACGTTTCCCAAGCCAAGTCCACCTTGACGCACTGTGAGCAGATTGATTCCCAAAATTATACAGAGGCAAGTTATTTTCAGGACTGCAGGGCGCGTGCTGCCACCTCTTGCACTTCCTTTACAACGGATAATCAGGGATTTTCGGCCACAGCAAACTCGGCAAAAGAACGGCTGGTTTTCTTCAGTGTGCCATGGGAAAAGGGCTGGAGTGCCACAGTCAATGGCACGCCGGCGGAAATTGTGAAAGTCAACGTCGGATTTATGGCGGTCAAGGTACCTGCCGGGAAAGCGGACGTTCGGTTTTCCTACCACACACCGGGACTCAAGGCCGGCGCGCTGGTGACCGGTGTCAGTTTCCTGCTGCTGGGCGGTTATCTGTATTCGACAGATACCACCGGACGCTGGCGCAGAAAGAAAGTGCCGGAGAAACCTAAAACCAGTAACTGATTTCACAGGATCAATCAAAAAGCACCGCAGGAATTGAGCATTTTCCTGCGGCGTTTTTCTATATTCAGCCGAAAGTCAGTCCACGGATTTCAGGCTTTCCACCATATTGATTTTGCGGAACTTCGGGAACATAATCAAGTCCACTACGGCGGTGAAGCCCAGGGTCAGCAAAATGCTCCACAGATAGGATAAACTGTTGATTTCCCGCCCAAACATACAAACATCCACCTCAATGGTTGTAATCACTGCCCGGTGCATGAAAATTCCGAGCACCAATCCCAGCGCACAGCCGATAAATGTCAGAATGGAAGTTTCCCGATAGATATATTCGGCGGTTTCCCGCTGATGGAAACCGAGCACGCGCAAGGTGGCCATTTCGCGGCTGCGCTCTGTGATATTGATATTGGTCAGGTTATAGAGCACCACGAAAGACAGCATTCCAGCGCAGAAAATCAGCACAGCCACCACTGCATTCAGCGCCTGAATCATGTTGTCGAAATTCTTTGTATAGTCGTGAACAAACACCATGGTCATCACATCGCCCTGCTGCATCAGCCGGTGATTCAGGGTTGCCTGCCCGGCTTCACTGCCGGTATAGTTGCCCCAAATGCCGCTGTAATTCGGTGTTTCCTTGGTAATCTGCTGATACAGAGCCGGGTCCACATAGACATAATGATAAATATAATTTTCGGTAATTCCGGTTACAGTAAAGGTGTGCTTTTTTCCGCTGCTGTCCGGCAGAATGAGCTTGCTGCCTGGCTTCAGTCTTAGCCGGTTCGCCAGCTTTTCCGTCACCACCACGCTGTCCCGGCCAAAATAAACCGGTTTTTTGGTACGGCGATCACGCAGGCGGATAAACTGCGGCAGGGTACCTGCGTCCTTTGGCACCAGCAGATTGACGGACATAGAGCTTCCCTTGGCGTTTTCCACATCCACCGACCGGCAGGAATACTGCATCCACTGTGAAATGGCAGAGCGGTCATTGAGAATGGTTCTGGTGCTGTTTGACAGCGTTTTTTGCAGATTCGTTACCATATTATACTGGCAAATATCGTCATATTGATTGGACACAACATGGGAGATGCTGTCCTTTAACCCAAACCCTGTCAGAATCAGCGCGGTGCAGCCGGCAATCCCCACCACTGTCATAAATAAGCGCTTTTTGTAGCGGAAAAGATTGCGTGCGGTCACTTTGGCAGAAAAATTCATGTGCCGCCAAATAGGCGTGATATGCTCCAAAAGAATCCGTTTTCCGGGTTTCGGCGCTTTTGGCTGCAGCAGAGAGGCCGGTTTTTCCCGCAGCACTGCCCAGCACGAGGCGAAAGTTGCCAGCACAGTGACCAGCACGGAGGCACAGCAGCTAATGACGGAATAAAATAAGTTTATCTGTGGTGTCAGCGGTGGTGCGTTGTACATCAGACGATAAGCATTCCAGCACACGGTGGGCAGCGTCAGGCAGCCAATGATGACGCCTGCAATGCTGCCGCTGACACTGACCAGCAGCGCATACAGAAGGTATCGGTTGGCGATGGCCCGGCGGGAGAATCCCATGGCTTTGTAGGAACCGATTTCCGTGCGCTCCTCATCCACCATGCGCGTCATGGTCGTCAGCACAACCAATGCCGCCACCAGAAAGAAAAATACCGGAAAAAGACGGGCAATCGACTGCATTCGGTCGGCGTCGGAGGTAAAACTGCTGTATCCGACATTCTGGTCACGGTTCAGCACATACCATGTGGGTTTGGAGAGCACATTGAGCTGTGCTTTTCCCGCTGATAGTTTCTTTTGGGCAGCGGCAAGTTTTTCCTGTGTATCTTTTTCGGACTGAGCATATTTGAGCCGGTTTTCATTTAGGAGATTTTGGGCGGCGGCAAGCTGTGTCTGTCCCTGCTCCAACTGCTTTTGTGCTTGCTCTAATTCTTGCGCCTTTTGGTCAATCCGCGTTTTTGCCTGCTGCAACCGGTTTTCTGCATCCGCAAATTGTTTTCGTACAGCATTTCGCTGGGTGCGGTACTGTGCTTCCCCATCATCGAGCTGCTGTTGCGATTTTTCTAAATGATTTGCGGCATCGTCAAGCTGCTGCTGTGCTTGTTCCAGTTTCGGCTGAGCGGCCGCGCTCTGGCGGTCGTATTCCTGCTGTGCTTGCGCAAAAGCTTGCTGCCCTGCTGCATACTGTGTTTGAACGTCTTTGAGTTGTGCGGACTTCTGTTCATAATCTGTAATGGTCTGACGCAGAGTGGACGCTTCCTGAGAGGCACCCTGACCGGAATTTTCCAGCAGAGCCAGCGCCTGCCGTGCTTGTTCCACTTCACCGGAAGCATCCTCCAGCTTTTGGCGGGAATCATCAATTTGCATTTTGGCATCAGAGAGTTTCTGCCCTTGCCCGTCAAGCATAGCCTTTGCATCGGCAAGTTTCTTTTCCTGTGCTGCCAGTTGCGCTTTTCCGGCATCATATTTTTGCTGTGCCTGTGCGATGGAAGCTTTCCCTTCCTGCAGTTTCCGGGAAGCATCCGCAAGCTGCCTTTCCGCTTGCGGCTTTTGCTGGGCGTACTGTGCGGCATTGGATTCATAGGAGGCACGGGCTTCTTTTAGTTTATCCTTGCCGGTGGTGATGCGGTTCTGTGCATCAGCAAGTTTGGTGGTATTTTGCCGTATCTGCACGGAAGCATCGTTCAACTGCTGGTTTGCTGCGGCGAGCTTCTTTTGCGCATCCGCTTTCTGTGTCTCATAGGACTTTTGTCCGTTCACAAGCTGCTGCCGGGCAGAAGCGGTCACCTCTTTTTCCCGCAGAGGGGCACGCTGCTTGCCAAGCGAAGACAGACTGTCACACACTGGATTGACAGTATTGTGATAAGCGGCAGTAAAGGAATTACAGGAAGCGGCGTTGTTGACTTTCACAGCGAGCAGGGTGTAATCGGCAGCGGAAAAAGTCTGAGGCAGCACATAAAGATAGCGGCTGAGCTGCCCGTTGCCAATATTGGTATTGCCAAGCGTAAAGCTCAGGTACATAGGTGACTGCACAAAACCGGTAATACGGAATTCTGTGGATTTTAGCAGTTTCAGCCCATTCTGCTCCTGCACGGTCACCTTGTCGCCGATGTGCATGGTTTGTTTGCCCAGCGTTTTTTTCTTGTCAACCACACATTCCTGTGCGGTCTTTGGCCAGCTTCCGGATACCAGCACCGGCCGGTTCATGGAGCCGCTGCCGGTATCCTCCGCGCCATTCTGCGGCAGAGCATGAATACGGATGGCGGTATCCATGCCGTCAATGTGACTCATCACATCTTCCTGCCAAGTGGGCATCACGGCTTCTACACCGGCGGTCTGCTGCACGGCCTGCACATCCTGTTTGGTAAAGCCCAGCGTGGAAATCAGGCCGATGTCCATAAAATTCTGCCGATCCATATAGCTGTCCACTGTCTGGCGCATATTGGGTGCGGCTGCGGAAATGCCGGCATAGAAACCGGAACCGAGCGCCATGATGGCAAAAATAGCAATGAAGCGCGGTTTGGAGCGGGAAACTGCGCGAAGAATTGCTTTTCCATATGCTTTCACGTTACCACTCAATCCTTTCCGCGGGAACTGGATTCGGGTTTAGCAGAACTTCTTGCACTTTGCCGGAATGGATACGAATGACACGGTCTGCCATGGCGGAAAAGGCCTGGTTGTGCGTAATGACTACAACGGTGCGGCCAAATTTCCGGCAGGTTTGCTGCAGAAGCTCCAGCACCTGTTTGCCAGTGAGGTAGTCCAGTGCGCCGGTTGGTTCGTCACACAGCAGAAGTTTGGGATTCTTGGCCAGCGCGCGTGCGATTGCCACCCGCTGCTGTTCTCCGCCGGAGAGCTGCGCAGGAAAGTTGTTCATGCGCTGCTGCAGACCAACCTGCCGCAGCACAGTGCATGGATTGAGCGGTTCGGGGCATATCTGAGAGGCAAGCTCTACATTTTCCAGCGCGGTCAGGTTCTGTATCAAATTATAAAACTGAAAAACGAAACCGATATCACAGCGGCGGTATTCCGTCAATTCTCTGTCATTGCAGGCGCTCACGTCCCGTTTGTCCACCAGAATTTTGCCGGAAGTGCAGCTGTCCATGCCGCCCAGCATATTGAGCACTGTGGTTTTGCCCGCACCGCTGGGCCCGACAATGACAACAAACTCTCCCTGTTCAATGTCAAAAGTGACGCCATCCGCGGCGGCAATCACACTGTTCCCCATGTGATATTCTTTGCGTACATTGCGAAATTCCACAAAAGCCATCTGTATCCTCCTGTCTTGCCGGTCACCGGTCCTTTAAAATCAGCAGGGTTTCTCCGGGATTGAGAGTGACCATCTTGGAGGCAATGCGCGGGTGTTTCAAACGGTGGCGCACCATATCCCGCAGCACAGTCCCCCCGTGGCAGCCGTGAATGACATGCACTTCCTTCACATCCGCGGGTGCCCGGGAAAGCCAGTGTGTCAGCAGGTGCAGTGCGCTTTCCTCAGTTTCTCCGTGAATATCCAGTTCCACCACGGAACCGCGACGGTACTCTGTCATAATTTGTATGCTTCTTTCTGCGTGAGAGGGTTTGCCCCAATCTCATTTAAATTTTGTAGACACCCTTTTATTATACTATCTTTCATACGAAAAGAAATGATGAAAATAAATCGGGGGCTGCAAAAAAACAGAATCTGTGTTATAATGGGCAAATATTATGGAAATAGGCATCAGCTGCATGGAATGCGGCAGTTTGCTTTAATTTTTGTGTAAAAAGGGGGTGCGGCTATGAACATTGCAGACCTGCGCCAGACGCTGAAAACCTGTAACGACCGGTTCATCGGCATCAGAGGGGAACATATTTATTACGCGGTGGAACGAGCAATGGATGGTCAGCCGCACCTTTTGCTGATGGATTGTAATTGGGCAGAGCGGCAAACCCGCACTTTGGCGGATTACTGCATCAACCGGCAGGATTATGTGCTGCATTGCTTTTTGTTTGCGGAAAACATCCTGCTGATTATGGAAAACGGCGGAAGTGAGGCATGGCTGCTAAAGCTCAGCCGGTACAGCGGTGAACAGCAGTCCCTGCGGCAAGCACGCTTTGCCGGCAGCTTTGTGAAATGCAGCGCGCTGGACGCTGACCATGTGATTTTTTACTCCCGTGCCAGCCGGATGGATGCTTCGTTGTTTCGGGAATACAGCCGCCGCACCGGATATATGCAGGCAGCATGCCTGTATGATATGAAGCAGGACTGTTGCTGGTCGATTCAGGATGCACGCATTTGTGCAGGTGCGGAGCTGCTGACTTTTTCCGGCGGCGGAGAGCAGAAATTGCTGCTGACACAGACAGGCGGTACAGAAGCGGAAAAAAGACGGGATTATCGAAACCGCCGTTTTGTGCGCAGCCGGCAGGAAGACAGCATTTCGGTGTGTTCACTGGCGGAATTTATTGCGGAAATTGAACAGGAAACCTCCCGCATCCCCATGCAGCAGCTTTTTCGGGCAGGCATTTCCGGCATGGTTCGTTATGTCTGTATGGACAGCGAGAGCCTGTATTTCCGTGCGCTGGATTTTCCAAGCAATGAGCAGCATGTTTTCGCGGTCAGCCGCCACACCGGTGCTGTGCGGGATGCCGCTGCTCTCACGCTTCAGCCGGAAGAACCGGATGCCCGTTTCACAGCGGAACATGGCCGATTCTTCCGGCTGACTGAGCGAGCAGACGGGCAGATTGATGTGCAGGGATTTTTAAACAGTACCGCACAAATTTCCTATGACGCGGAATTTGGCGAGATGGTTTCCTGCTTGGATGACCGGTATCTGGTGCTGCGCGACATTCTGAAAGATGATACGGACACGCTGATTTTTTCTTCTGTCTGTGATACAAAGACCGGACAGGTGCGACAGTTTGAGGGAAACTGTGCAGTACAGGAAAATGTGATTTTGCTGTATTGATTTCTGACAATTATCCATATACATAACACAAAGGCTCTGAAACACAAAATTCATGTGTTCCAGAGCCTTTTTCATCTGCCGAAAGAAATACGAACAGAATTATTTGTTTTTTTGGCAGGCTTCGTAAACAGCAACTGCGCAGGCAACGGTCGCACCGACCATCGGGTTGTTGCCCATGCCGATGAGGCCCATCATCTCAACGTGCGCAGGCACGGAGGAGGAGCCGGCGAACTGTGCGTCACTGTGCATACGGCCCATGGAGTCAGTCAGGCCATAGGAAGCCGGGCCGGCGCCCACGTTATCAGGATGCAGAGTACGGCCCGTGCCGCCGCCGGAAGCAACGGAGAAGAACTTGCGGCCGTTTTCATAGCACCATTTCTTATAAGTGCCTGCAACCAGATGCTGGAAACGAGTCGGGTTGGTGGAGTTACCGGTGATGGAAACATCAACGCCCTCATCACGCATGATGGCAACACCTTCCTGCACATCGTTTGCACCGTAGCACTTAATCTGTGCGCGGTCACCGCTGGAGTATGCAATGGTTTCTTCAATGTTGATTTTATCATTGAAGAAGTCATAGTCGGTCTTTACATAGGTAAAGCCGTTGATACGGGAAATGATGTAAGCGGCATCTTTGCCAAGACCGTTCAGGATAACGCGGAGAGGCTCTTTGCGGGCACGATTTGCTGTGCGGGCAATGCCGATGGCACCTTCCGCAGCAGCGAAGCTTTCATGGCCCGCCAGGAAGCAGAAGCACTTGGTTTCGTCATGCAGCAGACGAGCACCAAGGTTGCCGTGGCCAATACCGACGTTACGATGCTCAGCAACAGAGCCGGGCACGCAGAACGCCTGAAGACCGACACCAATCAGTTCACTTGCTTCTGCAGCAGAGCTGACGCCTTTTTTCAAGCCGAGCGCGACGCCCAGTGTGTAAGCCCAAGAAGCATTATCGAAAGCGATGGGCTGCACACTCTTGACAATCTTGTCCACATCAATGCCCTTGGAGAGGCACAGGTCGCGGGCTTCTTCCAGGCTGCCGAGGTCGTATTCTTTCAGGAATGCCTCGATTTTCGGCATTCTTCTCTCTTTACCTTCAAACATGACATCGTTTGCCATTGTTTTGGGTCCTCCTTTTGTATTGATTATTCTTTGCGCGGGTCGATGAACTTGACGGCGCCCTCTTCTTTGGTATAGCGGCCATAGTGACCGACATTTGCCTTGTAAGCTTCGTCCGGGCTGGTGCCCTTGCGGATAGCGTCCATCATCTTGCCAAGGTTAATGAATTCATAACCGATGACTTCATCGTTCTTGTCCAGTGCCATATGCAGGACATAGCCCTCAGTCATCTCCATGTAGCGGACACCCTTTGCTTCGGTGCTGTACATGGTGCCAGTCATGCTGCGCAGACCTTTACCAAGGTCATCCAGACCAGCGCCGATGGGCAGGCCGCCCTCGGAGAAAGCAGTCTGGCTGCGGCCGTAAACAATCTGCTTGAACAGCTCACGCATAGCAACGTTGATAGCATCGCACACGAGGTCGGTGTTCAGGCACTCCAGAATGGTTTTGCCAGGCAGAATTTCTGCTGCCATAGCGGCGGAGTGTGTCATGCCGGAGCAGCCGATGGTTTCGACCAAGGCTTCCTTAACGACACCTTCCTTAATGTTTAGGGTGAGCTTGCAGGCGCCCTGCTGCGGTGCACACCAGCCGACACCATGTGTCAGACCAGAGATGTCTTTGATGTCATAAGCCTTTACCCATTTTCCTTCTTCAGGAATCGGGGCGGGGCCATGCTTCGGGCCTTTTGTGACTGTGCACATATTTTCCACTTTTGCGGAATAGTTCATAGCGGTACTCCTTTCGATTTCAAGTCCTTGGTTTTGCTCCAATCAAACCGATGCCCGCACACAAGCAGACACCCAAACCAATGATTGTCTTTATTATAGGACTTTTCGTGCAAATTCGCAACAGATTTGTGAAATGAAAACAGCAGGGAAAAATACTTTCTATGCGGAAAGAAAAGAGAGATATTTTAAATTTATGAATGCATCAACTTTAAAATGGAAAATATAAATTTTTTGTCTGCACTCTGCCATGCTGAAAAGATATATAATAGGAAGCAGTGAACGCGGCGCAGAAAGGAGAATAAATTATGAAAAAAGCGAAAAGACCGCTGATAATTGTACTATGCGCTCTTGGGGTGGTGCTGGTGGCCAGTGTTGTGATTTATTTTCATGGGCCGGGCGTTCAGTCGACAAAAGGGCCGTTCGTCACCGCAGCACAAGCAAAGCAGATAGCCCAGCAGAGGGTTTCCGCTACCTCCGGCAATGCGTGGACGAAAGACAGCCGGGTAACTTTTGTCCTGCCGGAGTATGATCTTTCCGGGAATGCCGTGATGTATGACTGTCGTGTTGAAACCAACGGCAAACCGACCGGGGACATCTCGGTGATGACACAGAACGGCGGCGCGGCAGGTTCTGCAAATACGGGTTCTGGTCAGGCTGTTTGTGACCGGAAACTGCAGACCGTTTTCAAGCGCGATGCGCAGGAAAATGACTATCTGATTAATGCGGCACAGTGTGGCTATGACATTGCGCTGAAAAACGCGGACGGCGGCTATACTGTGGCGGAAATGAACGGCAAGCCGAAGAAAATTTCTGAGAAACAACTGCTGTGGCACGCCTGGTTTTACAAGAATCTAAAAATTCCCGGATGGGCATAACTTTCCAGGGAATCCGTAAAATAATTCTATAAATGAAAGAGCAGAGCGCATATGCAGGGAAAAGCTGTGTGTGTTCCCTGCTTTTTGTAATTCACAACACCAAATTCGCATAAAATCTCTTTCTTTTTGGGGGGCGCTATGTTATAATCTGTAGGTATGCAATTATTTTGGAAATCGGTAGCTGGATTTTACCGTTATGAGGTGACACTATGCCAAACAATATCCTGACCAAATTCTTCGGGAATTACAGCAAGCGCGAGCTGAAGCGTGTGAAGCCAATCTGCGATGCTGTTTTGGCACTCGAAGACAAGTATAAAAAATTATCCGATGAGGAACTGCAGGCACAGACACCTGCCCTGAAGGAACGGCTGGCAAACGGCGAAAGTCTGGATGACATCTTGCCAGACGCCTTTGCTGTCTGCCGTGAAGCGGGCGCCCGTGTGCTGGAAATGCGTCACTTCCCCGTGCAGGTCATCGGCGGCATTGTGCTGCATCAGGGCCGCATCGCTGAGATGAAGACCGGCGAAGGCAAAACGCTGGTTGCCACCCTGCCAGCCTATCTGAATGCCCTTGCAGGCAAGGGAGTCCATATTGTCACGGTCAATGATTATCTGGCACGCCGTGACAGTGAGTGGATGGGCAAAGTCTACCGCTTTCTCGGCCTGTCCGTTGGTCTGATTACCCATGAAAAGGACAACGCTGCCCGCAAAGAAGCTTATAACGCCGACATTACTTACGGCACAAACAATGAGTTTGGCTTTGATTACCTGCGTGACAACATGGTCATCTACAAAGAGGACAAGGTGCAGCGCGGCCACAGCTTTGCCATTGTGGATGAGGTGGATTCCATCCTGATTGATGAGGCGCGTACGCCGCTGATTATTTCCGGCCCGGGCGAAAAGTCCACGGAAATGTACACAGTCGCCGACCGCTTTGCTCAGACGCTGAAAGAAGTCAAGGTTGCGGAACTGGACGACAAAGAGGACAATGATGCCCTGTATAAGGACGCAGATTACATTGTCGATGAAAAGGCAAAGACCGCTACCCTTACCCCATCTGGCGTGAAAAAGGCTGAGGAATACTTCCATGTGGACAACCTTACCGATGCCGAGAACATCGGTCTGCAGCACTATGTGACACAGGCAATCAAGGCACGCGGTGTTATGACACGCGACGTGGACTATGTGGTAAAAGACGGCGAAGTCATTATCGTGGATGAATTCACCGGACGTTTGATGTATGGCCGCCGCTACAATGAAGGTCTGCATCAGGCTATCGAGGCCAAGGAAGGCGTAACCGTCGCGCGTGAAAGCAAGACGCTGGCAACCATCACCTTCCAGAACTACTTCCGTTTGTATGACAAGCTCTCCGGCATGACCGGTACCGCTATGACAGAGGAAGACGAATTCCGTGAAATCTATAAACTGGATGTCATTGAAGTCCCGACCAACAAGCCCATGATTCGTGAGAACTTGCATGATGTCGTCTATAAGACCGAAAAGGCAAAGTTCAATGCGGTTATCGACGACATTGTGGAGCACCACGAGAAAGGACAGCCGGTTCTGGTCGGCACCATTTCCATTGAAAAGAGTGAGCAGCTCTCCAAACTGCTGAAGCAGCGCGGGATTAAGCACGTTGTCTTGAACGCCAAGTACCATGAAAAGGAAGCAGAAATCGTTGCGCAGGCCGGTAAACAGAACGCTGTGACGATTGCGACCAACATGGCTGGCCGTGGTACAGATATTATGTTGGGCGGCAACAGTGAGTATATGGCGAAGGCCGAGATGCGCCGCATGGGCTTCAGCTCGGAACTGATTGCACAAGCAACGGCTTACGGGGAGACCGATGATGTCGATGTTCTGAATGCCCGCGACACTTTCCAGAAGCTGGAAGATAAATACAAAGAGCAGATTAAGCCGGAAGCCGAAGCAGTGCGCAAGGCCGGCGGTCTGTATATTATCGGCACCGAGCGCCATGAATCCCGCCGTATCGACAACCAGCTGCGTGGTCGTTCTGGCCGTCAGGGTGACCCCGGTATGTCCCGCTTCTATATTTCACTGGAAGACGACTTGATGCGTCTGTTTGGTGGCGAGCGCGTTGCCGCAATGATGGAAACCCTGAATGTGGATGAAGACACGCCGATTGAAAACAAGATGCTGACCAGGACTATTGAGAATGCACAGCGCAAGATTGAGGGACGTAACTTTGGTATTCGTAAAGATGTGCTGAAGTATGACGACGTCAATTCCCGTCAGCGTGAGATTATCTATAAGCAGCGTGACCAGGTGCTGAACGGCGAAAACGTACATACACAGGTCATGGAAATGATTAAGCAGGCAATCGAGAATCAGGTGAAGGTCTACCTGCCGATGGATGAGTCCAATCTGGACAACCCGCGCCATAACTGGAATATGAGCGGCCTGCGTGACCGTTACATGGGCTGGCTCTTGACGGATGCTGACCTTACCTATACAGATGAGGAAATGAAGAAGCTGAAGCCGGAGGATGTTTCCAAGACGCTGTATGAGAAGGCAGAAGTCATTTGCAAGCAGCGCGAGGAACAGTTCGGTGACCAGATTTGCAGTGAACTGGAACGCGTTATCTTGCTGAAGAATGTGGATACCGAGTGGATGGATCATATCGATGCAATGGAAGAACTTCAGCGCGGCATTCGGCTGCGTGCTTATGGCCAAAAAGACCCCGTGGTTGAATATCGTATGGAAAGTTTCGATATGTTTGATGCCATGATTGACACCATCCGTGAAAACACCGCCCGCATGATGCTGACGGTTCGCCTGCATACACAGGAGGAACCGCAGCGTGAAAAGGTCATGGAGCCGACTGTTGCTTCCGGTGCGTCGGAGGGAGAAGAATCGGATATCCAGACAGAGGAACACCCCGGCCAGCATAAAATCGGCCGCAATGAACCTTGCCCCTGTGGCAGCGGCCTGAAGTGGAAAAAGTGTACCTGTGCCAAGTATCATCCGGCAGACGGAAGTCAGCCGTATGTTAATGACTGAGAAAAGATAGCAAAATGGAACAAAGGAGCCGGGCATAGCTTGATGCCACGGCTCCTTTGTTATACAATATGTTGATTATACTATTTGTATAATTTGGCTTGTGTGCGGGAGGAAGAAAATGAACTTGGAAATATTGCCGATGTTTATGATCGGCATCGTCAGCAGTTTGATTTATTATCAGACAGACAAGAAAAAACAGCTTTTTCAGAAGTGCTGTGAAAAATTTCATGTTAGTGGCAGGCGGCTGGCCGTGTGCAGCCTGCTCATCCTTCTAGTGGCGACTGTGCTGTTGAAGCTGCTCAGTCTGGCGGTTGACTGGCCGGACAGTGTTTGGTATGCACTGACTGGTGTTCCCTTTGGCTGGGCACTGTTTACCGCAAGCCATAAAAAAACGAATCAAAAATAAAAAAACAGACCTTTGGTTTGAAACCGAAGGTCTGTTTTTATTTTGCAAACTCAGGCTTTGCCGTTGCAGCCCATCACGTCCACAATCTTGTGAGCAACCATTTCTTTCACTGCCTGACGTGCAGGAGCGAGATACTGGCGTGGGTCGAAGTGGTCCGGATGGTCATGGAAGTACTTGCGGATGTTTGCAGTCATAGCAAGACGAATATCGGAATCGACGTTAATCTTGCAGACAGCCATCTTAGCAGCCTTGCGCAGTTCACTCTCCGGAATACCGATTGCGTTCGGCATATTGCCGCCGTTTTCGTTAATAATCTTTACGAATTCCTGCGGAACACTGGATGCACCGTGCAGAACGATTGGGAAGCCGGGCAGACGGTCTGCCACTTCCTGCAGAATGTCCAAACGGAGTTTTGGATCCTGGCCGGGTTTAAACTTGTATGCGCCGTGGCTGGTGCCAATAGCGATTGCGAGGCTGTCCACACCGGTGCGCTTAACAAAGTCCTGCACCTGATCCGGGTCTGTATACATTGCCTTGTCCGCTTCCACGGAAACTTCATCCTCAACACCGCCCAGGGTGCCCAGCTCAGCTTCAACGGTTACATTGTATTTGTGTGCGTATTCCACGACCTTGGAAGCCTCGGCAACATTCTCCTCATAAGGCTTGGAGGAACCATCGAACATAACGGAAGTAAAACCGTCATCCACGCATGCTTTGCACATCTCAAAAGACGGGCCGTGATCCAGATGCAGCACAATCGGGATGTCCGGGTTCTCAGCAACAGCGGCTTCCACCAGCTTGACCAAGTAGGTCGGGTTGGCGTAAGCGCGTGCACCTTTAGAAACCTGCAGAATCACAGGAGCTTTTAGCTCGCCGGCAGCTTCTGTGATACCCTGGATAATCTCCATGTTGTTCACGTTAAAAGCACCGATAGCGTAACCGCCCTCATAAGCTTTTTTGAACATTTCCTTAGTGTTTACTAATGCCATGGTTTTCACACTCCTAATCAATTTTAGCAGTTCCATTATACAACACTTCCGCGAAAAAAGAAACAGACAATCGTTAAAAATTTATCGTGTCGGAAGAAGTCAGGGATGGCGTCGGGCATAATCAAAAATATACTGCTGGGCTAGTCCTGCCGCCGGACCGAAATCTGCCGGATTCACACCGGGAAACCACTGTTTCATAGCGCGTTTCATCCAGACATCCATGGGGAAAGCTTCCATGCGGTGAAGTCCATATAATAAAGTACAGTCAGCAACCTTTGGTCCCACGCCGACAATTTGCATCAGAGACGCGCGCGCTTCTGCCAGTGGAGCGGTGCGCAGTTCCTCCAGATTTACTGTGCCGTCTGTCACTTTTCGGGCGGCGTCCAACACATATCTTGCCCGAAATCCGCACCGAAGCGGAGCCAGCGCATCCACCGAAAGTCCCGCCAGCGCTTCTGGTCTTGGAAACGGGTGCGCTGCCGGTCCTTCCTGCAGTTTTGTGCAGGGCGGCATGGTGTCATCCTCGCCGCACAGCCGGGAAATAATCCCTTGAATTCTGGGGATATTATTGTTTTGAGACAAAATGAAGGAACACAGAGCTTCCCATGGGTCTTGCCGCAGAATATGGATGCCAGCACCGCAAACGGCGGCTTCCCGCAGATTTGGGTGCAGATTTGCCAGTGTTTGATTGAAGGTTTGATAATCGGTGTCCATATCAAAATACTGCCGCCAAAAAGGATTTTTTGTGAGCGGCGGGATGTCCTGCTGTGTCAGTGTGACAGAACGGCCGCCGACGGTGCCGCAGAAAACATCCGGCGCAATTTCTTTCCACCGAAAACACTGTCCACACAGAAGCGTTTTGCGCAGATTCAAAAGGTCTGCCTCCTTTCAAGGAATGTAATTTGTAAAATAACGGAAATGAATCAGACAAAAATAACGTATTTCAATGAATTGTAAAAAATGTTATAATATCTCGGAAATCATGTCACAATTAGGCGAAGAATAGGGACATTATACGCCGAAAATACAGAAAGTTAAAGACATTTTTCAAATTTAGTTTACATAATATTGTTTTCACCAATAGTGAATATTTATCGGAAGCGCTTACTCAAGCAGTCTTTCAACACTTTCAACAGAGTTTTCCACACTCTCCACATTGTTTTCGACAAGTATTATGTAAACCTATGAAAATACGAAGTGTATAAACGCCGGTTTGACGCAAAATCTGGGATGTATACTGCCGGCTGACCCGTGCGCTGCCGCCTGAGTATTCCACATATTCCACAGGGAAAACTTTTTTAGTCGAAAACATAGTAACCTTGTGTCACATCGCTGTATATCTTTTCCTTTTCACAAATTTTCTGAAAGAACGTGCAGGAACGGCAGCCTTGTGGTATAATCAATTATTATGGGAAAAGTATCTGGAGGAGCCAAAATGAGAGATAATCAAATGGAACAAACAGACCGTGTGCGCGGCGATGATATTATTGCCGGACGCAACGCAGTAATGGAAGCACTGAAAAGCGGACGCACACTGGAGGCACTTTATATAGGACGCGGACAGCATGGCGGCAGCTTGGGGGCTATCGTTGCCCGTGCAAAGGATGCTGGGCTACCGATTAAGGAAGCCGACCTGCGCAAGCTGGATGCCATGTGCAATGGCGCTGCCCATCAGGGTGTGGTTGCAGTGGCAGCTGTCAAAGAATATGCAACCTTGGATGATGTGTTTGCTTTGGCAGAGGAGCGTGGCGAGCCGCCATTCCTCATTGTGGCCGATGGACTGGAGGACCCTCATAACCTGGGAGCGGTGCTGCGTGTGGCAGAGTGCGCGGGTGCACATGGCGTGATCATTCCGAAACGCCGCAGTGTGGGACTGACCTATGCTGTGGGCAAAGCAAGCGCCGGCGCGGTGGAATATGTGCCGGTGGTGCGCGTCAACAACCTTGCCTCTGTATTGGACGAGCTGAAAAAGCGCGGGGTGTGGCTGTATGCCGCTGATATGGGCGGCGAACCGTGGTGCAATGTGGACTATGCGGGGCCATGCGCTGTGGTCATTGGCAGCGAGGGCTTTGGTGTTGGCCGCCTGATTAAGGAAAAATGTGATTTTGTAGTTTCACTGCCGATGAAAGGAAAGATAAATTCGCTGAACGCTTCCGTCGCCTGTGGCGTAGTGTGCTATGAAGTGGCACGGCAGCGTGCGGGAATCCACTCCAAGTAAGAAAGTGGGGCAAAGCAGGATGGACGATAAGAAAATCAGCACAGGAACTCCGACCGAAAATCCAGAGGAACCAGTCGCAGATGCGATGGCTTTTTCCTCCAGCGCTAAAAAAGAGCGGGAGAAAGAAGAAGAGGAGCGGCGCCGTGCCGAGCAGGAGGAGGAACGCCAATTTTTGGAACAGCGGCGTGCCGAAAGAGCAGCTGCCCAGCATCGGGGACCGGAGCCACCGGAAAACCATTGGGCAGAAGAATTGGAATCCAACCGTAAAGAGAAAAAAGCCAGCCTGAAAAAGCAGGATAAAATAAAACGCCGCAGCAACAAAAAGAAATTTTCCGAGAAAAAAGACCCCTATTACGGACTGGAACTGAAGCCGCTGGAGGTTTATCAGAAAGAATATGAGGAAACTCTGTCCTTTAAACCGGTGCGGCCAGAGGAACAGCCCAGCGAAATGACCGGTACATTCACTTATCTCTTTGACGGAAGTAAACCGGAAGAATCAGACCCGGAACTTTCCAAAAAAGTGCAGAAAATGCATGAAGAACGCCGCCGCCGTGTAAAAGAGGTAGTGCACAAAAGCGGTTCCAGCGATGTTGCCAAAGAGGACATTTATTCTATTACAACGGCGATCAGTCTGGACGAGATTCGTAAAGAAGCCGCCAAAAAAGGTGTGACGGTCCCTACGGAAAGGTTCACCGCATCCGGCACAAATAAGAACGACCGTCCTTCGGTGAAAGAACCGGAGAGTATACCGCAGAAACCGGAGAAGGAAGTACAATCTTCTCCGCCGGTGCAGGAGCCGCAGGAACGCCCACAGCCGGTGAAAGCGGTACAGGAACCGCAGACTGAGATGCATTGTGCGCAGTCCGGCGAACCAGTGGGCTATCGGCCAACAGGTACGCCGGTACATATTGTTAACCTGCAGGATTTGATTACGCCGATTTTTAATGAATCGCGGGGATATCCCAAGTCGATTTCTCCCTCTCGGGAACAGCCAGTGCTGCTTGTGCAGACAGCAAAACCGGTTGAAACCGAAATCAATTCTGACGCGGAAGTAGCTGCCAAACCTGCTGCGTCACAGCCGGAGGAGGAGCACGACGAAGCCGAGCGGCCGCAATCCGCACCGGTCGTTCCTTTCCGCCAAAAAGATGAAATGGCAGAGCCACCGGAAACAAAGTCAGAGAAATCGGCCCATGTGTCGGACTCGTTTATGGCCGGAGCAACCGAAACGGAACCGGAGCAGCCACCTGCTGCCGAAATTCCTGTACCTGCTGTTGATAAGGCTGTACCGCCGGAACAGACATCCTACCGTCTGTATGGAGAAGCGGCACGGGCAATGGTGCAGGATATTACTTCGGAAGAATCGGAAGAGAAGGCACCGGAAAAGCCGCGTCGGAAGATTCTGCATAAAATGCCGGTTATTCAGCCTGTAGCGCAGACACAAAAAACAGAACAGACTGATGATACGACGTCACAGCCGGAGAAACCGGTACAGGCTGCGGTTCCGGTTGAAGACGAGCTGGATGATTATAATAAGCCGGAGGACGCCGCCCCCATTTTTCATCAGCTTGGCGGTGACCTGCGAGAGCTGATGTTGCGCCTGACCGTAACGGGAATCTGCGGCATGATAGAAGCCATCTTTGGCTGCCTTGGTGAATATGGCTTGTTTGGGCTGCGACCGATCAATATTACCGTCTACCTTATTTGTAACCTGATTTTCCTTTCCATTGCAGTCGGTTTTTGCGGCGTGACTGTGCTGAATGGCCTGAAAGCGCTGGTGAAGCTGCGTGCCAATGCGGATTCCGGCGTGGCTGTAGCGAGCATTATCGGTATGATGCAGAGCATTGCATCGCTATTTTACCAGAACACCTTTGCGCATGGAGAATTGCACCTGTATTCCGTCATCATCTGCGCTGCCTTGTTCCTGAATACACTGGGCAAGTGGACACTGGTGCGCCGTGTGAATAAGAATTTCCATTATATTACTTCACCGGATAAAAAGTATTCCGTTGAAAAATTCAATGACCACAATACCGCACTGCAGATGGCCGAAGGAGTAACACTGGATTCTCCCGAGATTGCCTATCAGCAGGAAGCGGATTCTCTGAAACATTTTCTGCGTCTGTCTTATAGTGACGACCCGAGTGACCGCAGCAGTCAGTTCCTTGCACCGGTGCTTTTCTGTGCGAGTTTGGTGCTGTTCCTTGTCATGTTGTTGCTGATTCAGCCTTATAATGTGAACAGCGCGCTCACGGCATTTGCCGCGGCGACCTGCGTGAGTGTGCCAATTATGAATATGCTGTCCGTTAATCTGCCGCTGACACGTATCAGCAAGGTAGCGGCACAGTGCGGCGGCATGGTTATCGGGTTCCCGGCGGTGCAGTATTTTGCGGACACCAATGCGGTTATGGTGGATGCGCAGGATTTGTTCCCGAAGGGAAGTGTCATCCTGAATGGCATTAAAACTTTCGGCAGTGCACAGATGGACGATGCCATTGTTGACGCGGCCGCACTGATGCACGCAGCCGGAGGGCCACTGAGCAGCCTGTTTGGCCAGATTATCCGCAGCCGTCAGGAAGCAATGCCAAAAGTGGAAAATGTGCAGTACGATGACGGTATGGGTATTTCCGGTTGGGTTGGCGGCAGGCGGGTGTTTATTGGCAACCGCCGCCTGATGAGCCACCACAACATCACACCGCCGAGTGAGAATCTGGAGGCAAAGTATCTGCAGGGCGGCAAGCAGATTGCATATTTGTCTGTCAGCGGCGAACTGATGGCGATGTTTATCGTCAGTTATCGCGCTGACCGGCACCGCACGGTTGAGTTGCAGCGGATGGAGGATAATGGCATTTCACTGATTGTGCGCAGCAATGATCCAAATGTGACGGCACCGTTTATTTCGGCCCTGTTTGGTCTGGATGTGCACACCGTGCGTGTTCTGCCGGAACGTCTGGGGCAGGTATATGAATCACTGGGAAAGCAGCCGGAAAAGGAAACGAATGCGCTGATGGCAACAAACGGCCGGCCCAGCACGATGATGCGTTTAATTACCGCGTGTGCGCGCCAGCGTGCGAATATTTCTATTGCGGTTGTTCTGCAGAATGTCGGCGCGATTCTCGGGTTTGTGCTGGTGGCATTTCTGTGCTGTCAGAAGGGAATGCAGCAAGTCAATACGCTAAGCATGGTTTTGTATGAGCTTTTCTGGGTTTTGGCTATTTGGCTGGTTCCTAAACTTCGCCGTCCTTGACCAGACTGAGCCTGGATGCAGTCCACGAGCCTGCACGCCTAGTTTGACTTCTGGGAAAGCACCCAAGAAGCTAAAAGTATAAAAGTTTCGCTCGCCTTTTCAAAGGTGGTTAAAGTTACCGGATACAGTTTGTATCCGGTTTTTTGTTTCTATTTTTTAATTTCATGTAGCGTTTTGCTCTTTCCATTCGTGTTACAGACAGAGGAGATGAAAAAATGAAGAAGGAACCGATGCGAACGCAGGTGTTCATGGAAGGTGCAGTGAAACGGTTCGGCGCGCCTGTATATCGATTGGCGCTGATGCACACACAAAACCGCACGGATGCCGAAGATGTTTTTCAGGAAACCTTTTTGCGGCTGTATCTGGATGGCACATCTTTTGCCGGCACAGAACATTTGAAAGCTTGGTTGTTGCAGGTGACTGTGAACGTTTGTCATGACCTGCATCGCAGTGCGTGGAATCGCCGCCGCGCGGATTTATCAGAGGATGTTCCAATTCCATTTGAAACAGAGGAGGATTCCGGCCTTTGGACAGCCGTTGCCGGTCTGCCGAAAAAGTACCGTGATGTCATCCATCTGCACTATCAGGAAGGATATTCCGCTGAGGAAATCGGAAATATCCTTCACCGCAAGACCTCGACCGTGCGCGCGCAAATGTGTCGTGCCCGTAAGCTGCTGAAAACCAAGATGGGAGGATTTTATCATGAAGAACAAGTATCAGAAAATGTGCAGTCAAATCATGCCTGATGATGCCCTGACTGAGCAAACACTGCATCAGTTTACCGGTGTGCCGCTGAAACAGCACAAGCGCCGCCGGGTGTGGAAACCAGTGGCCATTACAGCCGCTGCCCTTGTGTTTGCGGTTGCTTTTCCGCTTACCCAGCCCGGAGTTGGATATATTATTCCTAATGATAATGGGAAAGACATGGTGACCACCGGCGCAAAAAACAGTTTTGGTCTGGCGGCATACGCGGCAGATGGTAAACTGACGGTTGCGGCAAACGGCAGCCAAGTTGTGTTTGGCGGTGCAGCAGGCACATGTGGTTTCAAAAGTGGTTCTACGATTGAAGACTTATTTCATGTTGCAGGCACAAATATTGCGCAGCTCGACATGAGCATTGACCGCGGGGAACTGACACGCTATGAAATGGTCACGAAAAAAATTTTCGACGCGCAGTTAGGCGGCACTGACCGTTTCCTTCAATCTGAGGTAAAGACAAAAGGAATAGACGAGAATTTTACAGATATAACGTCTGAGAATAAAGATTCGCTGACGCTGAACTTTGGCGAGGTCAAGCGGATGGGTAAGCACTTCACCATGCCTTATGAGCAGCAGTATTATTTTGGCCTCTTTATTCCTGCCGCAGACGCAGCAAAGCTTGCGCCTTTAACAGATAAACAGTTGATAAGACTTGGCTATAAATATGATTCCATAGCCCTATTCGCCAGTGATGAAAAGACCGGTGTGGTAAAGGCAAAACAGTTTTTTGACGGAGCCACCATTACCATGAAGGTAACGTATTTGAATGGGCATACTGAAACCAAAAGACTACATTTGAAAGCTGGAAATAAGGCTTTCCGATACACAAAAAATTGGAGCAAAAAACCCACGCCGTTTTTCACTTACGCGGTGCCAAAAGGGCAGGCAACAAGCAAGGATTATTCTGATTATGTCATTTATGCTGACATTGCCTGATAACAAAGTAAATACAAACGCACATCGGATTCAGCGGTCAGCCATGATTTTCAAGTGGGCTGGCCGCTGATTTTATGCTATATTGTCTAAAAATAAAGAATAATATCTGTTATAATCATATGAATTTTCTAAATGCCATTGCCTTTAGTTGTAATTTGCGCTATAATACGAGTATCATTTAAGAAAATATTTGTTAAAAATTACTGCTAATGAAGGGGGCATCATCCTTGAAACTGTATCATGCGAAAAATATACTCAACATTGCCTTAATGGGGCACGCAGGTGCTGGCAAAACAAGTATTGCGGAAGCCATGCTTCGTCTTTCCGGTGCGGCTGAGCGGCTGGGAAAAGTCAGCGATGGCACCACAGTCTGTGATTATGACACCGAGGAAATTCGCCGCAAAGCAAGTATTTCCGCCGCCGTCGCTCCAATGGAGTGGAAGGGATGCAAAATCAATTTATTGGACACACCGGGCCTGTTTGACTTTGCGGGTGCCGCCGCCGAGGCTGTGCGCGCTGCCGACAGTGTGGTGATTGCCGTAAGTGGCCGTAACGGGGTAGCGGTCGGCACGGAAAAGGCAGTGGAAGCGGCAGAAACACGCGGCTTGGCAAAGGTGTTTTTTGTGAACGGGCTGTGTGATGAAAGTGCGCGTTTCTATCATGTATTTGAGGACTTAAAGGCAAAGTTCGGGCCTGCGGTCTGCCCGGTCGTGGTGCCATATTTTGAGGATGGCAAAGCCGACATTTACATAAATTTACTGGAGTACAAAGCATATGATTACTCCGACGGCGCACCTGTTGAGGTGGATATGCCGGATATGGGTGACCACAGACTGCAAGGACTGCGCACAGCAATTTGTGAAGCAGTCGCGGAAACAAGCGATGAACTTTTTGAAAAATATTTTTCCGGCCAGGAGTTTACACCGGAAGAAATTATCGTTGGTATCTCCAAAGGTGTCAAAGCCGGTACCGTCCTGCCTGTTTTTTGCGGAGACGCACTTCTGATGCACGGTATGGAGCAATTTTTGGACGGCATTACATGGCTGCTGCCGAGAGCTGCGGACAAAGCGGGGGAAATTGGCACAGACATGAATGGCGACCCGGTGGAATTAGCAATCAATGAAGATGCTGCCACAGCGGCACTTTGCTTCAAGACGATTGTAGACCCATTTGTCGGTAAAGTGAGCTTTTTAAAATGCATATCCGGAAAAGTGAATCAGGACAGCAGCTTGCTGGATATGCGAACCGGCGCTTCGGAGCACATTGGCAAAGTGATGCTTATGCGCGGCAAAAAGCAGGAGGAAATGCCTGCAATTCCGGCCGGCGACATTGGCGCGGTGCTGAAGCTTTCCGGCGTTTCCACCGGGGATACGCTGTGCGCGCCTTCCAGAAAATTGGCACTGGACGGCATTGATTATCCGACACCGGTTCTGCGTATGGCAATCGTGCCGAAAAAACGCGGAGAGGAAGATAAGATTGCGCAGGCAGTCCAGCGTATGATAGAGGAAGATCCAACTTTGCAGTTTGAAAATAATGCGGAAACACATGAAATGGTCATTTCCGGATTGGGGGAGCAGCATTTGGATGTGGTGCTTGCGAAACTGCAGAACCACAGCGGTGTGGAAGCCGAACTGAGAGTGCCCCGTATTCCGTATCGGGAAACCATACGCAAAGCGGTGAAAGTGCAGGGACGCTATAAAAAGCAAACGGGCGGTCATGGGCAATTCGGCGATGTCTGGATTGAGTTCAGTCCGTGCGACAGCAATGAACTGGTCTTTGATGAAAAAGTGGTTGGCGGCAGTGTACCGAAAAGCTATTTCCCGGCGGTGGAAAAAGGGCTGCGGGAATGCACCGCGAAAGGGCCGTTTGCCGGTTATCCGGTGGTTGGGCTGCACGCGACTCTTTATGATGGCTCTTATCATCCGGTGGACAGCTCGGAAATGTCCTTTAAAACAGCGGCAGCGCTGGCTTACAGAGCCGGTATGCCACAGGCGGAGCCAATTTTATTAGAGCCAATCGGCACACTGCGGGCAACCGTGCCGGACAGCAGCATGGGAGATATCATGGGCGCTGTCACCAAGCGCCGTGGGCATGTGCTGGGCATGGAGTCGGCAAAAGCAGGTTTTCAGATTGTTACGGCAGAGGCACCGGAAGCAGAAATGACAGACTTTTCGGTATTCCTTCGTCAGGTAACACAGGGACGCGGTTCTTTCAGCTTCCGCTTTGCACGGTACGAGCCGTGCCCGCCGCAGATTGCGCAGAACGTGCCAAAACAGGCGTAACTGCTGAAAATAGAATCAAAAACAAAAAGGTGTCCTGCACACGGGTTTTCCGGTGTGGGACACCTTTTTATACTTTTCGGTAAATGCCGTCTTTTCTCACCAAAAGTTTTTCGGCAACCATATCTTTGCGCAGTGTGCAAAAATCATCATAAAAATCTGCGATTAGCAGGTTCACTTCTTTCTCTGTGTAGTTCCGGCCTGCCTTGAAAACTTTAGCGATTTCTTCGAGGAGGATGCGCTCTTTCTTTTTTTGCGCGGGAATGGATTTCAGCTTGCCGTACTCCATGAAAGAAGCAATCACCTTTTTCCGGTAATCCGCTTCACGTTGTTCCTGCTCACTTTCCTGAGGAGAATCTGTTTGCACCATTTCCAGCAGTGTATGCTGAAAAATTTCCGGGCAAAAGGAATAAACAATGTAATATTGCTCTCTGTGAGAAACAACTGCACCCGTTTCCTCCAGCTTTTTTAGGTGAAAGGAAATGGTGGCAGGGGATAAATCCAGTCTTTGTGCCAGCCTCTCCACATACATATCTTCCTTGCTGAGGGATCTTAAAATGCGCAAGCGAGATTTATCTGACAGGCATTTAAAAAGCCGAAGGACTTGTTCTTCAGTCATGGCTTGCCTCCAGAAGTTCCGCAAACTTCTTTCGGATTTGCTCCACGGTCTGAAGCTTCAGTTCCTCCGCTGTCTGCTTTTGAAAATCTCCGTGCTGTTTGGCGGCGGCAAGGGAAATTTTCCAGCTCTGCGGAATCGTATCTAGCTTTTGCAGAAAGAACTGCTGTGCTTTTTCAGCATCGCCGCCGGACTGCTTGCAGCCAACCGAAAGCATGGTTCCGAAAATGTCAAAGATATTCGCACGGATTTTCTGCAGATTGCATTCATCCATACGGCTGTCTTTGCAAAGTTTGTCTGCCTGTGCAGTACAGGCCTCTTTTTCTACCAAAAGATAATTTGTAAATTCCTGCATTTGCTTTATCATAGCGTTCTCCTCATTTTATCTGGAAGTCTGTGTTTACAAAATCCATGTGGACAGTGGATGAATTGCTGCCGCCGAACATGACGTTTGCGCCAATGGCAATATGGCAGGTATTGGCAGCTTTTTCATCCAATACCGTGTAGCCACACAGCGTATGTACCTTTTGGTTCATTCCAATGCCCAGCTCACAGACGGTGCGGTCGTTGGCGCTGAGTTTTGCCAAGTGGTCATTGAAATCCGGATTGTCTGTTTGTGTTAAGATGCCGTCCTTCACAGTCAGCGTCAAATTCTGAAAAGTGCCCCAGTCCTCCGCATAAAGTTCCGGATAGAAAATGGTGCCGAAAGTCTTGTTTTCCAGGGGAGCAATGTAAATTTCACCGCAGGGCATATCTCCACTTCCGCAGTCTGCAACCCAGTTCCTTCCGGCCAAATCAAAGTGCAGGCAGCAGTTGTTTCCGGTCAGGAGGGAAAGTTGACTTTTCTGCGCAAGGACCGAAATTTGCTTTTTGCAGTCTGATTTTATCTGCTCATAGTCAATGTCATAGGCAGCAGTCATGCGGCAGATAAAATCCTCTGGATCCAGTCCGGATTCCTCTGCATTGGCGGCGAGCGGCAGACGAATTTGCACAAAATGTTCCGCATGCATCAGTGTGTGAAACAGATTTTTCATGTAATTTCGGTAAATCTCCATTTGCGTATCCGGAAGCTTTGCTCCGAGAATCACCGGATGATAGCAGAAAATGTCCAGAATGGTGTCCACCTGGCCAAAAATTTTGAAATAGTTTTCCTGATAACAGCCTGCCGATGCTACGGCAAAACGCTTTTGATTACTGGTGCGGCATTCCTGCAGTTCCAGCGGAGAAGCACCCAGTGCAGCGACAGCCGTGCTAAATTCATGTAGAATGCCGATATTAGCGTCTTCACCCCAAAAATGAAGAAGCACTAGACTGCCCGGCTGTACACCACTTGCCCTGACAATTTTATCGATTAGCTTTTGATTCGTGTTTATCACTCATTCCTAATTTATTTGATGGTTTTACTGTACAACTATAAAAACAGAATGTCAATAATAATTTTATAATTATCTAAATAAATTTGTCTCAATAAAAAACACACAACCCCGAAAAATCGGAAATTTGTGTGTTAAAGCTGCTGCCCATAAAAGCGGCAGATTCGCTGGCAGCAACAAAAAGCGCCCCAAACGGAGGCACTGCAAAAAGGGCTTTATGCTTGTCCGACATATTCTTCCAGACAAATGTTTTTTCCCTGCATTTCTTTTGCGGCGGCAGTGCCAATATAGCGGTAATGCCATGGTTCATAGATGATTTTAGTGATGTCTTCTTTTCCCTTGGGATAGCGCAGGATAAATCCGTATTTATAAGCATTCTGCATGAGCCACTGTCCTTCCGGTGTATTGCCGAAAGATTCATCACAGAGCTGATTTCCTGTGCTGCCGAAATCAACGGCCAAACCGAGGTTATGCTCACTGGTGCCGGGCTTTGCCACAACGGTTGCCGCAGTCTGTACAGCGTCGGAGGCACCGTTTTGCTCCGCTTTTTGAATCTCTGTTTTAAAGAGCGAGGTTTGGTAACTGATGCTTCTATATGCGGAACAAATCAACAGATGATGCCCCTGCGCATTGCAGTCACTGATGAGTTTTTGCAGAAAGGGGGCAGCGCGGGAGTCAAACCGGTGTCCCGCGACGATTGAGGTTTGCACTGTGAAATTTTCCGGCAACGGATGGGTATTATTGACCAGCCGAAGTTGCCAGGAGCTTTTATCAATCGTTGTTGCCTTTTGGGGAGTTGCCACTTTTTTGTTGACAACCGAGGATGACGGTGCAGAAAGTGTCTTTTCGTTGGATGGGAAAGACCGAAGCAGGGAACGTGTTCCAGCCACAGCAACTGCAATGATTGCAATGCTGCACAGAACGATAACTACATGGCGGCGGCGCCTTTTGTGCTTGAAATAGTTGGTTCGAGAGCGGGACATTTTTGGGGGCTGATATCTTGACATAAAAGTACTCCTTTATTTTCAATAAAAGTATTATAGCACAGTTGATATGGATTCGTCAGGTGAAATTTGATGGCTGTTCTTATTCTCTGAAAATCTGCATATCTTTTATGGAAAATACAACGGGGGGTGGAGTCTGTGACAATCTCTTTTCACGGCACGAAAAGGAAAGTCCTTTTTGCAGTGGTAGCAGCGATACTGGCGGCGGCAATTATTTTTTTGGTTAATGCGGCCGGAACATCCATGAAGAGTGGAATCCCCGGGGAAAAAAACAATGACCGCATTAACTTTTTGGTGCAGTGCGGCTGGCAGGTAGAACCAGAACCTGTGAGTGCGCGGGAAGTGGCTATACCTACAGAGTTTTCCCAAGTTTACCAAAATTATAACAAACTAAATCAGCAGGCTGGGTTTGACCTGAAAAAGGTAGCGGGCAAAACTTGCCGGCAGTATGTTTACCGGGTGAAAACGGCGCAGAGCGGGCAGGAGGTACACGCGACACTGCTGATTTACGGCGGGCAGATTGCGGGTGGGGATATTTCCACAGCAGCACTGGACGGCTTTATGAAGCCGCTGCGGACATTGTCCCACTGATGCGTGTTTTGGTTGCGTTTTGCTGTGTTTTTCGGTATAATTTTTATATTTCTTTGTTCTATAATGAATATAACAGATAAAGACAGACCAAAATGCAGAAACGGGGGATGTGCGATGGACAGAATGCGGCTGGATAAACTTCTAGCGCTGCAAATGGACATCAGCAGAAAAGACGCGGGTGCACTGGTCAGACAAGGGAAAGTGTGTGTCTGCGGGCAGCAGGTGCATGATTCTGCCCAGAAAGTCTGCCCCGCGGATGTAACATTCAGCGGAAAGCCGCTTGACTATCAGGCGAACTTTTACCTGATGATGAACAAGCCTGCCGGTGTTCTGACAGCAGCATGGGACGCCAAACAACCCACTGTGATGGGACTGGTGCCGGATAAACTGATGCGCCGCGGACTGCAGCCAGTGGGCAGGCTGGATAAGGATACGACCGGTTTGTTGCTGCTGACCGATGACGGCGAACTGGCGCACCAGCTGCTCTCACCCCGGCACCATGTCTGGAAAACTTATCAGGCCCGGCTTATTTGCCCACCTTCCCCATGTGCGGAGGAGCGCTTCGCACATGGGATAGAACTGTCAGACTTTACCTGCCAGCCCGCTCGGCTGCACCGGCTGAAGGATGGGGATACACCGCTGTATGAGGTGTGCCTGCGCGAAGGAAAGTTTCATCAGGTGAAGCGGATGTTTGCGGCGGTGGGCAGCGAAGTGACGGCGCTGTGCCGCACAGGCTTCGGGCCGCTTCTGCTGCCGGACACGCTGGCGCAGGGGCAGTGCCGCAGTTTGACACGGGAAGAAACAGAGGCTCTGCTGAAAAGTGGCAAATGACATTTTCACTAAAAATGGTTAATCTATTTTGGAAAAGGCAGTTGACAAAATGGACGAATTTCAACTTGCATTTTTGTCTTTTAGAAGAATTCCATAAACCACGGCAGGCAAGTTTGGATAAAACACGGCTGTACAGGCCGCGTTACTTCTGCTATGATTATAGTGTTGAATTGTAGAGAATGAAATAACAGGAGGCAAATGTTATGGCAAGCGTTACCCTGAAACACGTTTACAAAATCTATGACGGCGGCGTTCAGGCCGTGAGCGATTTCAACCTGGAAATTGCAGATAAAGAATTTATCATCTTGGTCGGGCCTTCCGGCTGCGGCAAATCCACCACACTGCGTATGATTGCAGGTCTGGAAGAAATCACAAAAGGTGAGCTGTATATCGGTGACACTTTGGCAAACGATGTTGCACCGAAGGACCGCGATATCGCCATGGTGTTCCAGAACTATGCTCTGTATCCGCATATGACCGTGTTTGACAACATGGCATTTGGTTTGAAGCTGCGTAAAACCCCGAAAGACGAGATTAAGGCGCGTGTTGAGGAAGCTGCCCGCATCCTTGACATTTCCCATTTGCTTGACCGTAAGCCAAAGGCTTTGTCAGGCGGCCAGCGTCAACGTGTTGCTCTGGGCCGTGCCATTGTGCGTGACCCGAAGGTCTTCCTGCTGGATGAACCGCTGTCCAACTTGGACGCAAAGCTGCGTGCGCAGATGCGTACAGAAATCAGCAAACTGCATAAACGTTTGGGCACAACCTTCATTTATGTTACACATGACCAGACAGAAGCGATGACCATGGGTGATCGCATCGTGGTTATGAAAGACGGCATTATCCAGCAGGTGGATACCCCGCAGAACCTGTATGACTATCCGGTCAACGAATTTGTCGCAGGCTTTATGGGCAGCCCGCAGATGAACTTTATTGATGCGAAGATTAACAAGAATGATAAGGGCTACACCGTTGACTTCGGCAAGTACAGCCTGCTTATCCCTGCTGAAAAGGCAAAGGCAGAGGTTTTGGATCCGTATGTTGGCAAGGACGTTGTTTTTGGCATCCGTCCGGAAGATGTGCATGATGAGCCTGAGTTCCTGCAGAACCATCCGGAGTATATGACAGAAGCTCAGGTGGATGTGACAGAGCTGATGGGCGCTGAAACTTATCTGTATCTGACCTGTGAGGGCAATAACCTGACAGCCCGTGTTGAGCCGACCTCCACTGCTAAGAGCAACGACACCATTAAGATTGCTCTGGACATGAGCAAGGCGCATCTGTTTGACAAAGATTCCGAAGTTACCGTTATGAACTAATCGGGGTTTCCCATTTTTTGGCGAGGAGGACTGCAGAGAATGCGGTTCTCCTCGTTTTTTCACAGGCAATTTTCAAGAAATCAAGAAAAAATTATGAATTCTTTTAGAAACAGTTGAAAAACAGCATGAAAGTATGTAAAATTAGATAAAAGCATACTTGACTTTTGGTCTGCTTCTTATGAATTCCTACATGGTGCCTGTGTACTTTTGCCGGGGCCTACAAATATTTTGAAGAAGCGGGGGATTTGTGTTATGTCTAACAGATTATTTCAGGGCGTTATCCATCAGATGCGGGACGCAATCGACCGAACGATTGGCGTAATTGATGAAACGTCTGTTATTATTGCCTGCAGCGAACTGGGCCGTATCGGTGAAGTGAACGAAAGTGTTACCCCAGAGCTGATGATGTCACAGGAAACTTTTGTGGTGAATGGCTATACCTATAAGGCATTTGGCAGTATGCCGCGGCCGGAATATGCAATCTTTGTGCTGGGCACAGACCCGGAGGCGGCACGCTATGCGGGACTGCTGGCTGTGTCCCTTTCCAGCATCAAACAGTATTATGATGAAAAATACGACCGCAGCAATTTCGTCAAGAATGTGATCCTCGATAATATTTTGCCGGGTGATATTTATTTGAAAGCACGGGAACTGCATTTTAATAATGATGTCAGCCGCGTGTGTATGCTCATCAAAGTGACCAACAAAACCGATGTTGCCGCTTATGATGTGATTCAGAACCTGTTCCCGGATAAAAACAAAGATTTTGTCATTAATATCAATGAAACGGATATTGCGCTGGTCAAAGAAATTAAGCCCGGTATCGACAGCAAAGATCTTGAAAAGCTGGCCAGTTCCATTGTCGATACGCTATCCAGTGAATTTTACACGCATTGTGTGATAGGCATCGGCACTCCGGTGGAAGGTGTAAAAGACCTTGCGCGTTCCTTTAAAGAAGCGCAGGTCGCACTGGAAGTCGGAAAAGTCTTTGACACCGAGCGCAGCATTGTTCGCTATGACAACCTCGGCATTGCGCGTCTGGTCTATCAGCTTCCGACCACTTTGTGTGAGATGTTCCTCAAAGAGGTCTTTAAAAAGGGCAGTATTGAGAGCCTTGACCATGAAACACTGTTCACCATCCAGCGTTTCTTTGAAAACAACTTGAATGTTTCTGAAACCAGCCGAAAACTTTTTGTGCACCGCAACACATTGGTATATCGTCTGGAGAAGATTAAAAAAATCACAGGACTTGACTTGCGGGAATTTGAAGATGCTATTGTCTTTAAGGTCGCGCTGATGGTCAAGAAGTATCTGGACTCCAATCCGGTGAAATTCTGAATGGAAAGCGGCTGTGCAGTATTGCAGCCGCTTTTTTTGGCAAGATATGCTTCCATAGGAAATGATTGAGATGGGAAAAGCCATCCGCTGGGAGCCTGCTATTGGTTTACAAATTGATTACAAGATAGTTCTTCTAAAGAACTATCAACTTGTGAGATGTGGTATTATGTTAACAAAGTGTCGAAAAATGTTGGTTTGTGACACAGCAAGTTGACGAATAGAATGGAGCGATTTGCTTGATAGAGCTGAAACATATAAGCAAGACCTACCCCAATGGCACACACGCCCTGTATGACATCAACCTGAAGGTGGACAAGGGTGAATTTGTGTTTATTGTGGGTTCTTCCGGCGCGGGCAAGAGTACTTTGCTCAAGCTGATAACGTGCGAAGAAAGACCGGATGGCGGCGAACTGACGGTGAACGGGCAAAATTTAATTGGAATCAAACGGCATGAGGTGCCTTACCTGCGGCGCACCATGGGTATGGTGTTTCAGGATTTCCGTCTGATAGCCACAATGACGGTCTTTGAGAATGTGGCTTTTGCTATGCATATTGTGGGTGACAGCCGCCGGGAAATCAATAAACGGGTTCCCTATATTCTCGGGCTGGTCAATCTGCAGGACAAGGCAAAATGCTATCCGGCGGAGCTATCCGGCGGTGAACAGCAGCGTGTTGGACTTGCGCGCGCATTGGTCAACAACCCGGATATGATTATTGCGGATGAACCGACCGGCAATATTGACCCGGCGCTTTCTTTTGAAATCGTTGACCTGCTCAGTGAAATCAATCTGCGTGGGACAACCATTCTCATGGTTACACATGAACACAGTCTGGTCAAGCATTTTCAGAAGCGAATCGTAGAAATACATGCTGGCCGGATTGTGGCCGATACCAAGGAATTGGGGGCTGCAGGGATATGAAAAATTTCGGCTATCTCTTAAAAGAGGGCATAAAGAATATCTGGACAAACCGCACCATGTCGCTTGCCTCTGTGGCAGTGCTGATGAGTTGCCTGCTGATGACGGGTGCGGCGGTGCTGTTCAGTTGGAACATTAAGTCTGCCATGGGCATGGTGGAGGGCAATAACTCTATTAAAGTTTACATCAAGCAGGATGTGCCTTCCCTCAAGGCCATTCAGATTGGTGACCAGATACGGAAGCTTGATAATGTGTCCACCTGTGAATTCGTCTCGAAAGATGACGGGATGAAGCAGATGAAGCAGATGGTCGGCGAGCAAAATGCCGGCTTGCTGGATGGACTGGAAGGCGACAACAACTGGTTGCCGAACGCTTTCCGCATTTCTATGAAAGACCTCTCCAAATACAAGGAAACCGCCTCGAAGATAACTGCCATTGAGGGTGTGGATAAAATTTACGATTATCAGGCGCTGGCGGATAAGCTGACACATATTGACCAAATTGTCGGCAATGTCGGCCTGGTCATTGTCATTGCACTCAGTTTGGTTTCTCTGTTTATTATTGCGAATACGATTCGGGTGGCGATGTATTCCCGCAGGTTGGAAATCAGCATTATGAAGTCCGTTGGTGCAACAAACGGTTTCATACGAGTGCCATTTTTGGTAGAAGGCATGTCGATTGGTGTAGTGGCAGGAGCCATCGCCGCGGGACTGCTGCACCTGCTTTATTACTATGTGGTCAGTTCACAGGGCATCAGTTCTGTTTTCAATGTTGTAAACCTCAATGCAATCATGGTGCCCGTTGTGGTGCTGTTCATCCTTGTCGGAATGCTATTCGGCGCACTGGGCGGCATCATTTCCATCGGGCGTTATCTAAAAAAAGAGGGAGGCGCTATCGTTGGCTGGTAAGCAGAAAAAGCCGGCAAAAATTCTTGGCCGGGCCGCTGCGCTCCTCATGGCCGCAGCACTGGTTCTGACCTCCAGTACAACAGCATTTGCTGCCGGAGATTTGGACTCGCTTAAGCAGAAGCAGGCAGAGTATGCACAGCAGAAAAAAGATAATGACGGCAAACTGGCTCAGCTCCGACAGGACAAGAGCAAAAAAGAGGACTATAAGGACGCACTGGAAGCGCAGATTTCCACCCTGCAAAACCAGATAGATACATATAACGCACAGATTGCGAATTTGGATGACAATATTCTGCAGACACAGAAAGCTATCACAGGCAAGCAGACGGATATTACGGCAAACACAGAAAAGCTGAAACAGCGTTTGTGTGCTTTGTATATGTCCGGCGGTGCCAGTAATTTGGAGATCCTTCTCTCTGCCAATAGTGTAGTGGATTTGGCAGACAAGGCGGAAGCGCTGCAGATGGTGACACAACATGACACTTCGTTGATTGAAACGCTGCGGAAAGACATGGATTCCGTAAAAAAGCAAAAGGAAACCATTGAAGCGAACCGGGAGGAGGCATCCACGGCAAAGACTTCCGTGTCCTCCAAACAGGGCGAACTTTCCGGTCTGGTCAGTGAGGCACAGAGCGTTATTAATGATATGACGTCAAAGGAAAGTGATATGCAGTCCGCCAGCGATGATTTGGCGCAAAAGGAAGAAAGCGCGGGCGCCGCCGTCGATAAATGGTATGCGGACTATGAAGCAAGCCAGCAGAAAAAGAAGGTGGAAGCTGCTCAACAGCAGGCGGCTCAGCAGCAGAAGCCGAGTAGCGAGAACAGCGGCGGCTCTTCCTCCGGCAATGCCAGTGCGGTGGGCAGCGGTTCCCTGATGTGGCCGGTGCCGAGTTGCCAGACGATTACTTCTCCGTTTGGCTATCGTGAAAGCCCCGGGGGCATCGGCAGCAAATATCACAGAGGGATCGATATTGGCGCAAGTTATGGCTCAGCCATTGTCGCGGCAGACAGCGGCACGGTCATCATGGCGGGCAGCGGTGCCGGCTATGAGGGTTACGGCAATGTTGTGGTGATTGACCATGGCAATGGAATTTCCACATTGGCGGCGCATATGAGCAGCGTGGCTGTCAGCAATGGGCAGACCGTTGCGAAGGGACAGATTATCGGTTATGTGGGCAGCACCGGAAACAGTACCGGCCCACACTGCCACTTTGAGGTGCGAGTCAATGGTTCCGCGGTGGACCCGATGGGTTATGTATAAAGTAAAATAAAGCAAGCAGACAGCAGATGCCGTGTGGCAGGATGCTGTCTGCTTTTTTATAAGGATTCTGCAGAAAGGAGCGTGGAAAAAGTGGAATCTAAAAATGTGATTATGGATTTCTCCGGCATCTATGAGCAGGAGAACTTTTATCGGCACACACATTTTCATTGGATAGACTGCAGGGATATTGCGGGCACAAACTGTTACTGTACCCCGCAGGCCGCCGGGGAAATTCGCCGCAGGATAGCGGACAGCCCGGTGGGAGGCATTCATTTTCTGGATTCCGGAGATTATCATTATGTCAGTGAATTTTGGATGGAAAAAATCCGGAAACCATTTCATCTGCTGATTTTTGACTACCACAGCGATATGCAGCCGCCCAAATTTCCGGAACTGCTTTCTTGTGGTTGCTGGGTGAAAAGTGCAATGGAAAAGAACCCAATGTTGCGGCGTGTGTGCATTATCGGCCCGGATGAACGTGCCTTCTCTGTGATTGAGCCACAGTTTCGCGGCCGGTTGCTGTGTATTAGCTTACAGGCACTGCAGGAAGCGGGTACATGGGAAAAAATTGAGGAGTTGCAGAGCAGCCTGCCACTCTATATTTCTATTGACAAGGATGTGCTGAACACTTATTTTGCCCGCACCGATTGGAGCCAGGGCGGGCTGTCCCTAAAAGTGCTGGAACGTCTGCTGGAGCTGTTTGCACGGCAGAACAAAGTGCTTGGCATTGACATCTGCGGCGAATGCAAGGCGGATGTGCAGTTTCTGTTAAACAACCATGAAGCCGGAATCAACGATAAAACAAACCATGCGTTACTGCGTTTTCTCCTGCGGCAAAGAGAATAGAAAAATACCGATGCATTTGTGTTGCACCGGTATTTTTCTATTCGGAGTGGGTGCTCCGAAAAGTTTAATGAGGAGTTATATCTGAAAAGGTGACTTGTAGACATTATGATGAACAAAAGATTAATCTTTATAGCCGAAGTCTGGAATCTGATGCCAACGGCGGCGGAAATAGTGAGCCGCGAGTTTTGGACGGCGGTCACGGGTGAACAGACCTTTTTTATTTCCGTCCACCCGCATACATCCCTGAACAGTGGCAAAATCGGCAAAATTCCATACTTGCTCACCAACAAAAAATTTGCGTTTATCCAACTCAGCGTTCAGCCGGCGGTAATATTCCATCTGAAATTCTTCACTGAACATTTCCGGCACGGTCTGATGAATGCCGGCAACCGCATCAGCACCATATTCTGTGAACATGACAGGCTTGCCCTGCTTTTCCCAGAAATCCATCTCAATATTCAGTGCGTCGCAGGCAGCGTCAAGGTCACCGCTGAGGTTGTACCAGCCATAGTAGCGGTTCAGACAGACCACATCCATGGTGCGGGTGACAATGTCCTTGGTGTAGTTGTTCTGGCAGCAGACAAGTGTGACCGGGCGGTTCTGCGGGTCGCATTTGTGTGCCAGCTCATACAGTGGCCGGAAATAGTCATAAGCGGACTGTGGAAAATTTTCTGTGTCCGGCTCATTTGCAATAGACCACATGACCACAGAGGGGTGGTTCTTGTCACGGGCAATCATGTCCCGGATAACCTGACCGTGATAGTCGCCGATGTTCATTGCCTGATAAACATCCGTGCCGCTGCCCATGCCCAAGCCCACCGCCGGCACTTCATCAATGATAACGATGCCTTCCCGGTCACAGAGGTCATACATTTCCTCTGCATAGGGGTAATGACTGGTGCGAAAAGAGTTGGCACCCAGCCAATGAATCAGGCTGGTATCCTTGACATCCAGGCAGATGTCCATGCCGCGGCCGTGGAAAGGAGAATCCTCGTGTTTACCAAAGCCTTTAAAGTAAAAAGGTTTGCCGTTTATAAGAAACTGTGTCCCCTTGACCGCAACCGTGCGCACACCAAAAGTCTGGGAGTAACAGTCCTGCCCGAAAGTAACCTCGGCTGTATAAAGATAAGGACTGCCCGGTTGCCACAGATGCGCATTTGAAATGGTTATGCTGCCGGAAGTTCCGTCTGCTGCGGCTACTTCTTTGCCTTCAGCGTCATGAATGGAGAGATGTACGTTTCCCTCACCAACTGTTTGGACGGAATAAGATACCATGCCGTTTTTCCCCTGAATATTCGGTGCCAGCGTAATATCCTCAATGTATGCAGCAGGCGTAGTGTAAATTTTGACCGGACGGTTAATGCCGGCATAGTTGAAAAAGTCGAAGTTCGGCAAGTTTTGCGGGGCACGGCGGCTTTTGACAAGCTCTACACTGGGAATGCCGGGGTTATCTGAGCCGAAAAATGCGGTGCCGCCTTCATTGCCAACGGGCAGGGTGCTGCGGTCGACACGATTGTCGGCTGCGATGGTCAGCAGCACTTCTTTGCCGCATTCCACTTTATCCGTGATATCTGCTTCAAAAGGTAGAAAGCCGCCTCTATGCTCGCACAGCAGCTTGCCATTGAGATAAACTTTCGCAAAGTGTGTTACAGCGGAGAAGCGCAGGACGATGCGCTGCCCCGCCAGAAAGGCCGGGATAGTAAGGGTACGCTGGTACCATACCCAGCCGCAGTGCGTGCGATAAGCCGGATCTTCCCGCTGATCATTAAAGGAAGCAGGCACAGCAATGGTTTGGGAGTCTTTCAGAGGGGCGTTTTGCCACTCTTCGTCGAAACCACAGCCGTTATCCAGTTTAAAATTCCAGACACCTGAAAGGTCAATCAGGTCACGTGACCGGTTTAGTTTTGGATACAGCAAAGTCAAATCCCCCTTTTGGTTTCATACGAATATTTTTAATCTAATGCCGGAGAATCCATCAAAGAAACCGTCGTGCCTGCTTTCCCCTCTGTTTCAAAGAGAATCAACTCGTTTTCCCCCTGCTTTAGCAGCGGTGCCGGGATATAGAGCCGTTTCTGCGGCCCGGTCTGCCAGAAGCGTCCAAGGTTAAAATTGTTCAGTAGAACACAGCCTTTTCCCCATCCGGTCAGGTCAAGGAAGGTATCGCAGGGTTCTTCCACTGTAAACGGAATGCGGTAAAAAGCGGGTGTGCCGGAAAGATAAGCCTTGCTGAAATCAATTTTCGATGCCATATTAGCGTCCATCGGCAGGGGATACATCTGCCAGCTGGAGTGGCTGTGACCGTTCAGCAGAACAGCACCGTCAATGCCTTTGCGCTGATGCTCCATGCGGGGGCCATAATTGACGCGTCCCATGTTTTCCATCAAAATATCCAAACGGGAATAGACACTGGCCGGTGCAACCGGATATTCTTTCTGCAGTTCCAAATCATACAGCGTGAGAAAATGTTTTTGGTCGAAAAAAATCTGAGCGCGGTCGTTAGCGCCGGTGAGCTGAATTTTTTCCAGTGGCATATCCGGCATCAGGTCTGTGGAATACATCGTATAGCCGAAATTTTGTCCCAGCTTTTCCATGCAGAGAGGCCATGGCTTTGTCGTTGGTGCGGAAATATCTTTCAAAACAGAAAAGAGGGATACGGCATTTTTTACATTCCAAGTGCCATAGGCCTTTTTCTCAATTTGGGTGGAGAAGTTTACGTCCGGCAGAGGTGCGTATTGACGGATGATTTTCTGAAACGCACGGTATTTCGGTGTAATCGTGCCGTCTTCAGAGAGCGGTGCGTCATAATCATAAGAAGTAACATCCGGCTGCAAATGCTCATAATAATTGGAACCATTTGTGAAGCCAAAGTTGGTGCCACCATGAAACATATAAATGTTGACGCTGCCCCGCTTTAAAATTTCGTCTAGGTTATGTGCGCAGACATTTACATCAGTGATGTGGTGCGCTTTATCACCCCATGCATCAAACCAGCCAATCCAGAATTCTGTGCACATGAGCGGCCCGCCGCTTGTGTGTTTTTGCAGGCGAGGAAACTGCTCGGCGGCATTGGAACCAAAATTGGCGGTGGCGAGGGTGCCCGGCAGACTGCCACAGGACAAATAGTCACCCCATGGACCGTCCGAAGTAATGAACGGCACGGTTATACCATTTTTCCGCATATTATCACGCAGTGCGGTCAGATAAGCGGTCTCATTGCCATAGGCACCATATTCGTTTTCCACCTGCATCATCAGGACAGGGCCGCCATGGTCAATCTGCAGCGGTACCAACAAAGGCAGAAGTTGCTGGTAGTAGCTGTACACATGGTTTAGGAATGGCGGGTAAGAGCAGCGCAGCTTCATGCCGTCCTCTGCCAGTAACCACGCGGGCAGTCCGCCAAACTCCCACTCACCGCAGATATACGGAGAAGGACGCACAATCGCATAAAGTCCGACTTCCTGCGCGGTTTTGAGGAACGCGACAAGGTCAAGCGCTCCGGAAAAGCAGAACTGTCCGGGATGCGGCTCATGCAGGTTCCACGGAACATAGGTTTCCACCGTGTTGCAGCCCATGGCACGCAGCTTTTCCAGCCGGTCGCGCCAATACTGCGGTACCACACGGAAGTAGTGAATGGAACCGGAGATAATATGAAATGGGTTTCCATTCAAATAAAAGCAATCTTTTATTTCAAATTTGTGGGTATGATTTTTTGATTTCATAGGAGAATATCCTTTCTGCACAGGGCTGTAGAGATAGTTGAGGCAGTCTCGCAAGCAAAAATGAAACCGGTTTCTTTTAACAACTCAACTATAGCACGTTTCATTTTGCGCGTCAATATTGCAAAAAGTACAATTTTACTGCTCTGATTTTGATAGGCAAGAAAACAAAAAGCGAAATGCCACAACCTTAGAAAAGGCCATGCAGCATTCCGCAGAATTTATCTTTGATTACAGGTAGTGCTGGGCAAAAATGCCTTCTATCAAAACCGCCATGACAATGCCAAGAAGTCCGCCGGCCGTTACTTCCAGAGGGCGATGACCGAGGCTGGTTTCCAGCGGAACAAAGCCGCTTGTCGGTTCCAACCGGGCTTCCATCTGATTGATGGCGGCGGCATGACGGCCTGCCTCCCACCGGACACCGAGTGCATCGTAAATCACCACGGCAGAGAGCGTAACACCAAGGGCAAATTCTGCCGAGTTAAAGCCGCACACCATGCCACTGCTGAATGCGGTTGCGCAAACAAAAGCGGAGTGGGAGCTGGGCATTCCGCCTGTACCAACGGCAATGCGCAGAGTGACCTTATTGCCGCGCACCCGGCAGATGATAACCTTGATGAGCTGGGCAGTCAACCATGCCATAACCGCCGATACGATTATCCAATTCATATATCCTCCTTCTGGCAATGCCGAAAGAACGGAAAATTTCCGGCTGCAAAGTAAATCTATTTTCCATGACAGATGGGTAAAATCTGCCAGAAACTGCAAAGCGCCTGTCTGCATTATACATTCTTAGGCAGCTAAAGTAAAGGAGTGTGTCCGGCGCAGTGGTTCTTTGCAAAGGATTATGGGAGAATTTTCGCAGCTCAATCATTCTGCTGCCGCCGGCGGTTGCTTTCTGCTGGAAGAATGCGTTACAATATATAAAAAGGAAACGCAGGGAAAGGCCGGGAAGCTTTGAATCAGTTACAGGTATTAAAAGAATATTTCGGATATGACAGCTTTCGGTCGGGACAGCAGGAAGTGGTGGACGCTTTGCTGAAGGGGCGGGATGTGTTAGCGGTAATGCCCACCGGAGCCGGAAAATCTATCTGTTTTCAGGTGCCGGCTTTGTTGCTGCCGGGCATTACGCTGGTTATTTCTCCTTTAATTTCCCTGATGCAGGACCAAGTGCGGGAATTGGTCGAGGCAGGTGTGCCGGCAGCTTATCTCAACAGTGCCTTGACGGACGCACAGTATGCCCATGCCCTGAGAAATGCCGCTGCAGGAAAATACAAAATCATTTATGTTGCGCCGGAACGCCTATTGACAGAGCGTTTTTTAGCGTTTGTGCGGCGGGTGCAGATTTCACTAGTGGCGGTGGACGAGGCACATTGTGTTTCACAGTGGGGGCAGGACTTCCGTCCCGGTTATCTGCAGATTACACAGTTTACCGCCGGACTGGATGTGCGCCCGACTTTGGCAGCATTTACCGCGACGGCAACGGAAACTGTCAAGGCAGATATTGTGCGGCTGCTGGAACTGAAAAACCCCTGCGAAGTTGTGACAGGATTTGACCGCGAAAATCTCTTTTATGAAGTGCGCCGCCCCCACAGCAAAAAAGATGAGCTGCTGAAGCTGCTGACACGTTTTCCGGAGGAATCTGGCATTGTTTACTGCTCCACCCGAAAAGCCGTGGAGGATGTCTGCACCTTTTTAAATGACCAGGGTCATCCGGCTGCGCGCTATCATGCAGGACTGACACAGGAGGAACGGCAGAAGAACCAGGAGGACTTTCTGTATGACCGTGTGGCCATTATGGTGGCAACCAATGCGTTTGGTATGGGAATCGATAAATCCAATGTGCGGTTTGTCATTCATTTCAATATGCCGAAAGATTTGGAGAGCTATTATCAGGAGGCGGGCCGTGCCGGACGGGACGGTGCCCCTGCGCAGTGCATTCTGCTTTATAACGGGCAGGATGTGCGCACCAACAAATTTCTGATTGAGCACGGCAGTGACAGCGGAGATGCGCTGGATGAGCAGACACGGCAGGAAGTGCGGAAAAAAGACCTGGAACGTTTGCGCCAGATGACCTTTTACAGCACGACACAGCGGTGTCTGCGGCATTTTATCCTGCACTATTTTGACGAGAAAAGTCCCGCGTTCTGCAATGCCTGTGGGAACTGCAGTGCCGCCTCCGAAAAGCGGGACATTACAGTGGACGCACAGAAGATTCTGTGCTGTATCCGCCGAACCGGAGAACGGTATGGCGCAAGCCTGATTACTTCCGTCCTGCGGGGAGAGGACACCGAGCGCGTTCGTGACCTGAGGCTTGACAAACAATCGACCTATGGTGCTCTGTCAGCATTGAGTCAGCGTGAGGTGCGGGAACGGATTCAGTGGCTGCTGGAAAGCGGTTGCCTGTGCTGCAGCGACGGCGAATATCCGACACTTTCTCTGGGCACGGCGGCACCGGAAGTGCTTTTTCATGGAAAGACTGTCCAAATGCGTACGGTGAAGACGGAACAGAAGTTGGCCGCACCAAAACGGCAGCGTCCCGGCAGCGAAATTGTGCATCCGGAGCTTTTCGAGCGGTTGCGTGCCCTGCGCAAAAAAATTGCCGCAAAACAGAGTGTACCGGCCTATGTGGTTTTTACGGATGCGACGCTGCGTGCCATGTCGGAATTCATGCCCACCACCGAGCGGGAAATGGTGGGAAAAGTAACTGGTGTGGGCGAAAAGAAACTGCGGCGCTATGGCCAGCAGTTTCTAGACTGTATTCAGGAATATAAAAGCGAAATGAATAATATTTAAACAAATCCTGCATATATTTATGAATAAGTTATGATTAAGTTGTTAATTTGCAGATTATAGAAAGAATATCAAAAAATATTTCAAAAAGGTCTTGCATTCTAAAAAGGCTCATGCTATAATGCAGACAACAAAAACAGATGGGAGCGATTCCAATGGAGTAATGAAAGAAACGTTAATTGATGTACAGGCAAAAAATAAGAAAGGGTGAGTCCAGTGGCACAGGATAGTGAACCAAAACAGCATTTATCTTTTGACGAAAGGACTGATTCCCATGACTTAATAAAGTCCCATCCACTTCAAAACCTTTAAAGCTCCCATTGATGCGTTTAGAATCAGGGATTGCTTACATATAAAAAGTTAAAAGTACCCGTCGAAGGTCTTTCTCCGGCGGGTACTTTTTTATTATTTCACGGATCTTTTTAACAGGGTCAGATTCTTCGCAGAAGTTCCCAAATACCAATCATGGCACAGTGCGGGATGAACTTTGCAGTGATGCGGTGGACAAGGCTTACCGGACTGGGTGTGGAAACCGCCAAATCCAGGCGGCTGTCATTCAGCGCAAGCCGGACAACACTGTGCACATGGCTTGCCAGCGGAAAGTGCCGGACGGCGGTGCTGTTTTGTGTTTTGCGCGCGGTAGAAATAAATTCGGTGTCCTTAATCCAATAAGGACATACGGCGGTTGTGTGGATGCCGCGCGGGAACAGTTCCCACCGAAGTGCCCGGCTGTAACGAAGCAAAAAAGCTTTGCTGGCGGCATAGACCCCCAGTCCCGGCAGCGGCTGAAATCCGGCGGTGGAGCAAATTTCCAAAATGCGGGAGCCATGATGCATATACGGCAGTGTCAGCATGGTCATATCCACAGCGGCACGGCAGTTCAGGTCAATCATGCTGTCACAGTCATGCCGGGCAATTTCGGCATAATTGCCCATTTTTCCAAATCCGGCGGCATTGACCAGAATGCGCACATCCGGTTTTTCGGCGGAGAGCAGCTTCTGATAGGTGGCCATGCTTTCTTCAGAGGTCAGGTCAAGCGGAATAGGACGCACCCGGACGCGTGTCACCTGCGCCGCCAGCTCCTGCAGCAGCTTTTCACGGCGGGCAATGACCCAGATTTCATCGAGTGTTTCCGTTTCACTGATTTGTCGGACAAATTCCCGTCCCAGCCCGCTGGAAGCGCCGGTTACAACAGCAATATACATGAAAGTCCCTCCTTATGGATTGATTACAGAATAACTTCCCAGTGTGGTGCTTTGAGTTCACCGTTTGGGAAATCCAGTGAAAGTTCCTGTTTGTCTTCCAGCTCCTTGGCAGTGGAGAGAATTTTCGCCTGTGCCTTTTCCACGTCTTGCGTCTGCACATGATAAGCAGAACTCATTTTTCCCAGCAGCTTTTCACAGCGTTCTTTTGACATGGAAGACCAGAACAGCGAAAAGAGCGGTTTGTCCACGCCCTTGAGTGCCACTGCCAGTGTGTCATCATCTACGTCCTGTAGCAAGCGGGTAATGGCGTCTGTTCCGCAGGAACCGAGTTGATGGAATTCCACCACAGAAGCGTGCGGCGCCACGGCTGCTTTTGGTTCGTCTTTTGGCGTTGTTTCTGGCTTTGGAACAGTAACTGACGGCTTTTCGGCCGGTGCGTCAGAATCCTTCTCTGTGTCGGTCTGCAGCGCTTTCGGAGCCGGTGCTGGCTTTGCAGCGGGAGAATCCTGCTGCACCAGAACTTCATCTGATTTTTCAGGATCTGACAGCTCTGCCTGTGAGGCCAGCGCTTCCCGCTCTGCTCTGGCCTGAGCAGTGCGGTGCTGTTCCTCAGTGTCCAACTCCACTAATACCTGCGCAAAACGTTCTGTATAGGCTTCCCCAAACCATTCGCTCAGCCGGCTCACCAGTGTGCGTGGGTGCATATTCTGTTCAATCTGGCAGACACCGTCCGCAATCACCATCATTTCCAGAAACCGCTTCCCGGTGGCATTGGCTGCCAGAATATGGATCTGCAATGCCTGCTGCAACTCTTGCGGACTTTCTGCGTCAATCAGGCGGCGCAGACCGTCTTGCAGAAATGCGTCCGGTTCCGCGGCGAGCAGCGGTTCCAGAGAAAGCTGCCCTTCCGTGCGCACTTTGTCGGCGTAAATACACAGACGCTGCACAATGGTAAAAGCGTTTTCTTTTTCAGTGTCCGGGCAGGGCAGGCGGCTGCTGATATATTCGAAGTTATCCATGTATCCCCCTCCGCTGTGCAGCATTCCCTGCACAAAGTTTAACTAAAATCAGTATAACGCAAAAGCAGGGTTGTAAACAAGGCCTTTCCGGCAAGCAGAAACAGAAACCGCAAAAAAAGTGCTGTTTCCAGTTGGAAAGCTTGTGTACGCACGCCATTAGGTTTACAATTATATGTGAGTAGGGGCTTACGAGGACCGGCGCCCCGCCTGTGCTGAAAGGGCATACACTTTTACTGGAACAGCCAAATTTAGAAGAGCAAGTGAAAAGGAAAATCGCATTTCATTCAAAATAAAATAGGTCTTCAAATTTTTTGTCCAGTGCAATGCACAGCAGCAGTGCCAGCTTGGCAGTTGGATTAAACTGCCCGGTTTCAATGGAACTGATTGTTTGTCGCGAAACACCGACCAAGTTTGCAAGTTCCCCCTGCGAGAGGTCTTTTTCAGCGCGTGCAACCTTTAGGCGGTTGTGAAGAATTAATTTATTTTCCATGTTTTATCTCACGATGTTCCAGCAGTAGGCACAGACCATTACAACGGCAAGAACCGTGTAAAGTATGCCCAACACCAGCTCGTGCTTTTGATGCAGTTTCCTGCTTTTGTAAAGGTGCTGCACACCTATGCTGATAAAGCAGATACTGTAAACATCATACCAAGGTTGTTTGGCGTACATTTTTGCAAACATCAGGATACCACAAAAAATCAATACAAAACCCAGGGCAATACCGTTTCCTTTTTGAACTACCTGCAGTTCCATTTCGTCAGGTGTGTTCGCTTTTTTGCTTTGCGCTTTTCTTAAAATTTCATTTTTGTCCATTTGTAGCACCTCGCTAAGTAATATTGTCATTTTGACAAGTTTAATTTGCAATAAGAGAATAGCATAGATACTTCCTATTGTCAAGTTTTCTTGTCAAATAGTTTTACCGTAATCGCATTATTTGATAGATACAAGGAGAAAAACAGAATGGAAACAACACAATGCCCGCTGTACCGGAAGTGCGGTGGGTGCCAACTGCAGAATATGGACTATCCGCGTCAGCTTGCGTGGAAACAGAATCGGGTTAAAAAGCTGCTGAGCAAATTTGTGCAGCCGGAACCAATTTTGGGGATGGAACATCCCTATCATTACCGCAATAAGGTCCAGGCAGCATTTACGGCAGACCGCCGTGGAAATATTCTTTCCGGTGTCTATCAGAGTAGTACCCACCATGTGGTGCCAGTGGAGTCCTGTTTGACAGAAGATGAAACGGCAGACAAAATCATGCTTTCCGTGCGCAAACTGCTGAAAAGTTTTAAATTGAAGCCCTATGATGAAATGACAGAAAGGGGTTTTCTGCGCCATGTGCTGGTAAAGCGCGGGTTTGCCAGCGGACAAATTATGGTGGTGTTGGTGGCAGCAAGCCCAATTTTTCCGGCAAAGAAATTCGTGAAGGCCTTGCTGAAAATGCACCCGGAAATTACGACAGTGCTGCTGAACCTGAATGACCGGCATACTAGCATGGTACTGGGGGAGCGGGAAAAAGTCCTGTATGGGCCGGGCTATATTGAGGACACGCTGTGTGGATGCCGGTTCCGCATTTCTGCCAAGAGTTTTTATCAAATCAATCCGGTACAGTGTGAGCGGCTGTATGCAGTGGCCATGAATTATGCCGGACTGACCGGAAAAGAAACGGTGATAGATGCTTACTGTGGCATTGGCACGATTGGGATGGTTGCGGCAAAGCAGGCCGGAAGCGTTTACGGCATTGAATTGAGCCGTGATGCGGTGCATGACGCTGTTTTTAATGCGAAGCTTAATCACATTCATAATATTCGGTTTTTATGTGCCGATGCAACCGAGAGCTTGACAGCAATGGCGGAGGATGGTGACCATGCGGATGTAGTCTTTATGGACCCACCCCGTGCGGGCAGTACAGAGCGCTTTCTGCTGTCCTTGTCAGAACTGGCGCCGGAACGAATCGTGTATATTTCCTGCAATCCGGAAACACAGGCGCGTGACCTTGACTACTTGTGCGCGCGCGGCTATGCTGTCCGCAAAATCCAGCCGGTGGATATGTTCCCGCACACCAATCATGTGGAAACGGTAGCATTGGTGTCAAAGGTAAACTGTTGAATGATAATTAATAACGGACTTTAATAAATAATAGCGGACTCAAATAAAACATAACGGACTTTGCTTGCATAACTCCTCACTCAAGGACTAAACTAGAGTTGAGGAGTTGTTTTTATGGGCAGACATTTATTGTTCACGGAGCAAAAAATTGAAGCAATGAAAAAAGCTGGGCGCGGTCAAGGGAAACTTGCCGATTACCAGCCGTGGCTCATGGTTGATGACTTCCCTTCCCTTGGACGCGGCAATCGGGTGCGGGACATTCACACAGGAAGGGTTCATCATTTTTTCTCTGACCTTGAAATGCAGTATTATTTCATCCTTGCGTGGAATCCGAATATTGTAGATATTCGTGAACAGTACCCATTGGATACGGAACTGACTGAAGTAGCAGCGGCTCGTCTCGGCTATCCGCATCCGAAGAATCAGGATGGTAGCAGTTATGTAATGACAACGGATTTTTTGATTACTTACTGCCCAGAAGGGGAAAAAGAAGCAGAATATTATGCCCGCAGTGTAAAGACTGAGAAAGATTTGTCGAAAAAGCGGACACTTCAAAAACAGCAGATTGAGAGATGCTATTGGCAGGAGCAGAATGTCCAATGGAAATGCGTTACAGAAAACAGCTTTTCCCGGCAAAAAGCGAAAAATATACGGAAAATCCTCTCCTTCTATGATTATGATGACTTTAAAGACGAATCTTTGAAAAGAGCGGTTGAAGAATTGTTGGTTCAGGAAATCCAAGATATACCGCAGCAGCCATTGTCAGCAATCTGCAGCCATGTTGAAAAAGCGTATCAATTAAGGAATGGAGCGGTGCTGTCCCTGTTTTATTATTTAACGGCACATCGAATGATTGAAGTTGATATGAATCAACATTTTTTGCCAACCATGCCTGTGCAAAAATTTTTGGTTTCACTTCCCTTTGTGAATATAATTCAGAGGGAAAGGAGTGACCGCTATGCCGTTAATGATAAATGATATTTTTGAAAACATTATAAATAAAAAAAGCTATCGGTTATTGCAGAAATATCCTGACACGGATACTGCCGTAATGATAGAACTTCAAAGTGAATTCAAACTTCCGGAAATTTGCGGCTTATCAGATTTAGAGGATATGGTGGAAGATGGAACCTGCAAAATTTTGGAGCAGAGCAATCATTCAGGCAGTGCTGAACATTTAACAAAAAAGCAAATGCAGCAAATCAATGAGATATGGAATACAATTGAGCCAATTATTCGAAATGATGAGCTTAGCTTTGATGAAAAGAAAAGGTCAGAAAACATCAAGAAAATTATGCTAGTTCAGCATTGTGCACATACATCACTTCTCCGTTGGCTGCATAAGTACTGGGCTGGCGGCTGTACCAAAATGGCACTTGTGCCAAACTACAAAGCCCGCGGCGGCGCGGGAAAAGAGCGCACAGATTCTAATGGACGAATTGGCAGACCATGCAAGTATCAGCCGCAGACAGATGAAATGCAGATTGGAAAAACGGAAAAGTGGCAGATTAAGCATATCGTCAATATGACCTACAACAAAAACAGCAAGTATAAGATGACAGATGCTTATACGAAATTCATCCGAACTTATTATTGGAATGAAGAAACACAGTCTGTTGTTTCTCCTTGTCCTTCAATTACACAGTTCCGCTACCATGCAAAGAAAATCTGGAATTTACGAAAGCGTATAGGTGAAAAAAAGTTTGACAGAACGTATCGTGCCATTCCGGGAAATTCTGCCTGTGAAGCAGATGGCCCCGGAGAAAAGTATCAGATTGATGCGACAATCGCGGATGTTTACTTGGTGTCCAGAGCTGATCGAAACGCGGTAATCGGCAGGCCCGTGCTTTATTTTGTCACGGATGTTTTTTCTCGTATGATTGCAGGCTTTTATGTAAGTTTAGAAGGTCCCTCTTGGACGGACGCTATGATGGCGCTGTATTACACAAATATGGACAAGGTACAGCTCTGCCGTCAGTTTGGAATTGACATTCAGGAAGGCGACTGGCCCTGCATCGGATTGCCGCAGCAGTTGCTGACGGATAACGGAGAACTGGTGAGCAAAGCAAGCAGTCAGCTGGTTTCAGAGCTTGGCGTTCATATGCAGAACACAAGCGCTTGGCGGCCGGATTTAAAAGGAATTGTGGAACAGAGTTTTCACTTGATAAATGGCAGGACACGAATGCTGTTGCCCGGGGGTGTTCAGCTAGATTACCGAGACCGTGGGGTACCGGATTATAAGCTGGACGCTACACTGAACCTTTGCGAGTTTAATCAAATCATCATCCATTATATTCTTAAACACAATAGCCGCGTACTGACAAAACATCCGCAGAAAAGTGAAGATATTATTACGGCAGGGATTCCTGCCATTCCGCTTGCACTTTGGAATTGGGGAATTCAAAACAGGAGCGGATGTTTGGCAAAACGAACACCGCAGGAGGTTGCGTATTCTCTGTTGCCAAATGGTACAGCGCGTGTTACAGAGCGTGGAATTAAATATAAATCACAGTACTACACTTGTGATTCCTTTATTCGTGAGGACATGGGCAGCCAGGCACGGATAAACGGCACATGGCAGATAATGATTAAGCATGATCCGCGTGCAACGAAAACAATTCTGCTGTGCTGTGAAGATGGGCAGTACGAGGTGTGTACAAGGCTGGAATCCTATTGCGAGGATTGGTTTGAAGAAGATTTTCAGTATCAAAATCAACTGGAAAAATCGAAGGGAAATGCGAATCAAAAGCACAATTTAAAAAATGAAGTCGCATTTCAAACACAAATTGACAGTATTATAAAGAAAGCGCAGGCAGAAAAAGAGCAAACTGATAATGTCGTTGCATTTCCAGAAAAAAATAAAGTTCGTTCAAACAGAAAAAAAGACCTGCTCCTTCAGCAGAAGCAGGAGAGCTTTTTAGCAGACAGTCAGCACGGAAATGCGGATGAGAAACAGGTAAAAGCCAGTAACAAAGTGAGTACGAATAATAAATGTTCTGCAAAAATTCTGGAATGGCAGCGGGAGGATGACGAATAAGTGTGTGCAGAAACTGCAAAGTATCAAGCATCACCGGTGCCGCACTATCGGGGCAACCCACTGATTGAAGCACTCCCTCCCATTATGGGCAAGAAAGAACTGTACAAAAGGTTGACTTGTCAAATTCCATATGATTTAAGTATCAGAGAGCAGGACGGTTCTGTACGAAAAGAATGCATTTCTGAACTGTACCATTTTTTTCAGCCTTGGGGTGTTCATATTGATATTGCGGAACGGATTGGCAGAGCCATTCGCAATGGATATGTCAATCGAAATCCGCTTACCCCTGTTTTTAATACGGAACTCAATCAGCTTTCCAGTTGCGTTCATACACGCGATTCTACTTTTCAGAGCTTTCATTCGACAAATCCAGGAGCATCTGGTTTTTCACTGGTTGGCACCTCTGGCAGTGGAAAAACATCTATCGTGAACCGCGTTTTAGAAGGTTTGTATTCGCAAAATATCCTCCACAGTGAATATCAAGGACAGCCATTTCATCATTTGCAAATTGTTTGGATGAAAATCACTTGCCCTTTTGATGGAAGTGTAAAAGGACTGTGTGTGAAATTTTTTCAAGAGTTCGATAATATCACAGGAGATTCTACTTTTCAGCGGTTTGCGGGTTCCAGAGTGTCAACCATAGATACCATGCTGACACAGATGGCACTTCTGGCAAAGCGGCACAGCTTGGGTGTGTTGGTTATAGATGAAATTCAAAACATCAATGCGGCAAAAAGCGGCGGCAGAGAGCGCATTTTGAACTTTTTGGCTGATTTAATGGATACTATGGGCATTCCGATTATTGTGATTGGCATTCCTGCCGCGATTCAGGCATTGTCGGGCAGTTTTATGACCGCCCGCAGAGCAGCAGGTGAACAGGGTACGGTCAAGATGGAGTCGCTGAAATACGGTTCAGATGAATGGGAACTTTTCATCAATGCCATGTGGAAGTATCAGTGGACAAGCATAGAGACAAAGCTGACAGATGAAATGAGTGAGCTTGTCAACGAACTTAGCAGAGGAATTGTAGCTTTAGCACTTCATTTGTATGCATGGACACAAGATCAAGCTGTTGAAAACGGATTCTACGGAGGTAGTGAGTGCATTACACCGGAAATGTTTCAGCAGGTTGCCAAGTCCGAAAAGTTCTTGCTTATGCGAGAACAGCTTGCGGTGATGGATGATGAAAGTATGAAAAAATCGCATACTTCTGCAAACAAACGGCACGGTGCAAAACTGAATTGCAAAGCTACCCGAAAAACACCTGATAAAAGTTTAGCTGATCCAGCAGTAGAGCATTGGGATGTCAAGCCGGAGAATGCGGTAGAAAAGTTAAGAAGAGAAGGCTTGATAGTGACGAAGGATGGTGAATTTTAATTATTAAAGGAAATTGTGTTATCATTAACCCTTGCAGTTTTCCAACTTTACAATATGTCCTTCCAGCAATGTAGCCAACCTAGCTGCCGTTCTGTGTTTGCTGTGCTTCAGCAAGTAATGCTGAAACGGCGCGATATTATAAAAATCCTCTTTGGCCCAATGACCGTTTCCGTTTTGAAATCTTCTCAACAGTCTTTCGGTGACGGCTTTACAGTTTTTTGACCCACCTAAGATGAGCGTAGAAATATTGCTTTCTTCCGCTTGATAGAATTCTAGAATGGCAATGTAATTGTTATTAGTTGTTTTACTGTATATGATTACATAGCTGTTGGCAACATCAGTCGAAAAATCTGATATTTTCAAGAAATGACTTTGTTTCAATATATGTAATGCATTTTGCAGGAGCCGGAATGTTGGAGGAAGAGAAAACTCTGGAGCATTGTCAAAGAGCATTTCTATTCCTTTGTGGTCACCGCCCAAGATAGCTTCCTGTGCAGAACATTCTTGTTCTTCATCAGTTGATTTTTTATACCTATGGTTTTCAGCGATATGGTCACGTCTTACTGGAACAAATCTGATATCTGCCGGACTTTTGTAGCGATTTGAGAAATCAGATGATTTAGTTTCTGCATTTGATAAATTTGCGTGTCCTTTATCCTGCAATATAATATTTCCCGAGGCCTCTTCATAGACGGAATGCTTTTGTTTTTCATGAGGATGATTTTCACTGCTTCGCTCGTAATCCAACTTGGCTGCTTCAATAGTATATGGAAGATTTGGAAACCCCTCCAGTGATATATGTAACAGTAAAACAGTATCATTCTGTGATATACCGATACCCCGTATGAGCGAGCCGCTAACATTTGGAATAAATGCTTTTATCTCAATATCGTTTTCAGATTCTGCTTCTGACAAAAAATTTGTATTTACGGTTTCCCACCAATCTCTCAATGAGGGATTATATATGAAGTTGGCATATTCTCGAAGACCGTTTTTTGTTTTCAGGGTGGAGGGGAATTTACATGGACAATTTTCTGGAAAATCAATATGCAGTACATTGTTTTTCAATTTACAATCACAAAAATCAGACAAATAATTTGTTGAAATTAAGTTGTTTATAAAGAATGGAGAGGTCCCGGCAACAGCACGAATGATCTCTACGCAGGGAACTATATAGTTGGTGTCACCAACAGTGAATTGACAGCATTGGTCTCTATTAGTTATGTTATGGGACTTTAGAGGGTATAAATCACGAGGAATGGCGGCATAACTATTATGTATCGTTTGACTTTCAATTCTGTTAACATTGATGGTGAATTCCTTCAAATTACTGCCAAAACAGCCGGTTCCACTGCCATTACAATATATATACCCCATTTTTAAAAACGGTAATTCACCCCAAGGACGGTAAACAGTAAAGTCATTTTTCTTGCCCTTAAAAACAACAGGAGACAGATATCCATTGTTTTTACCTTTAAACGGAGATGATATCCAATATAGTACTGCATCCTCATTATTTCCTAATGGCCAGTTTTTGAATTTATAAGCAGGCAATGTTTTTCACCTTGATTTTAATTTCTTTCAGATCGTCCCAGTAACCAATCCACTGAAACATTCAATATATCAGCTAGCGCAGCAAGCTCAAAGTCTGATACAGGTCGTTTTTGCCCTTCCAGCAACGAAAGCGCTGGTGTGCTGATATCGATTCCCTTAATCTGTAACTTAGCAAGAAGTTCACGTTGTTTCATATCCATGGCTTGTCGTGCTTCTGTAACACGGCGACCTATCATATTTCGATTTCCCAATTTTAATTTTCTAATATTCATGTTTTTTCATATTTTTACCTTTACATATCAAAAGTATAGGAAGAAATTTGTCTTTTATATTTGGCTGTACCAAATATAAAAGACGCAAATTGGTTGTTAAAGGGAGAATTTGTGGAATGCTGGCGTTTTTTCCGCAGCCGTACAGAGATGAATTGTTATACAGCTTTCTCTGTCGTTATCATGTTCACAGCGGAAATCTGTATGATTGTGACACGATGGAACAGCTATTTGGAATGAAAGCGCAGCATCTCAATACAAACATTCCTGCACATCTTTCTTATCTAGCGAAACAGACAGAAGAAGTTGGTTTGTCTTTCGACCAACTTCTTTATGACTATACGCTTTTTTCATATAACACATTGTTTGCAAAACAGCAAACAGTCGATTCTTATTATGGCTATTTTAAAAATGAAAATAATGTGCCATATCCGCATCATATATCTATGCCAATCTCAGAGTTGCGCTATTGTCTACGCTGTGCAGAAGAAGACCGGAAACGATACGGAGAAGCCTATTGGCATAGGAGTCATCAGATTGCAGGGCTTCAATGCTGTCCGAAGCATCAAACGGCACTTATTAGCTGCGGAATCAAACATTTGTCATTGGCAAAAAAGTTTTTCCCTTTAGAATCAGTGACAAATGCCATTCATGAAATACCGCTTGTTAGGGAACTTTCAACTGAAAAGCAAAGGCTGCAGAAGGATATTCTGTTTTGCCTGGAAAATTCGCAGCGGATTCGCAGTATCTTTTGTGCGTGCAACGAGGATTTCACGGAAATATACCTTTCTCTGCTGGAACAGAAGGGATTGGCAACGGAGAACTGGAGTCTTTACAAAGAAAAACTGCTTGTAAGTGCAGAAAAATCCTTTGGAAGAGAATTCCTTGAAAGCGTTAATTCCTATTGGAACAGTGATAAAAAACCTTGGATTTTTCGTATTTGTCAGCACAGCAGTCGTTCTTATAGGACAATTAAGCATATTCTGATGGCAGAGCTTTTGTCCGGGAGTGTCGAAAACCTGCTGTGTTACGCCGATGAGAATAGGCAGAAGTTAGTTCAGCAACGGCCGGTGTGCAACAAGAAAATTCTACCAGAAACGCTGGAGAAATACAAGCAGCGGTGGCAGGATGCTGCCAAACATGCAGCAAAGAATACGATTTCAGCAATTGCGGCAGAAGACAACGCAGCCTATCTCTGGCTGTTTCGACACGATAAAGTATGGCTATACGCAAACAGTCCCGCTCCCTGCAAGAGGGGTGGGACTGTTTCGGTTACAGATTGTGAAGAAGATGATGAGCGACTGACTGTTTTGGTAGAGCAGGTGGTTCGTAAACTCAAAAAAGCTTCCGGAAAGCCGCAATGGATTACCCGAAACCGAATCTTACGGGAACTTGGTCAGGAGGAGAGTAACTTTAACACACGAAAAAATAAACTTGCGCACACTTTTGCCGCCATTGAGCGATTGACCGAGTCTAAACATGAATGGAGACTTCGGAAAATACAGTGGGCAGTGCAGGACAGTATGGATTATAGGGAAGCACTTGCTATGTGGAAAATTCTGCGGAAGGCGGGGATCAGTGAAAAACTATGGACGAAATATGAGCTGCTTGCTATACAAGTTATTCAGAGAAGTGAGGACAGCGTACGTAGATTGGAAGAACAAACGGAGAGGATGGCTTTTGAACCATAAACCACCATTCTGCTGTGATAATCCGCAGATATGATATGGGCTTTTATAAGAGGGCTGTGCGGATTTTGGATTGTCAACAGAAAACTAAACAACTTTTTTAAGGCTATTCAACTTAAATTGGCAGGGAGTCAAATACCCCAAAGATGAATGCATTCTACAATTGTTGAACCAGTTAACATAGTCGGCCAGTTGGAGCCTTAAACTTGCCAGGCTTTCAAAAGTTTGCCCGTGGACAAATTCTGTCTTAATAATTTTAAAGGTTGCCTCAGCAACGGCATTGTCATAAGGACAGCCTTTCATGCTGAGAGATCGCTGGATTCCGAATGCCTGTAAGGCATCATCAATTAGTTGGTTTTTGAATTCGTTACCCCGGTCCGTGTGAAATATCTGAATATTTGTCAGACTTGCTTTTACCGTAGAAAAAGCCTGCGCAACTAATCTGACGGTTTTATGGCGTCCTGAACTGTAACCGATGATTTCTCGATTAAACAGGTCTACAAGAACGCAAATATAGTTCCAGTTCATGCCCACCCTGACATAGGTCAAATTACTTACCACGACATTAAGAGGAGGACGTGTAGTGGTATAGTGAACTTGTAACACTCCTGCCTAATGGATTACAATAACTATTAGGAAAGGAGTACGCTATGCAAAAGATTACTGAGGAAACCAAAAAGAAGGTTGTAAAACTACATATTTAGGATGGCCGCACAATAGCCAGTCTCGCTGCCGAATATGGAATCTGTCACGCCACTGTTTCAAATTGGATTCGTGCTTACCGTGAAGAATGCCAAACAAATAATGCTGCAAAGACCGAAAATGAATTAATGCAGGAAGTTCGACAACGTCGCCAGAAACTTGCAGAAGCTGAAAAGGAAAATGACTTTCTAAAAATAGCAGCGGCATTTTTCGCGAAGGAAATCGATTAGTGGTATTGACCTGAATCCCGAAAACTGAACCAATGGAAAAGTTAGTCACAATATGATAAAATACAAATGGAGTGATTAACATGAAAAAGCGATTCAGTGAAGAGCAGATCATTAGAATTTTAAAAGAGCATGAAGCAGGGGAAAAGGCTCCGAACAGACATTTTATCGTTGGAAAAGCAAATACGGTGGGATGGAAGTCAGTGAGGCAAGACACCTAAAATAGTTGGAAGAAGAAAATCACCAACTAAAAGAGCTAGTGGCCAACTTCACTCTGGATAGCCATATTCTAAAGAATATCCTTGCAAAAAAACGGATAAAGCCTGCCGAGATGCGCCGCATTGCGGAAAAAATACAACAAACATACCAACTGAGCGAGCGCAGAACGTGCAGGCTATTGGATTTTGGCCGAAGCAGCAAACGATATGTTCCAGTGGATATGACGAAGCGCTTGTGAAACAGCTCATCTCCAAGGTGACGGTGGTTTCAGAAGAGAAAATACAGATTACCTTCAAGGGCGGGCTTGAGGTGGAACAGACAATTTGGATACAACATACGTAAAACTTACGACTTCCATTTTGTCCGACATAAAAGCCGACCATTATAGTAGTACTTCTTTATTTCGCACTTGTTATTCACTATAGCAGATGCTATAATTATTATGAGGTGGTATGCCTATGAGACTCGACGAAATACTCAGGAAAATTCGTAAAGAACTGAATATATCTCAAAAACAATTTGCCAGAGATTTGAACGTCAGTTTTACTACGCTAAACCGCTGGAAAAACAGCCGCACCACGCCAAGTCGTCTGGCGAAAATGCGAATTATTGATTACTGTAATGAAAAAGGTATATCTAAAGAAATTATAACGGCACTGGAGCAGGCCTGATTTCCAGAGGGGAGGCTAACCATGTTTTATAAGATGTTAAATATGGCAAGGGACAGATGGTACAGATCTTCCGATTGTACCGTTAATCCTTTGATTGACTATATGATTCATAAAGGACAAATGCGAGACGCACAGATAGAAGCGATTAAAACATATCTTTATTTAAAAATTGCCTGTGAAAATAAACCCCTTGCGGTTTTGTTT
>JAKVJJ010000002.1 GCA_022487055.1 Oscillospiraceae bacterium
TCCTGGGGCTGTATTCGGTCCCAAGGGTTCGGCTGTTCGCCGATTAAAGTGGTACGCGAGCTGGGTTCAGAACGTCGTGAGACAGTTCGGTCCCTATCTGTCGTGGGCGCAGGATATTTGAGGAGAGTTGTCCTTAGTACGAGAGGACCGGGATGAACGCACCGCTGGCGCACCAGTTGTCATGCCAATGGCACAGCTGGGCAACTATGTGCGGATCGGATAAACGCTGAAAGCATCTAAGCGTGAAGCCGACTCCAAGATAAGATATCCCATTGCGCAAGCAAGTAAGACCCCTTGAAGACTACAAGGTTGATAGGCTGCATGTGTAAGTACAGTAATGTATTCAGCTTGGCAGTACTAATAGGTCGAGGGCTTGACCATAGTTCATGGTCTCGTCCATATCACTTCTTTGCAATTCTTAATCTTTATTCAGTTTTCAGTGCACAGAAACTTTTGGCCGACTCTTTTGAGTCGGCTTTTTTGTTGTTCCAGAGATAATGATATGTGATATTTATGGAACCCAACCCTGCGAGAGATGTGCCTTTACAATGAGCAGACTGCAACAGGAAATGGATGCTCAAGCGGCATGGGGCACACGCGCTGATGATTCCGTAGTGTTGCCTGCCGAAGGAAAATGAACCCTTAGCAGCAATCGGCTATTTAGGCAGCCGGTTTTGCCCAGCGCAAAAGAAACAGTTTTCTGAACTTAGTGTTGTCACTGCGGCTATGACTTTCCTTTTGTATTATTGTGATATTGGATTTTCTCGCTTTAATGTTGGGGAAGGGCATTTCCAAGATTTTACCTTTGTATAAAGCTATGCCAGGCATATAAATGTGCGCAAAAATTATTTTAAAAAAAATTGAAAAAAAGCTTGCATTTTAAAAGTTAATGTGATATTATATATAAGTCGTCAGGAATGACGGCAAACAAAGACAAATAGTTGGTGCTGATGACGGTGAGGGTCCACCTGTTCCCATTCCGAACACAGAAGTTAAGCTCACTGGTGCCGAAAATACTTGGCTGGTAACGGCCCGGGAAATTAGGTAGGTGCCAACATCGAAGCTGCCACCCAATAGGGTGGTTGTTTTTTTACACACTTCACTTTCATAAGTAAAAGCTTTAAATAGCAAAAGCAGAGGAGAGGCTTTCAATGATTATTTTAATGAAAACCGGATGTACCAAAGATCAGGTTAACCATGTCATTGCCTTATTAAAGGAAAAGGGACTGGGTGCCAATCTCTCTGTGGGCAGTGAAGCCACAGTTATCGGTGTACTGGGTGACAAATCTAAGCTGAACACAGAAAATATTGAAGTGATGGACGGTGTAGAAAAATGCGTGCCCATCATGCATTCCTACAAACTGGCAAGCAGGGAAATGGTGCCGGAAGGCCGGAAAGTAACGGTGAAAGATGTCACTTTTGGCGGAGAACAACTGGTGATGATTGCCGGGCCATGTGCTGTGGAAAATGAGGAGCAGATCACAAAGGCAGCATTCGGCGTCAAAGCAGCTGGCGCACAGATGCTTCGCGGTGGTGCTTATAAACCCCGCACCAGCCCTTATGCTTTTCAGGGGCTGGAAGATGAAGGATACCGTCTGTTGCGCCAAGCTGCCGATGCTGCTGGACTGCTGTGTGTGAGTGAAGTGGTGGATGCCCAGGATTTGAATGCGGCAGGGAAATACTGCGATATGATTCAAGTCGGCGCACGTAATATGCAAAACTTTCGCCTGCTTCGAGAGATTGGCCGTTCCGGTTTGCCGGTTCTGCTGAAAAACGGCATTGCCTGCACGATTGAGGAATGGCTGGATGCGGCGGAATATATTTTAAGTGAAGGCAATCAGAATGTTGTATTGTGTGAGCGTGGAATCCGTACCTTTGAAACTGCAACCCGCAATACGCTGGATGTTTCTGCCGTGCCAGTTGTAAAGGAGCGCAGCAGCTTGCCAATTATTGTAGACCCCTCTCATGCGGCAGGAAAGCGCAGCTTGGTTACACCGCTGGCACTGGCAGGTGTGGCAGCAGGTGCAGACGGTATTATTGTAGAAGTTCATCCGAATCCGCAGGTTGCCATGAGTGATGCCGCTCAGCAACTCACTCTCCCTGATTTTCAGGAATTCACGAAAAAAGTTGGCAAGGTAGCACAAGCAGTTGGCCGCAGTCTGTAAATTCTACTTGCATTTTTCTTCTATATCCTATATCTTTATAGAAAAGAAAGATTTTGAAAGGAGGAAGAATAATGCAGAGGAAACAATATATCTGCCCCAAGTGTGGCTGTATGCAGTATGAGACAGACCAGTTTCAGGCTACCGGCGGAAATTTTGCCAAAATATTTGATGTGCAGAATAAAAAATTCATTACCATCACCTGTGTGCAGTGCGGCTATACCGAGCTTTATAAGGCGCAGACGGATGCTGGCATGAATATCCTCGATTTCCTGATTGGAAACTGACAGAAGAAAATATTTTTCATACATAAAATTACCGGATGCGGAAGGAAAAAAGATGAAGCAATCCACGAAAAATCTGGTTCTTTGTGCAATGTGTGCGGCACTTACCTGTGTGCTTGCACCTATTTCTATTCCCATCGGTACAGTACCGATTAGTTTGGCAACCTTTGCTGTGATGCTGAGTGCCGCTGTCCTTGGCCCAAAACTGGGTGTTATCAGTCAGGTGGTCTATCTGCTGCTTGGCTGCATTGGCGTACCGGTGTTCGCTGGATTCAGCGCAGGTGTTAACTGCATCGTAGGGCCGACTGGCGGCTATCTGATGGGGTATCTGGTTCTGGCATTGGTGGAGGGCGCTGTGTATCGTGCCTTCAGCCGCCATCCACAGAAGCTCCTGAAAAAGTCCGGTGCGCTGATCGTTTCCATGGTTGCTGGCACAGCAGCACTGTATACGATGGGAACGGCATGGTTTGTGGCAGTAACACATACGCCGCTGCTTGCCGCTCTGATGGCTTGTGTGGTGCCATTCCTGCTTGGGGACGCTGTAAAGATTGCAGTCGTCACTGTGCTGGTGCCGCAGCTTGAACGTGTTTTCAGCCGCATTAATCAGAAATGGCAGACCGCAGCTTGAACACTCCGCTGTTGCTGCGCCCACACCATGGACTGTGCTTGCTGCATTTTGTCGGGAAAGGCTACAGTGACGCTTTCACGGCAAATCTGGCGGAGAAAGCCGCTCATCTGCGTGAAAATCCAGACACGAAAGTGAAAATCTGCACCGGAGCAGACAGTATTTGCGCACACTGTCCGCATCGGCGCGGTACGGCCTGTGAAAGCAGCAAACCGCCGCGCTATGACCGTGCGGTTCTGCAGCACAGCGGACTAAAAGAGGGACAGCAGCTCACATGGAGTGAACTGCAGCAGAAAATGCGGCTTGTGGCACATGCACATCTGCAGGAAATCTGCGGGGACTGTGAGTGGTACGCTTTGTGTGCGGAACTGGAAACTAAAATGAATTAGACAGACAGAGGCAGCTTCTTTTGCTACTACCTCTGTCTTTTTGTTGGTACAGGAGAAAAACAATGCAGCAGAATCTTTATGATAACGAAACTTTTTTCAACCAATACAGAGAACTTCGAGAAAATCCCGCGAGCTATAATGTACTATTGGAGCAGCCGGCACTGCACAGGATGTTACCGCCATTAGCCGGCAAACAAGTGCTTGACCTCGGCTGCGGCTTCGGGGATGGCTGTGTGGGGTATCTTGCGCTAGGTGCGGCTCATGTCACGGGAATTGATTTATCTCAGAATATGATTGAAGCGGCACAGAAAAAGAACCCGCGCGCAGAAATAACATATATATGTATGGATATGACGAAAATTGAGGATTTGCAGGAAACATTTGATGTCATCATCAGTTCTCTTGCTATACATTATATTAGGGATTTCCAGGGACTGGCTGATTCGGTTTTCAGATGCCTGAAACCCGGCGGGAAATTCGTTTTTTCGCAGGAGCATCCGCTGACGACTGCCTGTTCTAGTTATGGCAACTGGCAGAGGGATGAAACCGGAAAATGCATCTATTATAAACTGGATGGATACTGCCGTCCGGGAAAACGAACAGTCACATGGATGGATTGCACTGTGCAGAAATATCACCGCACGTTTTCACAAATTATCAGCCAGCTTTTGTGTGCCGGTTTTCAAGTGGAGGCAATGCAGGAACCCGTGCCGACACAGGAAAATATCCGTCAGGTGCCCAGAATGTACCGCGAATATGACAAGCCGAGCTTTTTGCTTTTGCGTGCGGGCAAACCGGCAGAAAATATGAAATGAACCTTGCGTGCGGGCGAGTATGTGCCCATATGCAGGAGATAATGAAAGAAAAACGCAGTTAAATTTAAATTACAGCACTTTCACACTTGACAGGGAACGGCACTTGTGGTAATATCATAAATGCAATTCCTCTGTAGTGCAGGTTTTGTCTGTGCTGCACACGCTTCTTGTGAGAGCTGCCCCGCCTTGGGGTGGGGTGATTGTAATATTATTTTTGGAGGTTCCTTTCATGTCCACTTATATGGCGAAGGCCCAGGAGGTCACGCGCAAGTGGTATGTCATTGACGCCGAAGGCAAGCCCCTCGGCCGTGTGGCTACCGAAGCTGCTGTCCTTCTCCGCGGCAAAGAAAAAACCACCTATACGCCTCATGTTGACTGTGGTGACAATGTCATCATTATCAACTGTGCCAAGGTCGTCCTCACCGGCAAAAAGCTGGAGAAGAAGCATTGGTATCATCATACTGGCTACATCGGTCACCTGAAGGATGTCCGTTATGACACCCTGATGCATGAGAATCCATGCGCTGCCATGAAGAAAGCCATTAAAGGTATGTTGCCCGCCAATACCCTTGGCCGCAATGCACTTACACGCTTGCGCACAGTCGAAGGCGCTGAGCATAACCACGCCGCCCAGCAGCCGACTGCTTGGGAATTGTAAGGGAGGAGGACAAGCATTATGTATGATAAAACACCTTTTTACTATGGTACAGGCAGAAGGAAAAGTTCTGTAGCTCGTGTGCGTTTGTATCAGGGTACTGGAAAAATCACCATCAATGACCGCAGCATCGATGACTACTTCGGCCTGGAAACACTGAAATTCATCGTTCGTCAGCCTTTGGAGCTGACAGGTTTTGCCGGCAAGTTTGACATTGTCTGCCGCGTTTCCGGCGGCGGTGTCACTGGCCAGGCTGGTGCAATTCGTCACGGCGTTGCCCGTGCGCTGCTCCAGTATGACAGCGATGGCCTTCGTTCCACTTTGAAGAAGGCAGGATTCCTGACTCGTGACCCGAGAATGAAGGAACGCAAGAAGTACGGCCTCAAAGCTGCACGTCGCGCACCGCAGTTCTCAAAGCGTTAAAAAAGTTATTCACATTTATCAACAGCCGACGGTGGAAAACCGTGGGCTGTTTTTTTATTATTACAACGAAAACTGAGAGATTATATGACAATTCGTTGTGCAAATACACAACGATTCGCAAAAAGAGACTACTTTTTCATGTGATTTTTTAATCAGATGGTAAAGCAAAAAAGACGAGCTCACAAGACAAAGTGAAAATCAGACGGAAATAATCCCGCCAGATAAAAAGGAAAAACATTCATAATTAGTGGAAAATAATGAATATTTATAGATTGAAAAAAGAATCGAAAGCTGGATTTTTCTGCTGAATCTTTCCACCATCCACTTCCATATAAAAAGAGAATAGAATTTTTAAAGTAACATCAAAAATGCAGCCAAAACAGGGTAAAAAATGGGACGAAACGATTATGTAATCTTTGTAACAGGTTTGTAATAGTTAAAGTTCATACATAATGCACAGAAAAATCTGTGTTCGGTGTTGTAGGCACCCCGCAAAATTGCGTGTTTGGACATGGTTTCTACATTTTCAAGCGGAGCTTTATTATGCAAAATACACAAAAAATGTGTTTCTAAAAACTTGACATGGTCAGTTTGAACAGGTATGATGCTGACTATTGATACCGAACGTCTCCGGCCGGGACTTTTCCGGCGGGCTTTCGCATCAAAAAATGCACAGAGGGAGTCAGGTGAACCAAGATGCATAAGGCAGGCAAAACATTGATTGTGCTGGGAACTGTATTCACAGTCGGTCTGGGAACCGCCGGAACCGTAATGGCCAGCACGCAGAATGCGGTCGTCACCAAAAACGGTGAAACCAAAAAAGTTTATATGCTAACGAGCAGTGATACAAACAATATCTTGAAAACAGCTGGAGTTCACACCAACTGTGGGGATATGATTCTCCGCTCCACCAATGCACAGGGGAACATTGAAGTCAGTGTGCGTACCGCGTATCCGGTGAAGGTGAAAGTGGACGGAACCACCAAAACGGTGACCGCACATTATGGAGACACCGCACGCGATATTTTGGCGGAGGGCGGCGTTACGCTCGGCCCGGTGGACACAGTGAATGTTCCGCTTAATCGTCCGGTCGAGGAAAATGCGGTCATGCGTGTCATGCGCAACCATATTGTCACAGTAGCAGCGGACGGTATGTCCAGACAGGTGGTCACTGCCCAGGATACCCCGGCACAGCAGGTTGTGCAGCTGGCTGGTGTCAAGGTTGGCGGCGATGACGAGCTGAGCACGGATGCTGCCAGCCCGGTCACGGAGAACCAGACGATTGCGGTAAACCGTGTTACTTACAAGGATGAAGTTATCAGCCAAGCAATTCCATTCCAGACGGTTACACAGGATGATGATACTTTACTGACAGGTACCACCAAGGTTAAAACCGAGGGCAGTGATGGGCAGAAGAAGATTGTCCGTCGCACCAAGTACATAAATGGCAAAGCCAGCGGCACCAATGTGGTTTCCACCAGTGTTGTAAAAAATTCAGTGAATAAAATTGTGCTGCAGGGGACAAAAGAGCCACCGAAACAGCAGCCTGCACAGGATACGGCTGTTGATGAACAGTCCGGCAGCAGCCAGCAGACCACGGCGGGAGGAATTTCTTACAGCAGTGTGTTGACTGGACAATGCACAGCGTATACCGGCGGCGGAATCACAGCGTCCGGTATGCCTGCGGCAGTCGGACGTGTGGCTGTGAACCCGAATGTCATTCCTTACGGAACACGGCTGTATATTGCGTCACCAGATGGAAGCTATGTTTATGGTTATGCGATTGCGGCAGATACCGGCGGTTTTGTGAACAGCAGTTCCACCATGGTGGACTTGTACATGAATTCCGAGGCAGAATGCGAGAATTTCGGCCGCCGTGCAATGAATATTTATATTTTGAACTGATGCTGGCAGCAGCATAAAAGGCCGCACCCGGTATGGCTTCCTAAGCTGTACCGGGTGCGGCTTTTTTGGATTTCTCTAACATTTTGATGACATTTTTGCCTAAAAGATTAAAAAAATGTTACAAACCTCTTGCAAAAATGAAATAAATATGCTATTCTATAACAATAAATTCAAAGCGTAAGACCGGAATCTGGACATTATTTATTTTTGGGAGGGATACGAATGAACGGCAGTATATATGTTGGGTTGATGCTTGTTTGTGCGGCGTGTATTCTGACAGCGCTTTTCCGCCCAAAGGCAGATAGAAGCAGGTTTATGTGCCTGCTGCTGCTGGCAATGGGTGGGCTTTCCGTTGTTCTGCAGTCAGATGGTGCTTTTTTAATCGCGGCACAGGCAGTGCTCGGTGCTGTGATGGTAAATGTCTCGGTGCTGGTTTTGGCGCAGGAGGTACATGAGCGCCGTGCCAGCCGCCGCCGGAAACATATGAGCCGCCGCGCAGAGGTCAACCGCCGTCGGGCATTGCAAATGCAGGCACAGACGGCTGCTTATCAGGAAACTCTCAGCCATGGCAAAAGCGCTGCCTGACCGATGATTGCCGGTAAGACAACATCGAAAGAGGGAAATGTTCATTGCAGTATCTGTATACGGTTATGTGGCTGGCGGCGGGACTGCTGCTGATTTTTCGCTATGGCCGCAAAGAGGGCAAAATCTTTTATGCTGCGGGTGGATTCTTCCTCATTCTGGCGGCATGGTGGGGTACGGCGGCCGTAACCGGCATGGATTTGTTCCATGGGACATGGGGCTGGGTACTACGTATTATCTGTGCGGTGTTTCTAATTGTACTGGTTCCGCCATTTCTCAAAAGATACCAGCAGGAGCGGAGTGATGCAAAGCAAAGTTCTGCTGCCGAAATGGAAGACCGCAAGACACAGAAAGACAACCAAAACACAAGAAAACAAAACTGAAGCGCTGAAAGTGTTTCTATCCTCACACATGACAGATTGTTGCATAGACTGTTAATGCGGAGGCAAAGCTTTCCGACCGCTTAATATAGATGGGGTGTTTGACAGAAATATCTGTCAGATGCCCTTTAGTTTTTTCTTTTCCTGAACGATTATCTGTGCTAAAATAAAATTGATTGAAAAGGGAAAAACAGCGAAAAGAACGAACGGGCGGAGCATAGGAGGAAAACCATGCGAATATCGGTTTCAATTCTTGGGGCGGATTTTTCAAGACTGGGGCAGGAAATTGCGGATGTGGAGCGTGCCGGCGCGGATTGGATACATGTGGATGTCATGGATGGACATTTTGTGCCGAATATCACATTCGGGCCGAATATGGTATCTTCACTGAAAAAGTGCACCAAGGTGCCGTTGGATGTGCACCTGATGATTTCAGAACCGCAGAAGTATATTCCGGCTTTTGTAAAGGCCGGCGCGAACTGGATTACTTTTCATATGGAATCAGAAGGCAATCCGGTCCAAACGATTGCGATGATTCATGGGCTTGGCGCAAAGGCGGGGATTGCCATCAATCCGGGTACACCCGCAGAAGCAGTGTTCCCGTATCTTTCCATGGCGGATATGGTACTTGCTATGACGGTGCAGCCGGGATTTGGCGGGCAGAAATTCAATGCTGCTGTGTTGGATAAGGTGCGGCTGCTGAAAGCGAAAGCGCCGAGTGTACCGATACAGATTGACGGAGGCGTGAATCCGGAAACCATTTCGCAGGCGGGCGCGGCAGGTGTGGACATCTGTGTGGCGGGCAGCGCGGTGGTAGGCAAGCCGGACTATGCCGCGGCGGTGACTGCCCTGCGGAAAGCGGCGGAAAGTGTCGCAGACTGAAAATTTCTGAAATAAATTTCATATATTTTAATAATTTTCTTACAGAAGCGTTCCCAGCAGGCGTATTTTTAGAAATGCTGCAAATACTATCCATTACCTGACAAAAAGTGCAAAGAATGATTTTTGATAAGGGGATGTTTGGTATTGAAAGCAACTGGAATTGTAAGAAGAATTGACGATCTTGGACGAGTCGTCATACCGAAGGAAATACGCCGTACGCTGCGAATCCGTGAAGGTGACGCGCTGGAAATTTTCACAGATAATCAGGGGGGAGTTATTTTTAAGAAATACTCTCCTGTTGGGGAAATGGCTCTGTTTACATCGCAGATGGCAGAGTCCCTGAGTACTGCCTCCGGTGTGCCGGTGCTGGTCTGTGACCGGGACCATGTTGTGGCGGCGGCAGGTGTTTCCAAGCGGGAATATTTGGAACGTCGGGTAAGTCAGGAGCTGGAGGAATGCATTGCTTCCCGCCAGCCATATATGCAGAATGCAGGCAGAGAACTGCATCCGGTTGAGGGGGTGGACTGCACAGCAGTGATTGTTTATCCTATTCTGGCCCAGAGTGAGGTGACAGGCGCGGTGGTTTTGTTGACGACTGACGGCGGGTGCCCACAGGGAAGCGATAAGCTGGCAGAGGTGGCCGCGAGTTTTCTGGCAAAACAGCTTGAGGACTGAAATGCCTTCACAGCGGCTTTTTTGCGAAATGCCTTGCATTTGCTTTCCATATGTGTTAAAATTACAAAAGAATAGATTAGTATGATGAAAGAGTGGGGCAACCCACTCTTTTGTTTGCATTATATACTTTATGAGGTGAAGCAATGGCGGCAAAAAAGAAGGGGAAAAATACTGTGGATGCCGTGCGGGAAATCGCACAGCCTCTGGCGGAGCAGCTGGGCCTGTCCCTGTGGGATGTCCGTTTTGTGAAAGAAGGCGCGGACTGGTTCCTGCGCATCTATATCGACAAGGAAGGCGGCGTATCCATTGATGACTGTGTGGATATGACGCACGCAGTAAATACGCCGCTGGATGAACAGGATGTGGTGCCGGGCACCTATACGCTGGAAGTCAGTTCTCCCGGTATTAACCGGCAGCTCACCCGGCCGGAACATTTTGCCGCCATGATGGGCAAGCAGGTGTGGGTGCGGTTTATCCGTCCCTTTGCAGACGGCAGCAGGGAAGCAGTCGGCACCCTCTGCGCTTTTGAGGAGAATACGGCATCTCTGCAGAATCCGGAGGGGGAAATCATGCGTGTCCCCCTTTCCGACACCGCATGGGTGAAGATGTATGATGATAACGACTTGGGAGGAAACGAAGAATGAGCGAGGAAGACATCAGCATCATTGATGCCCTGGACCAACTGGAAAAAGAGCGCGGTATCCCGAAGGATTATATGATAGACCAGATTTGCAAAGCGATTACCACCGCTTGCAAAAACAGTTACGGCAATGATGAAGCATCCGTGCATTTGAATCCGGATAAAAATGAGTTTGAAGTGTTCCTGCGCAAGCAAGTCGTTGACGATGTCTTGGACCCAAACTGTGAAATTCTGTTGGAAAAAGCACGCAATATTGACCCGACTTGTGTGGTGGGCGATTCCGTAAGCGTGCAGCTCCATACCCGCGAGTTTGGGCGCATTGCTGCTCATCAGGCGCGGGGTGTCATCCGCCAGGGCATTCGTGCGGGGGAGCGCGGCCTGATGATGAAGGAATTTGAAACGAAACAGCAAGAGTTGGTCAGCGCAATGGTCGAGCGGATAGACCCGCGCTCCGGTGCTGCCACGCTGAAAATCGGCAAGAGCGAGGCCATTCTGCCGCGCAATGAAATGGTGGGCGATGAAACCTTCCATGAAGGCGACCATATTAAAGTTTATGTGGTGGATGTGCATGACAGCGACAAAGGCCCGCACGCCATTATCAGCCGCACACATCCGGATTTAGTGAAGCGCCTGTTTGAAACGGAAGTGCCGGAAATTTACGAGGGCACCGTTGAAATCAAGGCAGTTTCCCGTGAAGCCGGTTCCCGCACAAAACTTGCGGTGCTTTCCCATGACCCGGCGGTGGACGCTGTGGGCGCCTGCATTGGTTCCCGCGGTAGTCGTGTCGGTACCATTGTGGATGAACTGGGCGGAGAGAAAATCGATATTGTGGAATACAGCGATGACCCGCAGAAGTTTATTGCCAGTGCGCTGTCCCCGGCCAATGTCGTTTCAGTTGGCCTTGCGGAGGATGGTTCTCATTCCTGCCGTGTCACCGTGCCGGACAGCCAGCTTTCTTTGGCAATCGGAAACAAGGGACAGAATGCTCGGTTGGCGGCGAAACTGACCGGCTGGAAGATCGATATTAAGCCGGAGAGCGGCTTTTATGGCGAAGGCGCCACAGGGGAAAGGGAGAATGCCCCGGAAGAAAAAACTCTCGCTGAAGAATAAACCACGCCTGATGCTTCTCCTGCAGCATATGGGGACATTCGTCAGATAACATAAAACCGGGAAGCCCGCACCAGGGCTTCTCCCACAGGAGGCCTGTAAGTGCACCAGAAGAAAGTTCCGCTGCGGATGTGTACCGGCTGCGGTGAAATGAAACCAAAAAAAGAACTAGTCCGTGTGGTCCGCTCACCGGAGGGTGAGATTTCACTGGATATGACCGGCCGAAAACCCGGGCGGGGTGCTTATGTCTGCCGCAGCATAGAGTGTCTGCGCCAAGCAAGAAAGGCCCGCCGCTTTGAAAAGGCTTTTTCCTGCCAAATCCCGGAGGAAGTTTACGACCGTATGGAAAAGGAGATGGAACAGGATGCCAAATGACAAACTGCTCTCTTTTCTGGGGCTTGCTCGCCGTGCCGGTAAGGTGCAGATGGGACATGACCCGGTCTTGGAGAGCCTTCGCAGCGGACACGCAAGGCTGGTGCTGCTGGCCAGTGATCTCTCTTCACATACCTCCGGTGGGCTGATTCGTACCGCAGAGGAGGAAGGTGTGCCTGTGCTGACACTGCCGTATACCTTGGATGAAATGGGCGCAGCACTGGGCAAACGCACCGGCGCTGTTGCTGTGGAAGATGCCGGCTTCGCAAAGAAACTCAAGACGCTCTGTGCGGACACATGAGGAGGAATGTTCTAATATGATGATTAAATACCGTGTACATGAAGTTGCAAAGGATCTCAATGTACCAAACAAGGACGTCATTGACGTTCTTGAAAAATATACTGGTGAAACTAAGAAGCATATGACCGCTCTGACCGAGAATGAGCTGGACATTGTGTTTGAGTCTTTTACACAGAAAAATACAGCAAAAGACTTGAATGCCTATTACGCACAGCGGGAGGAAAAAGCAGTGACTGTCAGCACCGAGGACTCTACGGAAGAGGTCCCATTGAAAGAAGCCGCTGCCAAAAAAACAGAGCAGCCTGTAGCAGCAAAGAAGCCGATGCAGAAGCATCCGCAGAACAACCGTCCGCAGCAGAAAAATAATAACCACACAGTGGCAAGGCCTGCTCAGCAGCGCAAAGAGCCGCAGGATGCAAAGGTAATTGGTCATATTGAAGTGACCAGCACTGACAACGGCGGACGTCGCTCCCATGAGCGTATTGTGGATACCCGTTCCCATGATGTGGAACTGGATAAATATAATGAGAAATATGATAGACTTGCCAATGAAAAAATCAAGACGGATAATGTTATCCATAAGCAGAAACTGACGCAGAAAAGCACCCAGTACCGCGGCCGCCGCCGCCCGAAGCGTGAAACGGAATCGGAGCGCCTGCGCCGTATTGCCGCCGAGCGTAAGGCAAAGCCAATTACTGTGCAGATTCCGGAATCCATCACGGTGGGTGAGCTGGCAACCCGTTTGAAAGCGACCGCTGCCGAAGTCATTAAAAAACTGATGGCGAACGGCGCGTTTGCTTCCATTAACGATGAAATCGATTTTGATACTGCTTCTCTGGTGGCGCTGGAATTCCATGCGAAAGTGGAAAAAGAAGTCGAAGTCACCATCGAAGAACAGATTATTGATGACAGCGAGGATAAAGAAGAAGACCGGCAGCAGCGTGCACCGGTTGTGGTGGTCATGGGCCATGTTGACCACGGCAAGACCAGCCTGCTGGATGCCATCCGTCACACCAATGTGACTGAAAGCGAAGCCGGCGGTATCACACAGCATATCGGTGCTTATCAGGTGGATCTGAACGGCCGCATGGTCACGTTCCTGGATACACCGGGCCATGAGGCATTTACGACCATGCGTGCCCGTGGCGCCATGGCTACGGATATTGCGGTGCTGGTTGTGGCTGCGGATGATGGTGTAATGCCGCAGACCGTCGAGGCCATCCATCACGCAAAGGCGGCAAAAGTGAGCATTATTGTTGCCATTAACAAAATGGATAAGCCCGGCGCAAATCCGCAGCACGTTATGGAAGAACTGACAAAGTATGAAGTCGTTCCGGAAGAATGGGGTGGCGACGTACCGTGCATCCGTGTTTCTGCAAAGGAAAAGACAGGCATTAAAGAATTGCTGGAAATGATTTTGCTTGTAGCAGACATGAAGGAACTGAAAGCAAATCCGAACCGCGCAGCAAAAGGTGTGGTCATTGAGGCACGTCTGGACAAAGGCCGCGGCCCGATTGCGACAATGCTGGTGCAGAATGGTACTCTGCATACCGGTGATATTGTGGTGGCAGGCACCAGTGTCGGCCGTGTGCGTGCTATGGCGAATGCAAACGGAAAGGAAATTTCCAGTGCGGAGCCAAGTGTTCCTGTGGAGATTACAGGATTGGACAGTGTGCCAACCGGCGGCGATACCTTCAATGCTGTTTCAGATGAGAAACTGGCACGGCAGTTGGTTGAGCAGCGCCGCACAGCGGAAAAAGAAGAAAAGTTCAATTCCCGCACAAAAGTTACACTGGATAACCTGTTTGAGCAGATGCAGATTGGCGATATGAAAGAACTGCAGATTATTGTCAAGGCAGATGTGCAGGGCTCTGTGGAGGCAGTTACACAGTCACTGGAGAAACTCTCCAATGAAGAAGTGCGTGTCAATGTCATTCACGGCGGCGTTGGTGCCATCAGCGAAAGCGATGTAATGCTGGCGGCGGCAAGCAATGCGATTATCGTTGGCTTTAATGTACGTCCGGATCCGGTGGCAGAGGAGAATGCAAAGCGTGATGGCGTGGATATGCGCTTATATCGTGTGATTTATGACTGCATTCAAGAAATTGAGTCTGCTATGAAAGGTATGTTGGCGCCGAAGTACCGTGAAGTACAGCTTGGCCGTCTGGATTGCCGTGAAACTTACAAAATCAGCAGTGTCGGGTTGGTCATTGGTGCGCACGTTATTTCCGGCAAAGTTACCCGCGGCTCCGATGTGCGTGTGGTGCGTGACGGCATTGTGGTGGCAGACGATAAGATTGCCTCTCTGCGCCGCTTTAAGGATGACGTGAAAGAAGTGCAGGAAGGCTTTGACTGTGGTATCTGCCTCGAAAAGTTCGGCGACATTAAAATCGGCGATATTCTCGAAAGTTACATGATGGAAGCCTATCAGCCAGACTGACCAAGCTAAGCTTGGATGTAATCCACGAGCCCTTGTGTTTTGCAAGAGTTTCAGCGAAGGACTCACGGCTGAAAGCAGGTATCAACCAAATGTGCTTTGCAGACAATCCGAAATTTTTATCCATGGTATTTATGTAGGCTTTGTAAGTAAAATATAAGTGAAGACTAAAAATGCAGGGTGCAGTGCGCTCTGCATTTTTAGACAGGAGGGTTTTCTATGCCAAGTCATAAGCTGGACCGCACAACAGAGGACATTCGGCGGGAACTGACCGCGATTTTTCGGGAACTGAAAGACCCGCGCGTGACAGGTACCCTGCTGAGTATCGTGCGGGTGGAGGTCAGCCGTGACCTTTCTTACTGCACCGTCTATGTCAGCGATATGGAGGGCATGGACCGGGCCAAACGCGCGGTGGAGGGACTGAAATCCGCCGCCGGATATATTCGCAGGGAACTGGGGCAGCGGCTTCCCCTGCGCCATGTGCCAGCGCTTATTTTTAAGGCAACGGATTCCATTGAATACAGCGCCAACATTAACCGGATCCTGCAAGACCTAAAGGAGGAAAACCATGGAAGTAAGCCTGAGTGAGGCTGCACAGTGGCTGAAGCAGCAGGAAGATATTGCTATCCTGTGCCACCAGTCACCCGATGGGGACACCTTTGGCAGTGGAAGCGCCCTGTGCCGTGCTTTGCGGCGGATGGGCAAGCGGGCACAGGTGCTGTGCAGTGATTCAGTCGGCAAACGCTTTCAGTTCTTATTTGAAGGACTGGAGGAACAGCAGTTTACGCCTAGGGCCGTTGTGTCGGTTGATGTGGCGGATGAACAGCTCCTTGGCACGCTGCAGCCCATCTATGGCGGAAAAATTCAGCTCTGCATTGACCACCACCCCAGCAATACGCATTATGCACAGCGGTGGTATGTCAATCCGCAGGCAAGCGCAGTGTGTGAAATCCTGTGTGAACTGATTCCAATGCTCGGGGTGGAGCTTGACAAAACGATTGCATCCGAACTTTATACCGGCATTGCCACGGATACCGGGTGCTTTCAGTATATCAATGTCACCCCTCATACACACCGGGTAGCGGCCGACCTGCTGGAAAAGGGGGTACCGGCGCCGACGATCAATCATGCGATGTTCTCCACCAAAAGCCGTGAGCGTCTGCAGCTTGAGCGAGACGCACTGAATACTGTCGAGTTTTACAGAAACGGTGACATTGCGGTTATTTCTGTTACACGAAAAATGGTGAAGGAAACCGGCGCGACTGATGATGACACAGACGGCATTGCGTCGATTCCGCGTTCTATTGAAGGGGTAAAAATCGGGGCAACAATTAAAGAAAAATCTGATGACCTTGTTAAGGTTTCACTGCGTGCGCCTCAGCCGTACAATGCCTCTGAAATCTGTGCAAAGTTTGGTGGCGGCGGACATCCCGGAGCGGCAGGATGCGCCATTCACTGTGGCCTTGCAGAAGCGAAAAAGCAGCTGGTTGCGGCTATCAGCGGCTATCTGGACACTCTATGACGGGTGTATTGGTATTGGACAAGCCCGCCGGATTCACTTCCTTTGACGCGGTGGCAGTGCTGCGCCGCCTGACCGGAGAACGGAAAATCGGGCATACCGGCACGCTGGACCCGATGGCAACAGGGGTTCTGCCAATGCTGCTGGGAAAAGCCACGCGGGCTCTGCCGTTTCTTGCGGACAGACACAAAACCTATGAGGCTGGTTTTGCTTTCGGTACGGCGACAGACACACTGGACTGCACCGGAAAAATTCTGATGCAGGATGCTGTGCCTGTCACACGGGAAAAACTCATGGCACTTCTGCCGCGGTTTACCGGGGAGGTAAGTCAGGTGCCGCCTATGTACAGTGCGCTGCGGAAAGATGGCGTGCGGCTGTATGACCTTGCGCGGCAGGGGAAGACAGTGGAGCGGCAGGCACGCACCGTCCAGATTGATTCCCTGGAACTGCTGGGATATGATGAACAGAAGCGAACGGGGCAGCTGCGGCTCACCTGTTCCGGCGGCACTTATGTGCGAACCCTCTGCGATGACCTCGGCCGCGCGGCAGGTTCCTGCGGAATAATGACTTCTCTGCGGCGGACAGCGGCGGCAGGCTTTACGCTTTCTGACGCGATTGCCTTAGAAGACGCGCGTCAAATGGAGCGGAAAACCCTGTTGAAACATGTGCTGCCGGTCGAATACCTGTTTCAGGATTTGCCGGAAATCGTGGTTACTCTGCCGCAGGCAAAACGTTTCAGCAACGGCGGCGGACTGGCACTGGAGCGGCTGCATCCGATAGAACATATGACTGGAAATTGCCGGGTGAAAACTCCGCAGGGACGTTTTATCGGGCTGGGGGCACTCAATTCCGAAAAAGGCGAGCTGGAAGTGGCACGCCTTTTTGCACAGGAGGACGGAACATAGAATGAAAATCTATACAGAATTGACACCAAGTGCGGGCAGCACAGCGGTGGCACTCGGCTCTTTTGACGGACTGCATCTGGGGCACCGTGCAGTCATTGCACAGGCCGTGGATGAGTCCGGGTTGATTCCCACTGTGCTGACGTTTACGCACAATCCACTGGAAGACCTCGGCGGCAGCACCGGCGGAGAACTGATGACACAGCAGCAGAAAACGGAAGTGCTGGAATCTTTCGGAGTAAAGCAGCTGTATTTGATTCAGTTTGCGAGTATCATGCACTTCAGCGCGGAACAATTTGTGACAGAAGTCCTCGAAAATGTCTGCCATGCGAAAAAAGTCTGCTGTGGTTTCAATTTCACCTTTGGGGACGGCGGCAGGGCAGACAGCAGTGATCTCAGCCGGCTGTGTGACGCATGCGGTATTCGCACAGCCGTGATGGATGCCGTGCTGCAGGGTGGAGAACCGATTAGCAGCACGCGTATTCGCACTTTGGTTGCACAAGGCAATATGGATGCAGCAAGGGAACTGCTCGGCAGACCGTACAGCCTGCTTGGCCCGGTCAGGCATGGGCAGAAATTAGGGCGGCGGCTGGGCACACCGACGCTCAATCAGGAAATCCCCAAAACGTTTGTGATGCCACGCTTTGGCGTTTATGTCAGCCGGGTGTCTTTGTCCGGCGGTGTTTACTGCGGTGTCACCAATGTCGGCGTGCGCCCGACAGTGGACGGGCACCATATCACTGCGGAAACGTGGCTGCCGGATTATGACGGGCCGGAATTTTACGGAGCCGATGTCCGTACAGAGCTGCTGCATTTCCTGCGCCCGGAGCAAAAGTTCGCCAGTGTGGAGGCGCTGGGCGAACAGATACGCTGTGACGGCGGAAAAGCAAAGGATTTCTGGCGCAAAGGGAAATAAGAAATTGCTTATCTGCTGCAAATGTGTTATACTAGCCAATGTACCCGTTTCACGGAAAATGGCGACTGCCCGATAATCGGGATGCCACAAGACCTTTTTCTGTGTGCGTGGCAAATTTTAAAAAGGTGGTTCTTATCCATGACAAAGACAGAAAAAACCGAAATTATGAAGCAGTATGCCCGCCATGAGGGCGACACCGGTTCTCCGGAAGTCCAGATTGCTGTTCTGACAAAGCGTATCAATGACCTCACCGAGCATCTGCGCACACATAAGAAAGACCATCACAGCCGTCACGGCCTGCTCAAAATGGTTGGTACACGCCGCCGCCTGCTGAACTATCTGACAAAGGTTGACATCGAGCGTTACCGTTCCATCATTGCCAAGCTGAACATCCGTAAGTAATCACACAAAAAAATTTGCCGCCGCAGAGTGCATTTATGCATTGCTCTGCGGCGGCTTTTTCTTGAAATTTGTCAGACAGCGCTGTGAATTCCTTCATCCTTCGGAACAATTCGCTTTGCAAGGATAGAAATGCACCACAAGGCAGCCAGTCCGATGATGATATAAATAATACGGGCGAACCATGTTCCGGCCCCACCACAGAGCCATGCAACCAAGTCGAAACGGAAAAGTCCCACCAATCCCCAGTTAATGCCGCCGATGATGGCGAGAACCAATGCAGTTTTATCCAACACACACATCTCCTTTTGCCTGTAGTATTTGTCCTTTCATGTGAAATTATCATACATTTTTGAAAAATTATTTTTTGTTCATCGAAATATGCTATAATAAATCAAACTGCAGCTATCGTGCAGCAAATGCGGACGGAGGGAAATGTATGTCACATATTACACAGGCAAAGCGTGTTGTCGTTAAGGTGGGCACCAGCACGCTGACCTATGAAACCGGGAGATTGAATCTGCGTCGCATGGAGGAGCTGTGCAAGGTACTGTGCGGTCTACAGAATGCGGGCCGGGAGGTTATCTTGGTAACCAGCGGCGCGGTTGGCGTCGGCATGGGCAAGCTGGGGCTGTACACACATCCGGAAGAAATTGAGCAGCGGCAGGCAGTGGCAGCGGTAGGCCAATGCGAATTGATGTTTATGTATGATAAATTTTTTGGCGAGTATAATCACACCGTGGCGCAGGTGCTGCTGACCAAGGATGTGGTGCAGGACACCGTCACGAAACGGAATGTGGAGAACACGTTTCTTACTCTGCTGCAGCTTGGAATCATTCCGGTAGTGAACGAGAATGACTCTGTCGCAACGGACGAACTTGCCGGCAAAAATTTTGGCGATAATGATACACTTTCGGCTACGGTGGCGGTTTTGACACAGGCTGATCTGCTGGTGATTCTCACGGATATTGATGGTCTTTATGACGGTGACCCGCACCAGAACCCGGGTGCAAAGAGGATTCCATGTGTTCACAGTATTACAGAGGAAGTCCGAGCGCTGGCGGGTGGGGCAGGCAGCGAGCGGGGAACCGGCGGCATGGCAACGAAAGTTGCCGCAGCGGATATTTCCACACAGGCAAAGATTCCGTGTGTGGTGATGTCCGGCGCCAATCCGCGTGACCTTTATGACCTGTTTGACGGCGTAGTGGTTGGAACAACTTTTCTGCCCGCGGAAAATGAGAAATAAATTTAAGGAGGCAGCGGCAATGACGCTCACAGAAATGGGACAGGCGGCCAAGCAGGCGGCGGCAGAGCTTGCTTTGGCAGGAGCAAAAAAGGACGCGGCACTGCGGGCAATCGCAAATGCACTGGAAAATCAGGAGCGGAAACTGTTGGATGCCAATGAGCTGGATTTGAAGTTGGCGCGGCAGAGCGGAATGCGTCCGGCAATGCTGGACCGGCTGACTTTGACGCATGAGCGCATTGCGGGTATGGCAAAAGGTGTGCGTGATGTGGCTGCACAGGAAGACCCTATCGGTCAGGTTGTGGAGGGCAGTGTTCGCCCTAATGGGCTGGAAATTCGGCGGGTGCGGGTGCCGCTTGGTGTCATCGGCATTATTTTTGAGGCACGGCCGAATGTTGCGGCGGATGCTTCCGCTTTGTGTCTGAAAGCCGGTAACGCCGTCATTTTGCGCGGCGGAAAAGAAGCCATCCACAGCAATACGGCCTGTGCGGAAATTATGCGTGCGGCGGTGGAGTCGGCCGGACTGCCAGAGGACTGTATTCAGCTGGTGCAGGACACCACGCATGCTTCAGCGGATGCCATGATGAATCTGACCGGTTATTTGGATGTGCTGATTCCGCGCGGTGGCCGTGGCCTTATCCGGCATGTTACGGAGAACGCTCACGTTCCGGTGATACAGACCGGCGCGGGGAATTGTCATGTCTATGTGGATGACAGCGCAGATATTGATATGGCTGCGAATATCATTTATAACGCCAAGACAAGCCGCCCAAGTGTCTGCAATGCCATTGAGACAATCCTTGTCCATCAAGCGATTGCAAAACAAGCCCTGCCGGTGATTGCGGCAAGGCTTGCAGAGAAAAATGTGGAACTGCGCGGCTGTCCTCGAACCCGCCGAATTTTGGGCGAAAGTGTCGTCCCTGCAGCCGAGGAGGATTGGGAAACCGAATACGATGACTACATTCTCGCGGTGCGTGTAGTGGACAGTATGGAGCAGGCACTGGCACATATTGCAAAATACAGCACAGGCCACAGCGAATGTATTGTAACAAACAGTTATGACCATGCGCGGTTGTTTCAGCAGAGAGTGGACAGCGCCGCCGTTTACGTCAATGCTTCCACACGCTTCACGGACGGCGGAGAATTTGGGCTGGGGGCGGAAATCGGAATCAGCACCCAAAAACTGCACGCACGCGGGCCGATGGGCGTGCGCCAGCTCACCAGTACGAAATTCCTTATCATGGGCAATGGGCAGGTGCGGTGACTGTCGATTTAAAGCAAAAGATAAAGCATGGCAAACAGCAGAGCCGGGTCTGTCGTCTTCTCTTCCATGAGCAGCAGCAGAATACTCAACACCAGATTGCGCTCTTTGTCGGCAAAAAGCACTTTCCAGAAGTCCGCCGGTTTCTTTTCGGACGGCTTCTGTTCTTTACGAATAGATTTGGATTCGTCGGAAGGTGCCGGCTCGCTTTTCTGATTTTTCTTCAATGCGGATTTTGCTGAGGTATCCTCTGAGAAGGCACTGCCGGAATAACCGGGCGGTGTGGGCTGCTGTGCACGCTGATACATTTCCTGCGCACGCCGGATTGCATCCTGCCGCATTTGTTGCATATCATTGGATTCCAGACAGACCACCGCCTTTCCTAATTCCTGCTTTCAAGGGGCTATCCCAGTAGGCCGGATTGCCGCAGCATTGGCAGAGCGCGCATAAGCTGCATGAGCCGGACTGCTTCATCTATCTTTTTTTGGCGCGGTTCACTGAGCAGCGGGCGCAGTGCGTGCAGCAGGCGGGTGCTGTCATCCTCCTGCTGCACGGTGGCAAGCATGGGGGCAATTTTAGCAACCATTCCCAGAGTCTCTGCATTCAGTCCGGAACTGCCCAGTCCTGCCAAGGCACTCAGCGGGTTATTGGATGCCGCCGGTTGCTGCTTTGGTGCGGGTGGGTTGGTTGGTGCAGGAGCCGCCTGCGATTGGGAACCGCTGTTTCCTCCCAGTGCACCGATGATGGACTGTACCTGTGCCATTGTTGCTGGGTCATTCAGCATGGCAGAAATTTTCTGGGTGAGGTCCTCCATAGATTATTTTCCTCCGCCAAATTTTTTCATCAGCGCCTGTGCTTGCGGGGTGGAGAGCAGCTTCTGCATGGCATTTTTGTCATGCAGAACATTTTCAACCCGCTCTCTGTCAGCGGGAGAAAGCTGATTCATCAGTTGCTGCACCTGTGCGGGTGTAACGTGCTGGCCATCCTGTGGCATCTGAAACGGGACGTGGCCTGAAGATGAGCTTGAATTGCGGTTTTGCAATGAAAATCACTCCTTTTGTATACCTATGCGTGCTCTTATTACGATATGACTTGATGAGGTCGGAGGTTCACAAATATGAGAATTTTAGCAGTGTCAGATACACATGGGGACAGCTGGGCTCTGCAGCGGGCGCTCCTTGCACAGCCAAAGGCAGAAGTGGTGCTTTATTTGGGTGACGGCGAGCAGGAAGCAGAGGAAGTGCGGAACAGCTTTCCGGAGAAACAATTTCATATGGTGCGTGGCAACTGCGACTGGGGCAGCAACCTGCCAGCACATTTGCTGTTGGAGTTTGGCGGCAGGAAAATCTATATGACGCATGGTTATGCAGAAAATGTGAAATACGGCATGGACAAGGCGATATATGCAGCACAGGAGCAAAAGGCGGACATCCTGCTTTTTGGGCATACACATGAACCGCTGACAGACTATGTAAATGGACTCTATATTATGAATCCCGGTTCCCTGCACGGCAGCATGGGAACTTACGGCTATATTGATATTACTTCAGCGGGCATTGTTACCAATGTGCTGCGAGTGAGATAACGAAAGGGTACACAGAAAATAATAAAGTATAAATTGTAAAAAATTTATTAAATAAACATAAAAATAAGGGAAAATGCTTGACATTTTAAGCATTATGTGTATAATTTGGTTTACAGGTTCGGGCAATCGAAGCCCGCGTGATATATTTGAATTAGCGCCATGCGGATGACCGCATATCGTCTTACTAAGTTAAGGCGAGTAGGAACTGTTAATTATAAGGGCGGCTGCTTGTGTGCAGTTGTCCTTTTTTATATCTGCGGAAGGAAAGGAGAAAATTTATGTCGAATTTCTTAATTCGTCCGGCACGGGCAGAGGATAGCGTCCGTATAGCGGAGATCTATGCCCCCTATGTGCGGGACACCGTTATCACTTTTGAGGACAAGGTTCCGCACGCAGCCGAAATGGAGCGTCGCCTGCAGGACGTCAGCCGGAGGTTTCCATGGCTGGTCTGGGAGGAAAACGGAATTGTGCGCGGCTATGCCTATGCCCATCAGATTCAGAGTCGGGCGGCATTTCAGTGGTCAGCTGAAACCAGTATCTATCTGGACTGGAATCATCGCAGGCACGGAGCGGGACGAGCACTTTATCAGGAATTGGAGAAGCAACTCAGAGAGATAGGGGTAGCCCAGCTCTATGCACAGATTTCTGTGCCAAATCCTGAGAGTATTGGTTTTCACCATGCGTGTGGTTTTCAGGATTTGTGTTTGTACCCTCATATCGGCTATAAACTTGGCAAGTGGTGTGACTTGGCGGTACTTTATAAGGAATTATCCCTACCGGAGCATCCACAGCCTTTGCGTGTGCCAAATAAAAATTAAAGAAAAAATCTTTCAACAAAAAGCGGGAACAGTGTGGAAAACTGTTCCCGCTTTTTTAGTTGTCATAGCAGTTATTCTGTTTTTTTATTGATAAACTGCGGACGGAATTTGCTGTATAAAATGGTCTGTTCCGAATACAGCCCACTGTAGCCGGAAAGGGCATAGGACAATGCACAGGCGAGGAAAAAATAGGGTGCGCCGCTGTAACCAAACAGTGAACAGCCCAGCAGCAGGGCAGTCAGCGGGCAGTTGACCACACCGCAGAAAACAGCCAGCAGACCAACTGCCGCACCCAGACATGGGTCAAGCCCAAGCAGACTGCCCATCCAGCAGCCGAAAGTCGCGCCGATGTAAAAGCTCGGGACAATTTCTCCGCCCTTGAATCCGGCACCCAGAGTCAGTGCGGTAAGCAGGATTTTGAGCAGAAAAGCCTCCGGGCGTGTCTGCCCGCGAATGGCACGGTCAATGATTTCTCCACCTGCACCTTCATAATCTGTGGTATGTAACAATAGTGTCAGACAAATCACCAGCGCACTGCCGACTAGAATGCGAAGGTAGGGATTGGGCAGGAAGCGGCGGTAAAGCCGTCCGGAGGCTTGCAGACACCGGCAGAAGAGCACCGCAATGATGGCACACATGGCAGAAAGCAATGCAACCTGCAGGGCAGGCACAAGCTGAATACCACCTTTGACAGCGACTAAGGTGAAGTGCGTGGGGATTGCACCCAACCAGCCAGAAATGCCGGCTGCCAGCAGACAGGAAATTGCCACGGGAACCAATGCAGAATAAAGCATCTGCCCGACACTGATGACCTCCAGCGCGAAAACTGAGGCAACCACGGGCATTCCAAACAGCGCCGAAAAAACAGCGCCCATGCCGCACATGGTCATCACATGGAGCGATTTCTCATCCAGCTTAAAAAGCCGGCCGGCACCATAGCCAAGACTGCCGCCGATTTGCAGCGCTGCACCTTCTCGTCCGGCAGAACCGCCGAAAAGATGCGTGATGGCTGTGGAAATGAAAATCAGCGGTGCCATGCGCGCGGGCAGCGGCTGAGAGGAACGGATGGACAGCAGAACAAGGTCTGTACCGCGGCTTTTCTGCACACCGCACAGCTGATAAAGCCAGACAATGAGCAGACCGCCTGCCGGCAGCAAAAACAGCAGCCACGGGTTATTTATGCGTGTTTGTGTACTCCACTTCAGAGCATAATAAAATAAAGTACCGACTCCACCACCGATGGCAATACCGATGAAAATACTAAGTAGCACCCAGCGAAGGAAAGTTCGCAGGCGCTGCTTCCAGTGGTCAGCTTTTTGTTTCAATTCTTCTTTTTGCACAGTGGCGGTCATCCTTTCTCTTGTATCCTTACAAAAAAACACGGGGTATATTGTTATTTTAACATGGCAAACTGCTGCTGGCAAGGAGCAAAGGGCCAAAAATGGCCCACTGCAAAATTTTCCGAACATATATTCTGAATTCCTATTGAAACAGACGTTCGATTGAGGTATGATAAAAGTTAAGGAATTCCGCTGCACACAGAAAGTGAGTGGTGAATACATGGACTACCAGAAATGGGGACAGGAATATTTGCAGGAAGCAGCGCTGCTTTTGCGGCATCTGCAGCCGGTCCGGCAGAAGTTGAGGAAGGGGAACCTCAGTGTGGAGGAGAGCCGGGACCTGACTGCGCGGGAGAGGATACTTAGCCAAATGTATCTGGAATGCCGCGTTACCGGAAATCATCTGAGGGGGTGCTGCCAGTGAAACACCGCATTTTAAGCTATGATATGCTGCCGCAGGAGTTGAGCGGTCCGGAGCCGGACAAGCCGGACTACCGCTATGCTGCCATGCGCCGTGCATTGCACCGTGCCATGCAGCAGGAACTGACACCTAAGCAGCGCATTTGTCTGGAAAAACGGATGGCGGGCGAAAAGGTCAAGGACATCGCCGATGAACTCGGGGTTTCTTCACCGACAGTCACACAGCACTTGCACCGCGGCGCCGATAGGCTGAAGCATGCCCTGCAATACAGTTGTTTTTATCCTGAATCATAATAGTACAAAATGGCACAGCATGTTCCGGGGAAAACATACTGTGCCATTTTTCTATATATTATGGCATTCCTTTCAGAATAACACCGCCGCCCAGCAGAAGGTCGCCGTCATACAGTACGACTGCCTGCCCGGGAGCAACGGCACGCTGCGGTTCCTCAAAGCGAAGAAGTAGGTTGCCGTCCGGCTGAACCACCGCCAGCGCCGGAGCCGGCTTTGCCTGATAGCGGATTTTGGCCTGTACCTGAAGCGGTGTTTCCGGCGCGGGAATGGACACCCAGTTCAGCTCCCCCGCAAGGAGGCTGGTGCTATACTGGCTGCCCTCCGACCCAAGCACAATCTGATTTTTCTCCGCGTTCAGATGAGTGACATACATTGGTTGGCCGAAAGCAATGCCAAGGCCTTTTCGCTGCCCGACGGTGTAGTGCGTCAGACCATGATGATGACCCAGCAGATGTCCCTGTGCGTCCACAAAATCACCGGGTGTGCTGTCGTGCCCGGTGTGGCGGCAAAGAAATCCGGCATAGTCGTTATCCGGCACAAAGCATATTTCCTGACTGTCTGGCTTGTGTGCGACCGGAAGTCCTGCTTCCTCCGCCAACCGCCGCACTTCCGGCTTCGGCAGCGACGCCAGAGGAAACAGCGTATGTGCCAGTTGCTCCTGTGTCAGGCTGTAAAGAACATAGCTCTGGTCTTTGCCAAAGGGGGTGGAATGGAGCTGCCAGCGGCCGTTTTCTCCCTGCCGCAAAGCCGCATAGTGTCCGGTGGCAATTTTGTCGCACCCCAGTTCCTGCGCGCGCCGGAGCATGGCACCGAATTTGAGCCAGCGATTGCAGCGGATGCAGGGATTGGGTGTATGTCCGGCGGCATACTCTGCCGTAAAGTTATCAATTACTTTATCTTCAAATAATTCTGTAAAATTAAATACAAGATGGTCGATACCGAGGGTGTAGCAAACCCGCCGAGCATCCTGCACATCCTGATAGGAACAGCAGCCGCCCTCCCGTACAGGAAAGGCGGGGTCATCCAAATGAAGCCGCAGAGTGCAGCCGATGACATCCCAGCCCTCACGCTGCAGTAAAAGAGCGGCAGCGCTGCTGTCGACGCCGCCGCTCATTCCGACTAAAACTTTTCCCTTCACGCTTCCGGCTCCTCTGGCGCAGCTTCTTCGTCAGCAGGCGTAACGGCAGGCGCGGGCTGTTCCGGTTCTGCAGAATTTTCCGGCGGAGTGGACGGGGCAGAAGCGGTATCCGGATTTTCTTTGTCTTTTGGCTGTTCCATATCTTCCTCACTGGATTTGACATATTCCAGGTCCGTATCGCTGATTTCGTCGCCTTCATGGAATTTGCAGGCGCTGCAATCATCACTGCAGTCGGCACATTCGGATTCATCCACATCAGCGTAACTGGATTCACGAATTTCATCCATTCGCTCAAAGGCACGTTTCATGCGGTGGTCACTGTCATCAATGCAGGCACACAATGCATCGGTTTCGGCGTTTCCTTGTCCGCGCAGATGCTCATAAAAATATTTACCCAGTGCAACATAAGCGCGGGCACTGTTTTCCCGTTCGTTTTTAATGACAATATGCAGACGGCTGATTACAGCAGCGCGGTGGTTCTTTTCGCGCAGGCTGTCCAGCGAGCTGGCAATCTGACCGCCGATAGAATCGAAAAATCCCATATTGTTCCCTCCGTGCCGCAGCCGGGTTTGCCGGTGCGGAAAGATTTTGCTGTTGGCTGATTTTTACTTATTATACCGCATCTGACCTTTAATTAACAGCCATAATTCGTCTGTTAAAAATTGTTTACAATTTGCAGGATAAAATTTTATGGCAGAAAAGCTTTCATCAGTAGGCATCGGGCGATACTTGTGCTATAATAAAGAATATTGCTCAGATGAGTAAAAAGACACGGGGGTGTTTTGACTTTATGTCTACTCAGGTAAATAAAGATGTCTGCTGCCCGCAGTGCGGCAAGCCGGTGCGCACAAAAATGTGGACCGGCATCAGCGCGGACACAGAGCCTGCCCTGCGGCAGAAAGTGCTGGATGAAACGCTGTTTGACTGGCAGTGTCCGCACTGTGGCTATCAGGCAGAGCTGGTTTATCCATGCCTTTATCATGACAAAGCAAGAAAATTCATGATTTATCTGGTGCCGGAGGGAAACAATCAGATGCTGCGCAAAGTGGAAGTTGACACACGCTTCCCACAGCTGGCCGGTGTGCGGAAACGCGCGGTGGTTTCTCCAATGGAGCTGAAGGAAAAGGTGCTGATTTTTGAGGCCGGCCTGGATGACATCAGTGTGGAACTGGTTAAAACCGGTTTGGCGGCGATTGTCGAGGATAAGCAAAAAGAAACGGTCGATGCCGGCTGTTTCTGCTTTGCCAACCAGCAGACAGACCGCATCGGTTTTCTTTTCTTTGTGGATGGGGAGGAAACCCCGCTGAAAAAGGCAACTCGTTTTGCTACTTATCAGAAAGCAATGGAAATTAGCAAGCAGTGCGGCGAGAAACCAAGCGACGACTTCATTCATGTGGACAGTCGGATGGCGGCACGTTTGCTGGAAAAATATCAGAGAATATAGCAAATTGTAAAATCCGCAGAATCACTGCGGATTTTTTAATAACTGCTTCGTTTGCACAGCAGAATGGATTCTGTCGGATTTTGTGTTATAATGATGTAAAGTGATAAAGGGAAGGAAGGATAGAGCGTGCGGTTTGCAAAGAGAATGGAGCAGTTTGAGGAGGGAGTCTTCTCAGAACTGCTGGCCATGAAAAAAGGGAAAGAGGAGGCTGGCACAACGGTCATTGACCTGAGTGTCGGTACGCCCAATATTCCGCCGGCCGAATGTATCCGGCGTACGCTGGCGGATGCGGCACGGGATCCACGGCAATATGTTTATGCCATTAGCGACACTCCGGAACTGCAGCAGGCGGTGGTTCAGTGGTATGCTCGCCGCTATGGTGTCACACTGAATCCGGAGACGCAGGTGGCCTCTCTGCTTGGCTCGCAGGAGGGACTGACACACATTGCGCTGTCTATTGTTGACTCAGGAGATACAGTGCTGGTGCCGGACCCCTGCTACCCTGCCTTTAGCTGCGGCCCGATGATTGCCGGCGCGCGTTTGTGCCGGATGCCGCTCAAAAAGGAAAACGATTATCTGATTGATTTTGACGCGATTCCCGAAAAAGACGCAAAAGCGGCAAAAATGATGGTCGTATCTTATCCGAACAACCCCACTGCATCGGTCGCGCCAGACTGGTTTTATGAGAAATTGATTGCCTTCGCAAAGAAGTACGATATTATTGTGGTGCATGACAATGCCTACAGCGAACTGGTCTTTGACGGAAAAAGCTGCGGCAGTTTTCTGAAGTTCCCTGGTGCCATGGATGTCGGGGTTGAATTTAATTCCCTTAGCAAAACCTATGGTATGGCGGGTGCGCGTGTCGGTTTCTGTCTTGGCAACGCGGAAATAGTTGGAATGCTCAAGAAGCTGAAGTCCAACATGGATTACGGAATGTTCCTGCCCATCCAGAACGCTGCGGCAGAGGCGATTACCGGGGAACAGTCCTGTGTTGCACGGACGTGTGCGGCATATGAAAAACGCCGGAATCTGCTGTGCGAGCTTTTTGACAAACTGGGATGGCACTTTGAAAAGCCGGCGGCCACCATGTTTGTCTGGGCAGCGGTTCCGGCATCCTATGGGACGGATGACCGGCGCTTTGCCCGTGATTTGCTGAATCAGGCAGGGGTGCTGGTCACCCCCGGCAGCGCTTTTGGCCCGGCGGGGTGTGGTCATGTGCGCATGGCGCTGGTGCAGGACGAAAAGGCACTGCAGGAAGCAGCCGAGCGTATGAGTAAAACCGAGATTTTTAACTAAAAATGAAGAAGCTGTGGAAAACCTGCCGCACTTATTCGGTATCAGAGTCGTCGCAGTAAAGAATGCCAAACTGCCGAAGCTGCTCCGTTACCCGCCGGAAGGCATCCTCATCCGGGCACAGCAGGGTATGCAGATGAATGCCGTCTGTTAAAATGGAAAGCGGTGCGGAATTGCTTTCTGTTACTTTGCGGATGAATGCGTCGGCGTCATAGCGGGAAAAAATGTGAAGTTTGCCGCTGAGCTGTCCGTAAACACGGTGGGAGACAATCACATCCAGTACGGCACAGCCATTGTCGGTAATGGTGTAAAGCTCCTGCCGCAGCGGTTCCAGCCCGGTGTGACAGCAGGCGATGGTGCGCCGAATGCCGGTTTGCTGTGCCGAATGTTCCAGAATATATCCGCGCGGTGTGGCCGTGATGTGCGTTTGTGCCGCCCGCAGCAGAGCGATGTCGCCCACAATGATTTGGCGGCTCACTTGATATTTTTTGGCGAGAGCAGAGGCGCTCAGCGGAACTTGGCTGCTTGCCAACTGCTGCAGGATTGCGTTTCTGCGTTCTACCGGTGTCAATAAAAAAACCAGCTTTCCTGTGAAAAATCACAAGGCGGTAAAAAATTACCGCCTTTTTATTTTTAGTATACCAAAATGCAGGGAAGGCATCAAGCACTGCCCTGTTAATTCTTGGTTTAGACTTTTTATTTTTAATCCTTTGTAGTACAATAAGCATTACGGTTGTCTTGCTGCGGCTTTGCGGCAAGCCCGAATTTTTAGAACAGTGGCAAAGATGGAGTTAACCTGATATGAAACGAAAAATTTATCTGATTGGTGCCGGTGCCGGCGGAGAAAAAGGACCGACATTGGCGGCAAAAGAAGCATTGGCCGGCTGCACCTGTGTTTTTGGCAGCACAACTCTGCTGGAGAGTCTCCATCTCTCTTGTGCAAGTACAGCACTGACTAGCTCGAAAAAGATAAAAGAATATCTGGAGGAGCATCCCGATGTGCACACAGCGGCGGTGATTCTGCCGGGTGACCCCGGTTTTGGCAAAGAAGGGGAAGAACTGCGTGCTGGGCTGAAGGATTTCTGCACAGTGGAGACGCTGGCGGGTGTGGGCCTGATTTCCTATTTCTGCGCACGCATTGGGTGCGGTTGGCAGGGAGCTGCACTTCTGTCGGATGGTGCGGACGCACAGGCGGTTGTGAGCGCTGTGCGCACAAATGAACGCACTTTCTTAATTGCCGGAAACGGTCACTGCAGTGCGCAGGAAGTGTGCGGTCTGCTGTGCGGCGGCGGATTGGGTACACTGCAGGTCGTTGTGGGGGAAGCGCTGGGCACAGACCGTGAGAGCATCAGTTTTGGCAGTGCAGCGGAACTTTCTCTGCGGAAATTCATGCCGGTGAGTGTGCTGTGTGTGGAGAATCCGGAACCGGTGCGGGCGCAAATGCGCATCTGCATTCCGGATGACGAATTTTTCCACAGCGGAATGTCGATGACCAGAAGCGAAGTCCGTGCCGCCAGTGTGGGCAAACTTTGTCTGAAACCGAACAGTGTGGTTTATGACATTGGCTGTGGTACCGGTTCCGTCAGTGTGGAATGTGCTTTGCAGGCGCGTGCGGGCATTGTGTATGCGATTGATAAAAACCGAAACGCACTGGAGTTGACGGAAAAAAACCGCATAAAATTTGGTGCTTATAACATCAAAATCGTTGAAGGAGAAGCGCCTGATGTGCTCAGGGGACTGCCGATGCCGGACTGCGTATTTATCGGCGGCAGCACAGGAAGTCTGCCGGAAATTATGGAAGCGGTGCTGGACAAGAATCCGCGGGTGCGCATTGTGCTGAATGCCATTTCATTGGAAACAGTGCTGCAAGCAGTGCAGTGTCTGGAACATCTGGCGCTGGCGGATGTGGATATTGTGCAGCTCAGTGCTGCCAAGTGCCGTCCGGCAGGCGGACACAAGCTGATGCAGGCGCAGAATCCGGTGTATATTATCAGCGGCACCGGTGCCGGAGAAAAATAAAATCTTTTCCAGCAATGCAAGCAATAAGCCTTTTGCAGTCAGAAGTCACTGGGAATAAAACACAGGCAGTATCCTAAAAAATAAAAAAAGCATCCCGAACACGGCAGAAAACCTGCCCAGTGTCCGGGATGCTTTTTATAGCTTAAATTCCTGTGGATTCGGTTTTGGCAACGGCGGCTGAACCAGCGGCACCCGGCGAAGCGGATTATACCGGAAATGGGTACAGGCACCGGATGCAGAAGCCTTTTTGCCAAGCAGACAGGTGGTGCAGCCACTTTCCCCCGCCGCATGGGCGCAGTAATCACACCGAGGCTGAACGGCGCTGCCGAAAAGACGTTTTTTCTGACCTTTCATGGGGCTCCCCCTTGCAAGTGAAATGATTCATTAGGGTTGGAAATCTGCTGTATATTATACCACAGAATCATGCTGACCGCCACTGTCAATCAGCAACGCTACACAAAGAATGACCAGTGCGATGCCGGCAGCGGTTCCGCCGGAAAATTCGGGATGGCTTTGCGCAAAGCTGCCAAATACGTCAATCACAGGCGGCAGAGGCGGTTTCGAGGCGAATTGTGCCTGGAACGGAAGGGTAATCAGAGCGGCAATCCCGCCTTGCAGGGCACGGCACAGGAAAAATTTACCGATTCGTATAGGAAAGGAAAGCCCTTGCAGCACCTGAAGATGAACACACAGTCCGCCCCAACCAAGTACCAAGGAAAAGCACCACAGCGGTGCATGAACCGAGGCCAGTGTCCGGCAACCAAGCGTTACTTCACAGACACTGGCGGTGGCAGCCAGCGCCGTACCGGAGAAAAACCGCTGCAGGATGCACAGAAATGTGCTGAAAAGAATGACGAAGCAGCACATCAGCAGCATGGAGGAGGCGCCGTCACGGGCGGAAATGAGCAGAGATTTGGCAGCGGACGGCCATTTTGTGCGGCATGGCGGAGGAGCGGCATCCCGGTGGTGCGGCAGGCCGATCAGTACGCCGACGGCCAGACCGGAAAGCAGGTGTACCAGCAGCAGAAAGCGCCCTGCCTGCACGCTGCCGATAAACCCAAGGCCTACGGCGGTGCAAATAAAAGCCGGGCCGCCGTTGACCGAAAACAGCACCAACCGCTCAGCCTGCTCTTTGGTTAATTCTCCGCTCTCATACAGTGCCTCGGCACCGCGGGAACCGGTTGGATATCCGCCAATCATACCCATAAGAATGGCGGGTGCGGCGGTGGGCGGCAACGCGAAAAGCCGGGCGAACGGCCTGCCGATACGTCGGCCGATTGCAGAGGAGATGCCGCTTTTAATTAGAAAGACTGTGATAACCAGAAATGGATACAGGGATGGAATCAGCACACCCAGGCAGGTGGCAATGCCGGCGCTGGCTCCCTCCGATGCCTGACGCGGAAAGATAAGCAGGGCTGCCGCCAGAAGAATTGCGGCAGTGCCTGCTATTTTTTTAGACATACATTCTCCTCCTCTCGTCCACTATGCATATGCGCAGCGATGCGGGAATATTTTTGAAAGGGAGTAAAACAGATTTTTGCTTCAGTTTTCAACAGATTTTCAGGAAACGGTTGAAAAGAAGGAGATGCCGATTATGAAATTCCCGGAAAAGCCGTCCCTGCTGACACAGTCCGGAGAGAAAATAGAAATTGCCGGAAATCGGGAAGCCACAGTGGATGGGTGCGGCGGGGTGCTGGAATATACGCAGGAAGTTATCAGTATTCGATATGGCAAAGGGATTGCCCGGTTTGCAGGGCGCGGGCTTGCTCTGCACAGTCTGGCGGCACATTCCCTTGTCATATCGGGTTATATTACGGATATTGCCTATGCCTCACGCAGCGAAATGCTGCCGGAGCTGCCCAAGCCGGAGCAGAAGGAGGAGCAGAAATGAGCGTTATGCATTGGCTTACTGGCTGGGTGCGCTTTCAGGTGGTGACGCCGCGGGGAGGAGAGCGTTTTCTGAACTACTGTACGCGTACCGGTTTGATTCTCTGGCAGGTGCGGCCAGGGAAAAAAGGGATAACTGCCTGTGTCAGGGCAAATCAGTATCATCTGCTGCGCGTTCCGGCAAGACGGGCGAAAGTACGCCTGCATATTCTGCGCCGAGGAGGCCTGCCGCTGAAGCTGAATCATCTGCGCAACCGGCCGGGGCTGGCGGCAGGATTCTGCCTTTTCTGGGCGGTGCTGATTGGGCTGGGGCAGTGCTTCTGGACGGTGGAAGTCGGCGGCTGTCAAACAGTGCCGGAAACAGCACTGCGGGCATCCCTGGCAGCACAGGGAGTGGCACCCGGAAAATTGAAAAAAGGATTTTGCGCCAAGGAAATTCAGCTAAAAATCATGGAGCAATTTCCCCAGATAAGCTGGATAAGTATTAACAACCACGGCGGGGACATTGATGTGCATCTTACGGAAAAGGACACCGCACCGCCGGTTGCCGACCAGACCGGATGGTATCAGCTTCGTGCTTCACAGAGAGGCCGAATTGTGGAGGTGCACGTTACAGCCGGCACAGCAGTGGTGCACTCCGGGGACGGCGTGGTCAAGGGGCAGCTTCTGGCTTCGGCTGTGGTGGAAAATAAAGATGAGAAATTCATGCGGCTTTATCATGCCGCCGGTACGGTGACAGCAGAAACAAAGCATACCCTGCAGGTCACCGTACCCTTGGACTTTGCACAATGGGAGGTTTGCGGCGACTCTGTTGAGAGAAGTTTCCTGCAGATTTTTGGAATGCAGATTCCGCTTTCCATCAAGCTTCCTCCGCAGGGACAGCTCCGGCGAAGCGGTGAAGTGACGGCGGTGCGCCTGTGCGGAAAGGAACTGCCGGTTTCTTTGATGCGGGAAAAATTGACACCGGTGCGGTCAGCCATTCACCATCGCAGCAGACAGCAGGCAGAGCAGCAGGCAAAGCAGCTGATGGCGGCACGCGAAAAAAGCGAATTAGCAAAGGCCCAGATTACACAGCGGCATGACACAGTGAAGGTTTCCTCTGCAGGGGTAACCATTACCCGCCAGTTCGTCTGCCGGGAGAACATTGCAGAGGAAGTTAAAATCTCGCAGTGAAACGGCGGAAGGGAGCAGTCCGCTTCCTAAAACGGTTTAGAATTCCCCCAAAAAGCGAAATGCCGGAAAAAAGGATTGATTTTCTGTAAAAATGAACACAATAAGTTAGGGAAAACATAGTGACTATGGATGATTTCTGTGGTATGATAAAAAGGAGTCCATATACCTGCATCACGGAACTGTTGCTTGTTACTAACTTGTATGCCGTACAGTCTCCGCCACGCAGATTTTCAGATAAAAAAGCGAGTGTAAGGTGAAATGTTTGTTTGAGCAGAGAATCAGCATCGACCGCATGGAACAGGCTGCGGCGCTCTTTGGTAGCTTTGATGAAAACATCAAGCTGATTGAAAAAGAATACAGTGTGACAGTGGTGGCACGCGATGGCGAAGTGAAAGTTTCCGGGGAACCGGAGAGCGTGGAGCGAGCGGTGCGTGTCGTTAACAGTCTGCTGGCTTTGCTGGAGCGCGGGGAAGCACTGACAGAGCAGAATGTGCGTTACTGCATCGGCTTGGTAAATGAGGGCGCAGAGGAAAAAGTGCAGACGCTTGCCGGTGACTGCATCTGCATTACCAGCAAGGGCAAACCCATCAAGCCAAAAACATTAGGGCAGAAACGTTACTGCAGTGCTATCCGTGCAAATACTATTACCATCGGAGTAGGCCCGGCAGGCACCGGCAAAACCTACCTTGCTGTGGCAATGGCGGTCACTGCTTTTCGGGAGCAGCAGGTAAACCGTATTATCCTGACGCGCCCGGCAGTTGAGGCCGGTGAGAAACTGGGTTTTCTGCCCGGTGATCTGCAGCAGAAAGTGGACCCTTATCTGCGTCCGTTGTATGATGCGCTCTTTGATATGCTGGGCGCCGAAACGTATCAGCGCTATGTGGAGCGGGGCAGCATTGAAGTAGCACCGCTTGCCTATATGCGCGGCAGGACGCTGGATGACAGCTTCATTATTTTGGACGAGGCACAGAATACAACACAGGAGCAGATGAAGATGTTCCTGACACGGTTAGGCTTCAACAGCCGCATGGTGATTAACGGCGACATCACGCAGATTGATCTGCCCGATGGCGGACACAGCGGCCTAAAACAAGTTATGCGCATTTTACATGGTGTGGACGATATTGCCGAGGTGGAATTCACGTCCCACGATGTTGTTCGGCACAGATTAGTGCAGGAAATTATTAAAGCATACGAAAAATATGAGGAGGCAAAGACGAATCATGGAAAAGATTCGAGTCATGATAGAAAATAAGCAAAAAGCGGTGAAGATTCCAACAGGTCTGCGGATGCTGGTGCGCCGCTGCTGCAATGCTGTGCTGCGCATGGAGAACTTTGACGGTTCCGCTGAAATCAGCGTGACCTTTGTGGACAATGACCAGATTCATCAGCTGAATAAACAATACCGGGACAAAGATATGCCGACGGATGTGCTCAGCTTTCCAATGGGTGAAAACGGTGTGTATGACATTGACCACAGCACCGGCGCAAAGATTCTTGGGGATATTGTTATCTCCATGGAAAAGGCAACCGAGCAGGCAGACCGCTATGGTCACAGCCTTGAACGTGAGGTCGGCTATTTGACCGCACACAGTATGCTGCATCTGTTGGGCTATGACCATGAGGAAGGCGGCATTCAGCGTGTGCGGATGCGCGAAAAAGAGGAGCAGGTCATGGCGGAGTTGGGCCTGCCGAGCAGCAGCAGCTATGTGATGGAGGACGATGAGTAATCACCGCCGACGGGAAGTTGAAAATTCAGAAAACGAAGGATAGCCTTTTATGCGTTTTATGAAAAGCTTAAAATACGCTTTGCGCGGAATTTTGTACTGCATCAATACAGAGCGGAATATGCGCTTTCATACTGTGGCGGCTTTTTATACCCTGCTGTTTTCACCGTTCTTTCACTTGGGACGGCTGGGTTATGCGGTTTTGCTGCTGACATTGGGCGCGGTGATTGCGGCTGAGGTCTTTAACACGGTTGTGGAAACACAGTGTGACTTAACCAGCACGACCTTCAGCGGCGGTATCCGCAGTATTAAGGACATGGCTGCCGGCGGAGTGCTCATCAACGCTTTTTTTGCAGTGGGGATAGGCCTGTGTCTGTTTGCCCAGCCGGGGTATATCCAATCCGGCTGGCTGTGGCTGACCGCACGCCCGTGGACTCTGGTGCTGCTGGCACTTTCTGGGGTGGCAGCGTGTGTTTATGTTGCGCTTGGTCCGGTAGGAGTGCGCGACCGCTTTCGTGCCCGTCACAGCGGCCGTGCTGCATAAAGCATAAAATTCATATATCATACAAGGATAAGAAAATGAAGCCGGGAAACCACTTGGGAAAACCGGCGGGAGGATAACACATATGGTTAGGGAAGCCAAACGAACGGATTTGAAAGGCCTTTTGCTGCTGTATTCGCAGCTGCACGAAAACTCATTTTTGCAGTACAACGCGCATGCAGAAACAGTATGGGACCAAATTCTTTCCAGCAAAATCTGTCATATCATCGTTAATGAAGTATGCGGCCGGATTGTTTCAACCTGCAGCCTGATGATTATACCCAATCTCACACATGGGCAGCGGCCTTATGCGCTGATTGAAAATGTGGTGACAGACGCGTCTTTCCGTCGGCGGGGTTTTGCCTTGGCCTGCCTGCGCAAAGCAAAAGAAATGGCTGTGCAGCAAAATTGTTACCAGATGATGCTGATGGCCAGCTCCAAAAAAGAAGAAGCCCTGCACCTTTATGAGCGTGCGGGCTACAGCCAAAATGAAAAGGCTGCGCTTGTGCAGCGGCTATTTTGAATAACGGAAATACGGGGGTACATATGCCGACAAACATCAATGCTAAGGACAAGTCCGCTTTTCTTGCCATCGTGGGCAGACCGAATGTGGGCAAAAGCTCGCTGATGAACCGTCTGCTCGGGCAGAAAATAGCGATTGTGAGCAGCAAACCGCAAACCACCCGCACCCGCATTATGGGGGTGCTGACAGAGGACGCGGATCAGCTTGTCTTTTTGGACACGCCCGGTTTGCTGAAACCGCATGACCGTTTGGACGAGTATATGGTCAGAAGTGTGACTTCGTCCGTGGCAGGGGTGGATGCAGCACTGTTGGTGACGGAAGCGGGTGCGGAGATTTCTCCGGCTGATCATGATCTGATTGCAAAATTTCAGGAGATGAAGTTGCCGGCTGTGCTGTGCATCAATAAAATTGACTTGCTGCAGAATAAAACCCGACTTGCACCGCAAATTTCGGCTTTGAGTGCGGAGTATAATTTTTCGGCGGTCGTCCCGACAAGCGCCCGCACGGATGCCGGAATTGATGAACTGAAAGCAGAACTGAAAAAGCTTGCGCAGCCGGGGGGACATATGTTTCCGGATGACACGCTGACTGACCAGCCGGAACGCGTGCTGGCGGGAGAATTTGTGCGTGAAAAAATGCTTCGCCTGCTGGACAAAGAAGTGCCGCATGGTGTGGCAGTGGTCGTGCGCAGCCTGAAAGAGCGGACGGACAATTCCTGCATTGACATTGAGGCGGAGATTTACTGTGAGCGGAACAGCCATAAGGGTATTATTATCGGTAAAGGCGGCGCTATGCTGAAGAAAATTGGGACACAGGCGCGCAAAGATTTGGAACGCTTTTATGACATGAAAGTAAATCTGCAGCTTCAGGTTATGGTGAAGCCGAACTGGCGGAATAAGGAAGCGGCTCTGCGCAGTTTTGGTTTTGATACAAAAGACCTGATGAATTAAGCATAAAAATTTTGTCCGCTTTTTTAAAGGCAGGACAGGATCAGGACGTCTCCCTTATCACAAAATCAAAGAAAAGCAAGCGGAAAAAAGTCGAAAATTCATTTATTTGCCACTCATAGAGGCGGCGCGCGTTGTGCATACTGATAATGTGCCTCAGTAACAGAGGCCAGAATGCGTCAAAGGAGCGTTGCCGATATGGATGAAAAAACAGCATGGTCATGCTTTGTACAGTCCGGCAGTGTGCAGGATTACCTGCAGTATGCTCAATATAAGTCCGAAGGCGGCAGACAGGAGGAAACACCGGATGCAGATACAGACAGAGGGAATTGTCATCCGGGTGACCAATGCAGGGGAGAGTGACCGTTTAGTCACCGTGCTCACACGCGACCGCGGTGTGGTACATGCTTTCGCCCGCCGGAGTCGCGCTGCAAAAAGCCGACTGGTGTCTGCCACACAACTTTTCTGTTACAGCCGCATTCAACTTTTCTGCGGAAAAGAAAAATACATGATTGATGATGCCCAACCGCTGCGGGTCTTTTTTGAGCTGCGGCAAGACATTGGTCGGCTGGCGCTGGCACAGTATTTCTGTGAACTGGCTGGAGTGCTGGCACCGCGCGAAAATGAGGAGAACTCAACGGACTTTCTGCGTCTGCTGCTCAGCGCCTTTGGCAGGTTGTGCAAGGGTGACCGGCCCCTGCCAGTTATTAAGGCGGCCGGAGAAATGCGGATGCTCAGTTTTGCCGGTTATATGCCGGATTTGATTGGTTGCGAGCAATGTCGGAAGTATGAGGATGCTGTAATGTATTTTTATCCCGTGAGAGGGAATCTGCTGTGCGGCGACTGTATGCGCGCGCAAAGACAGAATGGTGGAATTCCCCTGCATAAGGGGGCACTGACGGCATTGCGACACACAATTTATGCGGATTTGCCAAAACTTTTTTCGTTTACCCTTGGTGGTGACGGACAAAAGGAACTGGCCCACGCGAGTGAGGCGTACTTGCTGGCACAGGTTGACCGCGGATTTAAAACATTGGACTTTTACCATATGGTAGAGGATACACAAAAAACATAAAACTCTATTTGATATTTTACAAATGAAGTAAAGAAGAACCCTCAAAATGAGGGCATTCTTCGGAAGGAAGTCAATACATATCCGAATTTGAGAAACAGAGGGAACTATGAACGTAAGAACCGAACACCATCTCCATGCACTGGAGTTGGATAAAATTTTACATTTACTTGCACAGCAGACCGCAAGCGACGCCGCTGCCGAAATGGCAGAGGAACTCCGGCCGGCAAATGATTTGCAAGACGTGCAGCGCCTGTTGACGGAAACATGGGATGCCTACCGCTTAATGGCAAAATTCGGCGCCCCGTCTTTCGGCGACCTGCACGACATTTCCAACCCGTTGCGCCGGGCGGCATCCGGCGGTACCCTGAATATGGGTGAGCTGTTGCGGATTGCAGTTGTACTGCGCTGCCTGCGTGCGGTGACCGATTGGAGAAATAAGAGCGCCGGTATCAAAACAGTGCTGGATGATCGCTTTAATTGTATCGTAACCAATAAATACTTGGAAGAAAAGATTTTCAGCTGCATTGATTCGGAAGAAGAAATGAACGATAACGCTTCTCCGGCTCTGGCAAATATCCGTCGCAAAATTCGGGCGGCGTCTATGCGTGCCAAGGAAAAGCTGGATAATATGGTGCATTCCCCATATTATCAGAAGTCTTTGCAGGAGCCAATCGTTACACAACGTGACGGGCGCTATGTGGTGCCGGTCAAGTCGGAATGCCGTGGGGAAGTGCCCGGACTGGTGCACGATTCCTCCGGCAGCGGCGCGACGGTTTTTATTGAACCAATGGCGGTGGTGGAAGCAAACAACGAAGTCCGTGTCCTGCAGAACAGTGAAAAAGATGAGATTGACCGAATCCTGCAGGAACTGTCGGCAGAAGCGGGAACTTTTGCAGACAGCGTCATTGCAAGCTGCAATATGGCGGCAGAACTTGACCTGATTTTTGCAAAAGCAAGCCTCGGCTATCAAATGAAGGCGACACTGCCGCAGATGAATGACCGTGGTGAAATTGACCTGAAGCGTGCTCGCCATCCGCTTATTGACAAAAATAAAGTGGTGGCAATCGATGTGCGGCTGGGCACGGATTTTGATACACTGGTCATTACCGGCCCGAATACCGGCGGTAAGACCGTCACGCTGAAAACAATCGGCCTGCTTACGCTCATGGCGGAGTGTGGCTTATTGGTGCCGGTTTCGGATAACAGCAGCCTGTCAGTTTTTCACCATGTGTTGGCGGACATCGGCGATGAACAGTCCATTGAACAGAGCCTGTCTACTTTTTCCGCGCATATGACGAATATTATCCGCATTATGCAGGAAGCGGACGAACACAGCTTAGTGCTGCTGGATGAACTGGGCGCCGGCACAGACCCGGTTGAAGGTGCGGCGCTGGCAACTGCTATTTTGGAGCAGCTTCGCCGTCAGAATGCGCGCATTGCCGCGACTACCCACTATGCGGAACTGAAAGCCTATGCACTGGACACATCCGGTGTGGAAAATGGCTCCTGCGAATTTGATGTGGCAACGCTGCAGCCGACATACCGCTTGCTGATTGGCGTGCCCGGCAGAAGCAACGCGTTTGCCATTTCCCGCAGGTTGGGCATGGATGAAGCAGTTGTCGAATATGCAAAAACGCTGGTTTCCAATGAAAATTCACGCTTTGAAAATGTTGTCGGACAGCTTGAGGAAAGCCGCCGCGCATTGGAGGATGACCGGGAAACCACCCGCAGGGAGCGGGAAGAAGCACGGCTTGCTTTGGAAGACGCCCGCAAAAAGCAGGAGGAAATCCAGCGGAATGCCCAGAAAGAAATGGACAAAGCGCGGGAACAGGCGAGCTTGTTGGTTTCCCGCACAAGGGGGCAGGCAGACCTGCTGCTGAATGAGTTGGAAGACCTGAAGAAGCAGAAAAATAAGCAGCTGACAGCAGAGCAGAAAGCAAAGCTCAATGCCGGGCTGCGCCAGATAGAAGAAACCGCCGACCCGGTCAGCAAGCGCCGCAGAAATTCCGGTTATCATTTGCCGCGTGCCCTGCGTGTCGGGGATACCGTCGATATAATGGATTTGGACAAACAGGCGGTCATTTTGGAGCTGGATGCGGACCAAAAGCACGCACTGGTGCAGGCAGGGGTCATTAAGACACGCACCGAGATTTCCAACCTGCAGCTTGTGACTGCGGCGGAAAAGCACAAAGAGGAACGGCGCCGTTCCCGCACGGTCAGCAAGCAGTTCGCCGCCAGTGCACCTGCCCGTGCCGAATTGGATTTACGCGGACAGACGGCAAGTGAAGCGATTGCAAATGTCGATTTGTTCCTTGACCATGCCGCACGCAGCAATCTGACACAGGTAACGATTATTCACGGCAAGGGCACCGGTGTCCTGCGCAAAGCGGTGCAGGACCACCTGAAACATCACGCAAATGTAAAAAGCTATCGTCTTGGTACCTATGGCGAAGGAGAAAGCGGCGTGACGATTGCCGAACTGAAATAAGCATAAAAAAGACTGCTCCATAGTGAAAACTGTGGGCAGCCATTTTTTTATACTGCCCTTTTTGCTTTTATATGGCCGGTATCCATGCGGCCCACAACATGAGGAAGCATATTTCCAACCTGAGCTGTGCTGGCGGTACAGTTCCCACAAACATCGGAAAGAAGAACTGCGAAATTGCTTGTTTTCTGATGCGGAAAAATATATTATATATAATAGAATCGTGTAAGATACTCCGGTACTGGATGCAAACTGAATCCATGAGACCGTGATTTTGGTAAAAGTGCTGTCTGCACAGGTGGCCGGCAGAACAGAAAGAAGGCAGACAATGATTCCCTTTCCTAAAAAGTTACAAAGAAGCCCACAGCTTTTGTTGCAGGCGGCAGAAGAAAAACGCGGCGCCCGCCATTTAGTCAATATTGCCGGATGGCTGGTAGTCGGTTCGGTTGCAGTCATGTTTGCGGTCAAAACCATTTTGTTTTCTCTGGTGTCTATGACCAGAGAGGGGAACCAGACGCCGGATATGCAGACGCTGTATCTGATTTACTGCATTTCCTATCTGTCCCTTGCACTGCTGCCAATCCTTTATGCGCTGGGAAGTTCCTATTCTCCTGAGAAACTTCTGCCGTTTCAAAAGCGAAAAGATACGGGTTTAAGCAGGATGGATATGCTGTTTTTGTGTGCGGTGAGCATGGCGCTGATATTGTTGGCAAATGTTCCTGTGCAGCTTGTGGCGATGCTGCAGCAGGCACTGGGGATGTCCGGCAAGATACCGGATATGCCGCTTGACCGCACTACCACAACACAGATTTTATATTTTGGCTATAGTGTCATTCTTGCTCCGTTGGTGGAGGAAGTGCTTTTTCGCGGGGCAGTGCTTGGCTGTCTGCGCAAGTATGGCGATTGGTTTGCCATTATTATGTCTGCGCTGATGTTTGGACTTTACCATGGCAATGTCGGACAATTTGTTTTTGCTTCGTTAATCGGTGTGATTCTTGGCTATCTGCGGGTGCGCACCGGCAGCCTTCTACCTGGAATGCTGCTGCATCTGCTTAATAATCTTCTGCCAACGGCGGAGGCGATTTTGCTGCAGAACTATGGCGGAAACTTTTCGGAACAGTTTACAAATGGGTATATGGTGGTGTTCCTGATTGCCGGGGCAGTCGCTTTTTTGCTTCGCCTCATTGTAAAGGGCCCACATTCCTTTGCAAAACTGGCAGTCCCGCGTGACCGGACAGCGGCGACTCTTTCCGAGCGTCTGCGCGGATTGTTTACTTCAGCCGGCGGGGTGGCGGTCTTGATTTACGGAGTGGCTTTCAGCATTTTCGTCATGGTGCAGGTATGACAGACGAACAGTGTATGCGCCGGGCACTGGAACTGGCAGCGCAGGCGGCGGATGAAGGAGAAGTACCGGTTGGAGCAGTGCTGACCAAAGATGGAGAAATCCTTGCAGAGGGGCGCAATCGGCGGGAAACCGGCAAGAATGCACTTTGTCATGCGGAGCTGGAAGCTATCAATGGCGGCTGCCGGATTTTAGGCGGCTGGCGGCTCTGGCAGTGTACGCTGTATGTGACATTGGAACCGTGTCCCATGTGTGCGGGTGCTGTCATCAATGCACGTATTCCGCGGGTAGTTTTTGGTGCAAAAGATGCCAAGGCCGGTTCTTGTGGTTCGGTTGTTGATTTATTCAGCCTGCCTTATAATCATCATCCGCAGGTGGAACAGGGGCTGCTGGAAGACGAATGTGCGGTACTGCTGCAGAACTTTTTCCGGAGCTTGCGGGAAAAACGGAAACGGGAAAAATTGGAAGCCGCTGCACCGGACAGTCAGTTTGACCAATCGGCCCAATAGATTTATAATAAAAAAATATGCAGGAAGCTAGATAAATAAAAAATACAGGATGAAACAAGCCGGCAGAACCTGCCGGAGAAAAAGGAGCAAAGCAGCATGAAGCATTTTCGCAGCGGAGCAGCCATATTGACAGCATTGGCGGTACTGCTTGCCGCCGGACTTCCGGCAAAAGCCGCAGACACAGATGTTTCCTGTGTGCAGCAGGGCACTCTGCAGGAACACAACGGCTTTTTGTCCATGGCACAAGACCATGCCGAAACGGCACAGCCTAATGGAAGGCTTCGCACGGCAGGTTTGCTGCCGGCAAGTTATGACTTGCGCACGGAAAATCGGATTACGCCGGTAAAAGACCAGCTCAGCAACGGTACTTGCTGGGCTTTCGGGGCGCTCGGTTCCGCTGAGAGCTGCCTGCTTACGGGGATGCGGGCGGCGGGGAAGGCATTTTCCTCTGTGCAGGATGCAGGGAATGCGGTCAACCTTTCGGAAAAGCATTTGGTCTGGTTTGCTTTTCACGGCAGGAATACGCAGGAAGTCAGCCGCTATGCGGGGGGAGATACGTTTTATACCACCTACCCGTTTTCTGTCGGTGGCTCCCGCATTATGTCTGTGCCCACGCTGGCCCGCTGGTATGGTGCTGCGGATGAAAAAGACCTGCCCTATTCTGTCAACAGCGATGAAGTCCTGACCAATGTGACAGACAGCGCTTTGCAGACCGTGTCGCGGGTGCATTTGCAGGATGCCGATTTTCTGCCGGAACCGGTGCTGTATCATTTGGTGAACGGCTATCCGGATAATATTACATACAGTTCTTCGGCACGAAATTCCATAAAACAGTGCATCCTTGGTCGGGGTGCTGTGAGCGGCAGCTATCATTCGCCCACAGACGAGTCTGAGCAGAACCGCTTTTATAAAGGGGACACCTGCGGCTATTATTGCAACGACAAAAACGTTTATTTTGCCAACCATGAGGTAACGATTGTAGGGTGGGACGATAATTATTCCCGCAATAATTTCATTACAGAACCGCAGGGCAACGGTGCATGGCTGGTGCGAAACAGTTGGGGTGACAGCGATACATGGAAATCCGACGAACATCACGAAAATACAGTGGGGAAGGATGGGTATTTTTACCTTTCCTATTATGATGTATCTTTCAGTGAGCCAACCTTTTTTCAGATGGAGAATACGTCTTATGCCGGAGCATCCACGAAACACACCTATCAGGATATTTATCAGTATGATGGCACCGGTGTGGGGGTTTCCGCATGGAGCATGAACGTCCCTGCCCGTTTTGCCAACTTGTTTACTGCCCGCCAGGATATGAAGCTGCAGGCTGTTTCTGTGCAGGCACCAGATGCCGGAGCAACGGTTACCGCATCCGTTTATGTGAATCCAAAGGAAGCGGGCAATCCCACGAGCGGCGCCCGCATGGCGTCCTTCAGCAAAACTTATCGGGATGCCGGCTATTATACGGAAGACCTTGGCAGCCAGAGTACCCTGCTGAAAAAGGGTGATACTTTTGCGGTTGTGGAGCAAGTGAGCTATCCCGCCGACGGAAAAACACAGTATGGTGTGCTGTTGGAATCTTCTTATGACGGCATGGGCACCAGTGGATTTGGTGTCAATGTGGACTGCTCCGCTGGACAAAGCTATTACAGCATTGACGGAGCCGCATGGAAAGAGCAAGGAAGCAGCAGATTGAATGTGGAGCGCGGCATTACCACCGGCAACGCGACGATTAAGGCTTTTTCCAATCCGGCGTCTGTGCAGTCAACCCTGACCGGCGGAATTGACCTGCCGCTTGGTACAGAGCGCGTCTTTACGGTGAAATCTGCTTCCCGGCCAAACATGGTTTGCGGCAGCGGCTCCACAGCACAGCTCCGTGTGTTGAAAAACTGGGACTCCACCAGCAAAAACATGGTGCTGGCGGTTTATGGGTGTGGCAGTGCCGGCAGGGAAACCGGTATTTATGATACTGGCAGCAAACAGCGTCTGTTTACGGTTGCGCTGCAGAAACGTCCATTTTCCAGTGACACAACAGTCAACATGACACGCGGTGTTGGGCAGAATTATACTTTCAGCATTGTGCCGGATAATTCCGTGGCAGTGCCTTCTTTTACCGTTGGTAATGGCCGGGTGCTTGCCGCCTATTATACCGGAAAAGCGAAGCAGGCAAATGGAAAAACCGCCTATTATTTTCGGTTCCGCTGCCTGAAGCCGGGCTGCACCGGCATTTATATCAAGCTCAATGGAATGACCTATCAGATTTTTAACTGCACCGTCAAATAAAAGAATGCCGCCTGTGTGTTTCACTGCACATCAGGCGGCATTTCTGTGTCTTTACGTTTTTTAGCTCATTTCTGCAGCTTGGCGTCCGCTTTTTGCTGAAAACGCTCACTGCCAACGGCGACGCGTGTGTGTGTGCCCGACGCACAGACACCTTGCTCATCCTGTGCCATCAGTTCAAAGGAAAAGGTGCGGCCCTCATGCGCGGTCAGGTCCGCGGTGACAGTAATGGTCATGCCGAGTGGGGTGGGTGCGGCGTGTTCCACACTGATGGCGCTGCCCACAGTGGTTTGGTCTGCCGGCAGAAATTTCTGCGCAAGCTGTGCGGACGCTTTTTCAAATAATGTACAGATTACCGGTGTTGCCAGTACCCGCAGACTGCCGCTGCCCACATTCACGGCCAACATATCTTCGGTTACCTTTTGCTTTAAAACAACTTTTTCTATCATTTGAAATCCCTCCGTAAAAATGTTATGATAAAACTGATTTTAGCTTCATTTTTCCTTATTTTACATTATAACAAAAATTGTATGAAAATCCAAGAGAAAATTTAATTCCCGTTTTTTACTATGGAAAATGCAGGAGGCATAGAATGCAGCAACCAAAGGCAGTATTGTTCGATTATGGCATGACTTTATGTTTGGAGCCGCCCGCTGAATCTCAAAAAGGCTATGCGGCAGTCCTGCAGCATGCGGTCTGCAATCCGCACGGTGTGACCGCCCGCCAAATGGAAGACTTCGCGCATCAGGCAAAGAAAGACCTTGGTTGGTTTCAGGAGGAAGCGGCAGAGGCTCCACTGGAAACTTGGTATCTTTCCCTGCAGCGTTTTCTGCTGGAATCCCTTGACTTGAAACTGGACATCAATGAGCTGCAGGCGGAACAGCTTTACTGGGACGTTTGCTCTCCGGCGGTGCCGGCTCCGCATATTGGGGAAGTGCTGACGGAACTGCAGGCGCGGCATATTCCCTTTGGTGTGGTCAGCAATATGTGTTTTACATGGGCAACACTGGAACGCCGCTTGCATGCTTGCTTCCCGGATGATCCGTTTCAGTTCATCCTTGCCAGCAGCGAATATGCCTTCCGCAAACCGAGCCGCCGCTTGTTTGAGCTTGCCCTGCATAAAATCGGCGCAGAGGCACAGGAAACATGGTTCTGCGGGGATAACCCGATTTGTGACATCGACGGTCCTGCCAAAGCTGGAATACGGCCCTTTTGGTATCGGGTGAATGGGGACTTTGACCAGTGCGGGCAGCCGAAATTTCCCTGCACGAAACTGCGTGACTGGAGGGAATTCCTTCATTATCTGCCGAAAAATTAGAAACTGCCCAAAATATCTGTACGAGCACATCCGTATATGTTAAACTGTAGGTAACAGAAACTGCCCGAAAGGAGTTAGAAAGATGGAGAACAGAAAAACTTGTCCAAACTGTGGGGCTTCCAACATGGAAAATGCCTCTTACTGTGAGCAGTGCGGTACATTGCTGCTGCAGCCGAAACAGCCAAAAGAAGAATCTGTGACCACTTCGGCACAGAATGCTGCCGGGCAGACAGCGGAAAGCCTGCCGCAGGAAAACAGTGTCCCCGCCGCAGAAGAACCGCAGCAGACGGAAAGTCCGCAGCAGCCAGCAGAGCAGACTTTTGAAAAAAGCCAGCCGGAGAATACTGCACCGGAGGATAATCGGCCGCCGCAGTCCTATACTTACGGAAGCCCGGCAGGAAATGGTGCACCGCAGAATGCCCGCCCGCCGTACCAGCCGAATCATTCCTATGGACAGGATGCAAGCAGGGGAGAGCAGCCGTATCAGCCAAACTACGCTTATGGAAGTCAGCCGCATTATAGACGGCCATTTCCGAATGTGCCGCGCTATCCGTTTGGCCAGGTAGGCCGTATGTTCGGCTGGTTTGATGGAATTTTTGAGCCGGGCAGCATGACACCGATACGCAGCCGCACGGCAGATGCTGTGCTGTGCCTGCTGCTGGGGCCATTCGGTGTGCATAAATTTTACACCGGTCAGTGGGGATGGGGTATTGTGTCACTGTTCCTGCTCATCACGCTTGGCTGGACAGGGTGGATTTGGGGGATTGCTTATGCCGCTGCTATCGCGGAGGCAATTTTGCTGTTCACCATGTCTGACAGTGAGTTTCAGGACCGGTATCATGTTCGTCCCATGTAGCTGAAAACAAAAAGCCGCTGCCCGGAATTTTTGTGGGCGGTGGTTTTTTATGCGGAAAGTTTGTTCACATTATACATTTTTTGGAGAAGTTTTTGCCGCCTGCCTTGCGTTTTTCGGCAGGAAATGGTATACTTTCAAGTAGAAAATAGACTTTGGGACCGGCACCTTTTTCACCGGTGCGGCCCTCCCTGAAAAGAAGGATAATACGGAATGAAATTAGGCATTGTGGGGCTGCCGAATGTTGGCAAAAGCACCCTTTTCAACGCAATTACAAATGCGGGCGCACAGAGCGCAAACTACCCATTCTGCACCATCGAGCCGAATATCGGCGTGGTGGATGTGCCGGACAAGCGTTTGGACAAACTGGCGGAAATGTATCATCCGGTAAAATATACACCGGCATCCATTGAGTTTGTGGATATTGCAGGCTTGGTGAAAGGCGCCAGCAAGGGTGAGGGACTGGGCAACAAGTTCCTTGCCAATATCCGCGAGGTGGACGCCATTGTTCATGTGGTGCGCTGCTTCGTAAATGATGATATTGTCCATGTGGACGGCAGCATTGATCCTGCCCGCGACATCGACACCATCAATGTGGAACTGATTTTGTCAGACCTTGAGGTGCTGGAGCGCCGGATTGATAAAACTAAAAAGGCAATTAAAGCAGACAAGAAGTATCAGGAAGAGTTGGACTTTTTCCTGCGTGTGAAAGAAGTACTGGACAATGGGCAGCCCGCCCGCAGTGTGCAGTGCACAGAGGATGAGGCGGCGCTGCTGGCTTCCGTTAATCTGCTGACCAATAAGCCTATTCTCTATGCCGCAAACATGAGTGACGACGACTTTAAGAACGGCATTAATGATAATCCGTATCTCAAAGTGGTGAAGGACATTGCGGCAAAGGAACACGCCGGTGTGCTGCCCATCTGTGCGGAAACCGAAGCGGAAATCGCCGGCATGGACGCAGAGGAAAAGGAACTGTTCCTGTCTGACATGGGTTTGGTGGAATCCGGACTGGATCGCCTGATTCAGGCTTCCTATTCCCTGCTGGGGCTGATTAGCTTCCTGACAGCGGGTGAGCCGGAAGTGCGCGCATGGACGATCAATAAGGGCACCAAGGCACCGCAGGCCGCAGGGAAAATTCACTCTGACTTTGAGCGTGGCTTTATCCGCGCGGAAGTGGTCGCTTATGATGACTTGATAGCGTGCGGCAACATGAACACAGCCAAAGAAAAGGGACTTGTCCGCAGTGAGGGCAAGGACTATGTGATGCAGGACGGCGATGTGGTGCTGTTCCGTTTCAATGTATAAAAAGATTCCATTTGAATTGGAATAAATTTCATTTTTCTTCCAATTATATAAATGAACACTTAAAGGAGGTCGGCGTTATGGAACTTAAGGGAAGTAAAACAGAAGCGAACCTTGCTGCTGCATTTGCAGGTGAGAGTCAGGCACGAAATTAAATATACTTACTATGCAAGCAAAGCAAAAAAGGAAGGCTATGAGCAGATTGCGGCTATTTTCGAAGAGACCGCAGACAATGAAAAAGAACATGCAAAGCTCTGGTTTAAGCTGCTGCATGACGACGACGTCCCGGACACTGTTACAAACCTGACGGATGCTGCGGCAGGGGAACACTATGAGTGGACAGAGATGTATAAAGAGTTTGCTGACACCGCCGAGTTGGAAGGGTTTTCTTCCATTGCTGCAACGATGCGCCTCATTGCCAGTGTGGAAAAAGCACATGAGGAGCGTTACCGCAAATTGCTGGACAACTTGAAAGAGGATGCTGTCTTTAAGTGTGACGGCGAAACCGTGTGGGTGTGCCGTAACTGCGGATACATCTATGTTGGTAAAGAAGCACCGAAAGTATGCCCTGCCTGCAAACACCCGCAGGCATACTTCGAGCGTCGTGCCAACAATTACTAATGCCTTTTTCCCCCTTAATTATAATAGAAGAAAAAGAGCCAGTTGCAGGAGTTCCCTGTGCTGGCTCTTTTTCTGTGCTTTATTTTAATTACTGCTGTCCGTATCGGATGCAGTTCCTACCGAATTGGTGGCGGAAGAAGACACTGCTGCTTCCTTGATAATGATTTTTCGTTCTCCCGCTGTGCCCTGAAGCAGCTCTGTAAGGTTGCTTTTTGCTTTCTGCGCTGCTTCTTTCAGCAGCCCCTCACTCGTTGCTTTCTGTTCCATTTTTATTTTTTCATTGGCGGCAAAATCCGTGTAGTCCTTAACACTGATGGGATTAAAAATATTCTTAGTCTCATTGTATACTTCTATGCTTTTTTCATCGATTTCATGTGAAAGGACTTTTGCGGCGGGTAGGGTGAGCGTAATGGCATGGTCATTCACTTGCACCTGTGCACGGCTCATATCCACACCGGCCTTAATGGTGCCGTCATAAGTAATCAGAAAGCTTTTGGTCGTGAAAGGAATCTCATAGCCATAGAAATCATTTGCTTTCGAAAATTTACCGACGTTGGTGTACATATATTTTACGGTGGAAAGCTCATTGATATGCAGGATACGTTCTTTTACGACTGTACTGGTCACCTGCGGAGAGCCGCCGCTGCGTGTAACTCTGCCGGAAAAGAAAAAAATGAGTGAAACTGCCGCGGCTGTTGCTGCGATAGTGATGATTGTTCTTTTTAAGGCCCGGCTGATATACAGCGGGCGCTTGATTCTGGTGTTCATGGCGGCCCCCTTGGCTTTGTCAATGCGGGAATGGTGGTGCTGTGTGTCTTATTATAAAGGATTTCAGAGAAAAATGCCAGTAAAAAAAACAGCCGGCAGTTTTATCCGTGGCGGATTTTAACTGCGGCTGTTTTTTAATCGTTACGGTTGGCTGGAGAGTGGCGGAAATTCAAATCCGGAAAATATTAGAAAATCATGCAGGATAGCTGTCCAGTCATAAGTTTCCTCAGCAAATTCCCGCTCCTCAATGACAATGCGCGGGTCACGACGACAGGTCTGCACAAATTGAGCAAGCTGTTCCATATTCACCGGTGTGTCATCATTTGGCACACGCAGTGCCCATGCCGCGTCACCACGCAGAGATTCGTCATCATAGGCATACAGGAACGGCAGTCCTACTGCTGCATATTCCCGCGCTTTTAAAGAGGAACAGCGGGTGATACCGCGCCGAAAACAGCCAAGCGAGGAGATGCCAACATCCGAGCGGTCATAGAAACGCTGCAGCTCATCACCGGTCTGAAAGCCGGGCAGATCCACCCGGTTCTGCAGGCCAAGTTCCGCAATCGTTTTGCGAAAATCTGGCATTTCTTTGGCATCTCCACCCACCAAAGTGAAGTGGAAGTCGAATTCCGGCTGCGGATGTGTCTGATAATACTGCTGCATCCCATGAAGCACACGGTCATAAGCTTGCCACCAGAGCGTTCCGGCCACACCGATAATCTGTATGACGGAACCGCTTTTTGGCCAAGGCACAGCTGACAGCGCAGCACAGTCAATGCCATTGGTAGCATTCATGGCTTTTACTCCATAGAAAGAGCTGGCATTATCTCCAAAGAGAATAACAGCGTCACATAATCCCTGTAGCTTTGGTCCGGCAAGTTCGTCCTGCATGGCGCGCAGGTTAACTTTTGCGGTGGAAATCAGACGCTTTGCTTTGTTTTCAATGAAACGGCTGGAATTCCGATAGGTGTCCAGATAGGGATAATTTGGTATTTCCACGATGATTTTTTGAACACCGGATGCATGTGCAGTACGAAACAGGCGGATCACGCCAAAATCTATCATATCCAACCGAACATACAGCACATTATAAGCATGGTGGCGGAGATGTTCGGCCGCTATTTCATAAAAGCGCTTCATCCTGCCATGCTCTGCACTGATGGGAATCGTACTGGGATTGCTGCCGTAAAAGCGGAAATCATTTCCGTTCCACAGGGAGTAAGTCACATGGAAGCCAAGCTTTGAAAATGCCGCGGACTGCCCTCGGATTTTCTTCACAACACCTGCATAAAGTACAGAATCTTCTTGAAAAGTCAGATACAGCAGTTTCAAATTGCCTGCCTCCCGGTTCATAGTAAATTCTTCCGTGCAGAAAACTTCTCAGCAGACGGGTGGTGTCTGCTGAGGGAATAAGCCCAGTTCCGCAGCATCCAGCGCGCCGGAGTTGATGGCACGGTCACGCACAAAAATATATAATTCCGCACGGGAACTGGCCAGATACGGGGCAAGGAACGTGTAGCTTAGCCCCAGGGTGAGAGGAGAAGTAATGCCGACCAGAACGTACCACCAGAAGAAAGACAGGTCAAAAACAAAGAGCCGGCCCTTTTCTTGGTTACTGAGCATCCGGCTGAGCTGCCGAGCGCGGGAGCCGGAAAGATTTGGGTTGTCTGCCAACAGAAAGTCGACATAATAATATTGATAGTGCTTTACAATGCCGGGAATGATGAACAGCAGCCCCCACAATACACAGAAAAGGTCAGTGACAAAGGTAACGCCGACGGTGTTTATCCAGTTTTGCTGAAAGCCGCTAAACAGATTGCTGAAGCGGGTGTCATTAAAGCGCTTATGCACATAATAGCGGCAGGAACCGACACGCATGGCTGCTCCGATGAAAATGCTGAGCAGCGTAGTTAGCAGGAGAAGCCCAAACATTTGCCCCAACAGATTGATAAAATATGGGATTGAAAAATTAAAAAGTTCGGAATCATCGTAAGGGTTATAGCCATAGTTGCGGAAAAAAGCTAAAAAACGCTGATAATTAAACAGAGAATTGCCAAAGATGGAGATGGAATAAATGGAGTGAATGATAGAAATAATTCCTCCCGCAAGCATTGCGGCGACGAAAGATACTGCAAAACTGAGCCAGTAGCAGTTATTGAGGGAAACTTTGCCGTTTTCCTTCAGAATTGAGCGCTGCCAGTACATATGATTTCCCCTTTCAAGTCAGTGAACACAAAGGACGCGAAGATATTCTCTAAATATTTTACACGAAAAGTGAAAAAGATGCAATGCCGCAAATAAAAAAGGGCTTGCCGTATTAGAAACGGCAAGCCCTGTCAGCATAACTGAAAAAATCAGTCTGCGTATTTTTTGTTGTCCTTGTTCCAGGAATACATCTTGCGCAGCTCAGCGCCGACCTTCTCAAGCTGATGCTCGGAATGAAGCTGACGGCAGGCATTGAAGTGGCAGCGGCCGTTCTTGTTCTCTGCAATCCAGTTGGTGGCAAAAGTGCCGTCCTGAATCTCATCGAGGACTTTCTTCATCTCAGCCTTGACAGCCGGGGTGATGATGCGCTTGCCGACTTCATAATCGCCATACTCAGCAGTATCGGAAATGGAGTAGCGCATGAAGCTGAAGCCGCCGGTGTAAATCAGGTCAACAATCAGTTTCATCTCATGGATGCACTCAAAGTAAGCATTCTCCGGCGGATAGCCAGCTTCAACCAGAGTTTCAAAACCAGCCTGCATCAGGGCAGTGACGCCGCCGCACAGCACAGCCTGCTCACCAAAGAGGTCAGTCTCTGTTTCAATGCGGAAAGTGGTTTCCATCAAGGCAGCGCGTGCTGCACCCAGACCGGCACCATAAGCCAGAGCGATTTCCTGGCAGTGTCCGGTTGCATCCTGATACACAGCGACCAGAGCCGGCGTGCCTTTGCCTTCAACAAATTCACTGCGGACAGTGTGGCCCGGAGCTTTTGGTGCAATCATGAAAACATCGATATCTTTCGGCGGCTTAATCTGGCCGAAATGAATGTTGAAGCCATGTGCGAATGCGAGTGCTTTGCCGGCGGTCAGGTTGGGTTCAATGTCGTTTCTGTAAATATCGGCCTGCTTTTCATCAGGGGCCAGCACCATGATAATGTCCGCTGCCTTGGTTGCCTCTGCGGTGGTCATGACCTTAAAGCCCATGTCTTTCTCCGCGTGCTCCCAGCGCTTGCTGCCTTTGTAAAGGCCAACGATGACATTGACACCGCTGTCGCGAAGGTTCAGGGCATGTGCGTGCCCCTGGCTGCCGAAGCCAATGACAGCCACAGTCTTTCCTTTCAGTACGTTGATGTCACAGTCTGCATCGTAATAGATTTTTGGCATAGTTCTGTTCCTCCTTATCTTACTTTTATGTAAGAGAATAATATATTGCGGAACTCTTGGAGCAATCCAGCCAAGACTCGCCCCCACCAGCCGGGCGCTCCTCTCGAAGAAGAAGCTCTGGAAAGAGTTAGGTCGACGTGTTGATGAATTGGATTCTATTATATGAGAAGTAAAAATAATAAACTGTAACTTACTTTACACTTTTACAAAAAAGGTGCAATTTTTTGTCACTCGGAACTCTGACCGCGGCGGGAGGAAGCGATGTGGTTGCCTTTTTCAATGGCAATAGCACCGGCGCGGACAATCTCCTTGAAACCGAAAGGCCGCAGCAGCGCAATCAGCGTTTCTGTGCGTTCATCTGTGTCGCAAAACTCCAGTGTCAGGCAGGTGGTGGTGACATCCACAATGCGTGCCTGCATCAGCTCGGCAATTTTCATCACGTCACTGCGGTCCTGTGTGTGGCAGTTTACTTTGATGAGGGACAGCTCGCGGGAAATGAAGCTGTCCGGCTGCAGCACGCGGACTTTAATAACTTGAATGAGTTTGTTAAGCTGCTTTTCCACCTGCTCAACGGTGTGCTCATCGCCGTCCACCACAATAGTGATGCGGGAAACAGAAATATCCTCCGTCACACCGACAGCAAGGGAATCAATGTTGAAACCGCGGCGGGAAAACAGACTGGCAACTTTGGAAAGAATGCCGGGCTGGTTTTCGACTAAGACCGATAATGTATGCTGCATACTGCCGCCCCCTAAATGGTGGGAGTGGATGGGTCCACTCTGCAAACAAGAATATACGGACCTTTTTGGTGCAGCATTCGCTTTGCCTGCTCTTTTGCTTCTGCATTGGAGAGGGAAAGGGAAGCGGGAATGCCATAGCTGTCTGCCAACTTGACAAAGTCAGGTTCCCCGTTGTGCAGGGAAGTGCCGATATGGCGGCCGTCATACAGCTTGTCCTGAAATTCCTTCACCATGCCAAGTGTGCCGTTTTGCATGATGATGATTTTTATATCCACGCCGGTTTGCACCAGCGTGCCAAGCTCGCACATGGCCATCTGGAAGGAACCGTCTCCGCACACCGCCACTACCTGCCGCTTCGGTTTGGCCATTTTTGCGCCAATGGCAGCCGGTATGGAATAACCCATCGTGCCCAGACCGCCGCTGGTGAGGAAACGTCCTTCCTTCACGTTGAAATTGCGTGCCGCCCAGATTTGATTCTGACCGACATCGGCAACCAGAATAGCATCTTCCTCCATCATGGCGGAGAGGTCACGAATGAACACACGCGGTTCCACAAAGTCGTCACGGGGAGTGCCGCGCGGCGGAAACTGATTTTTATACTCCAGCACTTTCTGCTTCCATGCGGCAGGGACGGTATCGGTGACCTGTTCCGTCAGGTTTTTCAGCACCAGACGCACATCGCCAACAATGGGAATATCCACCGGCATATTTTTGCCGATTTCCGCCGGATCAACATCGATGTGAATGATTTTCGCCTTTTCCGCAATCTGCTGCGGAGCGGAAACGGCTCGGTCACCCACACGCGCACCACACAGCAAGACGAGGTCTGCTTGCTGCATGGTCAGATTCGCGCTGGTGCGGCCGTGCATTCCAATCATGCCCATATAATAATCGCTGTCCATCGGCATGACGCCAATACCCATCATGGTGGCACAGACCGGGATTCCACTTTTCCGGGCGAACGCAATCATTTCGTCACGGGCATTTGCCAATACCACACCGCCGCCGCAGCAGATAATCGGTCGCTCGGCTTCTTCGATTGCCTTCAGTGCTTTTTTTATCTGCAGGGCGTGTCCCTGCGTGCGGGGCTTGTAGCCGCGTATCTCTGCTTTTTCCGGATATGTCCAGGATTGAACTTCCTGATTCTGAATATCCGTGGGCACGTCAATGAGCACAGGGCCGGGCCGACCGGTGGTGGCAATATGAAACGCTTCTTTAAAAATTCGCGGCAGATCGGCGGCGTCTTTGACTAAATAACTGTGCTTTGTGAAACTTTCGCAGGCGCCGGTGATGTCGGCTTCCTGAAAAACGTCACGGCCCAGCAGCCACGAGTTGACCTGACCGGAAATAATCACCAGCGGCACGGAATCCATATAAGCGGTCGCAATGCCGGTAATCAAATTGGTTGCGCCGGGACCGGAAGTCACAACGCAGACACCCGCTTTTCCGCAGGAACGTGCATAGCCGCTTGCCATATGCGCGGCATTTTGCTCCTCCCGCACCAGAATGTGGTGTACGCTGGATGTGGTCAAACAATCATAAAACGGACAGATGGCAGCGCCCGGATAGCCAAAAATGAGGCGGACATCCTCATTTTCCAGGCACTTTACCATGATTTCAGCGCCGCGTGCCAAAGTAGACGCCTCCCCTTTTTTTCATTAAAAATGAATTTTCACACAGGCAGTTCCTGCATATTTCTAAACATTATATTCTGAAATGGACAATCCGTCAATAGGATTTTATATTTTAATGATTTAAATCCAAAAACATTCCAATGTGTTGAAAAAAGATTATGCAGGGTGCATGACAACTGTTAAAAAATATGTGGAATATACGGAATTAACGGAGAATATTCATCTGGTTCATGGCGAGCCCGGTAATGAGCTTCGGATAAAAATAAGTAGATTTCTGCGGCATCTTTTCTCCGGCGGAGGCAACGTCACGAATTTCATGCACACGGGTTGGATTCATCAAAAATGCACACTGGCTGTTCCCATCCTGCACACTGGAGACTGCTTCGGTGAAAGCGCGGGTATAGGAGAGGTTTATCTGCTGCGCCATGTTTTCCTTGTCAATGCCAAGCACTTTTTCCAGCACCAGAGAATGCAAAACGGAAACATCCAGTCCCTGGCTGGCGGCAGATTTATCCGGCAGAACTTGTTTCATAACAGCGGGATTTTTCAGCACGAGCAAATCCCAGTCTGCTCCGCCGCAGTAGCAGGCAAATGCTTTCTCTCCGGCGGCATAGCATTTGTCGAGAACTGACTGAATGGTATCGGTGCCGGTCTGATGTGTGACGGTAAAATTGTCACGGCAACCGTCCAGCAGGGAATCACGGCTAAAGTTTTGCAGGCCATGCACCAGACGGTGTGTTGGGAAAACGACCAGTCCGGGGTCTTCCATATCCACCAGCATCATCATGCAGTAATCCGGTTCACTGGAGATAATACCCTCATCCCGGCAGTGATTGCGGAAATTCAGTGCCGTTTCATAGCGGTGATGTCCGTCCGCGATATACAGTCGGCGCGCGGCAAAATCTTCACAGAAAGCCGCAATGGCGACGGGATCATTGACAATCCACATCCGGTGGGTGACAGCACCATCGGAAAATTCATAGCGCGGAGTATCTTTGCTCAGAGCGTCAATGCGGGAACGTGTGGTATGCTTTTCATCTATATATAACGAATAAATTTGGCTGAAATTACAGAAAGTTGTCTGCATCAGGCTGAAGCGGTCTTTCTTTGCCTTACTGAGGGTTTCCTCATGCGGCAAAATCACACCGTTTTCAAATGGTTCCAGCTTGACACGGCAGATAATGCCCTTCAGCTTTTTGGTTTGGCCAAAGGCAGTAAATTCTTCTTCATAAATATAGATGCCGGGCTGGGTGTCCTGGCGAAGAATGTCCGTCTGCTCCCACTCTTTCAGGGTTTCACCGGCCTGTTCATAGGGGTTCTCACCGCGGGGAAGCTCCAGCCGGATAACATTATAAGGATTTTCGGCAAGGTATGCGGCACGCTCACTTTCGCTTATGATATCATAAGGTGGGCAGGTGAGTTTTGCAATATCACCGGCTTTCTCAGTATAGCGCAGTGCACGGAATGGTTTAATGACAGCCATGACAGATTCCTCCAAAGTAAAAATATCGGCCGGAAGATGGGCAGCAAACACCGGTGTCCGGCTGGATGCAGTATGAGATTTTATGTATTTCTATTATTCTATACGGAACCTCTGTTTCCGTCAAGTAAAGTGTGAAAATTTAAAGGAGAAAAATCTGCTGCGTCTGCGGCCGGCTTTTTTATCCGAAACTGCTCGGAACTTCACATAAAGTTCAGAAAGAGCCAGTATACTGAAACTCAGACTGTAGAAAACCCGCAGATTCCTTGTCTGCATAGGCGGGGAGAAAGAATAAAGGAGTTGGAACAGATGATTGAAGTCAGCCACCTCACAAAGCGTTACGGCCCGAACACGGCCTTAGTCGATGTGAGCTTCTCGGTGGAGGGCAGTGGCGTTGTCGGTTTCCTTGGGCCGAACGGCGCAGGCAAATCCACAACCATGAACATTATTACAGGCTACCTTTCTGCAACCAGCGGCACGGTGAACGTGGAGGGGCACGACATACTGGATGATGCCGATGCGGCCAAAAAGAGCATTGGCTATCTCCCGGAACTGCCCCCGCTTTATATGGACATGACAGTTGAGGAATATCTCGGCTTTATGTATGACCTGAAAAAAGTTAAGAAATCCAAGAAGGAACATATCGGGCAGATTTGCCGCAGAACAGGAATTGACCATGTCTACACCCGCCTGATTGGCAACCTCTCCAAAGGTTACCGGCAGCGTGTTGGTCTGGCACAGGCACTGCTGGGCGACCCGCCGGTGCTCATTCTGGATGAACCGACAGTTGGTCTGGACCCCAAACAGATTATTGAGATACGCAATCTGATTAAAACGCTGGGCAAAACCCACACGGTCATTCTTTCCTCCCATATTCTGCAGGAGATCGAGGTCACCTGCGGACGTATCATTATTATTAATAACGGCAGAGTTGTGGCGGACGGCACCCAGGAAGAACTGGCGAAAACAGTGGAGCAGCCGCGCCTGCTGGTGGAGATTGAGGGGCCGAAGGAAAAAGTGGCCGGCACGCTGAAAGCACTGCCCCATGTGGGGAGCGGCGAGCTGATGGCAGAGGCAGAGCCGGGTGTCTGGGAATTTTCACTGGACGAGAAGGCGGATGCCCGCAGAGAAGTGTTCCAGATGTGCAAAGACAATGACTGGACGCTGCTGTCCATGTCCGGCAGACACAACACGCTGGAGGACATCTTCCTGCGCCTGACCAGCGGCACTGTGGATGACCGCATGGCTTCTGACCAAGGGCATGACAAGAAAGACACGCGCAAGGTTATTGCCAGCGCGGTGGGGCTGACAAAGCCGCAGACGGACGATGAACTTTCCCGCGAGCCAAAGGCAGAAGCGGAAAAATCCCCGGAAACAGACGCACAGGCCAGTGTGAAGGAGGAAAACTGAGATGGGTGCAGTTGCAAAAAAAGAACTGAGACAGTATTTCCATTCACCGGTAGCCTATGTGTGCATCGGTGTGCTGATGGCGCTGTTTGGATTTTTCTATACACAGGTGTTCCTTTCCGGTAGCTCGTCTAATATTTCTTATGTTTACAGCAATATGTTCGTGTGGTGCATGCTGGTTATTCCGATTCTGACGATGCGTACCCTGAGCGAGGAGCGCCGCAGCAAAACCGACCAGGCACTGCTCACGGCACCAGTCAGCACCATCGGCATTGTGGGCGGAAAGTTTATCGGCTCTTTCTGTGTTTATGCTGTTGCCATGACACTTTCCCTGATACCATCTGTGGTGCTGACCTTTGTGGGAAAGCCAAACTGGGGCATGATTTTCGGCGACTATCTGGGTGCACTGTTCTTTGGCATGGCGATGACAGCAATCGGAATTTTCGTATCTTCTCTGACGGAAAATCCAATCGTTGCCGCCATTGGCAGCTTAGGTATTTCCATTTTCCTGATGGTGATTGATTCGATTGCCACGGCGGTCAACAACGCGGTGCTCTCCAAAATCGTGTCGTGGATTTCTTTTTCCACCCGCTACAAGCAGTTCACTTCCGGAATTTTTGACATTCCCGCAGTGGTGTTCTTTGTATCTATCACAGCGGCAATGCTGTTTCTGACCAGCCGGCGGTTAGAGAGCCGCCGCTGGAACTGAGGAGGTGCTGCAGGATGGAGGATAACAAGATGAATAAACGTCCCGACAAACCAACAGAACTGGGCAAATCCGAATATGTGAAGGACAAAGAGAAGCAGGCGGCTGAGCAAGCGGAGCTAGAGCGCCAGCAGGCAAGAAAAACCGCCAAGAAGGAACAAAAAAACGATAAAAAGCCGCTCAAGGAACGGATACACTCTCAAAAATTCCGTCATGGCGCCGCCGCCAGAACCATTACGGTACTGGGTCTGGTGCTGCTGGTGCTGGTCAATGTGGTCTTTTCCATGCTCAGCTCCAAGTTTCCGAGTATGAATGCTGACCTGACCACCGGCGGAATGAACTCTTTGAGCGACAGTGTGAAAAAAGTAGTCGATGGGGTGAACAAGGACACCAACCTCATCATCATTGGTACGGAAGAGCAGGTGCGCAATAACCAGATCCTCTCCTCTTACAATATCAAGTACAGCCAGGTGGGCGTGATTGCTGGAAAGATGGCGGAGCGCAACCACAAAATTACCGTATCCTATAAAGACCTCGACAAAGACCCGACTTTTGCAAGCAAATATTCCAAGGACGACTTGGTTTCCGGCGATGTGGTGGTCAAGACCAGCGCACGGGACTATGTTGTCAAATACACAGACCTGTTTAATGTGCAGCAGGACAGCCAGTCAGGTGCTCAGCAGGTTTACACACAGGTCGGTGATGCGCTGGCATCAGGCATCAGCAACGCGAACTCTGAAAACCGGCCGATTGTTGCTTTTGATACCGGCCATGAGTCACAGCTTCCGTCAGAGCCGATTAAGAAGCTGTATTCCAGCAACAATTTTGAATCTAAGGACTTTAATCTGATGACCGATAAAGTTCCGGATAACACACAGCTTATTTTTATCGGTGCACCAAAGACCGACTATACAGACGCGGAAATTAAGAAACTTGACGAATATCTTTCTTCCACCAAAAACATGAAAGATCGCGGCCTACTCGTTTCCACGCAGATTATTGACCCGGCTCAGATTCCCAAACTTTCCGCATTTCTGAAAGAATGGGGCATTACACTGGAGAATAAGGTTGCGCTGGAATCTGACGCAAGCAAATATGCCATGCAGCAGCCGGCCTATCTGTTTGCGCAGGCAGGAACGGATGTCACTCTGAACAAAAATTCTTCCTATCAGACATTGCTGACACCAGTCGCACAGACGATGACCCTCTCCACTTCCGTTAGCGGTGTCACTGTGAATGCCCTGATAAAGACCAATAATTCTGCCTACACGGTCAGTCCAAAGGATAACAACACTGCTGCGGACGGCAAAGCCAAAGCGGCATCTGTCATTGCTGCTCTTAGCCGCAAGGCAGTTACTTCCGGCAGCAACCAGGCAAATGCAAGTGTGGTGGTCTGCGGAAGTTCCATGTTCTTTGCAGACGGCATTATCAATACCAATTCCTACAGCAACGGTTCTTGGAGCGCTGACCTTGCCAGGTACATTACCGGCAATAACAGCACGGGTGTGACCATCACGCCGGTGCAGACCAACACGATGGATATTTCTCTTTCCAGTGCGTCCGGCATAATGCTTGGTTTGGGTGTGTTCACCATCATCCTGCCGCTTGTATGTTTCATTATCGGCATAGTCGTTTACAGACAGAGGAGGAAGCTCTGATGAAAAATCCCAAAAGGACACTTATCATTCTGCTGGTATGCGTGGCAGGACTGACAGCCGTCCTGCTGGGCCTGCATTTTGCTCCTTCCAGCGGCGGCAGCAGTTCCTCCGGCTCCAGCCTGCAGACCACGGTGCTGTATAGTCACAAGGACAGCGACTTGGTCAGCATGACAGTTACAAATGCGGCAGGGACTTATACCATTGAACCGGACAAGGCGGCAACCGCAAAAGCAGTGTCCGCTGCGGCGGCATCGAAAACATCGTCCGCGGCATCCGGTTCGACTTCCTCAGCGGCGGCAGCTAAGACGGTTTTTAAAGTGCGGGAACTGAACGGCATAGAAATTGACACGGCAACCGCAGGTACCGCAGCACAGGAAGGCTATAATTTATCAGCACTGAAAAATATCGGTGCGGCGGCGTCCCTGTCGGACTACGGCCTGCAGAAACCGGCGACGCAGTTTACCAGCACATTTACAGACGGCTCCAAAGTGACAGTGCTGATAGGGAACGTGACGGCGCTGGATGCTTCTTCCCGTTACATTAAAATGAGCGGCAGCGACAATATTTACACAGCAACGGTCGCGGATGCTTTGCTGAAAGGTACCAATGCTTATGTGTCACCGCGGCTCATTAGCCTGTCTGGCACGGCAGACAACACATCTGCCTCCTCCAGCAGCACGGCCGCCGCGAATATGTTTACAAAAATTGACGTAAAGGATGCGGCTGGTACGATTGCACTTGCCCGTTCCGGTCAGGCGTGGACGGTGAACGGACGCGCGGCAGACAGCGAAAAGGTGAGCACACTGGCGGGAACGCTGACTTCTTTGAGTGGAACCAGTGTGGAAGCAGTACATCCGACGGAACAGCAGCTCAAGACTTTTGGGTTGGCATCACCGGCAGCCGAATTGACCTATACCGCCAAGAGCGGCACGGCAACACTATTGGTTGGTAGCCAGAAAACGGGCAGTGTTTCTTCCCAAAGCGAAAGTAGCAGTTCCTCAGACGTATCTTATTATGCAATGCTAAAGGGCGGCAACAAAGTCTGTTTGGTAGAGTCAACCGCTCTGCCGTGGCTGACAGAGAAAGCTTTTGACTTGCAGCAGCTTAGCCTGATTGCCAACACGCAGACGGATATTTCCAATCTTATGTTGCAGGGAAACGGCATAAACTACAACATTTCTGTTTCCCGCACCAAGAATGAAAGTTCTTCCACAGAGGATGTGGCAGCTTATACCTATTCAACGGCAGTGAACGGAAAGAAAATTTCTAATGAGAGCAATTATGCACAGTTCTTTACAAAACTGCTGAATCTGAAAATTCTGGAAGACAGCAGTGAAACTCCCGCCGGAGAACCCGCGGCAACACTGACCATGACTGGATATGACACAAAAATCCGCCATGTGTATCAGTTCTATAAAGTCAGTGACAGAAGATATTTTGTAAAGGCGGACGGCATTGGCTGCGGCCTCATTAGCAGCACCGCTTATGACGATATGGTAACCGGCATCAAAGCTGTGAAATAAGAATCAATTTCGGTGAAAAACCGGGGAAAATACTACTGTCGGCTTGAAATGCGGCGGCGGTATTTTTTTATAGAAAAGCAGATACGCGCGATTGCATTTTGCGTAGAATTATGTTACACTGACAGTATAAAAATTCATTATATACTGATAAAATGAAAAATTATTCAATCTTAAATGGGAAAGCAGGGCAAATCATGGCACAATTATGGGGCGGCAGATTCACCAAACAGACGGACAAACTCGCGTATGCGTTTAATGCATCGATTTCCTTTGACCAGCGGCTGTTGACACAAGATATTGCAGGCAGCTGTGCGCACGCAAAGATGCTGGCAGCACAGGGAATCCTGACACCGCATGAGCGGGATGCCATCTTGCAGGGACTGAAAGAAATTCTGGCGGATACACAGAGCGGAAAACTGAAAATCACAGAACAATATGAAGACGTACACAGCTTTGTGGAGGCCAACCTGATTGAACGCATTGGCGACATCGGTAAAAAGCTGCACACCGGACGCAGCAGAAATGACCAGGTGGCGCTGGACATGAAACTTTATGTGAGGGAAGAAATCGGGAACATTGATGAGGAATTAAAGGAACTGCTGCAGATACTGCTGGAAAAGATGAAGGAACACATCGATACGATTATGCCCGGATTTACGCATCTGCAGAAAGCGCAACCGACCACGTTAGCACATCATTTGGGGGCTTATTTTGAGATGTTTCGCCGTGATAGAAGCAGACTTGCAGATGTCAAGGCGCGGCTGAATTTGTGTCCGCTGGGCAGCGGCGCATTGGCAGGCACAACCTATCCGCTTGACCGTGCCAGCACAGCCAAGCAGCTTGGATTTCATGGGCCGACGCGCAACAGCATGGATTCGGTTTCTGACCGGGATTATGTGATAGAGCTGCTTTCCGCATTGTCCATCATTATGATGCATCTGAGCCGCTTTTCAGAGGAAATCATTCTCTGGAACTCCAATGAATATCGCTTTGTGGAAATCGACGATGCCTACAGCACCGGCAGCAGCATTATGCCGCAGAAGAAAAATCCGGATATTGCGGAACTGGTGCGCGGCAAGACCGGCCGTGTCTATGGTGCGCTGATGTCTATGCTGACCACCATGAAGGGAATTCCACTTGCTTATGATAAGGATATGCAAGAGGACAAGGAACTGACTTTTGACGCGATTGACACAGTGAAAGGCTGTGTACGGCTGTTCGGCGGAATGCTGCGCACCATGAAGTTCTGCAAACCGCGTATGGAGGAGAGCGCGAAGCACGGCTTTACCAACGCGACCGATGCGGCGGACTATCTGGTGAATCACGGTGTGCCTTTCCGGGATGCGCATGGAATTGTTGGTCAGCTTGTGCTGTATGGTATTTCGCACGGGAAAGCACTGGATGACCTCACTTTGGAGGAATACCATCAGTTCAGCCCGGTTTTTGAAAAGGACGTTTATGATGCAATCAGTTTAAAAACTTGTGTCGAAAAACGGAATACGATAGGCGCACCGGGACATCGAGCAATGGAAGTGGAGATTGCGGAGGCAGAGGAATATCTCATCCGGAACTGAAATTCCGGTTAGCGTGGTTTAATGCGGAGGAATGTGAAGACAATCATTTTGAAGCATCCTTGTGTCTGTGAACCATTAAGGATGGTAAAGTTACCGCACATAAAAAATGCACCGAAAAGCAGATAACTTCTCTGCCGTTCGGTGCATTTCTGTTTGTTTGGTTATTTTTGGACACAATCGGGTAGTGGTGCTTCTTCAGCAGGCGGGGTATCTCCAGCCGGCATTCGGCGCAGAATAAACACATAGGCAATGCACAGCGGCACAGCACTGCCTAGCCATGCAAGCGGATTGGCGGAAGAGACACCGGCAAATCCAAATGGCGCAACCAGAAGCAGCGCTGCAATCGAGCGCATGATCAGCTCCATGACACCGGCCAAGGTCGGCACAAAACTTTTGCCAAGGCCCTGCAGGGTATAGCGGATGACAAACAAGACAGCCAAAATGAAATAGCAACTGCTGTTAATGACCAGATATACCTGCGCGAGGCCAATGACACTGGAGGCATCCTCCACAAAGAGGTTCACCAGATATTTGCCGAATACAATGTTGACAAACGCCATAATAACACTCAGAGCGACAGAAATCAGCAAACACTGTTTAACACCTTTCCGAATGCGGTCGAATTTTCCAGCACCGTAATTCTGTGCCGTATAAGTTGCCATTGTCATGCCAAAGGACATCATACCCATGATGGCAAGCTGATCCACTTTGCTGGCAGCCGTGTAAGCAGCGACTGCATTGGAGCCGAGACCATTCAGCGCAACCTGCAGAATCAAGGTGCCGATGGCAATAATACTGCTCTGAAATCCCATGGGAAAAGCTATCCGCGAATGAGCCGAGATGTCTTGTGCGGTGATTCTCCAGTCCGCACGGTGCAGATGCAGGATGGGAAACTTTTTTGCGATAAACCACAGGCAGCACAGGCAGGAAATGACCTGCGCCAGCACGGTGGCAAATCCGGCACCGGCAGTTCCCATGTGAAAAACCAAAATGCACACGAAATCCAGAACAATGTTGATTAGGCAGGCGATAATCAAAAAGATAAGGGGTGTGCGGCTGTCACCCAGTGCACGCAGCACATTGGAGAGCAGGTTAAAGAGCATGGAGGCAAAAATGCCGATGAGAATGACAACGATGTAGGAATATGCCTGCTCCTCAATTTCCGCGGGAGTGTCAAGCCAGCGCAAAATATTGTGTGTGAGCGGTACACTTACAGCCGTGAGCACGACAGTGGTGATGGCGGAAACAAGGATGCTGGTGGTGAAGCTGCGCCGGACACCATCATCATCACCGGCACCGAAGCGCTGTGCCGTGATAATGGATAGCCCGGCGGTCACACCCTGTGCGAAGCCGAGAATCAAAAAGGAAATTCCGCCGGTGCATCCAACTGCTGCCAGTGCTTTTACACCCAAAGTGCGCCCGACAATCAGGGTATCCGCCATGCTGTAAAATTGTTGAAACAAATTGCCAATCAGCAGCGGAATGGTGAAAAAGAAAATAAGCTTGGCAGGGCTGCCGTGTGTCAAATCTTTGGTCAATGAGGAACCTCCATTCCTTGTCGAAACAATGTGCAAAAATATATTTCTCTTATAGTAACGCAGGTGAAAAAGCAAAGTCAAGGGCTGCTGCAGCTTTTTTGCATAGCGGCGGCGAATGTATAAAAATGCCGAGGAAGGAAAAAATGAGTTTCATGGAGAATAAGTAAAACTGAGGTGACATGACTTGGACATTCTGCGTGCATTTCTCTTGGGCGGCATTATCTGTGTGGTTGGCCAGCTGCTGATGGACCTGACCAAACTGACGCCAGCGAGAATTCTTGTGACCTTTGTCACAGCGGGAGTTGTGCTGGGCGGTCTTGGCATTTATCAGCCGCTGATTGACTGGGGAGGAGCAGGTGCAACAGTGCCGCTGACCGGATTTGGTTCTCTGCTGGCGGCAGGGACTAAAATGGCCATCCAAAAGCAGGGTGCGGTTGGCATTTTCACCGGGGGTCTGACTGCCGGTGCCGCCGGTGTGGCCGCGGCGGTGGGTTTTGGCTATGTGGCGGCGTTGCTGGCAAAACCGAAAGACAAAAGCTGACAAAGGACAGAAAACGGGCGGACCTCACACAGAGGCCCGCCCGAACTGTTTCTGCCTGGTAGAACGGTCACTGAATGGAGCAATCGAGATAATGCTCCAGTTCTTCCTCATCTTTACGCTTTTTTTCAACGTAAAGAGTAGCTGCGATAATTGCTGCAGCGATTGCTGCCAAAGCGGAAATCACAGAGAGAAACACGGTAAATTTACTGCTTTTTTTCACAATCAAGAACCTCCGTTCCAAAATCGACCCTATAGCAATATCATACCCATTTTGCACCGAAAAGTCAAGCTTCAGGGAAAAGGGACCGCAGGAAAAGAAAAAAGCAGGGCAAATACCCTGCTTTGCGTTTTTGAAGGCGAAAAATCAACCAGCTGCATTCAGCTTATGAGCAAGTGTGCTCTTCTTTCTGGCAGCGGCGTTCTTCTTGAGGATACCCTTAGCGGTAGCCTGATCGATTGTCTTAACGGCAACGCGAACAGCTTCAGCTTTGTTGGCATCACCGGACTCGATGGCGATGTTCGCTTTTTTGATATCGGTCTTCAGACCGGAATTAATCGCTTTGTTCTGTGCGGCTTTGGTAGCGATGACCTTCACGCGCTTTTTAGCGGATTTGATATTTGGCATGGTCACACCTCCTTTACGATAGTCGTCACATACTAATTATGTTATCATTTTCACGCGAAAAATGCAAGGGTTTTCAAAAAATATTTTGGTTATACTGATTAACAGGGACAAAAACAGAGAATTCAGCGGAAAAGAGGAGCGACTATGGGATACAGAACTGACCTTGCGCTGGAGCGGGCCGGAGCAAAAGCCAGAAAGGGCACAGTCAACGGGATGCAGGTCAGCCGGATGCAGGAGAATGGCGTTCACTACATCACCGTGGAAGCACCGCAGATTACCGGAACGATAGACGGAGATGGCAAACTGCGGGCACTGCTGACACAGGAGCTGGAGGCACTGCTGCCCAAAGAAGGGGAAGTGCTGGTGGCGGGGCTTGGAAATCCGCAGGTCACGCCGGACGCGCTGGGGCCTTTGTGTGCTGACCGGATACTGGCCACCCGCCATGTGCGTGGCAAAGTGGCGGCAGAGATCGGGCTTGGCGGGCTGCGCAGTGTTTCCGTGGCAAAGCCGGGGGTACTGGGCACAACCGGGGTGGAAACCGCGGAAATGCTGCACGCACTGATTGCGGAACTGCACCCGGCGGCTGTGGTGGCTGTGGATGCAATGGCGGCAGGCCGGCTGCACCGGCTTGGCAAAACCGTGCAGATAAGCGACGGAGGCATCTCTCCGGGTGCCGGGGTCGGAAATAACCGGCCCTCCTTGTGTGAAAACACACTGGGTGTGCCGGTCATCGGACTGGGTGTACCGACGGTTGTGGACGCGGCAACCCTTTGCAGCGATTTGTGTGCACAAGAGGTGGAGGGTGCCTCTCGCATGATGGTGACACCGCGTGAAATAGACACGCTGGTGGTGCGGGCGGCGCATCTGTTGGCACTGTCCTTAAACTGTGCGCTGAATCCCAGTTTGGAACCAGAAGTTTATGAGCAACTGGTTGACTGCTGAATATCATTTGGAAGCGAGCGCTTTGAGCTGATTTGCCATAATCTGTCCGAACAGAGAGCCGGAATAAACCGCTTCGTCCAGAGTGTTTACTTCTGTGCCAAACTCCGCAAGCAAAGAACCGGGTGTCATCTGTTCATTATAGCGGGTAGGGCCGAAATCGAGAGGGCGCATCAGATTTGGATACATCTCAGCGGCGCCCTTCTGGATACGGACGGCCCACCGGAGATTTTGCTCCCAATTCGGAAAGCCGAGGGAACCGTCATCATCACAGCCGGCGATGACCATAATCTGGCATGCCCGTTTACCATTGACCAGCAACGTGGGTTTATAGCGGGTGCCGCTTTCAGAAGTCATGGTATCACGGTGAACATCCAGTGTCACCTGAATGGACGGATACTTGGCAAGATTGCGGGAAATCGTCTGTGCGCTGCGGGTATAGCTGCCGTTAAATGCGGGGTCGTCATGGATCGTTGTATCATGGATAACGCCGAATCCGGCGGCTTTCAGACTTCGTGTAATCGCATCCCCAACGGCGACAACGCTGCGGGAGGGGTCACGAGTACGGGTAACACCGGCAAAAGCTTCGGTGGTATGGGTGTGGTAAATCAGCACCATAGGGGTTCCGTCCACTTTAATATGCAGCGGTGGACGCTCTTTCAGTACAGATGCAACATTCAGGGGATGATTTTTATTGGAATCTTTTACCCGGATGCCGTCCTGCTCCTCACCGGTATGTGAAATATCGGTTTCTAATATGTGCCCGCCAAGGTCTTTATCCGGCAGCACGCTGGTGGTGCCTTTGCCGCTGGGCAGAGAAGCAGATGCCGAAGAAGTTCCGTCGGAAGATGCACGCAGGGCAGATGAGGAGGAGCTGGCAGAAGTGGCACTGGGACTGTGAGAAAACTCAGATGCAGGGCAGACTGAAGTTTCCGGCCCTTCCTCCCATGCCTGCACAGCACCAGCGGGCAGGATAAAGCCGGCGGCCGCAAGCGCACTTTCCTGCGCAGAAACGGCTGGAAAACGAGTGACAACACAGGCACAGGCTGCCACAGTGAGGAGAACCGTGCCGACAGCTTTCAGTTTCATATTCATAAGGTAAGTTCCTCCGATGTCTTTAAAATTCCTTGCCCGATTGACCAGTATAAAGAATATTATGGAAAAATGCTGCCAAATATGAGCATAAAAATCTTTGGGCGGTGGTGAGCACATGAAACGGAAACAAAAACGCATTTTTTTATTTACTTTTCTGCTCACAGGGGTGCTCCTGCTGAGTGGAGTATGTATCGGTAAAGCGGATGTCGTCTGCCGGCACATGGAATATGCCGACGGTCAAACTTTCTATAAAACACACCTGCGCCCCATGATTGTTTGGGAGAAACCGGTTTGTAAAATTGCGGATTTATGGTATAATCATTTCGTAAATATTATCTGCCCGGAGGCGCTGGAGGACTGACTGTGACCTGTCATAGACAAAAGCGGAATAAAATAACCGGTTTTGCGGCTGTGCTGTTAAGTATGGCGGTGGTTTTCTGTTGCATGGCGGCACCTGTGCAGGCAGAGAAAAACACTGTCACCTCGCCACAACCGCCAGTGTCGCAGGGGATAGCCTCCAAGCCGGCGGTGGTGTCCCATCCGGCGGTGTCTGTCAAGCCGGCGTCCTCTGCTCCTGCTGCGCCGTCTGTTCAGCCGAAACCGTCATCGGCGCCATCGCGTGCACCGGTATCCCATGCCGCGCCGTCCAGACAGACAGTTTCCCGCGTGGCATATTCCGCTCCGGCGGCGGTATCCTCCTCCCAAGCGACTGTGTCTGTGCCGGTCTCCAAGGCTTCCTCAGCATCGGTTTCTTCAAAATCGTCCTCGTCCTCATCGGCAGTCAGCAGGGCGGCGGGCGGAATCTTGCTGCCGAGTGTGGGCAGCATTTCGGAAAAAAGCCTTTTCTCCAATCCGGCAGATATGACCGCGCACAACAGCACGATTGACGGTGTGGGCATTGCTTTATGGGCAGTGATTGCCGGAGCGGGTGTGTTTATCTTTATCTTGGTTTACCGTAACCGAAAACATGCTCGCCGCGAAACCGTCGGGCAAAAGCGTTACAGTTCCGTCCGGCGTGACAAGAAAAAACGTTTGCTGGGAGATAAATACTACAAGGACAGTAAATATAACAATAAAGATTTATGATAAAAAGAAGAAGGCTGCCGCGAATTTCTCCTGCGGCAGCCTTCTTCTTTTCAGATTGTGTTCATTCGGGAAACGGCTCAATCATCATCCAACTTGAGCACAGCCATGAAAGCATCCTGCGGCAATTCCACGGAACCGACCTGACGCATTCGCTTTTTGCCTTCCTTCTGCTTTTCCAGCAGCTTCTTTTTACGGGTAATATCGCCGCCGTAACACTTGGCAAGCACATCCTTACGCAGCGCCTTAACGGTTTCACGGGCAATAATTCGCCCGCCAACACATGCCTGAATGGGTACCTCAAACAACTGGCGCGGAATTTTATCCTTCAGCTTTTCCGCCATTTTACGCGCACGGGTGTAGGCACGGTCAGAATGAATGATGAAGCTGAGAGCATCCACTACTTCACCGTTTATCATAATATCCAGCTTGACCAGGCTGCTCTTTTCATAGCCGGCCAGTTCATAATCAAAGCTGGCATAACCGCGCGTGTGACTTTTGAGCGCGTCAAAAAAGTCATAGATGATTTCATTAAGAGGCAGGCGGTAATGAATATCTACACGGTCGGTGTCGATATACTGCATATCCTTGAAAACACCGCGGCGTTCCTGACACAATTCCATGATATTGCCGACGTATTCGCTGGGGGAATAAATGTGTGCGTCCGCAATCGGCTCTTTGGCCTCTGCAATCAGGGACGGGTCCGGATAATTGGTTGGGTTGGCGATCATTTGGGTGGTGCCGTCTGTCATTTTCAGTTCATAAATGACACTGGGCGCGGTGGTAACTAGGTCAAGGTTATATTCACGCTCGAGGCGTTCCTGAATGATGTCCATATGCAGCAGACCGAGAAAACCACAGCGAAAACCAAAGCCCAGCGCGGCACTGGTTTCCGGCTCATAGGAGAGTGCCGCGTCATTGAGCTGCAGCTTTTCCAGAGCGTCTCGCAGGTCGGGATATTTGGCGCCGTCTGCCGGATAAATTCCGCAGAAAACCATAGGCTGTGCCGCACGATAACCGGGCAGAGCTTGTTTAGCGGGATTATCGCGCAGGGTGATGGTGTCACCCACGCGTGCTTCCCGCACTGCCTTAATAGATGCGGTGATGTAACCGACTTCGCCCGCCTCCAGAATACCGGCGTTTTCAAAAGAAGTGGCATGCATATAGCCGCACTCCACTACCGTAAAATCATAGCCGGTTGCCATCATGTGAATGACATCGCCGTTGTGTACGGTGCCTTGCATGACGCGGACATGAGTGACAACACCGCGGTAGGCATCATAATAGGAATCAAATATCAGTGCCTGCAGCGGCGCGCTGACATCTCCCTGCGGCGGTGGTATCAGATGAACAATCTGTTCCATGACATCCTGCACATTCAGGCCGGTTTTGGCGCTGATGCAGGGAGCGTCCTGTGCCGGAATGCCGATGACGTCCTCAATCTCTTTTTTGACACGCTCCGGGTCTGCGCTGGGCAAGTCAATTTTATTGATGACCGGCACAATTTCCAGTCCGGCGTCGGCGGCAAGGTAGGTGTTGGCAAGTGTCTGCGCCTCAATGCCTTGACTGGCATCCACCACCAGCACGGCACCCTCACACGCGGCAAGAGAGCGGCTGACCTCATAATTAAAGTCAACGTGACCGGGGGTGTCAATTAAATTAAAAACATAGTCCAACCCATCTTTGGCGGTATAGACTAAAGTGACAGCATGCGCCTTGATGGTGATGCCGCGCTCACGCTCCAAATCCATATCGTCCAGAATCTGATCCTCCATTTCACGCAGAGGAACGGATTTGGTCTGCTCTAAAATGCGGTCGGCCAGTGTGGACTTGCCGTGGTCGATATGGGCGATAATGCTGAAATTGCGGATTCGCTCCCGTGGAATATGCAAAGCAGGGTTCTCCCTTCTGCCGATTCAAAATTTTAAAAGACTCCGATTGAAACGAAATTGTGATTCCATGCGCATATAGTATATCATAAAGCGTGTCTGCCGAAAAGTCCCATGCCAACACAGAACAGCAAAAGGAAGCGGAATATTAATATACAAATAGGAATATATATGTAATTTAATACGAAATGGAGAATTCAGCGATGCAAACGACACCAATCGGTCTTTATATTCATGTGCCTTTTTGCGATGGGAAATGCCCTTACTGCGATTTTTTTTCCATGCGCGGAACAGAAGAAATCATGGATGAATATACAAATAGTATTATTTATCATATAAAACAATACAAAAAGGAATATCCATGGCTGCAGGCAGACACACTTTATTTCGGCGGCGGCACACCAAGCCTGCTGGGCAGTGCGCGGTTGTGCAAAATTTTGGATGCTGCCGGACAGGCTTTCGGCTTGAAAAACGCGGAAATCACGATTGAGGCAAACCCTGACCGGAATCTGAAAAAATTTTTCCGGGAAGTGAAACAGGCAGGTGCAAATCGCATTTCCTTAGGACTGCAGAGCGCGGACAGGCAGGAACTGCATTTGCTGGGGCGAAAACATACGGCACAGGATGCGGCCCGCGCGGTGGAGGACGCACACACGGCGGGAATTGACAATGTTTCCCTTGACTTGATGCTTGCGGTGCCGGGACAGACACCGGAAAGCCTACGAAACAGCATTCAGTTCTGCTTAAATGCGGGTGTCACACATTTGTCTGCCTACCTGCTGCGTGTTGAGGAACATACGGCATTTTGGCAGCGGCGGCAGTCACTTTCCTTGCCGGATGAAGAACAGGCAGCACAGCTTTACGAAACCGCCTGTGCGGAAATAGAACGCGGCGGACTGCAGCAGTATGAAATCAGCAATTTTGCACAGCCGGGCAAAGAAAGCAGACATAATCTGAAGTATTGGGACTTGCAGCCGTATCTCGGCCTTGGCCCGGCCGCACATTCGTTTTTTCAGGGAAAACGCTTTTACTGGCCGCGCTCTCTGCGGGACTTTCTGAGAGGCACGTCGCCGTTGCCGGAGGAGGATGCAAAAATTCCGGCTGGCTCTTTTCGGGAATATGCGATGCTTCGCCTACGCTTGACACAGGGATTGACAGAGCAGGACTGCCAGAAACGCTATCGGACCGGCATCCCGGACAACCTTAGGCGGACAGCGAAAAAATATGAAGCGGCAGGGCTGACGGAAGTAACAGCGGACAGCGTTCGCCTGACCGCAAAAGGCTTTTTGGTTTCCAATGCGCTGCTGGCGGAAATGCTGTGAGACAAAACGACAGAAAATGAGCGAAACCTGCGGGGAATTTTCGGGACAGGCAGGGGAAATTCATAATGTATTTACAATTAACCTATTGACAGCAGGGCAAAGTAATGGTACATTAATATTGTAGTTAGCACTCATAGCAGTAGAGTGCTAACAGCAAAAGAGGTGGTAAGGAGATGGAATTGACACCGCGCAAACAAAAAATACTGGAAACGATTATTGATCTTTACACGGTTTCCGGGGAGCCGGTGGGCAGCAAGGTGCTGTGTGAGAACCTTGACTTTTCCGTGTCCAGCGCCACTGTGCGCAACGAAATGAGCGACCTTGCGGCGATGGGGTTGCTCGACCAGCCCCACACCTCAGCGGGCAGGGTGCCAAGCGAACACGGCTATCGGATTTATATTGATGAGCTGATGAAGCCGCTGCCGGTTACACCGGAAGAAAGGCACTTCATTGATGCGCTGCTGCTGCCGAGCGCCTATGACCCGGAGAAGCTGCTGGACGGTGTGGCACGGACATTGGCGGGCATTACCCACATGGCGGCCATCACCACCACACCAAGCGGCAGTGTCTCCAAGATTGCGGGTGTTCAGTTTGTGCAAACCAGCCGCAGAACCGCGATGGTTATCTTGATGACCAGTTCCGGCACGATGTACAGCCGGGTGTTCCACTGCAACTTTGAATTGACACCGGAAATTCTGCGGGTGTTCTTCCGCGTCTTTAATGAAAGCCTTGCGGGAAAGCCGGTCAGGAGCATTACGCCGGCGTATATTCAGACCATGGGTGCCTCCATGGGAGAAGCGGCGCTTTTGATGAGCAGCGCGCTGGCGGCTCTGCAGGATACGGCAAGGGAAGCAATGGGCAGTGATGTGCGCATGGACGGGCAGACTAACCTGCTCTTTTTCCCGGAATTTCATGAAGCAAACCTGCGGCGCATCATGCGGTACCTTTCCCGCCCACAGGAAGTCTATCAGCTTCTGGAGAGAGCCGGTTCCCGTGTATATATCGGCAGGGAAAGCGGCGTGAGCGCCCTGCGGGATGCCAGCTTAGTCATCAAACACTATGCGGTGCGTGGGCAGGATGCCGGAACGATTGCTGTGCTGGGGCCAGTGCGCATGAATTATCCCAAACTCATCGGCAGCATGGACTATCTGGCAAGTTCCGTCGGACGGATGCTGACCGAACTCATCAACCTGCAGTAATACAATAAATTTTGTTTATGAGCAATTTTGCTTTTTAATTTTTAGGACAAGAAAAGGGGGTAGCGCTATTTTGAAGGACGAAGGAAAGAAAGAAACAGAAGGCGCAAAGAAAACGGAAGAAAAAATGGAATCCGCCCAGACTGCGGCAGACACTGCGCCGGAAACAGAACAGCCCCAAACAGAACCGGAAAAATGCAGCAGAAAAGAAAAGAAGGCAAAGAAAAAATCGGAGGAAGAACAGCTCCGCACCGACTTGGAGGCTGCCAAAGATGAAACGGCCAAACAAAAAGACCGGCTGATGCGCACAGCGGCGGAATATGATAATTTCCGCAAGCGCACAGAGAGGGAAAAGAACACCCTGTATGCAGACGCGACAGCCGATGCTGTGCAGGAATTCCTGCCGGTGGCAGATAATCTGGAGCGGGCGCTGAGCCAGAAGGAATGCACCGTCGAAGATCTGCGCAAGGGAATTGAAATGGTGGAGCAGCAAATGGACAAAGCACTGGAAAAACTGGGTGTGAAACAAATGGGCAAAAAAGGGGAAACTTTTGATGCGCAGTTTCACAATGCTGTTTCCCATGTGGAAAATGAGGAACTGGGCGAGAATATAATCGCCGAAGTGTATCAGAAAGGCTATATGCTGGGTGATAAAGTGGTGCGTCATGCGATGGTACAGGTCGCAAATTAGTGAGAATGCGCGCAGCGCTTTCCATATAAAATTTTGTAAATACTTTGAGTGAAAATAAAATGGAGGTACGGACTTATGAGTAAAACTATTGGTATCGACCTTGGTACAACAAACTCCTGTGTGGCGGTTATTGAGGGCGGCGAGCCAGTTGTCATTGCAAACGCAGAAGGTGCCCGCACAACCCCGTCTGTGGTGGCTTTCAAAAAAGACGGCGAGCGTATCGTCGGTCAGGCGGCAAAGCGCCAGGCAATCGCAAACCCGGAGCGCACAGTGAGTTCTATTAAGCGCGAGATGGGTTCCGACTACAAAGTGAAGATTGACGATAAGAAGTACACCCCGCAGGAAATCAGCGCCATGATTCTGCAGAAGCTGAAGGGTGATGCAGAAGCTTATCTGGGCGAACCGGTAAGCAATGCGGTTATCACCGTGCCGGCTTACTTTACGGATTCTCAGCGCCAGGCAACCAAGGATGCAGGCAAGATTGCGGGACTGGATGTTAAGCGTATCATCAACGAACCAACCGCTGCAGCTTTGTCCTACGGTATTGACAAGGGCGGAGAGCAGAAAATCATGGTTTATGACCTTGGCGGCGGCACTTTCGATGTTTCCATCATTGAGATGGGTGACGGGGTGCAGGAAGTGCTGGCAACCGCGGGTAACAACCGTCTGGGCGGCGATGACTTTGATAAGCGTGTGATGGACTGGATGGTCAGTGAATTCAAGAAAGAAAACGGCATTGACCTTTCCGGCGACAAGATGGCTGTACAGCGCCTGAAGGAAGCTGCCGAAAAAGCAAAAATCGAACTTTCCGGCATGAACAGCACACAGATTAACCTGCCGTTTATCACAGCGGACGCAACCGGGCCGAAGCACTTGGATATGACACTTACTCGTGCAAAGTTTGATGAACTGACCGCAGATCTGGTTGAAAAGACCATGGGCCCGGTACAGCAGGCGATGAAGGATGCCGGCCTGTCCTTTAATGACATTAACAAAGTGCTAATGGTCGGCGGTTCTTCCCGTATTCCGGCTGTGCAGGACGCTGTGAAGAAAGCAACCGGCAAGGAGCCTTTCAAGGGCATCAACCCGGATGAATGCGTTGCAATCGGTGCGGCTCTGCAGGCAGGTGTTCTCGGCGGCGAAGTCGAAGGACTGCTGCTGCTGGATGTCACCCCGTTGTCCCTTGGTGTGGAAACTATGGGCGGTGTGATGACGAAGGTTATTGAACGCAACACCACCATCCCGACCAAAAAGAGTCAGGTGTTCTCCACCGCTGCGGATGGCCAGACACAGGTTGAAATCAATGTGCTGCAGGGCGAACGTGAATTCTCACGCGATAACAAGCAGCTCGGTATCTTTAAGCTGGACGGTATTGCTCCTGCACCGCGCGGCATTCCTCAGATTGAAGTAACCTTTGATATTGATGCGAATGGCATTGTAAATGTTTCCGCTAAGGATAAGGGCACCGGCAAAGAGCAGCATATTACGATTTCTTCCTCCTCCAACATGAGCAAGGACGACATCGACAAGGCTGTGAAGGACGCAGAGAAATTTGCCGATGAAGACAAGAAGCACCGCGAGGCAGTGGATGCCAAAAACAATGCGGAACAGATGGCTTATACTGCGGAAAAGCTTATCTCTGACAGTGGCGACAAGATTGACGCGGCTGACAAGAGCGAGTTGGAAACGAAGATTAACGCTGTGAAGGAAGCCAACAAGGGCGACAACACAGAGGACATTAAGGCGAAGGCCGATGAGCTGCAGAAGGCGATGTTTGCTGTCAGCGAAAAACTTTACAAGAGCAACCCGCAGGCGGCGCAGGCAGCAGCACAGGCAGCTGCTCAGCAAGCGGCCGGTGAACAGCAGGCAGGCCCACAGAAGGACGCAAATGGCAACACTGTCTATGATGCGGAATACAAAGACGTGGATGGCAAAGATAAGAAGTGATTTTTCATAACAGGAGCAGACAGGGGCTTTCGCAGAGGCCCCTGTTTGTCCTGCCGGGGGTTTTCTGCTTGACTTTCCGCTGGGACACTAGTATCCTTAAAAACTGTCAGGCAGAAAAATTACACAGTATGTCAAAATTTTTAGACATGGGACAATGTCCTGAGAGGAGGGATTTTTGTGGCGGAAAACAGAGATTACTATGAAGTAATGGGTGTGCCGAAGAATGCCTCGGAGGACGAAATCAAAAAAGCATACCGCAATTTGGCCAAAAAGTACCATCCGGACCTGCACCCGGGTGACAAAAACGCAGAGGAAAAATTCAAGGAATTGAATGAAGCCTATGAAGTGCTGTCCAATAAAGATAAGCGCGCGCGTTATGACCAGTTCGGCCGAGCGGGGGTAGATCCGAACTTCGGCGGCGGTGCGGCTGGCGGCGACCCCTTCGGTGGAATGGGCGGCATTGATGATATTTTCGACACTTTCTTCGGCGGAGCAAGTCCGTTCGGCGGTTTCGGCGGACGGCGTGCCAATCCGAATGCACCGCGGCGCGGCTCTGATGTGGAAGCAACCTTAGTGGTGGAATTTGAGGAGGCTGCGAAAGGCTGCCGCAAGACCATTACTTATGAAAAAGTGGACGAATGCCCGAGCTGCCACGGCTCCGGCGCAAAGGCGGGCACCAGTGCCTCCACCTGCCCGGACTGCGGCGGCACAGGACAGGTGCGCGTGACGCAGAACACCTTTATGGGTGTGGTGCAGACAACGCGAACCTGTGACCGATGCCACGGAACCGGAAAAATTATCAATACACCTTGCCCCAACTGCCGCGGGACCGGCCATGTGCGCAAGCATAAGCAGGTGGAAGTCAATGTGCCGGCCGGTATTGACAATCAGCAGATACTGAATGTATCCGGGCAGGGCAATGCCGGAACAAACGGCGGCCCTGCGGGTGATCTGCATCTTATCATCAGTGTGCGGCCACATCCGCTGTTTGAGCGCAGAGGAAATGACATTTGGTGCGATATGCCCATTACCTTTATGCAGGCGGCACTGGGCGGTGAAGTGATTGTGCCGACACTGGACGGCAAGGTCAGCTATCAGGTGAGGGAAGGCACTCAACCCGGAGATATTTTCAAGCTCAAGGGCAAGGGCGTAGCCAAACTCAACGGCCGCGGCTGCGGTGACCAGTATGTGCGCATGGTGTTGGAAGTACCGAAAAATCTGACACAGAAGCAGAAAGAACTGCTGGAGCAGTTTGAAAAAAGCACCAGTGAAAAAAATTATCAGAAGCGCAAAGGCTTCTTTGAAAAACTAAAACAGAAATTCGGCGAATAAACAGGAAAGCAGGGGGAACGGCTCACAGCAGTGCGGTCCCCCTGCTTTTTGCAAATAAACTGCCGCATAGAAATGACAGACGTGCATTGACATTGCGGTAGCCATTTATTATAATAAATAAGTATATCTCAATGTTTAAATGTGGGAGCCGTTCTCCCTAAAAAGGTGGTTAAACCATGCAGAAACAGACCGTTTTGACCAAAGAGGGCCTTGAAAAACTCCAAAAAGAACTGGAAGAATTGAAAGGCGTTAAACGTAAAGAAGTTGCGGGGAAAATCAAAGTGGCTCTGGGCTACGGCGATCTGTCCGAAAACAGTGAATATGATGAAGCGAAAAATGAGCAGGCTATCTTGGAGGCACGCATCGCCGATGTGGAGGCAATGCTCAAAAACGTGAAAGTCATTGATGAAAATGAACTGAACAGTGAGCAGGTACACATCGGTTCCACCGTGCGGGTTTCCATTGCTGACCCGGGCAGCAGCGACGGCAAGGAAATGAAGTTTAAAATTGTGGGCAGCAGCGAAGCAGACCCCATTATGGGTTGCATCAGTGATGAAAGTGCGGTTGGTGCGGCGTTGCTGGAACACTCCGTTGGGGAGAAGCTGGATGTGGAAGTGCCGGCTGGAACGAAGAACTATACGATTTTGGAAATTATTAAGTAAACAGAAAAGACATTCTGATGCCCGGGTGTGCTGCCGCTGACCGGAAAGCAGTGGATGCTGACCGGGTATTTTTTGTTGTTCAACTGTTAGGAGGAAAAACCAAATGAGCAAAAACGGGGAAAATCAGGGGAATTCGGAGCAGGACCTGAATGAACAGCAGCAGATTCGCCGGGAAAAACTGGCGGCACTGCAGGCAGAGGGGAAGAACCCCTTTGCTGTGACTACATGGCCGCAGGACAGTTTTGCAAAAAATATTAAAGAAAACTTTGAGGAAATGGACGGCAAGGAAGTCTGCATCGCGGGGCGTATGATGAGCCGCCGTGTCATGGGCAAAGCAAGCTTTCTGGATGTAATGGATACAACCGACCGGATTCAGGTCTATTTCCGAATTGATGAGTTGGGTGAAGAAACCTACAAGGAATTTAAAGCATACTGGGATGTGGGCGACATTATCGGCGTGACCGGCAATGTTTTCCGCACCAAGCGCGGCGAAGTGAGTGTGCGCGCGACTGGAGCAAAGCTGCTGAGTAAAAGCCTGCTGCCGCTGCCGGAAAAGTTCCACGGTTTGACCAATACTGACACCCGTTACCGCCAGCGCTATCTGGATTTGATTGTGAATCCGGAAGTGAAGGACACTTTTGTGAAGCGCAGCCAGATTATCACGGAAATTCGGAACTATCTGGACGGGCAGAAATTCCTTGAGGTGGAAACACCAGTGCTGCATACGATTGCAGGTGGTGCCTCCGCACGGCCTTTCACTACACATCATAATACACTGGACATGGATTTGTACCTGCGTATCGCGCTGGAGCTTTACCTGAAGCGGCTGATTGTCGGTGGTTTTGACCGTGTGTATGAAATCGGCCGTGTGTTCCGCAATGAAGGCATGGACACCAAGCATAATCCGGAATTTACCGAGCTGGAATTGTATCAGGCATACACGGATATTCATGGCATGATGGACCTGACGGAAGACCTTATCCGCACCGTGGCGACCAAGGTGATGGGCACCACGAAGGTGCAGGTGAAGGGTGTGGATATTGACTTTGCACAGCCTTTTGCGCGTGTCAGCATGAAGGATGCTGTGAAGGAATACGCTGGTGTCGACTTTGACGATTTCAAGTCCCTGGATGAAGCGCGCGCCTGTGCCAAGGAACATCATCTGGATGTGCAGCCGCGCCATAAGATGGGCGACATTATGAATTTGTTCTTTGACGAATACTGTGAGGACAAGCTGGTGCAGCCGACTTTCCTGACCGGACACCCGACAGACATTTCTCCGCTGGCAAAGAAAGACCCGCGTGACCCGCGCTACACAGAGCGGTTTGAGCTTTTCATCTGCGGCACAGAGCATGCCAATGCTTTCTCGGAGCTGAATGACCCGATTGACCAACGGGAACGCTTCGAGGCACAGGCGGCAGCAAAAGCGGCCGGCGATGACGAAGCCTGCGATGTGGATGAGGATTTCCTCACTGCACTGGAATATGGAATGCCGCCGACTGGCGGACTCGGCATCGGCATCGACCGGCTGGTGATGACACTGACCGGCGCGGAAACGATCCGTGATGTTCTGCTGTTCCCGACAATGAAGCCGAAGGAGTGAGAGCATATGGCACGCGAAGGTTATCTGGTGCATCAGGGCGATGAAACGATTCACAGTGAGAAGCTGAGAAAAGAGCCAAAGACGCCAAAGGAAAAGTGGCAGAATTTTTGGTATTACCACAAATGGCACGTCCTGATTGGAATTGCAGCAGCGGCTCTCGTGATTTTTGCCATAACAGATGCTGTCACAAAAGTGAGTCCGGATTATCAGATTGGACTGATTACCAGCTATCAGGTACCTGACCAGACCATCCAGAATATGGAGAAAAAGCTGCAGACGGGCGCAAAAGACCGCAACGGTGACGGCAAAGTCGTGGTGCAGGTGAACAACTACGCTGTGGGCGGGGACAACAACAAAACAGACCCGCAGGTGGCCGCCGCCAATGTTACTCGGTTGATGGGCGACTTTACAACCGACAGCGATATGCTCTTTATCTGTGACGACAAAGGCTATGACTATATTCAGAAACAGGATGGATGGGACAAAGGTCACACAAAAATGGCTTTGCCGGAAAGCTTGAGCTACCAGGGATACAAGTGGACAGCGAGTATGCGGGCGCTGTTTTCTGACAATGACAAAAAGTATCAGAAACACAAAGAATACTGGGATGCATCGCTGAAACTGTTTCAAAACGTAAAAAACGCGAAAAAATCTTCGGCAACGTCCTGAAAAAAAGGCAACCCATTCAATTGGGTTGCCTTTTACTGTATCTGTGCGAATTCCTTCAATGCTGGCGCATTTAAAATATGAATGCAACGATATTGCAGGGAAATCCAGCCGGACTGACAGAAAGTGTGAAGAACGCGGCTGACGGTTACGCGGGTGACACCGGCAAGGTCCCCAAGCTCCTCCTGAGAAGTATTGACCATATGCTCTGTGCCGGACTGGGAAAGCAGAATGCCGGCAATCCTGCGGTCGGCCGGAAGGAAAGACATGGTGTCAAGCTGGCCGGAGAGCATCCGCACGGTCCTTGCTAAAACCTGTATCATCTGCAGCGCAAGGGTCGGTTTGCTGCGGAAAAGGGCAGTTAGTTCCTCCCGGCCAATTAGCACCAGCTCGCAGTCTGTAACGGCACGTGCGGAAGTGGTGCGAGGTTCACCGTCCAAAAAAGCGGCTTCTCCCAAGATGCTGCCGGCTTCCCGCACTGTCACAGTCTTTTCGGAACCTTCGTCCGAAATCAAAAAAACGCGGACACGGCCTTTCTTCAGATAATAAAAACAGGTGCCCGGTTCCCCCTGTAGATAAATGACTTGACCGCGCGAATAAAGACGGGACGGCTGATTTTCTGCCAGAATAGACCAGCCGGATGCCGGAGCGGTGAAATGAAAACTTTCGTGTTCCATAGAATCCCTCTCTGCAAAAAGCATAAATTGAATGAACCTTTCCTAAGATTGTAACAGGGTTTACATTCTTTGTAAACAGATTGTGCGATAATAAACGGCAGAAAACAGGCAAGGGGGAACTTTGTATGGGAATGACCATGACACAGAAAATTTTGGCGGCACACGCGGGGCTGCCCTGTGTGAAGGCTGGCCAACTGATTGAGGCAAAACTGGATTTGGTGCTAGGCAATGACATTACCAGTCCGGTGGCAATCAACGCCTTTGAAGAATGCGGCGCGGACAGTGTCTTTGACAACAACAGAATCGCACTGGTGCTGGACCATTTTGTGCCGAATAAAGATATTAAGGCTGCGGAACAGTGCCGTCAAACCCGTAGCTTTGCCGGAAAATACAATATCAAAAATTTCTTTGATGTTGGTCGCATGGGGATTGAGCACGCCCTGCTGCCGGAACAAGGGCTGGTCGGCCCGGGTGACTGCATTATCGGCGCGGACAGTCACACCTGCACTTACGGCGCGCTTGGAGCTTTTTCAACCGGTGTGGGCAGCACAGACATGGCGGCAGGCATGATTTCCGGTAAGGCATGGTTTAAAGTACCGGGCGCTATTCGGGTGGTGCTGAAGGGAAAGCCGACCGGATGGGTGAGCGGCAAAGATGTTGTGCTGCATCTGATTGGGGAAATCGGCGTGGACGGCGCTCTGTATAAATCTCTCGAATTTACGGGAGAAGGAGTGGCAGCGCTTTCGGTGGAAGACCGACTTTGCATTTCCAATATGGCAATCGAAGCGGGCGCGAAAAATGGAATTTTCCCCGTGGACGAAAAAACGCTTGCCTATGAAAAAGGACGTTTTCAGCGGGAAGTAAAGATTTATGAAGCGGACGCTGACGCGGAATATGAGCGCACCATTGAAATCGACCTGTCCGCACTGCGTCCGACTGTCAGTTTCCCGCATTTGCCCGAGAACACAAAGACCATCGACGAGGCAGCAGGCGTAAAGATTGACCAGGCGGTTATCGGTTCCTGCACCAATGGGCGGATAGAGGATATGCGGGTTGCGGCGAAAATTTTGAAGGGACGCAAGGTGGCGGACGGCGTGCGCTGCATTGTTATTCCGGCAACTCAGCAGATTTATCTGCAGTGCATCCGTGAAGGTCTGACGGAAACCTTTGTGGAAGCGGGCGCTGTGGTCAGTACACCCACCTGCGGGCCATGCCTTGGCGGTTATATGGGTATCCTCGGCAAAGGAGAACGAGCGGTTTCCACCACAAACCGGAACTTTGTCGGGCGTATGGGGCATATTGAAAGTGAAGTTTACCTGGCAAGTCCGGCAGTGGCGGCAGCAAGCGCGGTCACCGGAGTCCTGACAGACCCGGATAATCTGTGAGCGGGAGGAGAAGAATCATGCAGGCAAAAGGCAGAGTGCATAAATACGGCGACAATGTGGATACAGATGTAATCATTCCGGCACGTTATCTGAATACTTCCTCCCGAGAGGAACTGGCAAAGCACTGTATGGAGGATATTGACCGGGATTTTGCGGCAAATGTGCAGCCCGGTGACATCATTGTGGCTGACAAAAACTTTGGGTGTGGATCTTCACGCGAACACGCACCGATTTCCATACAGGCAAGCGGCATTTCGTGCGTCATTGCCAGCACATTCGCGCGTATCTTTTATCGGAATTCCATCAATATTGGGCTGCCGATATTGGAATGCGAAGCGGCGGCAAAGGGGATACAGGACGGCGATGAAGTGCAGGTCGACTTTGACACTGGTAGGATTACAGACCTGACAAACGGAAAAAGTTATCAGGCGGAACCATTTCCGCCGTTCATTCAAAATATCATTGATAAGGGCGGCCTGTTGAACAGTTTGAAGGGCTGACCACAGAAAAGCTGCTGCAGAAAATCCTGCGGCAGCTTTTTTATATAGGTGTTCCTGCTGGAATGCCAAACGAGGGAAAAGCGGATGAACTGGAACTGTACAGACAAGCATGGCTAAAAGTATAACACTTTATTGGGAAAGTTTTCTGATTGGGCTGAATTTTGCCAACAAAAGGTGAAAAACAGAATAGGGTGTTCATAAAATATTCATCACTTGACAGATTGTCCAATTTATAATAATATAGTATGTTTCTACTTAAAAGGAGGGCTTTTGTGTGTCACAGGGAAAAATCATGGTCGTGGATGATGACCAGAATATATGCGAGCTGCTTCGTCTTTATATTGAAAAAGAAGGCTTTGAAGTTGTAATTGCCAATGACGGCAGAAAGGCACTGGAACTGTTTGAAGCGCAGAATCCTGACCTTATCCTGCTGGATATCATGCTGCCGGAACTGGACGGATGGCAGGTCTGCCGGGAAATCCGCAAAACCAGCCAGTGCCCGATTATCATGCTGACGGCAAAAGGGGAAGTTTTTGATAAAGTGCTGGGGCTGGAACTTGGCGCGGATGATTATGTGGTGAAACCCTTTGAAGCAAAAGAAGTGGTGGCACGCATTAAAGCCGTGTTGCGGCGGATGGGCAAGACCGGAAGCGACGCTGTGAAGGAAGTACACTACGATAAACTTTCCATTAATCTGACGAATTATGAGCTGAAAGTGAACGGCAAAGTGGTGGACACTCCGCCGAAGGAAATGGAGCTTATCTATCATCTGGCGAGCAACCCGAACCGTGTCTTTACCCGTGACCAGCTTTTGGATGAAGTCTGGGGATTTGACTACTATGGCGACAGCCGCACAGTGGATGTTCATGTGAAACGGCTGCGAGAGAAGTTGGAGGGCGTTTCTGACCAATGGTCGCTCAAGACTGTGTGGGGCGTCGGCTATAAATTTGAAGTTAAGAATGAGTGATGCCGCGTGAAACAGACAAAGCGCAAGACCATTTTTAAAAAATACCTGCGGATGACGCTGGCAACCATATTTATCAGTTTCTGCATTCTGGGATTGGTGATGCTCCTCTTTTTCAACAGCAACTGGAAACACGAAAAACGGGATGGACTGGAGAAGAATGCACTGAGCATTTCTGACATTGTTTCGCGGGGAGTAGCTGTTGACAGTGTGGGCAGCTTGGTGATGGACACAGACGACCTGCAGAAATTTCTGCCGGCACTGAGCCGGAACAATGAAAGCGATATTTTCATTACGGGCCGGGATGGAAAGATTCTGGTGACAGCACAGGGTGTGGATGGCACGCTGCACACGAATAAAACAATTTCCGCCGATATTATGCAGAAAGCGCTTGGCGGACGCTATGATGACCAGACCATGCTGAGCGGTGTTTATGACGCACCGTGCTATGTGGTGGGGGTACCAGTAACGGTGAAAGTGTCCTCTGGTAAAACGCAGTCGGTAGGCGCGGTTTTCACCGCAGTTGCTGTGCACAGTCTGGTGGAGTACCGCAAAGATATTCTGTGGATGTTCCTGTTTGCGGCACTGGCTGCCTTTGCGGTCAGTTTCTGCATGGTTTGGGTGTTTTCCTACAACATGGTGCGCCCGCTGCGTTCCATGGCGGATGCAGCGAAGAACTTTGGCGACGGAAACTTTAATACACGGGTGCCGGTGACCAGCCGCGATGAGGTGGGAGAACTGGCGGTGGCCTTCAACAATATGGCGGATTCTCTTGCCAGCAGTGAATATACCCGCCGAAGTTTTATTGCGAATGTTTCCCATGAGCTGAAAACTCCGATGACAACGATTGCGGGATTCATTGACGGAATTTTGGATGGTACCATTCCGCCGGAAAAAGAGGAACATTATCTGCATATTGTGTCGCAGGAAGTGAAACGGCTTTCCCGGCTGGTAAAAACAATGCTGGACCTTTCCCGTATTGACAGCGGGGAATTGCGTTTGCGTCCGGCACGGTTTGACCTGACGGAAACGGTGCTGACCACGATGCTCAGCTTTGAGGACCCGATTGAAAAGAAGAAAATTGCGGTGCATGGGTTGGAAGACACGCATCCGATTTTTGTGGACGGCGATCCGGACATGATTCATCAGGTGATTTATAATCTGGTGGAGAATGCAGTGAAGTTTACCAACGAAAGCGGAACGATTGAAGTTCGTCTGCGCGAGGAACCACAGCGCACGGAAGTGACTATTCGCAACAGCGGGGATGGCATTGCGCCGGATGAACTGGCCCGAATCTTCGACCGTTTCTATAAAACGGATAAATCACGCAGTAAGGATAAAACCGGCATGGGCTTGGGACTGTATATTGTACGCACGATTATACAGCTTCACGGCGGGGAAATTACGGTGCACTCCAAATTGGGTGCCTGTACGGAATTTGCTTTCTGGCTGCCGGGAGAAATTCCGCAGACACCGGGCAATGAGCCGATGCCAACGACGACGGTCTGTGCAGAAGTGGTGAAACCACTCAAGCAAAAGAAAAATGCAGCAAAGGCTGAACCGCCTGTGCTGGAAAAGCCAGAAAACGATGCATCCAAAAAAGCTTAGGCGGTGGAAAGAACAACAGGAGGGAAACGAGGATGGAGGAACAGGGGACACAGACTGACGGGCCAAGTGGAACCAACCCGGCAGAGAATCACAAAGAGCCGGAAAGGCAATATCAGCCGGCGGTCTGGTATCCATCAGGAAATCATGGCACCGCTGTACCGCAGGATCATGTGCCGCAGCTGGAACTGTACTCCAGCGGACAGTCGAAGCCAGAACAGAGGCAGTACCAAAGCCCAGGAATGCCGAAACCGCCCAAAAAACCGCTGACCAGACAGGCTAAGGTGCTGATTGGACTCTTGGCGGCACTGGCGATTGTCCTTATAGCACTGCTGATTGGCCTTAATATGCAGAACGAGAAATCCGCCCCAAACAATCAAACGGAGTCTTCAGAGCCGGCGGAAAGTTCGGAGGCAACCGTTTCCCGTTCAAAAGATGTTGTGCCGAATGATGGGAAAGGCTCGGCAAGCTCCATCCAGATACAGTCCCACAAGGGCACACCGACAAACGCGGAAAATGTCTTTACAAAAATCAGCCCGAGTGTAGTTGGTGTGTTGGCATCGATACCAACCGACGACGGCAAACCGGACGAAAGCCAAGGTACAGGCATTATTGCCAGCAGCGATGGTGTTATTCTGACAAACTCTCATGTAATTGGAAATTCGCGCAGCACAGTTGTAACGGTTATCCTGAACAGTGGAAAACAATATGATGCAAGAATTTTGGGCTATGATAAAACCAGTGACCTCGCGGTACTGAAAATCAGTGCCAAAGGATTAGCTCCAGCAGAATTCGGCAGTGCAGCTGAGCTGAAAGTAGGTCAACAGGTGTTGGCGATTGGGAACCCGGACGGCATGAATTTCAGCGACAGCTTAACCGGCGGCTATGTTTCCGCGCTGAATCGGAAGATTGCCGGCCACAGCGGAAACGGAATGACCTATATTCAAACAGACGCTGCCATTAACCCCGGAAATTCCGGCGGGCCGCTCTGCAACCTTTACGGGCAGGTTGTGGGCATCAATTCCTGTAAAATTGAGACGGCTGGATATGAAGGCATGGGATTCTCGATTCCAGTGAGCAATGCGGTCAGCATTATCAACCAACTGATTAAAAACGGTTATGTACAGGGCCGCACACGCCTTGGAATTGTCTGCCGGTTGCTGCCAAACTATGAAACCGCAACACTGGGCCTAAAAGGCGGCGTGCAGATCCTGTCGATTGACGCCGAATGCTCTCTGCGCACTAGCGGTGTGGAGAAAGGCGATATCCTGTATCAAATTAATGGTAGAAATATCACTTCCATGGAGGATATTACGGAAACCATCTCGAAATATCAACCCGGTGAAGAAGTTTCGGCAAAAGTTTATTCTATCCATCAGCAAAAGACAATCAATACGAAAATCAAGCTGCTGGAAGATAAAGGTGAAACACAAAAGACCATTTCGCAAAAACCATAAAGAAGTCCTTCGGTTGCAGTTAAACTGGCAGCCGGAGGACTTCTTTTTATCATTTTCGGTGGATTTACCGTTCATGGCCAAGAAAGAAAACAGCGACTGCACCAGGGCCGGTATGTACACCAATGGAGGGACCGATGAACCCGGTGAGAATCTTTCTGACACCCAGACGCTGCTGTATCTGGCGGGAAACATAAGCAGCGGAACGGGCGGAATCCGCATGACTGATAAAGATGGTCTGCGCCGGAAGTCCTGTGGCAGACTGCTCCACTCGGTTGACCAGTGTGTCAAGGGCGGACCGTCTGCCGCGGACTTTTCCGGTACAAACCAAATGTCCGTTGCTGTCCATACGCGTAAGTAGCTTGGTTTCCGCTAATGTACCGAAAAAAGCGGAAAATGGATTTACTTGCCTGCGGTGCTGCAGATACTGCAAATCATCCAGTACACACCAGTGGCAGAGCCGGAGTTTGTTTTGTTCCAGCCAGTCGGCAGTTTCCGCCAGGGAAGCACCGGCTTTGCGCTGCTGTGCAGCATAGTAAATCAACAGTCCTTCGCCAAGGGATGCAGAAAGGGAATCCACAACCCGAATGGTTCGCTGCGGATAATGAGCGGCGAGGTCTTTGGCGGCACTTGCGGCGGCATTCCATGTGGTGGAAAGGCCGGAAGAAAGGCAAACAAACAAAATATCCTGCCCGTTTTGCAGGTAAGGTTCTGCGGCGGCAGAAAAATCAACGGGAGAAATTGGATTGGTGGTACAGGAGGTGCCGCCGCGAATATGCAGATAAAATTCATTAAACGACAGGTTCCTGCCGTCCAAATAGTTTTTATAGGTTTTTCCGTTCAGCCGAAAATTCAGCGGCAGGACAACAATGCCGAGGGCTTGGGCAAGTTCTGCCGGAAGGTCACAGCCAGAATCTGTGATAATCACATAATCGTCCATCATGCTCTCCTTTTAAGTGTATTTTCATATATAGTATCACCCAATGGCAGAAAATTCAAGTATAAAGTAATTAAAGCCACTATAGCTAATAACAAAGATTACATTTGACGGAAAAGACGCTGTTTGCAGATAAAAACAGCGTCTTTTTTAGGAATTAGGCTATTGGGACTAATTTCGGGAGAAAGCAATGGGAGAGTTGCAGGCAGCAAAGAAAAGAACCTGCAAAGGAGGGAAAACGGATGGATACACGAAAAGAAGCGCTGCGGGTGTGCAGAAGGCTGGCACGCGGCAAAATCAATGATGCGGTGGAACTGCTGTATGAGCCGAAGGCACCGGAGCAGCTTCAGCAGCTTGACCTGTATTGCATTGCGGAGCTGAAGCACAGCGAAAAGGGTGTGGAGATTAAATTCGCCGACCGGCTGAAAGCGGCGCAAATGCTGGCGCAACTTGGGGAGGAGGACAATGTGCAGCCGCTTTTTAGTGCGCTGAAACAATCGGCGGAGGCAGTGCGGGAAACCAGGGACAGCCGTGAAGCAGATGCGGTTTAGCCGCAAGCAGATGCGTGCCATGACATGGTGGTGTCCGGGCAGCGGCGCCAGGACCTATGATGCGCTCATCTGTGACGGGGCGGTGAGAAGCGGCAAGACACTGAGCATGGGGCTGGGCTTTGTTTGCTGGGCGATGGCGTGCTTTGCGGACAGAAGCTTTGCCATTTGTGGTAAGACGGTGCGTTCCCTAAAGCGAAATCTGATAACCACGCTGTTGCCGGTACTGACTGCGGCAGGTTTTCGGTATGAACTGAAAAATAGCGAAAATCTGCTGCAGGTTCATGCCGGAAAATGCAGCAACCGTTTCTATCTTTTCGGCGGACGGGACGCAGGCAGTGCAGCACTGATACAGGGAATCACGCTGGCAGGCGTGCTCTTTGATGAAGCAGCTCTGATGCCGCGGGAATTTGTGGAACAGGCGCTGGCACGGTGCAGCGTGGAGGGCAGTCGCTTCTGGTTTAACTGCAACCCGGAAAACCCCGGACACTGGTTTTACCGGGAATGGATACAGGGAGCCAAAAATAAGAACGCACTGTATCTGCATTTCACCATGGAGGATAATCCCGGCCTTTCCCGGGAAATACGGGAACGGTTTCAGAATCTTTATACCGGAACTTTTTATGAACGCTATATTCTGGGCAAATGGGTGGCAGCACAGGGACTGATTTACCCCTTCATGGAAGAAAAGAATGCCGCCGATGTGCCGGAATACTGTGAGGAATACGCCGTGAGTTGTGACTATGGAACACAGAACCCAAGTTCCTTTGGTCTGTGGGGGCGATGCGGGAAGGTTTGGTACCGGATAGATGAGTACTATTATGACGGGCGAAAAAACGGCCCGCGCACCGATGAAGAACATTACCATGGGCTGGAGGAACTGTGTCAAGGAAAGCGCATATCCCGTCTGGTGGCAGACCCATCGGCGGCGAGTTTTATGGAAACGATCCGCCGGCATGGAAAATTTCCGGTTACAGCGGCACAGAATGATGTGCTGCAAGGAATTCGCAAAACAGCCATGGCGCTGAAAGAGGGGAAAGTGCGTATTTGTAGGAACTGCTGTGACTGTTGGCGGGAATTTTCACTTTATCGGTGGCAGGAGAACAAGGATGCTCCGGTGAAAGAGAATGACCATGCAATGGATGACCTGCGGTATTTTGTCACTTCTGTTGTTTGCAGAGAGCAGGGAGGCTTTGCCGCAGTGTCTGCCAAGAGAGGTTAAGGAATGACCTGGGAAAGGAGAAAAATGTGCTGAAACGAAAGAAAAAAAGTGGCTGCAGTGCTTTGGCAGTACAGACCGGCGGCACAGAATTGCCCTTTGAAGCAGTCAGGCAGTATGTGCCGATAAATGAAGGAGAACTGCGGCTTTACCATCAGCTGAGGGAAGCAGTGCCGATGATTGATGCCGCACTGGATAAACTGGTGCGGCTGGTCGGAAAGTGTCATATTGAATGTGACAATCAGCAAATACAGAAAGAACTGAACCGCTTTCTGCACACCGTGCCGGTTGGTGCCGGAAATGCAGGAGTGCACGCATTCATCAGCACTTATCTTGACCAACTGCTGACCTACGGCAATGCGGTTGGGGAGGCGGTGGTGCAGGATGGAACGTTACGGGCATTGTATAACGCTTCTCTGCAGGATGTAGAGCTGCGGGTGAAATCACCGCTGGAAATGGAAGTGCGGCGCCGGTGTGTGGGCGGCAGTGAACCAGTGCGGTATCCAGAACTGATTTTTCATACGGCACTGAATCCGGAACCGGGCAGCGCCAAAGGAACCAGTATCCTGCAGGGGCTGCCCTTTGTCAGCGACATTCTGGTGAAAATTTATCATGCCATTGGTGTTAACTGGGAGCGTTTGGGCAATCTTCGTTTTGCGGTGACCTGCCGCCCCGGTGCGGAGGATGGCGCTTTCGCGGCTGAACACGCGCAGCAAATGGCCGAGGAATGGAGCAAAGCCATGCGTCCGGGCAGCAAAAGCGATTTCGTTGCAGTGGGGGATGTGGACATTAAGGTGATTGGCGCTGACAACCAGATTTTGGACAGCGAAATACCGGTGCGGCAGATGCTGGAGCAGATTGTCGCAAAACTTGGAGTGCCGCCTTTTTTGTTGGGACTGTCATGGTCCAGCACGGAACGGATGAGCAGTCAGCAGGCGGATATTCTGACCAGTGAACTGGAAGCTTACCGGCGGCTGCTGAATCCGGTCATTGACCGTATCTGTTCCCTATGGATGCGGCTTAACGGATGTTTGACGGAGTTCCAAATTGTGTGGAACGATGTGACACTGCAGGATAAAACTGAACTGGCACAGGCAGCGCTGAACAGTGCCCGCGCGGAACTGGTGCAGCTGCAGGCCGAAAAGCTGCGCCGTGAAATGTAAAGGGGGAGATTTTTAATATGCAGAATGGATATGTGCTGAAAAGTGCGGCGAAGCCCCAGAAGGATGATTTGGAGAAAATTAACCGCTATACCAGAAGGCCCTTTTCAGCGGAGGAAGTGTATACCTTCAAAGTCGTTCTCTGTGACAATGAAGTGGACAGAGACGGAGAACGCTTTGCGGTGCAGGCATTGGACGGACTAGCTGAACTTTTTTGCGGAAAAAGCGGAATTTTTAACCACAGCATGGATGCCGCTACACAAAGCGCGCGCATCTATGACACAGCGGTGGAAGTGGACAGCGGCCGGACAACTTCCTGCGGGGAACCTTACACCTGTCTGACAGCCAAAGCCTATATGCCGAGGACACAAGGCAACCGCGACCTGATTTTGGAAATTGACAGCGGAATTAAGAAGGAAGTCAGTGTGGGGTGCAGCATGGGCGAGGCGGTCTGTTCCATTTGCGGGACGGATCGGCGCCGGAAAGACTGCGGGCATCTTAATGGCGAAAGCTACCATGGAAAACGCTGCTGTACTGTGCTGAAAAAACCACTGGATGCTTATGAGTGGAGTTTTGTAGCAGTACCGGCACAGCGGGAGGCCGGTGTGACCAAAAGCTGCAGGTCAGGCGGCAGCGCCATGTCGGAGGAAGCCCTTTGGGGACAGAAATGGAAGCAGAAGCTGGCACAGGAAACGGCCAAATATTTTTCGCTGGTATGCCCGGATGTGACGGCTGAAACAGCAGACAGAATGATGCAGGGACTTTCGCCGGAGGAGTTGGAGAAAGTGGAAAAAAGTCTGCGTATGCAGGCAGGACGCCATGTGCCGCTGGAACCGCAGCTTATGGCGGATAGGCACACACAGACTGAGGATGACGAATTCCGTATTTAAAATTTTATTATACAAGTTGTATTAAATATATTTGATATACGAGGAGGAAATATCATGGAGACAGCAATGAACGGATACGGAGAAGGCGTGGCAACTTTTGCTTGCAGTGGTGAAATTGTGCCGGGTACACCTGTGATGGTGACAGCAGACGGCACAGTGGCAAAGGCAAGCGGAGTTTTTTGCGGGGTGGCAATTTCCTGCAGGGACGGCTATGCCGCAGTACAGCTTGACGGCTATGTTTCCTTGCCCTACAGCGGCACGAAACCGACGGTCGGCTACCAGGTGCTGACGACTGATGCGGATGGGAAAATAGAAACTACCGCGGCAGGCACAGCCGGCGTGCAGCGTCTGGTTGTGAATGTGGACAGCACACATATTGGATTCATTCTTTAAGGAGGTTGCATAATGGCTTTTTATGAAAATTTACATTTGGAAAAGGGAATGTACGGAACCGGAAAGAGCTTTTCGCAGGTACTGGAGGCAATGGACAACTCCGACGCATACCGCGGAACACCGCTGGAGGGGCTGGACGCCTATCAGCGCCAGCTCAAACGTTTTGACATTCATGTGAATGGCAGAGGCAGTGACCGTGTGGAAAAATTCTTTCAAACGGGTGACAGCGCTGCTTTGTTCCCAGAATATATCTGCCGCGCAGTCCGGCAGGGTATGGAACAGGAAAATGTGCTGCCAAACTTGGTGGCAACCACCACACAGGTGGAGGGTATGGACTATCGCACGATTACCAGTGCACCGCTGGAGGACGACAAAAAGCTGAAAATGGTGGCAGAAGGTGCGGAAATTCCGCAGACTGTGGTACGCACGCAGGATCATCTGGTGAAGTTGCACAAGCGTGGACGAATGTTGGTGGCCAGCTATGAGGCTATCCGTTTTCAGCATTTGGATTTGTTTACGGTCACATTGCGGCAGATTGGTGCTTACATTGCCCGTGCCCAAATGGGGGATGCTGTGCAGGTATTGCTTAACGGCGATGATGGTACGGACAAAGCGGAAAGCATTTTCGCATCCGGTGCGCTGTCTTACCAGAATCTGCTGCAGATGTGGGGCAAACTGGCGCCTTACCGCATGGACTGCCTGTTGGGCGGTACAGCGGCAATCCAGAACATTTTGGCGCTGCCGGAAATGCGTGACGCACAGGCCGGACTGAACTTCCAGGGAACAGGCAAGCTTGTGGCACCGATGGGCGCACAGCTGCTGCATATTCCGGATGTGCCGGATGGAAAGTTAATCGGCATTGATCACACCTGCGCGTTGGAAATGGTGCAGGCGGGTAACGTGCAGACGGAATATGACAAACTGATTGATCGCCAACTTGAGCGTGCAACAATCAGCACGATTGCCGGTTTTACAAAAATTTTCAGCGGCGCGGTGAAAGTGCTCGACTACACCGCTTAAATGCAAAATGGTGCGGCAAAAGGCTGCGGGGCAGGGGTGGGCAAGCGGATGGGAGGAAATTTATGGATACACAGAATGTGCTGACAAAACTTAAGCTGCTGCGGTCGCTGCCGGAGGAGGAAGCGACCGTCTGCCTGCCGATGATACAGGCAGCTGCACAGCGGCTGGAGGGACAGCGAACTGCACTTGGCGGAGACAGTCTGCTGGAATCTGCTGCTGCCGCTCTGGTGAACTGGCAGATGGCTCTGACGGAGCCGGAAGAAGATTTTACTGCCGGAGATGTGCGTTTCAGCGGCAGAAACGGAGCCGAAAATGCACGAAAAATTTGGTTAGATGCCAAAAACGCGGCGGCACCTTATCTGCATGATGAAGCGTTTGTCTTCAGGAGTATCCCATGAACCGGCAGGCACTGGTGACGGAATTGCTGCAAAAATACGGCTGCACGGCAGCTTGGAATGGTCAGAAAATACCAGTGCTGATTCGGCCACTGTATTTGCAGCGTGAGGAGGATGACCGCTATCGCTGTACGGCGCCTTGTACATTCCAACCGAAAACCGGTGACAGCCTAAAGTGCATGGGACACGATTACGCAATTCTGCGCAGTGACGGTGTTTTTGTGGGCGGACACCGGCTATATACATGGGCACTGCTGCAGATGCAGGATGGATGGGGGAGATGAGAACAGTGAATCAAACGCTGCAGACACCACAGGAGGAACTGAGTGAAAAGCTGGAGCAGGAAAGTCTTCGCTATCCGAGAACTTTGGAGGAAAAAGCATGACGGAAGGGTATATGGGTTACCGGGATTTTCTCTGGCCGCGCCTGCCTGATAAGCTGAAAATGGAAAAGCAGAAATATGCGGCAGTGCTGCCACAGCCGGAAAATGGAGAAACCATGCAAGAACTGGGCAGACAGGGAAATCAAATCAGCGGCAGCGGCAGCTTTTTGGGAACCGAGGCACCTGCTCAGTGGAGAAAACTGTGCAGATGCTTTGAACAAAGCGGTGCAGGCATGCTGTATTTGCCGGGCAGACTGCCTATGGAAGCCTTTTTTACCGAACTGACACTGGAAGGGACACCAAGGCCGGACAGAATCTGTTACCACTTTACTTTTCGGGAGAAGCTGGAGACAGAGAGCAGTTCTGCAGGAACTTATCAAACCGGCGCACAGGATAATCTGTGGAGTGTGGCTGCCGCTGTCGGTGTGGCACCGGAGGAACTGCTGGCGGCCAATCCCGGCCGGATTCACTGGGCGGAGGAACTGCCAGAAGAAATGGAGCTGAAACTGCCATGAAACTTTTTTTATATGATCATCATGGCGCAAAATGGGAATTTCCAGCGCCGATAACGGTTTCTTTGCAAAAGGACACAGATGCACCCGCCGACAGCCTGAAAGCAGAATTTCCGCTTCCGGACAATGTTCCGGAAATGCCTTTCCTTTGTTTGGAGGAGGACAAAGAAATATGGTTTGACGGGATTTTGGATACTGTGCGGGAAAGCTGCGGAAACCGGAACTTACTGACGGTTTCTGCCAGAAGCCGCGCGGCACTGCTGCTGGACAGTGAATCCGGTGCGGGAGTTTATGAGGCACCGAACCTGCGCCTTTTGTGGGAAACTCATGCGGCGCCCTATGGGTTTGCGGCAATTCATGGGGATGAACGGGTATTCAACGAAGAATATGCCTTTGGCAAAGGAAACAGTGAATGGCAGGTGCTGAATGGTTTCTGTATGAAATTCCTGCATCAGCCGCTGCGAGAAGAAAACGGGATTTTAAGGGCAGAACCAGAAATGGAAAGAGAGCCTTTGATTTTTGGCAAAGGCGGCATTCCCTGTATCCGAATGGTTCATTCCAGAAATCCATGCAGGCAGGTGTCAGAAATATGGGGAATCCGGCAGAGCGGGTGGCAGCTAATGAGCCGAAATGCTCAAATGCAGGAGCATGGTATTTTAAGAAGGCGCTTTTGCACGGTACCTGAGTCGGTGATGACGGCAGTGGAAAAACAGGCTGAAAATATGATAATCTTGTGTGCCGGATGGCAGAAAGCGTTTGTGGGGCAGAAAGTGGAAATGGACTTTTTAGGAGAGCCATGGGAAGGCCGGATTCGTCAAATCTTTTATCAGCTTTCTTCTGCAGGCAAATTGACACGGGTGACGATGTGCCCGCTGGGGGGAAAATTGAAATGTGGATGCTAAGACAGCTTATCCATGCGGAGAAACCAGAGACTGCTGTAAAAATGGACCAGACAGCGGCAGACGGCAGTGTGGGGCAGGCATGCAGCGGCAAAGTGCAGGTCTGCGGCCCGTGGGGAATTGAATGGAAACCGCCGCAAAACACACAGGCGGTTACTTTGCCGACAGACAGCGGGTTGCTCTGCATGGGATGTGCTGCTGCCCAGTCGGATCTTCAGCCCGGTGAACTGCGGCTCTTTTCGGCGGGCGGTGCGGAAATCAGGATGAAAAACTCCGGTGAGATTATCATTAACGGACGGGTTTTCCCGGCACAGAAAGGGTGAACAGTGCGTGGATAGAATGCTGAAAAATGGCGACTATGTAAAAACTGCTGACGGGACACTTGCCACGGTGACCGGAGAAGAGGAACTGCTGCAATACGCGGCAATGCGGCTGCTGGCCCGGCGAGGGGAATTTGTGTATGCCCCGGCTTTTGGCAGTCGGCTTGCACAACTTTCCCCCGACGACGGAGAGCAGGCATTTGTATTTGCACAGGAAGCGCTGTCACCGATGCTGCCGAAAGTGCAGACGGTGGCGGCAGAATGCGATGCGGACGGCGTGCGTGTTTGTGTTCTGGCGGGAACAAAAGAAGCGGAAATTTTGGTGCCGTATGCACAGACTGGGGGAAATCAATGACGGGATATGAAGAACTGGTACAGCACATGGAACAGGAATATGCGGCGCAAACGGGAATGCTGCCGGATGAAGCCTCCGATACCGGTGTGCGATTTCGGGTGCTGGCAGGTGAAATTTATAATTTGCTGACGGGTGTTGAATGGCTGAAACAATCCTTGGTGCCGCAGACTGCCACCGGGAAACAGCTTGACTATTTGGCCCAGGAACATGGACTGGAACGCCGGCCGGAAACCCATGCGCAGGGAGTTGTGCGTTTTACCAGCAAAGGCAGCAACCTGTTCCCTATCACTCTGCCGACAGGGACACGCTGCTGTACAAACGGACAGCCTGCAGTTTATGTCGAGCTTCTGGAAGGAACAGAGGTACCCATAGCTGCGGGTGCAGTGGTTGACGCAAAAGCGCAGGCGGTGGAATCCGGACCGGGTGGAAATCTGCCTGCCGGAGCAGTGGTCAAATTGGCGGAGAGCAATGACGGCATCCGTGCAGTTACCAACTTTGCTGCATTTACCGGCGGAAGAAGTGCCGAAACAGATGAGAAACTGCGTGTCCGGCTGATGGAGCGGGGGCGGATGCAGAGTAACGGCGGAAATGTGGCTTTTTATCGGGAACTGGCATTGCAACAGACAGGAGTTACATCCGTATCTGTGCAGCCGATAACACCTGGGAAGGGTGAAGTGACGCTTTGGCTTGCTGCGGAGGGAGCTCCCGCTTCTGATGAGGCAGTGCAGGCGGTGCAGGAGAAGCTGGAGCAGATGCGGGAACTTAATGTGAGCGTGCACGTTTTTCCGGCAAAAACGATTCCGGTGAAAATTTCCGTGACAGTTCAGCCCAGAGAGGGGCAGGATAAGTCTGCCGTACAGTCGGCCGTACAAAAAGCGATAGCGGACAGCTTCCTCACTCTGGAAGTTGGGCAGGCAGTCACGCAGGCGGGACTGTGCAGTGCTGTTTACCATACCGGTATGGTCAGCGAAGTGACAATACCACAGAATCTGACATTCCCGGCGGCAGCGGCAGACACTTTACCGGTGCTGGACGGTCAGGCGGTGGTGATGCAGTGAATGTACTGGAGAATATGCGGCGCCGGATGCAGCCGCTGAAGATTTATAATTTGAATCAAGAGGGCAGTCTGGCGGATGCGGAACTGGCTGCCTGTGCACAAATACTGGAAGAAGCATATCAAAGCCTGCAGGATACGGAGCGGGAAATGTTTCTTGCCAGTGCGCAGGATTGGGGGCTGGAAAACAAATGTGCCCTACTCGGAACGGCAGACGGCAATGAACAGAAACGGCCTACTGCACTGGAACTTCTGAGGGAAAATGGTCAGCCATGCACCCGGACAGTCTTCCAGCGGCTTGCGGACAGTGTAGGGTGCAGTGGAAATCTATATGAATGCTGTGCAGAGAATCAAGTGGTGCTTTGCCCGGATTTTCCACCAAAAGAGAGCGGGTTTGCACTGCGCATTCTGCGCCGAATGCTGCCGGCACATCTGCAGGGGGTGCTGGATATGCGCGGAAAACAGGCGACATGGCAGGAATGGGATGGCAATAACGCCGCATGGTTCGCACGGGACGCACAGAAAAAATCATGGAGAGAATCCGAAAATGATGTCATAATTTTTTAGATTTGCACACTTTTTCACCAAGAAATATTTGGAATTAAAAATTCCGTATATTGATAGTGCTGTCCGCCGATAGTTTGCGGACAAAATGATAAAATACAGGAGGAGAAAAGAATGCCTTCCAGCAAAAAAACAACGCACGGGCTGAATTTGTGGGAATCGGACGACCACCCCATGCGCGAAGATTTTGTCAGTGACAATCAGACAATGGATGACCTTTTCAGCAAGCATATTGCCGATACCACTCTACACAAGACACCATATGACGGTACCCCCATGATGATGGGAAATTATTGTGGGGACGGCAAGGCAGATCACACAATCAGCCTTGGATTTGATCCGCAGGCAGTTATTGTCTTTGCTTGCGGGGTTCCGGCTGTGCAGAAAGATGCTGCGGGTAACTTGATATTGTATGCCGGTGCCGCCGGAGACAGCATCACAACCGGCGGTGTGGAAATTCTTTACAACGGCGGATTTGATGTGCATGGTGCTGTCACCAGCCAAGGTACTAGCATACAGCTGAATCAGGACAAACAGGCATATGGCTATATGGCATTCCGCTGATTGCAAATCTTTAGGAAATACGTTACAATAAACTTTGACGGAAAAGAAAGAATCAGGATGAACGGAGGGATGGAAGATGTATGAAAATACAGAACATCTGCCGCGGGCACTGCTGGTTGAGTGTGACACCGGGGAATTTGACGTACAGGCATCTTTGGCAGAACTTTATGAACTGGTGCGCAGCGCAGGTGCTGAACCTTTCGGCGCAATGACACAAAAACGCCCATCTCCAGACCCGGCTTCCTGTGTGGGCAGCGGCATGGCGGAGGAGATTGCGGATTTTTGCGCGGAGTCTAAAATTGAACTGTTGATTTTTGACCGGGAACTTACCCCGACGCAAATCCGCAATCTGGAAGAGGTGACCTGCGTGCGGGTAATAGACCGCACGATGCTGATTTTGGACATTTTTGCCGCGAATGCCCGTTCTAAAGAAGGCAAACTGCAGGTGGAACTGGCGCAGCTGCGTTATTTGCTGCCGCGCTTGTCCGGCAGAGGAACGGAGCTTTCTCGTTTGGGTGGCGGCATTGGCACGCGTGGTCCCGGTGAAACGAAGCTCGAAACAGATCGCCGGCATATCCGCGCGCGCATCCAGAGTTTGCAGGCACAGCTGGATGAGGTGGAGAAGCATCGGGCGCAGATTGACCGCCGCCGCCAAAAAGACGGTATCATTACAGTGGCACTGGTCGGCTATACCAATGCGGGGAAAAGCACGCTGATGAATTTACTGACCGACGCAGGGGTGCTGGCAGAGGACAAATTGTTTGCCACGCTAGACCCGACGGCACGTGCGCTGAAACTGCCAAATGGCATGAGTGTGATGTTGATTGATACGGTTGGACTGGTGCGCCGTTTGCCGCATCATTTAGTGCAGGCTTTTCGTTCCACGCTGGAACAGGCCGCCAATGCAGATATTTTGCTGAATATTTGTGATGCTTCCAGCCCGGAGGCACGGGTGCATCTGGAAGTGACACAAAAACTGCTGGCCGAGTTGGGCAGCAGTGGCACGGTAATTCCTGTGCTCAATAAATGTGACAAGTTGCCGGGGCTGGAAAATATTCCGTTGATTGGCGGCGGAATCCGCATCAGCGCGAAAACCGGTGACGGTCTGCCGGAACTGCTGAAAGCCATTGAGGATGCGCTGCCGGTTTCTGTGCATCGGGTGCATTTGCTGCTGCCGTTTGCGCAGAGCAGCCTTGCGGCAAAAATCCGCAAAGAGGGAACGCTGTTAAATGAAGAGTACACTGCAGACGGACTTTCTTTGGAAGCTTTTGTTGGCCCGGCACTTTGGGATGAAGTGGAACCTTTTGTAGAATAAAATAAAAAAGCAGGCTGCCGTGGAGAGTGTGTCACTTTCTGCGGCAGCCTGCTTTGCTTACTTTTCAATATTTTTGGTTAGTAGATGAATGGTGCAGTAACTTGGTTTCTGAGAAAGAATGCCGGCATCCTGATACCCCTGCTGTGTGAAAAACCGTAAATCCCCGTTGGGGAAAATGCCGGTTTCATCGGAAAGTACTTCCACCGTGTGATAGCGGCCGGCAAGATGTTTTTCCAGTGCCTGCAGCGGTGCACGCTTGGTGTCATAGTCCGGACGGGAAAGATAGACACAGGTGACAAAAGCGGTTTCCTTGTCTTTTGGCACCGCATAGGGAACCGCCGAGGAGGGCAGACATTCCGCACCGCCGAGCAGTTTATTTTGGCTGCCCAGATTTAAAAAGCCAAACGTGCTTAGTCCCTGCTCCTTCAGAAAAGCCAACTTTTTGCTGCAGCTTTGGGCACAGTTACAGCCAGTGCAGCCGCCGGATAAAGCAAAGTTTTCCTCCGTGAGCGGAACGACTGTGCCTGTTAGCGGACGGGTGCCGAGCGGCGGACGATACGGGGATTCTTCCGGCACCGTCCCGCCGCAAAGTGTTTCCAGAAAACTGCGGTGCAGAGGACTGAAAAAGCGGTGGGTGCCGTTGACCACCGTCAGGGTGGGGAAGAACATCCGCTGTTCCCGCGCAGTCTGTGCGTCATCGGAAATATCATGCAGAGTTATCTGCAGCCGGTCGCGGTATTCCTGCAGCAGACGAAGTGTTTCTCCATTTAACGGGCACTGATAAGACCAAAAATAAAAATCAAGCTGCATGGGCTTACTTTTCCAGTGCTTTCAGGATTTCACCGACAAACAGAATATGGTAATCTTTGTTCGGATACCATTTCTCACTGTCTGCTTTGTCCAGCCCGGCGGGGTTCATCGGCTGGCGATACAGTTTCCGGCACACAAGTGTGAGGGATGCTTCCTGAAAAACTGGCACGGTCGAGCCGGGCACCAGTGTCAGACCGGCCTCGGCGATTTTTTGGTTTTCTCCACCGGAGTGGCTGCCGCAGTAATTGAGTGCGCTGCGGTATTTTTCATCAAAGAAGCTCAGGGTATAGCATTCGTTTTTCTCCAGGAAAGCGAGTGTGTGACGCTGTGGCCGGATGGTAATGGCGGAAACGTTTTTGCCCCACATCACACCGAAACCACCCCAGGAGGCGGTCATAGTGCTGCATTTTTCCGGGCTGCCCGCACTGATAAGCATCCACTCTTTGCTGATTTTGTGGAAAGGCATAAAAGACAGGGATTCCGCTGCAATTTCCTTCATGTTCAGACCTCCATTACTATGTATAAAAATTCTTACTATTAGTATATCACAAAGGAGCAAGAGAAAACATGGCCAATGGTGTCAGTTTCAAGCAGAGGTGCGACAGACACATTAGCCATATTTTATAGATTTAATTATTATATTTTTGCATATAACGTATAAATATGAATAATTATTCAAAAAAGCTTGATTTTTAATGTATATGCGGTATAATATAAGCAATCAAAAACAAAACGGAGGCTGTACAGATATGGATAAGAAAAACATTAAAAAAGTCGTGCTTGCCTATTCCGGCGGGCTGGATACGTCCATCATTATCCCGTGGTTGAAGGAAAACTACAACAACTGTGAAGTCATTGCTGTGGCAGCCGATGTCGGCCAGGGAAAAGGCGAGCTGGACGGTCTGGAGGAAAAAGCCAAAAAGACCGGCGCCAGCAAGCTGTATATTGCTGACCTAAAGAAACAATTTGTTGAGGATTACATTTGGGAAACCCTGAAGGCGGATGCCGTTTATGAGAACAAGTATCTGCTGGGTACCAGCTTTGCGCGTCCGCTCATTGCAAAGCGTCTGGTGGAAATCGCCAAGGCAGAAGGTGCCGACGCAATCTGCCACGGCTGCACCGGCAAAGGCAACGACCAAGTGCGCTTTGAGCTGAGCATTAAAGCATTTGCGCCGAATATGCCTATCATTGCCCCATGGCGTGAGTGGCAGCTTAAATCCCGTGATGAAGAAATCGATTATGCACAGGCACACAACATTCCGCTGAAGATTACCCGTGAAACCAATTACAGCAAGGATAAAAACCTGTGGCATCTGTCCCATGAAGGCCTTGACCTTGAAAATCCTGCAAATGAGCCGCAGTACAGCAAGCCGGGATTTTTGGAGCTTGGGGTTGCACCGGAGCAGGCGCCGGACAAAGCCACTTATGTTACCATCCACTTTGAAAAAGGCGTGCCGACCGCACTCAATGGCCAGAAGCTTTGCGCGGTTGACTTGCTCAGCCAGCTCAACAAGCTGGGCGGCGAAAACGGCATCGGCATTGCGGATATTGTGGAAAACCGCTTGGTTGGCATGAAGAGCCGCGGTGTTTATGAAACTCCCGGCGGCACCATTCTTTATCATGCACATAATAAGCTTGAAGAAATTTGTCTGGACAAGGATACTTATCATTATAAGAAGGGGATTGGCGATAAATTTGCAGAACTTGTTTATGATGGCAAGTGGTTTACTCCTCTGCGTGAAGCACTCTCCGCTTTTGTGGACAGCACTCAGGAAACCGTGACCGGCGATGTTAAACTGAAACTTTATAAGGGCAACATCATCGATGCGGGTGTCACCAGTGATTACAGCCTTTATGATGAAGATATTGCAACTTTCAGTGAAGACGAAGTTTACAATCAGAGTGATGCAGACGGCTTTATCAACCTCTTTGGCCTGCCGCTGAAAGTTCAAGCGCTCAAAAAAGAAAAACTGGGAAAATAAAATGAAATCCATACAGGGCGGACAGCAAAGTCCGCCTTTTTGCAATCAGGAAAGAGGCAGCAGAATGGCAATTCAGGCAGGTGTAATTGGTGCAACCGGATATGCCGGCGCGGAGCTGGTGCGCATTTTGTCAGGGCATCCGCAAGTGGAACTTGCGGCAATCAGTTCCGTGAGCTATGCAGGACAGCCGCTCAGTGCAGTTTATCCGGCATACTATGGGCTGTGCGACATGGTGTGCGGCACAGAGGAAGAAGTGCTGGACAAAAGCAAAGTCGTTTTTGCTGCACTGCCGCACGGCTTGTCACAGGAAATTGCCAAAAAATGCTATGATACGGACAAAGTCTTTATTGACCTCGGTGCGGATTTTCGCCTGAAGCGTCTTGAAGAATATGAACAGTGGTATGGGGTTAAGGCTATTTATCCGGAACTGCACGAAGAAGCGGTTTATGGTTTGCCGGAATTTTTCCGTGACAAGATACGCGGCAAAAAGCTGATTGCAAACCCCGGCTGCTATACTACAGCGGTCCCTCTGGCGCTGGTGCCCGCGCTCAAAGCAGGTCTGATTGAAAAAGACGGCATCATTGCCGACTGCAAATCCGGCGTGACCGGAGCGGGACGCAAATCCACACAGGATACACACTATCCTGAACTGAATGAGGGAATGCACGCTTATAAGGTTGGCGGGCACCGCCATACACCGGAAATAGAGCAGACACTGCGGAGCATCTGCGGCGAAGAAGTCAAAGTTACTTTCACACCGCACCTGTTGCCGGTGAACCGCGGCATTCTGGCTACCTGCTATGCACATTTAAAGGCGGGCACAACGCTGGCACAGCTTCAGCAGACTTATCAGGAATTTTATCAGAATGAGTATTTCATTCATGTTTTACCGCAGGGAATGCGTGCGGATATTCACCATGTGCGCTGCAGCAATTTCTGTGAGATTGAGCTGCACACGGATGAGCGTACCGGAATGCTCGTTGCCGTTTCTGCGTTGGACAATATGGTCAAGGGCGCAGCGGGACAGGCAGTGCAGAATATGAATCTGGCGCTGGGACTGCCGGAAACCACCGGACTAACGATGTTCCCACCGGCATTTTAAATGAGAGAAAAACAGAACGTCTATTGTCTTGACTGAGGAGGTATCACCATGAAGTTTATTGACGGAGGTGTCACAGCGCCGCAGGGCTTTCAGGCAGCCAGTATTTATGCGGGTGTTAAGGTGTGCGCATGCATGACTGAGAAAGAAGCCGCCGCCTATTCTAAAAAACTGCGTGCCGGGGAGCTGAAGCCGGAGGCGAAAGATGACCTTGCGCTGATTTTTGCGGAGAGTCCCTGCAATGCGGCGGGTGTCTTTACCAGCAATCTGGTAAAGGGAGCGCCTATCGAAATCTGTCAGAAACACCTGAAAGACGGTAGGGCACAGGCAATTATTGCCAACAGCGGCAATGCCAACACCTGCAATGCGGATGGTGTGGATAAGGCAGAGGCTATGGCAGACGCCGCGGCTGAGGCACTGGTCATTCGTGAGGATGATGTGCTGGTGGCAAGCACCGGCGTGATAGGCCAGCCACTGCCGATTCATCCGATTCTCTCCATGGTGCCTGCGCTGACTGCAAAGCTGTCCACCAGCGGAAGCCTGCAGGCGGCGAAAGCCATTATGACGACGGACACAAAGCCGAAAAACATAGCGGTCGAGCTGCAGCTTGGCGATAAAACAGTGCGTATCGGCGGTATTTCCAAGGGCTCCGGCATGATTCATCCGCATATGTGCACCATGCTCTGCTTCCTGACAACCGATGCTGCCATTGATTCCAAAGCACTGGACAAGGCGCTGCGCCTTGCCGTGACGGACAGCTTTAATATGCTGAGTGTGGATGAAGACATGAGCACCAATGACACCTGCCTGATTTTGGCGGATGGAAAAGCCGGCAATGCGGAAATTACGGAAGGTAGCGCCGATTTTCAGAAATTCACGAGTGCGCTGAAAGAGTTGTGTGTGCGGATAGCTTGTTCTATGGCGAAAGACGGCGAGGGTGCCACCAAACTGCTGGTGTGCAAGGTGAGCGGTGCGGCAAATGACGAAAGTGCCCGCAAGGCGGCGAAGGCGGTTATTTGTTCCTCTTTGGTAAAAGCGGCCATGTTTGGCGCAGATGCAAACTGGGGACGGGTACTGTGCGCGGTGGGTTACTGCGGCGCAAAAGTGGATATTCATAAAGTGGATGTGGACTTTCTTTCTTCCGCCGGGCAGATTGGTGTCTGTCGTGAGGGCGCAGGCATTCCATTTGATGAAGTCTTGGCAAAGAAAGTTCTGTCTGAGGATGAAATCACGATTCAGGTGGCACTGCATGACGGAAAAGCGTCCGCCGCAGCATTCGGCTGTGATTTGACCTATGATTATGTGAAAATCAATGGGGACTACCGCACTTGAATCAGAATTTTTCAAAGCAGGGATGACAATGGAAATTGCGAATAAAGACAGGGCGCAGGTTTTGGTGCAGGCTCTGCCGTATATACAAAAATATGCAGGCAAAACCATCGTGGTGAAGTACGGCGGAAATGCCATGACCGATGACGACCTGAAGGACGCCGTAATGAGCGACATCGTGTTGATGCAGCTTGTCGGTATCCGTGTGGTGCTGGTGCATGGCGGCGGGCCGGAAATTTCCGCTATGCTGAAAAAGACCGGCAAAGAGAGCCGGTTTGTTCGCGGAATGCGCGTGACGGACCGGGAAACCATGGACGTCGTGCAAATGGTACTGGCCGGGAAGGTAAACAAGGCGCTGGTGCAGAAACTGGAAGCACACAGCGGCAAGGCAGTTGGCCTGTGTGGACTGGACGGCAGTATGCTCTGTGCGGAAAAGTTGACTGCATCGGAAGACCTTGGTTTTGTCGGACAGATTACCAAGGTCAATGCACAGATTATTCAGGATGCGGAAAACAATGGCTATGTGCCTGTCATTTCCACGGTGGCAGGGGGCAGCCATGGTGAAGTTTATAATATTAATGCTGATGTGGCGGCTGCCCATATCGCGGCGTCCCTCCATGCGGAAAAGCTGATTTTGATGACAGACGTCCGCGGCTTGCTGCGTGACAAAGAGGATGAATCAACCATTATCCCAGTGGTGCAGGTTTCCACAGTGCCAAAGCTGAAAAAAGAGGGCATCATTTCCGGCGGCATGATTCCGAAAATCGACTGCTGTGTGGAAGCTGTGCGCAGTGGCGTTCGGCGCGCACACATTATAGATGGCCGGATTCCCCACTCCATCTTGGTGGAGCTTTTCACCGATGAAGGAATCGGCACAATGTTTTACTAACTGTTACTTATTTGATTATAATACTATTTGTATAAAGTAAAAGCCAAAAGGGAGGCTGGCGCAATGCAGATGACCGCCATACAGGACGAGGACAGCAAATACTTGATGCACGCCTACGGCAGATTTCCGGCGGCACTGGTCAAAGGGAAAAATGCCACTGCATGGGATGTAAACGGGAAAAAATATATTGATTTCACCGCTGGCATCGGTGTCAACTGCCTTGGTTACAGCGACCCGCAGTGGGTGGCGGCAGTGACAGGGCAGGCGGCACAGATTCAGCATATTTCCAATCTCTATTACAGCCCGATTACCATCCGTGCGGCGAAGCAACTATGTGCAGCGAGTGGCATGGCACGGGTGTTTTTTGGCAACAGCGGCGCAGAGGCAAATGAATGTGCCATCAAAACCGCAAGAAAGTACAGCGCCGATAAATACGGGCCGGAACGCAGTGAAATTATTACCCTGAAAAATTCTTTCCATGGCAGAACGGTCACCACATTGGCGGCAACTGGACAGGATATGTTCCACGAAAAGTTTACCCCGCTGACGGAGGGCTTTGCCTATGCGGAACCGAATCTGGACGGTGTGCGCAGCGCAGCCACATCCAAGACCTGTGCGTTCCTTGTGGAGCTGATACAGGGCGAGGGCGGCGTTCACCCAATGGACAAAGCGTTCGTGCAGGAACTTGCTGCCTTCTGTGCGGAAAAAGACTTGCTCCTCATGGTGGATGAAGTGCAGACCGGCGTTGGCCGCACGGGCAGCTTCTTCTGCTATCAGCAATACGGCATTCAGCCGGATGTTGTCAGCGCTGCCAAAGGTTTAGGCGGCGGATTGCCGGTGGGTGCCTGTCTGGTGAATGAAAAGTGTGCGGATGTCTTTGCACCCGGTGACCACGGAAGCACATTCGGTGGTAATCCAGTTGTGTGCGCGGGAGTATCAGAAGTTATCCGTCGGGTGGCACAACCGGAGTTTTTGTCAGAAGTACAGCAGAAGGGCAATTATCTGCGTGAAAAGCTGGAAGCTATGCCGGAAATTCAGAGTGTGCGCGGACTGGGCATGATGCTTGGCGCAAAACCCGTGTGTGGTGCGCCTGGCAAACTGGCGTCCGCGTGCGTGCAGGCCGGTCTGCTGGTGCTGACAGCAAAGGACGTGCTGCGCTTCTTGCCGCCGCTGACCATCAACCGTGCAGAAATGGACGAAGGACTGGCTGTGTTGGGCAAAGTGCTTGCAGCAGAGGCCTGAGTTGCGTAATCCTAAAAATTTGCTATAATGAAAACAATCTGGGTGCACCCGGACAGAATCTGAAAAAGAAAGAGAGGCCCCTTTACTATGAAACATTTATTAAAAATGCTTGACCTTTCCGGCCAGGAAATCACGGAGATTCTCGACCTTGCCGACCAGCTAAAATATGAGCTGAAGCACAATATCCCGCATCCCCATCTGGCGGGGAAAACGCTTGGCCTGATTTTTGAGAAGGCAAGCACCCGCACGCGGGTTTCCTTTGAAGTCGGCATGTATCAACTTGGCGGTCTTCCCATTTTTCTGTCTGCACGGGATATGCAGATTGGCCGCGGCGAGCCGGTGCAGGATACCGCACGCGTGCTTTCTCGTTACTTAAACGGTATTATGATCCGTACCTTTAAGCAGAGCGAAGTGGAGGCACTGGCAAACAACGGCACGATTCCAATTATCAATGGCCTCACAGATTTTTCTCACCCCTGTCAGGTGCTGGCTGACCTGATGACGATTCGGGAGAAGCGCGGCGCATTGGACGGACTGAAAATGTGCTTTATCGGTGACGGCAACAATATGATGAATTCCCTTATTGTCGGCGGGCTGAAGATGAAGATGGAAGTCGCGGTGGCCTGCCCGAAGGATTACCGTCCGGCGGCAGAGGCGCTGGACTTTGCGCAGGCGTATCCTGCATTCAGCATTACCACAGACCCGGCGGAGGCAGCCGTTGGCGCAGATGTGGTCATTACGGATGTCTGGGCTTCTATGGGTGAGGAAGACGAGGCAGAGAAGCGCCGCCAGGCATTCAAGGGCTATCAGATTAACAGCAAGATTATGGAAGCGGCAAAACCGGACGCTATGGTTCTACACTGCCTGCCTGCTCACCGCGGAGAAGAAATTACGGCGGATGTGTTTGAAAAGCACTCCACAGAGATTTTTGAGGAAGCGGAGAATCGCCTGCATGCACAAAAGGCCGTCATGGTCAAATTGATGGGATGACGGACAAAAATATATAAAAGAAAGCCGGTGCCTTTTGAGGCATCGGCTTTCTGCTGTTTTCCTGCGAAAAAATTTATTTTACCAACGTGCCGGTATCAGAAGCCTGAAGAATCAGAATCTGCTGTTCCATGTTATTTTTGCAGTTAATATAGACCAACACGCGGTCGTTGTTGGAGCCGGTGCAGTTAAATTCCCAGCACAGCACCTCATGCAGGCCCTCTGTCGGCACCAACGCCAGTTTGGCGGAGTTGACTTTCAGGTAGGAACTGACTTTTTTCTGTGCGGCGTTCTGGTCAAACTTCGGTGCCTGAAAGGTGCGGGTGGTGTGATTCATCACATAGCCGTCTGCATCATAGTTGACAATTTCACCATTATCCAGTGCCACACCGACTTTAATTAAATCTGGGTAGCAGAGCACCTTTCCGTCTTGATAAGCAAAATTAAACAAAAAGCGCCCGTCCGTCTTTATCCAGTAGGTGAGCCGCATATTCTTACAACCATGCTGCTCCAGAAAGGTGGTGGCTTTCTTCTCTGCGGCTTTTTCATCCAGCTTTTCGGTAGTAACTTCCCGACTGTTTTCCAGAGAATAGACTATGCCGCCCTTTTTAGTGACAGAGAGACGAGTGGAACCAGCGGTGAAGTTATAGCTTGGCAGTCCGCCGGCAGTGTCTGCTGTGTGTGTGAGCTGGTTTTCCTGCAGCCCAAGAAATTCTGCAGCGGTCACTTGTGCGTTTCCCTGCGCCGTATCTTTTTGGCCCTCCAGCAAGCGCGGTGCCTGCCTGCCGATATGGTCGGAGAATGGGCCGTCATAAATCAGAGAGGGAAAGTCAGTGAAATCCTCGGCTGTCTTTTTAAACTGACTGGAAAAATTTGTAGAGGTATAGTCCAGCTTTAAATTAGAAAGGTCAGTGGAGAGCTTTGTTGCATAGGTATGCAGTTGCTGAATAGTCTTAAAATCTTTATCTGTGATGCTTCCGCCTGCACTGACATGGTCAGAGAGTGTCATGGCCAGGTCACCCACCTGGCTGATATACTTGGACACGCTGTCCATTGTTGTGCCAGACAGCGGCAGAGTGGCAAGAGCCTCTTTTGCCAAGCTGGTTTCACGCATCAGACGGGCCGCCAACCCATTTTGCTGGGTGGAGGTGTTGGCATAAATACCTTTGTCCAGTGTCAGGGCAATGTTGTCCACACTGTCGCGCAGGTCACTATAGGCACGTTCATAGGTGTACTGCAGGTCACGCTTTGCGGCCTTCTCGGAGGCCATACTCCGCACTGTGAAAGCGCCGGCAGTCACCACAGCGGCCACAGCCACCACCGTTAGGATGATATGCTTTGTTTTCATGGAATCACCTTGCCCGCACATAAAATTTTTGCACGGGTATCCTGTGCAAATAGAAGCGGAGCGGGACACTGCTATTTTTCGTCAGTACGGGCAAAATATACACATCGCGTTTCCTCCATCAAAACAACTTTGAATTGCGGAAAATATGTTGTATAATAAATTGCGTCAGTCTGTCAATCTATACGGGCTGCAATTTAATTTACATAAAGTAAAAATAAAGCAAAAAATACATAATGTATTTTTTTAAACGGAGGAACCCACCATGACCATTGCTGACTTTTACAGGGAAATGCACGGCAAGACAGTCGCTTTCTGCGGGCTGGGCGGGAGCAATCTGCCGCTAGTGCGCCGTTTTGCCAAGGAGGGCGCCCGTGTGACAGCACGCGATAAACGCACGCGTGAGCAGCTTGGCGAACTTGCCGGGGAACTGGAACAGCTTGGCGTACACCTGGTACTGGGAGAGGAGTATCTGGAAAATCTGACGGAGGAGGTCATTTTCCGTACACCGGGAATGCCTTATCATCTGCCGCAGTTGGATGCTGCCAGAGCGCGTGGCAGCGCTGTAACCAGCGAAATGGAAGTCTTTCTGGATTACTGTCCCTGCAAAGTATTCGCCGTGACGGGCTCGGACGGAAAGACCACCACGACCACCATCCTTTCCCAAATGCTGCAGCACGCCGGGAAAACCGTTCATGTGGGCGGCAATATTGGCACGCCGCTTCTGCCGATTGTTGAGCAGATAAAACCGGATGATGTAGTGGTTGCGGAGCTTTCCAGTTTTCAGCTCATTTCCGTTGGGCACAGTCCCCAGATTTCTGTTGTTACCAATATGAGCCCAAATCATCTGGATATTCATAAGGATATGCAGGAATACATCCAAGCCAAGAAAAATATTTTTCTGCACCAGAATGCTTTTGGCCGCACTGTGCTGAACCTTGACAACCCTATCACAGCGGGATTTGTGCCGGAAGTTCGGGGCGAATGCCTGCTTTTCAGTCGCCTGCGGAAAGTGGAAAACGGCTGCAGCGTGAATGAAAACGGCACGATTGTCTTTACAAAAAATGGTATGGAAACGCCAATTATGAATGTAAAGGATATTCGTATTCCGGGAGCACACAATGTGGAAAATTATCTGGCCGCCATCTGTGCCGCATGGGGCTATGTGACACCGGAGGATATCCGGGCAGTTGCACAGACATTTGCAGGGGTGGAGCATCGCGCCGAACTGGTGCGTGAACTGGATGGTGTGCGGTGGTACAACGACAGCATCGCCACCACACCGAGCCGCACGGTTCGAGGAATGTTGTCCCTGTTTCCACAGAAGCTGATTTTGATTGCGGGCGGCTATGACAAGAAAATCCCGTTTGAGCCAATGGGAGAGCCGGTATGCGAGCATGTTAAAGCATTGGTGCTGATGGGAGCAACCGCACCGAAAATTGAGGCGGCGGTCAAGCAGGCAGAGAGCTACCGCCCCGGTGCACCGAAAATTCTCCATGTGCAGAGCTTGGAGGAAGCCGTGCAGGTTTGCCGGAAAGAGGCACAGAAAGGTGACATCGTTGCCATGAGTCCGGCGTGCGCCAGCTTTGATATGTTCCCTAATTTTGAAACACGCGGGGATATGTTCCGCGACATGGTCAACCATTTGCAGTAAAGCGGAAGCATATAGCTTAAATTTATTTGCAGGAGAAAAATTGCAGTATGAAAATTGAAGAAATCGCCAAGACCTTGTGTGCGGCGGTCGGTACCAGCGGCGATGAGGCAGAGCCGGTTCGCATGGCGCTACAGATGACAGAACTGCCGGGCGGTACGGTGGATGTGCTGGGGAATGGTTTTGTCACACTGGGAAGTCAAGAGGCACCGCATCATATCTTGCTGGAAGCACATATGGATCAGATTGGTCTGACAGTCACTTCTGTGGAGGAACATGGGTTCCTGCATTTTGCACAGTGCGGCGGTGTGGATGTTCGTGTGCTGCCGGGCTGCCCGGTGCGGGTGTATGCATCCGGTTCTGCGGAGCCGCTCACTGGTGTGGTGGGAAGCACGCCACCGCGAAAAGTTTCAAGGGATGCAGACAAACTGCCTGACATGGAGGATATGACCATTGACCTTGGTTTGCCTGCACAAAGGGTGCAAGCGCTGGTATGTCCCGGTGACCGCGTGGTGCCGGTCTATCAGCCAAAGAAACTGCTGGGGGAGCGTATCACTTCCGCAGCACTGGATAACCGTGCCGGTGCGGCGTCTGTCGTCCGCGCGGCACAGATTCTGAGCCATGCGAATCTCGGCGAGTGGCAGGTGTCGTTTCTGTTCAGCACCCGTGAGGAAATCGGCGGGCAAGGCGCCCACACAGCCGCTTATACCGCAGATGCAGAGCAGGCTATTTGTGTGGATGTGGGCTTTGCGGTGCAGCCGGATGTGAAACCGGAAGTCAGTCATCCGTTGGGTGGCGGCGTGATGATTGGCACCGCGCCGATTTTGGACCGCGCAATGGGAAGAAAGCTGGCGAAACTGGCCCAGCAAGCCTCTATTTCTTACAAATGGGATGTGATGGGCGGTTCTACCGGCACTAATTCCGATGAAATTGCAATTTCCCGCGGTGGTGTCCGGACGGCACTGCTCAGCATTCCGGAGCGTTCCATGCACACACCGGCGGAAATTGTTGACCTGCAGGATATTGAGGACACCGCCTGCCTAATGGCTGCTTATGTCTGTGATGTGTGTGGTGCGCAGATGCCGGCGGCAGAGCAACAGAAGCCGGAAATGCAGGAGATTTTCAGCAGCTCCGGCACGGAAAGCGCGGACAATCCCATCTGGAGCGGCTGCCTGCCGACTTTGTGTGAGGCACGCGGGATTTCCGGCGATGAGGAGGAAGTGCGGGACTTGATTCTTTCCCACATCCGTCCCTATGCGGAAAAAATCGAAATCACACCGCTTGGCAGCATTTTAGCTTACAAAAAAGGCAAAAACCATGCCCGTACCCGTCTGATGCTGAGCACACACATGGATGAAGCGGGTCTGGTGGTCATGGCTGTCACTGAGGAAGGCTTGCTGAAAATAGATACGGTTGGCGACGTGGATTTGTCCGTACTGCCGGGACGCAGGGTTACCATTGGCTATGGAAAAGATACGGTGCCCGGCGTGGTTGGGCTTAAACCGATTCACCTGCTGAAAAAAGAGGAACGTGGCAAGACCATTCCGCTTGAGGATTTGTATGTTGATATTGGGGCAAAGAGCAGAGAAGAGGCACGCACGGTGGTGACACCCGGCGACATGGTTACGCTGGATGGCGGGTATGAAGAAAACGGTTATTCCATCAAGGGCCGTGCGTTAAGTGACCGTGTTGGCTGTGCATTGTTGATCCATATGATGCAGCAGGAGGACTGGGCATATGACACGATATTTGCCTTTCATGTGCAGGCCGGCAGCGGCATGAGTGGTGCCTGCACCAGCGCTTATCTTGCACAACCGCAAGCCGCTGTTGTGGTGGACAGCACTGCCGCCGCAGATGTGCCCGGCGTGGAAAGGGAATATCAGGTTTGCCGGCTTGGCAGAGGCCCGGTCATTCCCTTTATGGACCACAAAACAATCTACGATAAAAGTTATGCGGACGCGGCTTTTGCGGAGGCACAGCAGGCAGGCATTCCCTGTCAGTGGAAGGAAGGCACAGCGGGCAGCACAGATGCCGGAGTCGTTCATGTCAGCCGCGGCGGGGTGCGGACGGCAGCCATGCAGCTTGCCTGCCGTTACCCTCATGCGCCTGTCAGCATGATCAGCAAAGATGATTATGCGGCAGCGGAAATTTTGCTGAGCCGGTTGGCAGAACGGATTGCGGGTGCGGAATGATTCAGCAGGCAGCCGGGCTTGCAACGCTTGTGCCGTTTGACAAAGATGCTTTTGGATGCAGCATGATTTCCACAGCGCAGGCATATGGAATGAGTACCGCGGCGGCACAGTTCTGGGTTGGAAATGGATTTGCCGTGCGCCGTCAGGACAGTACGGTGACACTGTGCGGAGAAGTTCCACAGGCATCGGCGGAGGAATTGCGGGAATTTTTGTCCTGCATTGGAATGCGTACGCTGGTGTGCAGCCAACAAAATTCGCATATTCTTTCGTTGCCAACAGCAGAAACCGGTGCTGAAATGGAACTTGCGGGACAAATCAGTGCACCACCGGAAAAATTGCACTTTGCCAGTGCTGTTCCGGCAGAAGATGATTTGCGTCTGCGTGAAATGTATGAAGTACTCTCAGCCTGTGCCGCACCGGATTTTCAAGTGACGCCGTTTGAGCCGTTTTATCTGGATATGAGTCACCGGATTCGTCATAGGGCAGTGGTTTGTGCCGGCGCATATCGGCAAGGGAAACTGTGTGCCTGTGCTTCGGCAGCACTGTCTCCTGCACGAATGCTGCTGTTTGGCGGGGCAGCTTTGCCGCAAGTGCGCGGAACAGGCGCTTTTGCGGCTGTCCTTGCCGGTTTAGTGCAAAAAGCTGCCCAAAACCGCGCCGTTTCTCTCTTATGCGGCGAATATCTGCGACAGCATTACCAAACCTTTGGCTTTATCGAAAAGCACACGGCAGGCATTTGATTCCGCTTGTTTTCACTGGGTAGGCGGATATAGATTTTTAAAAAATCCATTTTGTAAAATAATATAAAATTATACTTAAAGGAGATTTTTGCTTTGCAGATATATCCCTATTTTAAAATTGACGGAAAAATTACCGATGCGGCGGATAAAGCCCTGAAAAAGGCTGCTCCGGCGCTTGCTCGAATCGATGAGGTAACCGACTACAACCAGCAGAAAATGCTGGCGGCCTTTATTGAATGTGGTGTCAGTGAAAGTCACTTTGTTGCCAGCACCGGTTATGGCTACGGCGACCGGGGCAGGGAAGAATTAGACAAAGTTTTTGCCAAAGCATTTGGCGCCGAGGATGCGCTGGTTCGGTATAACTTTGTGTCTGGTACGCATGCACTCACCGTGGCACTGTTTGGCGTGCTCCGTCCGGGGGACACCATGCTTTCTGTGACAGGAATGCCCTATGACACCCTGCAGAGTGTGATTGGCTTGACAGGCGACGGAAATGGTTCCCTGAAAGAATATGACATTCATTATCAGCAGGTAGACCTAAAAAAAGACGGCACACCGGATTTGGAAGCGATCGAAGCAGCGATTCATCCCGGTCTGAAAATGGTTTACATACAGCGCAGCCGTGGTTACAGCCTGCGTCCGTCCTTGTTTGTGGAAGACATTGAGAAGATTGCGGCGATTGCAAAAAAGAAAGCACCGGACTGCATTGTAATGGTGGATAACTGTTACGGAGAGTTTGTCCAGAAGGATGAGCCGACTTCTCATGGAGCTGACCTGATGGCAGGTTCGCTGATTAAAAATCCGGGCGGTGGCATTGCACCGACCGGCGGCTACATTGCCGGCAGAAAAGATTTGGTGGAGAGTTGTGCTTACCGGCTGACGACACCCGGTACTGGCAGAGAAATTGGCTGTACGCTGGGGAATAACCGAGAGTTGTTCATGGGCGCTTTCCATGCGCCGCACGTTACCGGTGAAGCACTGAAAACAGCAGTGTTTACTTCGGCTTTGTTTGAGGAACTGGGTTATGACGTGACACCACGTTGGGATGAGCCGCGTGCGGACATCATTCAGGCCGTGCTGCTGCGGGAAAAAGAGGCCCTGATTGCCTTCTGCCAGGGCGTGCAGAAGGGTGCTCCGGTGGATTCCTTTGTGGTGCCGGAACCATGGGACATGCCTGGCTATGACTGCCCGATTATTATGGCGGCGGGTGCATTTACACTGGGTGCTTCTATTGAATTGTCGGCGGATGCGCCATTGCGTGCGCCGTGGGCGGCATGGATGCAGGGCGGCCTGAATTTTCACAGCGGCAGGCTTGGTTCCATGCTGGCGGCGCAATCAATGCTGGAAAAGGGATTTTTGAAATAAAGTGCGCAGAGGCCTTGTGTTTCTTCGGAAAATTTCATATAATAAAAAAGTGCTTCTCTGAAGCACTTTTATGCGGATATGGTGGAATTGGCAGACACGCCAGATTTAGGTTCTGGTGCGCAAGCGTGCAGGTTCAAATCCTGTTATCCGCACCAAAAGAAATCGCTTAGGTATGCGGCCTAAGCGATATTTTTATGTCATTGTACCCCATTTTGTACCCCAACGGAAAAGGGTGTCGATTTGACCGACACCCTGCGGTAAGTTTGACTGACTCCAGCCATACCCGTTAAAATGACGGGTCAGCTCAAGTACCAATATGGTAGGGGAGCCATCCGGTTAGTGGCTAGGTCTAATCTAGGATGTCACAAAACGTTACGCCCATAAGATGCAGTGAGTTAACCTCATATGACCGGTATCTGCTGCCGCTCATGAGCGGGTGTCCATCTGGTGGACACCCTAAAGGGTACGAATTTGAAGCGTACCCTTTACTCTGACACGAACTGAATTCGTATGGGGTCGGTCAGGCCGCCCTCATGCCGTCTGCACGTACCATGCTTCACGCTCTGCATCCAGCCGGGCACGCAATTCTATATCTTTATCCTTTTGCCGCCGTTTGCGCCTGTCTGCTCTTTCAATGAGCCGTTCCTCAACACTGCCGCCACTTTTCCATGCTTCAAAGCTGGTGCAGCTATATCCCTGTTCATAGTCCACAAAGCCCAGTAGTATACGGCTTCTCTTTGGATGTCTAAGCAGATGCAAACCTCTACTGCATAGTTGCCGCGCACGTTCTGTGGGCACGCCCAGCCGCTCACCTGTGGCCTTATAGGTTGCACCCTCCATGTGGTGCAGAGTAACAGCTTTCCGCGTTTCATCCGGCAGGCCAGCCAGTGCAATAGGTACAGCCTTGTGAAGCTGCTGTTCAAATTCTGCCTGTTCTGCATCTTGAAAAGCTGCTTCTGCTGCCGGGTCTGGTATCAAGTCGCCGCGTGTGCTGCCGCTCTCGTCCGAATCATCCAGCGGCTTGTCCAGACTGTCGGCACCGTTCAGCGGGCGAGGTGCAGTGCCACTCCTAACGCCTGCAAGGGCTTTAAAACAGTTTTGTAGCGGATAATGCAAGTAAGTAGTGAATTTATAGCCTTTGTCCGGGTCAAATGCGTTTGCAGCGTTCAGCATAGCAAAGAAACTTTCCTGCTGCAGGTCATCCAGTGTAATGCCGGAAGCGGTGCAGGACGTTGTGTAATGATTAAAAAAATCGGCTGCTATCTTATAGCATAACTTCTTGACCGCTTCCCATAGGGTTTCTGTGGCTGCACTGTCGCCCTGCTGTACCTGTAAGGCTAATTCTTCATTGCTTGCCATGATAAACGCTCCTTTAATTCACTTGGTCATTGATGATTTTTTCTAATTCGTCAATGCGCTTTTCTTGTTCATCCGTCCGGATAGAGTTCAAACAGGTATTAGCTGCATAAATGATTGCGTTTGCCTGCTTCGCTTCTATTTCCCCATTCAAGGCCATGTTTGAAACGCGGTTCATAGCCCGGCGAATTTCCTTTGCAGTTGTCATTTTTAAACGTAACTTTGCCAAAATATCACCTCACAATCAGATGCAATGCGGGTTGCTGCTTGGCAGATTATCTTTTTTGCGTTCTTTCTTGCGCTTCTTGCGGGGAGCAGGCGCACTTTTAAGGTGCGGCGGTAGTGGATCACCATTCAAATAAATTGGAGGATGTGCTGCCATTTCGGCGGTTATGTCATCAATAATAACAATGGTTCCATCCTGTGCCGTTGCAAGGCGTTCCTCAAAGTCTGTGCTTTCACTGTCCAGTAATAAAACAATATTTGACCGTAACCGCTTAACAGCGGTCATAAGCCTGTCAATTCTATTCATATAATTTCACCCATCCTATAAAAATAGGGCGCATGGAAAGCCCACACGCCCTAAATCAGCTTTAGGCCGTTGTTACAGCCTGATAGTAGATTGCACCCTTTTTGTTGTCCAGTACAAAAGCATCATAACAAATTCTGCCCTCAACCAGACTGCCGGAAATGCCCGGCGGGTCTGCATGAATACGGTAATCTTCCAGCTTTACCGGTGCCACGGTAGCAACCGGGTGGCAGAGCATAAAGCCAAAATCTGCCGGGAGTCTGCTTGCCGGTACTTTCAGAATGTTTGCACCGTCCAGATTGGAAATAACGCCTTTCAATCGCATATCACTACCAATGTCGGTTTCCATGGTAATGTCTTTGCACTGCTTCATAAGCAGGTAAATAGCCGGTGTTACAATAAGTATGCGGCTGGATTCCGGTGCTTCTGCGGCGTCCAGTGCTTCGCCTGCTTTCAGAATCTCGGTGTAAATGTTATCGGCAGTCAGTGCCACTGCTGCGGGCTTCGTGCCTGCGTTTGCGGCCATGATGCCGAATACATAAGAGTCAACCTCTGGAATAACAACTTCGCGCTCCTGCCGTGCCAGTGCTTCCGCTGCGGAGAGCTGCTGTGCTGTTTCGTCTGTGTCCAGCTTGTCAATGGCAAAGGTGAAACTGCGGTCTTTCTTTAGCATCATTTCTTGCGTGGTTGCATCCAGCCCGGCGACTGCACCGAACCGACTTGCATTGCTGCCGGTGCCTGCTCTGTCATAGTCGTTCATGCCGGAAGTAGAAACCTTATAAACCTTTACGCTATGTGCGCCTGTCCAGTTAAAGTCATGGTTGGTAATAAGGCTTGTTTTGCTCTCTGTGCTGAATTTTTCATCAACATAAGGTTGAAATTTTGTTACAAGGTCAATTGTGTTTGCCAATTATAAAACGCCCTTTCTTAATGCTTTTTGAACGCTTGGGCTATTACATCCACGGTAGATGCATCCTTACCGCCGGGTGTTACAATGCGGGAAGTTACAATGTGCGGGGCATTTGCGGAAAGTCGAGGAAACGTTTCAATCAGCTTGTCAGCAAGCTTCTGGAAGCTGTCAGCGTTTGAAGTGTCCAGTATATCAAGAAACTGCTCTGGATATTTTCCTTTACTACCTGCAATAAGTTCCCGGCACTTTAATTTATTTTCCCGCTCGTCAAGTTCCTTTTCGCGGGTGTCTGCTGCTGTCGGATCTGCCTTGGTGCGTTCGCGTGCAAGTCTATCCGATACAATGCGGTTAACTTCATCCTGCGTAAATGTTTTACCAGTGGCCGCCGGTTCACCTGT
>JAKVJJ010000003.1 GCA_022487055.1 Oscillospiraceae bacterium
GTTTTCAATTCAAACGGCGGAATAAAAACGACAAAACGAATTTTTTCCGATACTGGCACACTGACACTGTAAACTTTGCCGCCCTCGATTGCGGACACGACCAGGCCGCCCTCCAGTGCAGGAGCGACATTGTCCGGATGCCCCTCAATTTTGTTTGCCAATGTCACGAGTTCCTTCTGGTCAAGCGGACTGCCAAGCAGCCGGTTCGCCCCCAAGATACCAGCTACAATACAGGCAGAGCTGCTGCCCAGCCCGCGTGCCATGGGAATATTGTTGAGCTGAATAATTTTCAGCCCCGGCAGTTTTTTGCCGCACTGCTCATAGAGTTGTTCTGCCGCCCAGTAAATCAAATTATGTTCATCCAGCGGGACTTCCACATCATCTTTACAGGAAATATCAATGATATCCGATTCTTCCATCCATACCTGATTGTAAAGGTTCAGGGCAATTCCAAGGGAGTCAAAGCCGGAGCCAAGATTAGCACTGGTTGCCGGCACTTGTATGCGTATCATATTCATTACTCCAGACTTTTTCTACATTTCACCGATACGGATGCGGCCGTCCACCGTAACGCTGGAGGACACCAGCTGCTGCAGCTTTCTGTCGCACTCTTTCTCCGGCATTTTCCCTGTTGTAAATGCAAATTCACCGGCAGGCGCATTCTTTCGTGTCAGGCGGGAAGCACCTGGAAACAGCTCCGCAGCTTTTTCAAAGGCATTGTCGCAATTCACCGCATGGGCGCGGATGTAAAATGCACGCACAGCTTCCCGATAGTCCTCCACATAGTCTGGGCTGCCGTCACTCCAGTATAGATACTTGCGTGCCTTCAGGTGCTTCACACAGTCAATCACATCGGCAACTACCGCACTGGCCGTCGGCATTTTACCTGCGCCCTTGCCATAAAACACGACATCACCGGTAATGTCTCCCCGTACCATAATGCCGTTGAACACATCGTCAACATTGGAAAGTTGGCTTTCGCGGTCGACCAGCATCGGGCAGACAATAATCTGCACTTTGCCGCTCTCCACTCGCTTCACTTCACCAATGAGCTTGACCACACCGCCCCATTTTTCCGCATATTCCACATCGGCCTTCGTGATTTTTGTAATGCCCTCCGTATGCACTTGCTCCGGATAAACGTGTTTGCCATAAGCAAGCGATGCGAGAATGCAGATTTTGCGGCAGGCGTCCAAGCCTTCAATGTCAGCCGTTGGGTCACGCTCCGCATAGCCGAGGCGCTGTGCCTCTGCAAGTGCATCCTTAAAATCCGCACCGTTCCGAAACATTTTGGTCAAAATGTAATTGGTTGTACCGTTGAGAATACCTGCCACACCAATGACCACATTGGCGGCAAGGCACTGACTCATAGGGCGGATGATAGGAATACCGCCGCCCACACTTGCTTCAAATAGGAAGTTCACATTGTGGTCTTTGGCAATTTGCAGCAGGTCCGCACCTTTTGCCGCAACCAGTTCCTTATTGGAAGTCACCACACTCTTGCCTGCCAGCAAGCAGCGGCGCACATAATCATACGCAGGATGAAGCCCGCCCATAACCTCCACCACAATTTTCACTTCCGCGTCATTCACAATCTGCTCGAAAGATTTGGTAAAAGTGCCCATCAGCGGTGGCTCAGGAAAATCTCTACGCACAAGAACATATTTCACATGCATCTGCTCATGCGCACGGCGCGTCAGGCCGTCTGAATGCTTTGCAAGCACCTCAATCACACCGGTGCCGACCACGCCGTACCCCATGACTGCAATCTCGACCATTTTTCAGCACTCCTTACCCATTCTGATTCAGCACTGTACTCTTTAACAGTTTAACATGTTTTCCTGCAAGTTTCAACCGATTTCCCCGCCTCTCAGCGGATTTCGGTTGCTTTAAACAGTATCATACGAATACAGGGCTGCCACAATATGCAAAAAGTTGCTGCAGCAGTCCTGTCATTCTTTCTTTTGTCAGCCGCCGTTTCCGTTTGAAGTACGGGAAGTCGGTTCCTTAGAAGCAGCCGGTTTGCTCTCCTGCGGTGCGACGGAAGTTTCCTGTGGTTTGCTGGAAGCCTGCGATTCCTGCGAATTTGCAGCCGGCTGGCTCTGTGCCGGCTGATTGTTGTCTGGCGTACTCACTGTTCCCTGGCTCGCTGCCTGGGAAGTATCATCATCATTATCCGAAGCCGAAGAGGAACTGCCGCCGTGATTGCCATTGCACGTCTTTGGCAGATTGTCGGCATCATAATAGCCGGTTTTTACATCACTGCAGTCACTGCCTGCCAGCAGACCCGATTGCACGCAATAAGACTTTTCGACCATATTGCCGTCAAAGGTGAAATCCTTCTGCGGCTTTGTGGCAAGATACTGCGCGAAGATACCTTTCCAAAGTGCTTTGGAGTAAGTCGTGCTGGAAAGCGTCTTATTTCTGCCATAGCCTGTCCACACTGCACCAGTTGCATAAGGGTTACAGCCGACAAACCAGCTATTCACATCATGGTCCGTCGTGCCGGTCTTGCCCACAATATCCCAACCGTCAATATTTGTGGCAGTACCGGTGCCCTCTGTAACGACTGTGCGCAGCAAACGGTTCATAATCGATGCGGAAACGGAGCTGATAGCCTGAATCGGCGCTTTCTTTGTATTATCAACAATCACATTTCCATTGTGGTCTAATATTTTATAGAAAGTATATGGCTGATAAAATTTCCCGCCGTTTCCAAAAATCTCATAGGCGGCAGCCATATTCAGCACAGTGACGCCCTGTGTCTGACCGCCCAGTGCCATGTTGCCCAGCAGCTTACTGTCTTCCTGTGTCAGGCTGTTGGAAAAACCAAGTTTCTGCGTCATAAAATTATAACTCTGCCCAATACCATAAGCCTTGCATACCTGAGCAGCAGCGCAGTTATAGGAATGTGCCAGTGCTTCCTGCACGGTGACCATCCCGTGGCAAACCGCCGACTGTGTGTCGGAGCTCCAGTTATTCGGGCCTGCGCTGCCATCCGGGAAGTAATTTTCCACCTTTTCATCATTTACCAAGGAAGAATAGGTGATCTGCCCCTTATCCAGTGCCGGCGCATAAGTGGAAATCGGCTTCACAGAGGAACCGGACTGGAACTTCAGCATCGTTGCGTAAGAATTGACCAGGTTTCCAGTTTTTTCATTGCGGCTGCCGATGGTTGCCAGTACACGGCCATCATAAGCCACTGCACAAAAACCTGCCTGCACCTGTTTATCTCCATCCAACACACCGCTATGCAAAACATAATCCTGTGCGGTTTTCTGCAGATTCTGATCTTCAGCAGAATAAATTTTCAGTCCGGAACTGTAAATCATGTTGCTCGCTGCACTGGCAGAGCAACTATACTTGTTCATCAGTGCTGTCTGCACATCACGGATGACGGCCTCTGTATACCAATCCCACACCTGGTCCGGATTTTCTGTTGCTTTTTTACCGACAAAGGTCATATTGTTGCTCTCTGCCATAGCCTGCTTGTATTCGGCGTCGGTAATACGTTTCTGGTCATGCATGGCAGTAAGAACTATCTGTTGGCGCTTGCGGTTGTTGTCTTTATGCACCAACGGCGTATATTTCGCCGGATTCTGTGTGATGCCCGCAATCGCTGCGCACTGGGCAATATCGCAGTCCTGTATATTCTTTCCGAAATACAAATTTGCGGCCGCCTGCACCCCCTGTGTGCCCGAGCCAAACGGAACACAATTCAAATAGGATTCCAGTATCTGTTCCTTGCTGTATTTCTTCTCCAGATTCAGTGCGCGGAAAATTTCCTTGACTTTTCGTGTAAGGCTGACTTCATCCTCCTGTGTCAGGTTCTTGATAAGTTGCTGCGTAATGGTGGAACCGCCGTAACTGTCAGAGCCGCCCACCAAATTTACCATAGCGCCGGCTGTGCGCCTCCAGTCCACGCCATGATGCTCCCAAAAGCGCTTGTCCTCAATGGACACCATAGCGTCCTTCATTCCTTTTGGACTTTTGCTGTAATCCACCCACATCCGCTGCTCACCGCTGTGCAAAGAAAGCCTCTGCACCGGTTGGTTGCGGTTGTCGCCGGAACCATTGACATACAGGTAGCTGGTATAAGTCTGTTTATAGTCCGTCAGGTTAATCTTAACCGACTCATTTCTCATGCTGTAAATAAATGTAAGCAGAGAAACTCCCACAATCACCATAGTGATGAGGAGAATGATCAGGGCAGTGAGCAGGACTTTGCCGATAAGGCGGAATGCAGATGCTGTGGCAGCACCTGCCGTGCAGTCTTTCTGCCCATTAATGAAGCTGGTGTCCCTTTCCGTTTTTTTCATGCTGTTTCCTCCACTGCCGCAGTCTGTAGGCCGAATGTGACCAAGGCGCTTCTCCTTTGAAAGATTTTACCGGAGATATGCCCTTGTGCTGCTGCAATTCTGTCGGCTGCAAGCAGGAAATGTATAAATTTCCAAAATATGCACACACTGAGCCTGAGGTGATGCCTGATGAAAAAGCTGAATGTTGTGATGCTGGTATGTGCAGTGGCTGTAACGGCACTGCTGGTAGTTACTTTATCCATAACCAGTGAAGTCCGAGAAACGAAGCAGACACCGTCAAGCACATTTGTTTATTCTAGCGCAAATGAGGCTTCAAGTCAAGAAATGAGCCAAATCACCGCCGGAACAATCAGCTCTGCGGCGACATCTTCTGCTTCTTCCGGTGGCCGTCAGGCGATTTATCTGGTGAAAACTCATGCCGGAAAGATTGGCATTTTCCATGTGGGTGAAACTGTGCCCTTCCGTGTGCTGGAGGTCCCCGTGTCCAATCTGCCGGAAGCTGACCAAAAGCTGCTGAAAATCGGGATCTCCGTGCAGAGTTCCGAGGAACTGCAGCGTATTGTAGAGGACTATGTGGGCTAACACACTCCGGCTGATCCTGACCTGATATGTATGAAAAGGGCGCCATACCCATTCTGGCATGGCGCCCTGAAGAAGCAGGAATTACTTCATGCTGTCTTCGTAGGACTTAATCATCTTTTTAACCATCTGGCCGCCAACGCTGCCAGCTTCACGGCTGGTCAGATCACCGTTGTAGCCTTCCTTCAGGTTCACACCGACTTCGGAAGCTGCCTCCATTTTGAACTTATCCAGTGCCGCACGAGCCTCAGGGACGACCAGTTTGTTGCTGCTAGTAGAGCTGTTTGCCATTTCAATACACTCCTTTTTCCTATTGAAAAATAATATATATCTTGCGTTTGCTTTCCTAGTTTGCTTCCGACCGTATGAATTATGAGTGTCAATTTAAGGCTGCATTTTTTCTTATATTTTGTAGTAATTTTAATTCGATGTCAGTTGCGTCAGCGTGTCAATCTGCCAGCCCTGATTCTGCAGTGTCTGCAGTATCCGCGGCAGGGCGGCTGCTACATTGAGACCCACACAGCGCAGCAGCAAAATGCCGCCAGGTGTCACTCCGGAGACCGCCTGCCGACAGATAACCTGAGGAGAAACATTCCGCCATTCGTCTGTCTGGACGGAGCAGTCTGCCACACGCAGTCCTAGAGAGTGCGCTGTCCGCAGCAAAGAGTCATTCCACTTTCGGTAAGGCGGACGAAACCAATGCGGTTCTATACCACACGCTGCTTTGATTTTTCCTGAGCAGACAAGCAAATCCTCTCGCTGTTGCTGCGGCGTCATTTCTGCCATATCCCGGTGCGTATCCCCATGACTGGCGATTTCATTTCCCTGCTGTACAATTTTTTTTACTTCTTCCGGATATTTCTGTACCCAGACACCGGTAACAAAAAAAGTTGCCCGCACATGGCAACGCCGCAAAGTGCCAAGTATCGAAGCAATCTGCTGTGCGTCCGTGTCCGCGTCAAATGTGAGTGCAACCTTTTTTTCTGAAGTCCGCACAGCCTGCAGCGGTTCGGCTTCCGTCTGTACTGCACACCGCCGCTGACCACCGGCCGGGACAAGGAAGCTGCAGGCACACAGCAGCGCAAATAGCAACGCCAGCGCCCGCAGATTGTCCTCCATCGTCAGTCTCCGCATTTTTGCATCCCTCCGGTGCAATCATATGCAACAAAAGGAATACACTTGCCCGGAAAGAGAAACACACAGGCAGCGGCTTTGTCCGCCTGTGTGTTTTCTTTTATTAGACGCCTTCCTTGTCGGCTTCCACCGCAAGAAGGTCACTCTTGTCCGCATGACCGGAATAGGTCGGCACAATCCGGTGAACAATCTCCACCATCTTCGTATTGTCCACACCGGCCGCCGCACGCAGTTCATCCAAATCCGTCAGGAAACTTGCTTCATTAAATTGAATAGGTGAACCAATGTAAATCAGGTCGTGGTTGGTCTTTTCACACTTGCCCTCTGCATCCAGCAGCAGTTCTTCATAAAGCTTCTCGCCGGGGCGCAGACCGGTAAAGGTGATTCTGATATCCACATCCGGTTCATAACCGGAAAGGCGGATCAGATTGCGCGCAAGGTCAACAATTTTAACCGGCTGCCCCATGTCCAGCACGAAAATCTCTCCGCCGTGCGCCATGCCGCCTGCCTGAATCACCAGACGTGCCGCCTCCGGAATGGTCATAAAGTAGCGAATAATATCCGGATGCGTAACCGTGACAGGACCGCCTGCCGCAATCTGGCGCTTAAACAGCGGAATGACACTGCCGCTGCTGCCCAACACATTGCCGAAACGGACAGCCGCATACTCCGTATGTTTGCTGTGGCGGCTCATATACTGAATAATCAGTTCACAGATGCGCTTGGTCGCACCCATAATATTGGTCGGATTCACAGCTTTATCCGTGGAGATAAGTACCATACGCTTCACGCCGTATTCATCACAGGACTGTGCAACATTCAGCGTGCCGAAAACATTGTTTTTCACTGCCTCGCCCGGGCTGAGTTCCATGAGCGGAACGTGCTTGTGCGCAGCCGCGTGAAAAACCACATCCGGACGGTAAACACGCATAACGTGCTCCACACGCGCTTTTTCACGCACAGAACCAATAACAACCTTCAAATCAAGTTTGTCGCCATATTTGATTTTCATTTCATTCTGCAGGTCATAAGCATTATTTTCATAAATATCAAATACAATAATGCGCCGCGGCTTGAAGTGCGCAATCTGACGGCAAAGTTCACTGCCGATGGAACCGCCGCCGCCTGTCACCATGATGGTCTTGCCTTCCAGATAGCCGCTGATTTCCTCCGTATTCAGATGAATTTCATCACGGCCGAGCAAGTCGGTAATATCAACATCATGTACCTGCATACTGGCGGGCTTGTCCCCCAGTATCTCATAAAGCGCCGGCGTGGTTTTTAATTCACATCCGGTAGAAGCGCAGATATGCACAATCTCCTGCTTGTCCTTTGCGGAAACAGAGGACATGGCAAGCAGGATCACATCAATATTATAACGTGCTGCAATACGAGGAATCAGCGCCCGTCCGCCGGCAATTTTGACGCCGTTGATACGGGTGCCGCGCTTTTTGGGATTGTCATCAATCGCAATGACCGGAACGCCTTTGCTCTCCGGAGCATTCTTCATGTCCTTGATAATCATGGAACCCATCTCGCCGGCACCAACAATCATCACACGCTTGAATTCCTCAGACATTCTGCCGGACTGGTGTGAGCGGCGGAGACGATAAGCAAAACGCACGCTGATGCGAGTGACACAGACAAAACCAAAAATCAGCACATAAGCTATCACATACACACCGCGCCAGAACTGCCGCACATAAAAGACCGGGCTGAGATAGCGCACCAGAAGGAAACACAGCACTGCCGCAACGGTCGTGCCAAGAAAAATCTCAAAAATTTCATCAATACTACAGTATTCCCATCGCGTATTATAAAACCTTGCAATAAAGAAACAGACGATATGAACCAAAATAATCCATGGAATCCAGAACTGAAATGTTTCCTGATTATATGGTTCCAATTTAAAAGAATCAAATCGAATGACAAAAGCCAGCCAATACCCAAGGAAAATGCTCAGGCAGTCTACCACAAGCTGCGGAATGAGGCTTTTTAATGAAATATTCCGGAAAACCCGGTTGCTTTTATTCATTTACAAAACTCCCACTGCGATTTATTCACAATCTAACTTGTGTATTATATCACATTTGCAGGATAAATGAAATAAAAAATCTTTATACACCCGAAACGGGGAGATGCTGGGAACCTGTAAAATGAGAGATAACTTGCAGCGGCGGCCCGGAAACCGTGAGGACGCAGTCTGCCAAAAGCCGCGCTTCCTCCGGATTATGCGTGATGAGCACCGTCAGTTTTTGCGTGCCTTCCTGCCGGATAAGACGGATGCAAATATCACGGGAAGCAGCATCCAGCGCGTGGAAAGGTTCATCCAAAAGAAGCAGCTCCGGGCGAAACGCAAGGGCGCGCGCCAATGATACCCGCTGCCGCATTCCGCCGGAAAGTTCTCCCGGCAGTGCATCCTCACTTCCGCCCAGGCCGAATTTTCTCAGCCATTCGCCGGCCTCAGCTTCCGCACTCTGATGAGCGCCGCGCAGGACAGCGGCAACATTGCGGCGCGCGCTTTCCCATGGAAGCAGTCTGTCCTCTTGAAAGACAACCGCTGTGTGTTCCGGACAGCAAATCGTGCCGGACTGCGGGCATTCCAAGCCGGACAACAAACGCAGCAGTGTTGTTTTGCCGCAGCCGGATGGGCCAAAAAGGCAAATGACACCACTTTCCGGCAGTTGCAGACTGAATTTTTGCAGCACCGTCCTGCCATTTTGATAAGTAAAATTAACATTTTGCAGACGGACTGTCATGTGTGTCCACCCCATTCCTGCGTTCTGCCGGCAGCCGCATCAGCCGTCCTAAGCCTTTCTCCAGCAGGATGCTCAACAAAACGATTGCTGTGGTCCATGCAAGGAGGTCCGGCGTTTCCAGATAAACTTTTGCGTCATAAAGATTTCCACCGATGGAAAGATGCGTGTTGGCAAGGACTTCGGCTGCCACACCTGCTTTCCATGCCATACCAATGCCCGTGCTGCACGCGGCGGAAAAATAAGGCAGCACAGAGGGAATATAGATCTGTGTCAGCGTGCGCACTGCACCGAAACGGTAAACCGCGGCCATTTCCAGCAATCCGTGGTCAGTTTGCTCAATTCCATTGGAAATATTTTTCCAAAACAGCGGCAGAACAATCAGGAAAGACGTCAGGACGGGCACTCTGGCAGTGCTGAGCCACACCAGTGCAAGCATGATGAAGGAAGCAACCGGTGTAGCATTGATAATGCTGACCACCGGATAAAACAAAATATAGCAGATATGACTTTTCACCGTCAGCACAGCCAACAAAGTACCGATTGTCATAGCAAGAACGAAACCAAGCATAATGCGTCCCATACTGCCTGCAATCGTCAGCCAGAATTCTCTGGTCATAGCGAGCTGTCCCAGACGGCACAGAACAGAAAAAGGAGATACCAGAAGTATCTCCTCGCCGGCTGTCTGTGCAGCAATTTGCCAAAGTACCAGCCAGAATGCCGCCGAGCCACACCAACACAGCACTTTTTTCAGCCGCGTCTCTGGCCGCTTTAATTTATTTTTGGTAGTAAAGTCCATCATCCGGCAGTTTTCCTCCCACTGACTTCGGGTTTTCCTGATAGAGCACCTTAAAGAACGGCTGCAGCTTTTCCTTCATTTCACTGCCGTCCATGTAAGTAATGCTGCAATTCGGAATAGCCTTTGTGGCAACCGCTGCCGGCATGGACAGATATTTCTGTGCCAGTTTGCCAGCCTGTGCCGCATTCGCATTGGTATATTCCATACTTGCTTTATATTCTTCCAAGAATTTGTCCAACGCATCCTTATGCTTCTCCGCAAATTCCTTCCGAACAAGCAGGCAGCCCATGGAAAGAACGCTGCCGCCCTTTGATGCCTTATTCCACTCAGTTGTCAGGTTCAAAGCCAGCTTTGCGGTCTTGCATTTCACCAGTGCCTGTGTAACAAATGGTTCCGGCAAAACGGCAATTTTCGCTTCTCCGGCAAGTACTTTCGCAAGCACCGCAGAATGTTCCGGCTCATAAATGGTCTTTACATCCTTGTCCGGATTCAGGCCGTTTTGCTTTAAAATATAGTTGTAAGCATATTCCGGCACAGAACCTTTGCCGGAATTATAAACTGTCTTTCCCTTCAAATCCGCAATAGAAGTAACCGATTCTCCATTTGTAACGATGGAAAGCACGCCGAGTGTATTAATCGCTATCATCTGTACTTTGCCAGCGGTCTTTTGATACAGAGCGGCAGCCAGATTGGTGGGCAGTCCCGCAATATCCACTTCACCGGAAGTCAGCTTAGCAACCGCCGCAGTCGGCTGTGTATCCATCGTAAACTGATAATCCTCCGCTGCTTTTTTCTGCTCAGCGTCTGACATCATTTTTACCATGCCAAGTCCGGTTGGGCCTTTCAGCGTACCAACTTTAACCGTCGTTTTCTCTGCGGTCACCACAGAAGAAGCCGATGCTGATACCGTTGATGCCGCTGAAGAAGCCGGAGCCGCTGAGCTGTTTCCGCATCCAGCAGCGGACAATGCCAGCACCGCAGCCAGCACAAAAGCTGAAATTCGTTTTGTAAATGTCATATTGGAACATTCCCCTCTAAAAAATCATCTATACAAACTGTTGTCACTGAAAAAGCAGTTTATATGCTCCCATTATCCGGCAGAAAGTCTGTCAAGCCACCGCGGTCTAAAATTTGGATGCTGTGTCCGTGCTTTTCAAGGACTTTCTCCTGTTGCAGCCTGTCCAGCACCCGATAAAGCGACGCCCGGCTGATTCCCAACAGCCCGGAAAGATTGGCCACACTGCACGGCAGCAGAATTTCATTCTGTGCAGTTTCCTCCCGTGACAGCAGCCACATTGCCAAACGCTGCTCGGCTGTGCCGCCGGAAATAACGCCGATGCGCCCCGCCAGAAAAGCAACCCGTCCGGAAAGATAAGCAATATAATTTTCCGCTGTCTGTGCATTTGTGCGGAAAAGTTTCTGCAGCAGCGGCAACTCTAAAAACAAAATGTCTGTCTGCCGCCGGGTGCGGAGCAAAGAAAGCGTGCTTTCCGGCAAAAAAGCCCCTGCCAGACCAAACACGCCGCCTTTGCGAAAGATATTCAGCAAGATTTCGTCACCGCCGGACGATTGACGAAATGCCTGCAGTTCACCTTTGCAAACCACGCCAACGCTTCTGCTCTGCGGCAGCGTTTCTCCTGCCAGAAAGCGGCAGCATCGGCATCCTTCATCGGCAAAAGCTGCCTGCTGTATGGAGAGAGATACCTTCTGGAACAATGGAATCTGCTGCATCTGGTCAAAAAAGCTCGGTTCCTTTTTCAGCACCTGCATTTCTTTTCCCCCATAATTGTATCATATGAGACACATTACTTGTTAAAAATTATACAGCTATTTCCCACATCTGTCAAGCAGGGATTCAACGGCATTAAAAAAACTGCCGCAGAAAATTCTGCAGCAGTTCTTCAAATAGTTGTATTTGCTCAATTTTACTCTTTGTCTTCTGTATTGTCAGCGCAGTCACAGCCACAGCTGCATGCATCGTCGTCGTCATCAACGACGTCAAACTCCAGCATTTCGCCGCAGTTTGGACATTCCATCTGGCCATCCTCAATAAGATCCTGAGAAAGGCAGATAGTTTCATGACAGTTTGGGCAAACGACTTCATAGTACTCGTCGTCATCATCGTCATCGCCGTCGCAGCAACCATCGTCCTCTTTGTCATCCACTCCATAGAAAGCACGCTCAAGGGAACCGAGATCCTCATCGACCTCATCGAGCTGTCCCTCTACATCCGAAACGGTATCTTCTGTTTCGGAAACAGATTCCGCAAGGTCATCCAACAGGTCAATAATTGCATTGAGCACCTTGACCTCTTTCTTATCTCCATCCAGTTCAAGCCCTTCAGCCAAGCCACGGATATAAGAAACTTTTTCTGTTACTGTCATATCGGACCTCCTTTTTCAGCTAACCTTCCTATGCAAAGCAACGCCAGAAAAACCGGCATCGCACTCTACCAGTATTGGTCAGGCGCGTTCCATATATTCGCCAGTACGTGTATCAATGCGAATCATTTCGCCCTCATTGATGAACAGCGGGACCTTAATCTCCGCACCGGTTTCCAGTGTGGCAGGCTTTGTCGCATTGGTTGCGGTGTCACCCTTAAAACCAGGCTCAGTCGTTGTAACCTGCAGTTCAACAAAGTTCGGCGGCTCAATGCCGAAAACATTGCCTTTATAGGAAAGAATACGGCATTCCATATTTTCCTTCACAAATTTGAAGCTGTCACCCAGCACCCCACGGTTAATGGGAATCTGTTCAAAAGACTCCGGGTCCATGAAGTAATAAAGGTCACCGTCATTGTAAAGGTACTGCATATCCTTGCGCTCAATGTAAGCAACCGGGTACTTATCATTCGGGTTAAAGGTGCGCTCTGTCACAGCACCAGTAATCACATTACGGATTTTTGTGCGGACAAAAGCGGCACCCTTGCCCGGCTTCACATGCTGAAATTCAATAATGGAAACGACCTGACCATCCATATCAAAGGTCACACCATTGCGGAAATCACCTGCAGAGATCATTCGTATATCCTCCAATTCAATAAATGACAAAATCAAGTATAAACATAGTGTATCGTATTTTCGGCAAAATTTCAAGTAAATTCATAAAAAAGCGGCATTAGACAAGGCTTTGCAGCGCATATAAAGCCAAAAAGTAGCTAGTTTTGCCGAAACCGCAGATTTGGCCGGCACACACAGGCGCAATCACACTCTTTCCGCGAAATTCCTCTCGGGCATGGATATTGCTCATATGGGTTTCTATGAACGGGATGCCATGCACGCAGGTAATGGCGTCACGCAAGGCATAACTGTAATGTGTCAGCGCTCCGGCATTCAGGATGCAGCCCACATACACACCGCGCACCGCATGAATTTTATCAATCAGGTCGCCCTCATGGTTCGACTGATAAATATCGAGGTCAAACCCCAGCTTGTCCGCAAACTGTTTTGTTTCGTAGTTAATACTCTCAGCAGTTTCCGTGCCATAGACGTTCTGCTCCCGCACACCAACCATGTCTAAATTCGGCCCTAACAGCAGCAAAATCTTTCTCCTTGCCATTTTTGTCACTCCTTTGGCGAAATGTGACGGCCGGTTTTCTTCATTAAACGGCGGACCGGTTCCTCATGGCGCCGTCTGCGCAGAAAAGACACAGACAGTTCCTCTGCGCGCGGCGTGACCAGAATCGACTGCATCCCAATAAAGTTTGCACCCAGAATATCGGTAAAGACCTGGTCGCCGACTACGACCGCCTCTGAGCGCTTCACACCCAGCTTTGTCAATGCACGCCGGTAACCCAGTGGCAGAGGCTTCAGAGCAAAACTCACATATGGCAGGTCGTACAGTGCAGCAAATGGAGCCACACGCTTTTTAAAATTATTGGAAAGGACAATTAGCTGAAAGCCACATCTCTGCATCTTATGTGCCCACTCCACAGTGCCAGGAAAAGGGATCTGACTTTCCGGTAAAGACAGCGTGTTGTCCACATCCAGAAGCAGAGCCTTCGCATTCATGCGATGCAAAAGCCCGGGCGTGATTTGCGTGACTTTGTCAATCGAATAAGTCGGCATCTCCAGTGCCAAGGCATTCGCACCTCCTTGCGATAAAAAAGCGGGCATAAAGCCCGCTTTCCATGTGCCTAAGAAACCGAAGCGAAAGTAAAATTACTTAAACTTACGCTTGCGGGCTGCTTCGGATTTTTTCTTTCTCCGAACAGAGGGCTTTTCATAAGCCTCTCTCTTGCGGACCTCAGCAATGACGCCGGAGCGGGCACACTGCTTTTTAAAGCGGCGCAGAGCGCTATCCAGGGATTCATTGTCTTTTACGCGGACCTCAGCCATGTATTTTCCCTCCCATCCGCCAAAAGGCAGGGGTTATCTGTAATCAATATCTATTACACAATAAATATTATACCGATTCAGAAAAGTTCTGTCAAGTATTCTTTCCTGAAAACCTCTCTTTTTGGTAAGTTCCAAAAAAATCGAAAATAGTGTTGACATTTGTCCAATAAAATGATATCATTATTCTCGCGCTTAAGGATGAGCACAACGCACATATTGTATAGGGGCATAGCTCAGTTGGTAGAGCAGTGGTCTCCAAAACCACGTGCCGAGGGTTCAAGTCCTTCTGCCCCTGCCATACGGCTCGGTAGTTCAGCTGGTTAGAACGCTAGCCTGTCACGCTAGAGGTCGACGGTTCGATCCCGTTCCGAGTCGCCATTTGCTGCTATGGCTCAGTTGGCAGAGCACATCCTTGGTAAGGATGAGGTCATGCGTTCGAATCGCATTAGCAGCTCCATCAAGTAAAGCTAGGAAATCTGCGGATTTCCTAGCTTTTTTGTTTGTCCGAAAGCATTGATGATACGAGTCATTTGAAGTCTATTGACAACAGTCTGGTAGTCAAAAAGTTGTCAACAAAATAAAGGAACAAAGCTATTCACTATACATTTTCTCTTGTATTTATTCACTTAAATGTTTTATACTAAAGCTAAAGTTGACACCTCTGAATAGCATTTCAAAGTTTACAGTGCAAACACAACAAAGAAGGTGCTACAAAATGGCAAATGATAATTATGTTAATTTGAAATTTTCACCAGATTCACGGCCAAGCAAATTATATAAATACTATGGAAATATAGAATATGCTATCACCGCATTGGAAAGTAAAAGTATTTATATGGATTTTCCTTCAAGCTTCAATGATCCTTTTGACGAGTTGTACTCACCATATCACATAGGCAGTACCATGTATTTGAGATTAGACACATATTTTGAAATAATCTGTTATTTCCTTTCTAATAAAGAATATATAGAAAATTATTGGGGAGAAATTGATTTTGCTGAAATATGGCATGCATTAAAAACCGAAAATGAATGTAATTTTATAGAATTAAAAGATGCCATTGAACATTTCATTGACATATCCAGATTTAATAAAATTCCTCAGGAAACAATTTTTACAGAAATAATGAAAACTCGTAAAAAATTATATAAAGGTATGAAAAATGATATTTTCGAAATTGGCTGCTTCTGTGAATCATATAAATCAATTCCAATGTGGTCATATTATGGTAAAAATTACACTGGCCTTTGTTTGGAATATGATTTAACGCTATTGTCTAACGATAATATTAAAAATCATATATACCCTGTCCTCTATTCAAGAAAAAGGCCTCGGGAGGATGCTGAGCTTGAGAAATAAAGCTTCAATAGATATTTCGGAAAATGAGATCTTAAAATACGGAGAATCATTGCTAAGCATCCTACTCTTTGATAGAACTACACGTCGCAACATAATCTGGGGAACTACAGATTATGAAAGCTTAGGTGAAGCATATAAGGCTCAATTCCCTATTACTGCAGACCTCATTACCGGAGAGAACCAAGATATTATTCAACCTCGAATATATAAAGGAAAGACAAACCAGACCAGTAGAACCAAGGATAAGGCTGAAGTTTTTACACCTTCATGGATGTGCAATGAGCAGAATAATCTGATTGATAAATCATGGTTTGGCCGGGAAGGCGTGTTCAACATACAAAAGAACAAAAAATGGGCTTCGACGCATGAACATATCGAATTTGAAGATAAGCCGAGAAAACGATGGAAGGATTACGTGGATGCAAAGCGGCTTGAAATCACATGTGGTGAAGCACCATATCTTGCCAGCCGCTATGATACTGTTACAGGCACGCAAATAAAAATCGAAGAACGAATAGGACTACTTGATCGTAAACTGCGTGTTGTTTGCGAAAACACTACAGATGAAGAAGAATGGATGAAATGGACAATTCGTGCGTTTCAAAGCATCTATGGATTTGAATTCCAGGGGGATAATCTTCTTTTGGCTCGTGAAAACCTGCTATACACATTTATAGATTACCTAAAATTCAAATTTAACAGGGAGCCATCATTTCAGGAACTAAAAAATATTGCTGACATAATTTCATGGAATATCTGGCAGATGGATGGGATACAGCTTATCGTCCCCTTCCGGGCAATGTCAGAACAGTATTACCAGACGACTATGGATGAAATCAATTTAGACAATCAACCGGAGCCATGTTTCTGTAAAATCAGAGATTGGCGGTCAAAAGAAACCATGACATATGCTTCATTGGTACATAACAAAGGAGGAGCGCATTAAATGATAAATCCTGATAACAAAGAGTTGCTTGATGCGCTCATAATAGGCAGAGTAAAACCTCATATTTACGCTTTTACGACAAATACCATTCCGAATTACTTGAAGGTCGGTGATACATATCGACCAGTTGTAGTTCGTCTTCGCGAGTGGATGCAGCACTTCCCGAATCTTCACAAGGAATATGAAAATACTGCAACGATAAACGATGATATATTTTTCCGGGATTACTCGGTTCATCAGTATCTTGAAGGCGACCTTCACAAGCATCGTCTCACACCCACGGAATATCCTGACGTCTATTATTCTAATGAGTTTTTTAAGGATGTCCTTGTCGAACATGTCGATGCGGCCATAACTGATATTCAGGATAACTATGCCCATAACACAGGCAAATATAAATATTACGACGCAAATAGCCAGCTTCCGGAAACATTTACATACGCATCAACCGGTGAATGGAAAATGCGTCCAAATCAAGAGGAAACTGTAAAACACTTTGTAACTGCAGTAGATTCGGGACACACAAATCTACTTATGTATGCTGTCATGCGTTTCGGCAAATCCTTCACATCACTTTGTTGCGCTAAGGCTAAAGAATATAAGGTAATTCTTGTTGTATCCGCAAAAGCAGATGTCAGGGAAGAATGGAAAAAGACCGTTCAAAGCGCCGATAATTTCAATAAAGATTATGTTTTTGTCTCCTCAGAAGAGCTGCTGCTTGATAAAAATGTCATAACTGATACATTAGCCGCTGGTAAAGGTGCTGTAATATTCCTGACACTGCAGGATTTACAAGGAGATAAAATAAAAGAAAAGCATAAGGCTGTATTTGATAATAAGATTGATCTTCTAATTGTTGACGAGACGCATTACGGCGCTCGTGCAGAAAGTTATGGGAAAATACTTCGTTCTGCTTCTTACGAAAAAGACGTTAAGGATAAACATGCCAACGATGATTTCGTAGAAATTGAGGACGCTGAAGAACAACTGAAATCTTTATCCGTTAAGGTTACGCTTCACTTATCCGGCACACCCTACCGTATACTGATGGGCAGTGAATTCTCGAAAGAGGATATAATTGCCTTCTATCAGTTTTCCGATATCGTCAAAGATCAGGAAAAATGGGACAGCGATTATTTTCATTGCATAGAAAACGAAGAAGTCAATCCGGATACTAAGCGTCCATATAAAGAGTGGGACAATCCTTATTATGGATTTCCTCAGATGGTTCGTTTTGCGTTTATACCGAGTAAATCAGCACTGGCTCTCCTTGAAAGTCTTAAAAGTGGCGGTATTACTTATGCTTTTTCAGCACTGCTGAAGCCTCAATCGCTGAAGAAAGATACTGAGCATTCGTTGCACAAGAAATTTGTTTATGAGAATGAAGTTCTTGAATTATTTGAGGCAATAGATGGCAGTAAAGACGATGATGGGCTTCTTTCTTTTCTTGACTATGACAAAATCAAGGAGGGCAAGATGTGCCAGCATATTGTTTGCGTGCTCCCGTACTGTGCTTCCTGCGACGCATTAGAAACACTGATACACGACAATAGCGATAAGTTCAAAAACTTACAGAACTATACAATAATAAACATCTCCGGTGTTGATTCTCCGAATGAATATCGTAATATTCAGGCTGTCAAATCAAAAATCAAACAGTGCGCAGCTGAAGAAAAAAAGACTCTTACGCTCACAGTTAACAGAATGCTGACCGGAAGTACCGTTGAAGAATGGGATACCATGATATTCCTTAAAGACACCGCTTCTCCGCAGGAATATGATCAGGCAATCTTCCGTTTACAGAATCAGTACGTACGGGAATATAGAGAGCCTGACGGTGATGTTATTAAATTCAACATGAAGCCTCAAACACTCCTTGTGGACTTTGATCCGCATAGAATGTTTGTTATGCAGGAACAAAAGTCTCAGATTTATAACGCGAATACAGATGCGTCCGGGAATGAACACCTACGCGATAGACTTGAAGATGAGCTTCGTATTTCACCTATCATTACGCTTAATAAAAACAGAATTGAACAGGTTGAGGCTACAGATATTCTTGCCGAAATCAGCGAGTATTCCAGTACCCGTGGCGTTTTCGACGAAACAAAAGATATTCCTGTAGATATGTCGCTCTTAGATTTAGATGCCGTTAAAGCTGCTATCGAAAGTCAGGCTGAATTAGGTTCGCGTCAAGGACTCTCAGTGGATGCACACAAGGGAACCGAAGGCGATCTTGATAATCCGGATGATGATGATTCTTCACATGGTGGTAACGATAACGGTTCTGATACTTCGGGTGAGTGTGACGGTTCTATTGGAGATTCCGATGAAAAAGAAGATGATATTAAGAGTCTTGAAAATAAATTCAGGACTTACTACTCAAGGATACTTTTCTTTGCATTCCTTACAAAGTCTTCTGTTGCCTCGCTTGAGGATATCTTGAATTGTATTGATAAAGACGAAAATCCGAGAGTGGCCACCAACCTGAAGCTTGATGAAAATGTGCTGACTCTTATTAAGAATCATATGAATATCTTCATCCTTCGCCAGCTTGACTATAAGATTCAAAATATAAACAAACTGGCACACGATGAGACGGTCGAGCCAATGCAACGTGCCTCAGTAGCCAAAGATATAATAGATCTGATTCCAGACGAATGTTTTAATGGTTTAAGTAACACAGACACTCGCATTCTTGATATTGCAAGCAAAATGGGCGAATTCGCAGTGGCTGTTGTCAAACGTTGTAAAAGCTTGGGAATTCCTGTATCTGACATCAAAGACAGAGTTTTATCAATAGCTACATCTTCTGTAGCATATGAATTTACTCGGAAGGTATATGAAGTCCTTGGACTCGACATAGAGGGTATCGCAGAGCAATTTAATAGCTATGATCTTTTGAACATGAAAGAAATCAAGGAAGATGGTTCTAAAAGCGATTCTCTCGATTATAAGAAAATATGCAACATCCTGTCTCAGAAAAAGGCTATGTGCGACATATCTCTTTCTGATGAATGCAGCGATTTAGAGGAGGCTGATAAAATGAAATTTAATGCTGTGGTAGGCAACCCGCCTTATCAGGAAGCAGATGGTGGAGCCAGTGCAAGCTCAAGGCCAATTTATCCATATTTTGTTGATATATCGCGGGAATTAAATCCTACATTTATTTCCGTCATAATTCCCACCAGATGGTTTGCAGGAGGAAAGCATTTAGATGATTTCAGAAAGTCAATGCTTGATGATACACATATAAAAGAGCTACATGACTGTTTGCATCCGGAGGAGATATTCCCCAATACCAATAATCGTGGCGGTATATGCTATTTCCTTTGGGAACAAACATATAACAATGAAACACCTGATCAAATGAAAGTTGTTACGCACAACGGTAATGGCGAATTAATTGAATCTATACGTCCTATGAAAACCAGAGACTTAGATATTTTCATTCGTAATAGCAGTGCTTTAGGCATTCTGGATAAAGTCGTTCCTGACGAACATACAGATGTCATGTCTGAGCATATTTCGCCACGTCGTCCATTTGGATTGGATGGTAATTTCGTAAAGAGTCCTGAATTTCATGTTTCCGAAACTGGGATGGATGAGCCGGTAAAATGCTATGGTAAAGCAAAAGCAATTGGATATGTCGAAAAAGCAAACATTACTTCACACAAAGAGTGGATTGATAAATGGAAAGTTTATATGCCTTATGCTAATAATATAGGTACGGAACTCAATGACGATAATCAAAATACATTCCTTGGGGAGCCAAATTCTATATGCACTGAAACATTTCTGGCTGTAGGTTTAGAAGATGACCTTACAGAAGAACAGTGTGAGAACATATCAAATTACCTGAGGACAAAGTTTGCAAGATTTCTCCTCAGCTTATCTAAAATAAGTCAGCACGGAACAAGTAAAACATACAGATTTGTTCCAGTAGAAGACTTTTCTGAAGAATGGACTGACGAGAAGCTATATGCAAAGTATGGCTTGACACAGGCAGAAATCAATCTTATTGAAATTAGTATCAAACCTATGGCATAAACGAATATAGTCGCATCAGGGAGCGATCCCCGGTGCGACTTTTTCTGTTACTCTGAAATTTGCCTGATCCAGCCGACCTCCGGCACCACATTCAAGCAGGAGCCATTATCCCAGTCAACCAGAATGTCTCCGATATCATCGACGCCGGTCACGGTGCCTTTCGTGCCGACTGGCGGTGCAGCAGGATCGTTCATCCTGATAAGCACTATTTTCGTTCCGACCGGGTGCTGAAGCCGGAGTGCCTGCAGCTGCTCTTTCTTAATCATCAACTCCGACCTCCTTCTTCGGCGCTCCGTTCCTCCATGCGCTGTTTCCGAAAAGGTTCCTGAGCAGAATCCGGCGTGTGTTCTTGTACTCGTCACCGATGAATCCGAGCCGGATCAGGAATACCCGGAAGGTGAACTTCTCGTTGTCTGTTGACCGTTCCGTTCGGCTGATACATTTCTGCTCCTTGCTCATCCGGCAGATGGCGGCGATGAACTCTGTGTAGGCTTTCACTTCATCCGGTTCGGGTATCTTCGTGAACCAGTGGAATGAAACCTTGTCATCCTCGATTTTGATGCTAATGTTGCTGATTCCGAGAGCCTTCTTGATGAGCGCTCCCTTTGCCTCCAGCAGATTCCTAAGATTCTCGATCGATGCTGCGGTTACCGGAACCGTGACCGTCAAGCCGGAGCCGTCAGCATTTTCGTTTGCCTCCTGCGGCTCTGTTTTGGCAGTAAAGCCTTTCTCTGCAAGTCCACGGAGCAGTTCGGCCAGCGCAGCCTCATCGCCGCAGACGAGGTCTCCGTCGCGCTCAATCGTGAAAATCCCGATCCGGTAAGCGTATGTCGGAGCCTTCATGTACACAGCCTTTTCTCCGGTGACCTTGGCAATGGAAGCTGCCAGTTCTTTTCTCTGTCTTCCTTCATAATTCATCTTCATGTGCGTACCTCCTTGGTAAGGATGAGGTCATGCGTTCGAATCGCATTAGCAGCTCCATCAAGTAAAGCTAGGAAATCTGCGGATTTCCTAGCTTTTTTGTTTGTATGTGTGCTAGTCATATTTGAAGTCTCCTATGAAATTCAATAACCAAAAAGAGCCCGAAAAGCTAGCAAATATGCTGCTTTTCGGGCTTGTCTTACTGCATACATGAATATTGGTAATGGTTAAATGCACCTGATGAAAATTCAGACCACTGCCATTCCTACTTGAAAAGTCATATCAGATTCACTGTGTAACTGCATTTTCCCTAAGTTTAATCCAATCGACTTCCTTTTTCAGCATATCTGCCTGAGCGGAAAGTTCTTCGCTGGCCGCCGCACTTTCTTCTGCAGTCGCTGAATTTGTCTGAATCACAGACGAAACCTGCTCTACTCCCTGCGTAATCTGGCTGATGGAAGCAGACTGCGCATTGGATGCTTCCTTAACACTGTCTACCAGTCCATTGATATTTCCGACCTTTTCAATGATGTCAGAAAGCAATTTAGATGTCCCGTTGGCAAGTTCCATTCCTTCTTTGACTTTTTGTGCTGAATTTTCAATCAATGCTGAAGTTTGTTTTGCTGCATCCGCAGATTTTCCTGCTAAGTTGCGAACTTCTTCTGCAACAACTGAAAATCCTTTGCCTGCTTCCCCTGCCCGTGCAGCTTCAACGGCTGCATTCAACGCAAGAATATTGGTCTGGAAAGCAATGTCATTAATCACTTTATTAATTTTACTGATTTCATTCGCCGACGCTTGTATTTCATCCATTGCATTCAGCAGGCGACGCATGTTTTCACCATTTTGGTTCACTTCTTGTGTGGTTTTGTTAACGTCATCTGCTATCGTATTAATCTGCGCTGTGTTTTGCTGTACTTTTGCAGATATATCTGTTATGGAAGCAGAAAGTTCTTCTACAGAACTTGCCTGTTCCGTTGACCCCTGTGCCAGTTCCTGTGCGCCGTCAGAAATCTGCTTCGAGCCGTTGTCAACTTGGTTGGATGAACTCAGGATGTTGGAAAAAATCCGGTTCAGATTGTCAAGAATCGTATTCAAGGCATCGGAAATAGGCCTGAAATCTTCTTTATAGTCGCGGAGCTTTTCGTAAGAGCATTCTCCCTTAGCAATACCAATCAGAATTCCTGAAACTTGTTTCACAACCCCATTTGTGCTTTCAAAAGCGGAATTAAGTGATTGGGCAACTAAACCGATTTCATTATTGGACGCATAATTTACTTTTGCGGTTAAAGTACCTTTCGCAAACTGCTTTGACACATTCTCCAATTCCTCGAGAGGATTGCAGATTGACTTCACAATTTGGAACCCTAATAGTATGGAAATCAGTAAACCAACAGCAGCAATCACCAATAGAATTATAAACGAGATGGCAGCATATTGAGCCGACTGATCTGCTCTGACTTTCATGTAGGAGGTCCGATACGACATAAAACCATTAAGACTATTCGAAAGTTGTTTGGAAGTATTGTCCATATCAGTTAATGATTTTCTGGCATCATCAGCTTTTCCTGCCTGCGCAAGCTGAAAAACTTGGTCAGCTTGCGGTTTATATGTATTGTTATAGAGCTTTTGGGCATTGTCCAGGTTGTCTTTCCACGTTGACGCTTTAACGTCACTGACCAAACTTGCAATCTTTTGCTCAAAAGATTTCTGCGTGGCTTGGAAATTTGCCTGATCTTTTTGAACTGCTTCTGTATCCTGAGAATTTAACACAGCATTTTTCGCAGTCGCCCGCATTGTTTCAAGACTCGACATAGAGCTGCTAATCTCGGGAAGTGCTACAACTCCCCGAGTGTAGGTTGTACTCATTTCGTCCTTCATAAAAGACATGCTGCACAATCCGAAAACCGCTATGATAATTGTAATCAATGCACAAATACCAAAACTGCCATAAAGCCTTTTTCGAATTTTTGTGTCCTTAAGACGCGCTGAAAATTTTTTCATGATTTCATTCTCCTATAATCATAAAATGCCTAGTAATATTGAATGGAAAAATTACAGAATGAAGTGCGCTACCCTAAATGAAGCGAAGGGATAGCGCACAGCGGAGTTTTCGTGCAGAATGGAGTTGAAACATTCTACAGAGGCAGCATTAGGAGCTGCCACCATCCATCATTTGAGGGAGGATGTCCTCAAGGACTCCGGATGAAACTGCTGCATCCATGGAAAAGCAATCACTTCACTTTACAGTATTCCGCAGGTGCATTGAAAACAGGCACGACTGCAGTAAAGGGCTTTCTTTCTGTAATAAGGTTAAAAAATAAGCATATTTCGCTCTTTATTTGCAGATATCTACCCTTCTTGACAGCATGGTAGAAATGAAAATTTTAATACCACTGCATAAGTTTTATTCTAAAAAAACAGATTTCGTTTAGGTGCGTCAAAAAGGATTCATGCGCAACCGGTTTCCTATGAATTGCAGATTTGGAAAGTGCTTTAGTAGAAAACTACCATTCAAGCTGTTCTACACGAACTGACGTACTTTACACGACAATGCATTATCTCATCTCAGTATATCATTGACCAGAGTCTTGTCAAGTAAAACATACCACAAAATTGTAAGTTTATATGATTATTTTATACATATTTTACATATAAAGTCATAATAAAACTTAAAAGTAAAATTTAATCTGCATTTTTTACTTTACAAAAGATTTTGCTTGCACTGTCATTTTGTAAAGAAAAAGCTTTTGCCTTGATCATGTGCTCCTGCGCAAAGCAACTTTTTCCTCCAAGAAATGTGAGTTTGTCACAGAACAAAAGCTAAAAGAGCTGTATGATACTATCAGAACAGAAAAGGAGGCGTGAGCAAAATGGTCTTTGGATTTGGAAACAAAAAGTCTGCTGCAAATAACGCAGATAAAAAGCTGAAAGTTAACAAAAACCGATGCCCGCAGAATCATCCCTGTCCATCGGTGAAAGTTTGCCCGGTGGGGGCACTAACCCAGACTGGTTTCAATGCGCCCACAGCAAACCATGACAAATGTATTCGCTGCGGAAAATGCGTCAAATTCTGCCCATTAAAAGCTCTGACGCTTGAATAACACATGACTGGAGGAAATGAAATGTCTGTACTTACAATAACAAAAGAGAACTTTCAAAAAGAAGTGGTTGAGAGCGACAAACCCGTCCTGCTGGACTTCTGGGCAAGTTGGTGTGGCCCCTGCCGGATGGTGTCGCCGGTAATTGACGAGATTTCCGGTGAAACACCTACGGTCAAGGTCGGCAAGGTCAATGTGGACGAACAGATGGAACTTGCCTCTGCTTTCAATGTGATGAGCATTCCAACATTGATTGTAATGAAGAACGGTAAGGTTGCAAATGAAGCAGTTGGAGCCATACCAAAACAGCAAATTGTTTCCATGTTGGCCTAGCCATAGATATAAAATAGTGCTGCCCGGTGGTTGGGTGGCGCTATTTTTTTATTTCGCCAGCTCTCGCAAACGTTTCATATCTGTCAATTCCACATGTCCTCTCGCAAGCGCAACCATACCCTCTGACTGGAAATATCGAAGCATCCGCGTGACAACTTCCCTCGCCGTCCCCATGTGGGAGGCTATCTTGTCATGGGTGATTTTCAATACAGTGCTGTTCTCTAAAAAGCTTTCTTCCAGCAAAAAGGCAGCAAGCCGCTTATCAAAGCTCTTCCACATAATCTGTTCCATCAGCCACATAACCTCGGAAAAGCGTTCGGCCATAAGTTGATTGGTATAATTTGCCACAGCAGCGGAGCCCTCCATCAACTTTTTATACACCTTCGCCGGAATAATCCACAGTTCAGAATCTTTCTCAGCCTCGACTGTAATTTCAAATTGGATGCTGTCCATGATACATGAGGCGGAAAATAAGCAAATATCGTGTGCAAGCAGTCGGTAAATTGTAACTTCCTTGCCTTCATCAGAGAGAATAAACGCTCGAAGCTGGCCGGAACAAATGATGAACAGTCCCACGCAGTCTGCGGAACCATTGTGCAGCAGCGTTCCTTTCGGCACCGCGCGTTTGACCGCGGACTGCGTTAGCAACTCACGCTCATTTGCCGTCAACTTGTCCCAGATGGGAAAGAAATCTTCAAGTCCCATAGCATCTCCCTCTTTCGCAGCTGATTATAAAATAATTTGCAATATATGTCAATTCTATTATCGACATATGTCAGTTACCATGTTATGCTAAAAAGTGATAAATAACATATGTCACAAATAATGTAAAGGAAGAATTTTTTGAAAGCCTAACTCATGGCACAAATAATAATGATTTCAGGAGACTTATTATGAAAATCGCTGTTGCAAGTACAGGTAAATATGGTAGCTGGTCACTTTGGCCACTGCGAGAATTTTAACATCTATGAAAGTACAAACGATTCCATCACTTCTGTGCAGAGGGTGGCGCAAAGGACGCTGTGATGCGTTATTTGAGAGGGGAACTGAAATCTACCGGCTCCATCTGCCATGAGCACGCGCATGCAGACGAATGCGGAAAGCATCCATAAATTTACCGTCGTAGCTGGTGATTTGAACAATTTCTCAGTTATGCTGAAACATCATGCCGATTCGGCAACAACAACAAGGCTTCCAAGCGACAATGCTCGGAAGCCTTGTTTTATTTGGTTGGATTGGTTCCATTCATGTTTTCTTTTGCAACTGCCAGCATCAATTTGATACGATTTTCCTGATTGACTTTGGTCGCACCGGGGTCGTAATCAATCGGCACAATATTTGCCTTGGAATTGACTTCTTTCACCTTGCGAATCATGCCTTTGCCTACCACATGATTCGGCAGGCAGCCAAACGGCTGAGCACAGATGATGTTTTCAAAGCCGCACTCCGCCAATTCCAGCATTTCCGCCGTCAGCAGCCAGCCTTCCCCCATCTTGGCACCATAACCAATAACACCGTCCACCAACTCATGCACATGGGAAAATTCCGTTGGCGCAAGGAACTGCGGGTAAGAGCGAAATGCTTCTGTAATGGCATTCTGCATTTTGGTTACATACTGAAACAGTATTTTTGAAACACCGGCAGCTGCCGCGGCTGCCGGACCGCCGCCGTAAAGTTCCATGTCATCCGGCCTGTGCTCCAGCATAAAGAGCAGAAAATTCATTAACCCGGGCAAATTGACTTCACAATCCTGCTCCGCCAGAAAGTCTTCCAGATTATTGTTCGCAAATGCCGCGTACTTTACATAGATTTCGCCAACAATGCCAACATGAATTTTCGGCACTTTTTTCTCCGGAATTGCTGAAAAATCGTGCATAATCAGGCGCAGATTTTTTTTCACATCTGCCATGCTGATACCATGGCCGTGTGCAAACTGCTGACACAGTTTCTGAATCCATTTGTCAAGCAGCTCCGTGCTGGTACCTTTCCGTGTTTCATAGGGCTTGACCTGATTGTTAAGGCACATCAGGGTATCACCATAGACCACACCGGCCATCATGCGGCGGATAATACCGATGTCCATAGTAAAGCCCGGATTCTTTTCCAGTCCGACCAGATTCATGCTGATAATCGGAATCTGGTCCATGTTCGCCTTGTGCATTGCCTTGCGCAGCAGCGGAATATAATTGCTGGCACGGCAACCACCGCCGGTCTGCGTCATCATCAGTGCCGTGTGGTCAAGGTCATATTTCCCAGAATGCAAGGCATCTAAGAACTGGCCGATAACCAGCAGTGCCGGATAGCAGGCGTCATTGTGTACATATTTCAAGCCTTCCTGCACAACCGCCGGACCGCTGTTTGTCAGCAGCTGAATTTTGTATCCAGCGTTGCGCAAAACTCCCTCAAAAAGCTTAAAATGCACCGGAAGCATCATCGGAATCAGGATGGTGTATTCCTCTTTCATCTCTTTGGTAAAAAGCAAGCGCCCGTTTTTATCATAAACTAATTCTGCCATAATCCGCACCTCACTGTTCCAACGCAGCGAAAAGGCTGCGCAGACGAATCTTTACGGCACCAAGGTTCGTGATTTCATCAATCTTAATCTGTGTGTAAATCTTATCATGTGCCTCCAGAATACTGCGAACCTCATCCGTGGTCACAGCATCCAGACCACAGCCAAAGGACACAAGCTGCACCAGATTCATGTCAGACTGTGTGGAAACATATTCTGCCGCCGAGTAAAGCCGTGCATGATAAGTCCACTGATTCAGCACGTGCACCGGTTCTCTCTTCATGCGTGCGGCAATCACATCTTCACTCACCACCGCCGCACCCAAACTGGTTATTAGCTTATGGATACCATGATTGATTTCCGGGTCAAGATGATATGGCCTGCCGGCAAGCACAATAATTTGTTTGTGTTCCAGCCGTGCCTTATCGATAATCTCGTCGCCCTTTTTGCGCACATCCTCCATATAGTCATCATAGGCTTTATAGGCAGCCTGTGCGGCAAATTTGACTTCCTTCAGGTCGAATGGCTTGTCAAAATGGCTGTTAAGAATTTTGCGCATCTTCTTGGGGAATTCACCGGGCAGATGCAGACCAATATAATCATGAATGAAGTTTTTACCCTTGAGCTGCGGCATATTGGCGGCAAGTACCTCCGGATAATAGGCCACAACCGGGCAGTTATAGTGGTTGTCGCTGCGGTGCTCATCAATATTATAGCTCATACACGGATAAAAAATCGTATCGATTCCCTGCTCCAGCAGGCGCATAATGTGCCCGTGAGAAAGCTTTGCCGGGAAACACACAGTGTCACTTGGAATAGTACTTTGACCGTCGATATAAAGCTCGCGGCTGGACAGCGGCGAAGTGACCACCTCAAAACCGAGCATAGAGAAGAACGTGTGCCAGAAAGGCAGCAGTTCATACAGGTTAAGGCACATCGGAATCCCGATTTTTCCGCGCTTTCCTGCCGGCATCGGCACATAGGACTGCAGCTTCTTCAGCTTATATGCATATAGGTCAATATCCGCACCAATGCTGCTGCGTTTTGTGACTGGACGCTCACAGCGGTTGCCACCGATAAATCGCCTGCCGTTTGCAAAAATGTTAATGGTAAGGCGGCAGTTATTATTGCACAGACCGCAGTTTGTCACCTTGACTTCATGCTTAAAGTCCTGCAGTTCCTCCAGAGAAACCAGAGAACTGTCGCCGTCACGGTGCAGAGATTTCTGCATGGCATAAACAGCGGCACCATAAGCTCCCATCAGTCCGGAAATATCCGGCCGGACAACATTGACACCCATTTCTTTTTCAAAGACACGCAGCACCGCGTCATTCAGGAAGGTTCCGCCCTGCACCACAACATTGTGCCCCAGTTCCTCAGCAGAAGAGACGCGGATAACCTTATAAATGGCATTTTTCACAACACTGCAAGACAGTCCGGCAGAGATATCTTCCGTCGTTGCGCCGTCTTTCTGCGCCTGCTTCACCTGGCTGTTCATAAAAACAGTGCAGCGGCTGCCGAGGTCTACCGGGTGCTTTGCAAATAGGCCCATCTTGGCAAAGTCCTCAATTTGATAGCCAAGTGTATTCGCAAATGTCTGCAGAAAAGAACCGCAGCCGGAAGAACAGGCTTCGTTCAGGAAAATGTTGTCGATGGCACCGTTGCGAATTTTGAAACACTTCATGTCCTGCCCACCGATGTCAATGACAAAGTCCACCTTCGGCATAAAGCGTTTGGCGGCAGTGAAATGTGCAATGGTTTCCACGACGCCGTAATCCAGATTGAAAGCGTTTTTCAGCAGTTCTTCTCCGTAGCCGGTAACCGCAGCAGCAGCAAACTTGATGTCCGGACGCACTTCATACAGATGCAGCAGATAATTCCGCACGATGGGTACCGGATTGCCCGCGTTGCTCTTATAAATGCTGTCCAGTATTTGTCCGTCGTTTCCCATTGTGACTGCCTTAATGGTGGTGGAACCGGAGTCAATGCCGAGATAAATGGGCCCGCGGTAAGTCTTTAAATCCCCGCGCGGTGCCTTACATTGGCTGTGTCGCTCCAAAAAAGCGTCGTACTCCGCCTGATCCTTAAAAAGCGGCTCAATGCTGCGGAAATTGCCGGACTTGCCATAAGAGGCGATATTTTTCAGCGCCGTGTCAAGGTCTATCTCAATCTCACTGCTGAAAGCGGCACCCAGTGCAACATAATAAAGGCTGTTTTCCGGGCAGGTGCCGGTCGTCTTCAGCGCTGTATCAAAAGCACGGCGCAGTCCCTTTAAAAATGTGAGCGGCCCGCCAAGATACAAGATATTTCCGGTGATTGGACGGCCCTGTGCCAAACCGGCAATCGTCTGGTTAGCCACAGCGGCAAAAATGCTGGCCGAAAGATCACTTTTCCGTGCACCCTGATTGAGCAGAGGCTGAATATCACTTTTGGCAAAAACGCCACAGCGGGAAGCAATCGTGTAAATTTTTTCGTATTTCTCAGAAAGTTCGTCCATCTCATCCAGCGAAATACCCAGCAGTGTCGCCATCTGGTCAATAAAAGCACCAGTGCCGCCTGCGCAGGAACCATTCATGCGCACTTCTGTGCCACCGGTCAAAAACAGGATTTTTGCGTCCTCGCCGCCAAGTTCAATGATGCAGTCCGTCTGCGGCAAAATCCGGCCGGTAGCAATCCGTGTGGCATAAACCTCCTGCACGAAAGGAAGGCTGCAGGTTTCACTCACGCCCATGCCAGCAGAACCAGAAACCGTCAACTTAGCCTCTTTTCCACAGATAACTTCATCGCGGATTTTTGTAAGCAGTGCCGTCATTTTTTCTGTAATCTGTGAGTAATGCCGCTCATAGGACTTAAAAACAATCTGGTTATTATCATCCAGCACAACGCTCTTGATTGTGGTCGAACCAACATCGAGTCCAATCTTCATGTAAATATGCCCCTTTCTTCCGTCCGGATACAGCTCGCATCCAGAGGAACGCAGAGAAAATCTGAAACCGGTCTAAGCTGAATACATTTCCTATCAAAATGCTTCGGCTGTCTGTGTGTTTACTTGTGTATTTATTAGAAAAGGAAATCAAAATATATAAAATTGCGAATGATTATTCCATTTTAACTTTTTTCGCCGCATCTGTCAAGGCAGACACCACCGGGAAAGCGCCGCTGATTCACGAATTTTTTATGGAAAAAGCCTTTTTTCTTGCTCTGCGGCTATATTTGGGTTATACTGATAATCACGTCTATTTTTGATTACTGGAGGTATTTCCCATTATGCAGAATCCTATTGTAACTTTTGAAACCAGCACCGGCATCATCAAGGCGGAACTTTACCCGGAAATGGCACCAAACACCGTAAATAATTTCATCAGTCTTGTGAAATCCGGATTTTATGACGGCACTATTTTTCACCGCGTCATTCCCGGATTCATGATTCAAGGCGGTGACCCGGACGGCACCGGCATGGGCGGCCCGGACTACAGCATTCGCGGTGAATTTTCCGGAAATGGCTTTCAGAATGACCTGAAGCACACCCGCGGTGTACTCAGCATGGCACGCACTATGATGCCCGATTCCGCCGGCAGCCAGTTCTTCATTATGACAGCGGACGCACCCCATCTGGACGGTCAGTACGCGGCTTTCGGCAAAGTGACCGAAGGCATGGAAGCAGTGGACAAAATTGTTTCCGCACGCCGTGACCGCAGCGATCGCCCGAAAGAAGACCAGACCATGCGGAAAGTGACCGTTGAAACTTTCGGCAAAGACTATCCGGCGCCGGAAAAAGCATAAGTTTCCTTTCATATAAGCAGAGCTGCAAAAGCCGCAGCCTGCTTTTTTGCTGTGTGCAAGCTTTTTCTTGCCATGCTCATGCGTTTGTGTTATACTGTTAAAAGTTATTTTGTCAGGATTTTGTCAGGGGGAAATGATTATGTCTGGCCATTCAAAATGGAACAATATTAAACGTAAAAAAGAGAAAACCGACGGTGCAAAAGCAAAAGTTTTCACCAAAATCGGTCGTGAACTTGCAGTCGCAGTTAAAGAGGGCGGCGGTCCAGACCCAACCTGCAACTCCAAACTGAAGGACTGCATTGCCAAAGCGAAGGCAGCCAATGTGCCAAATGATAATATTGAGCGTATTATCAAGCGTGCTGCAGGCGATGGCGATGACACCAAATATGAAAATATCGTATATGAGGGCTATGGCCCCTGTGGTGTAGCTGTAATTGTTGAGGCTCTGTCTGACAATCGCAACCGTACTGCTTCTGATGTCCGCCATGCTTTCGACAAATTTGGCGGCAATCTTGGCACCACCGGCTGCGTGTCTTTCCTGTTTGAGCGCAAAGGTGTGCTGGTCATTGAGCGTGAAGACCATGATGAGGACAAGGTCATGGAGGATGCGCTGGAGGCCGGTGCGTCTGATTTTCAGGCAGACGATGATATTTTTGAAATTTACACAGAGCCGGATGATTTTTCCGGCGTGTTGGGTGACCTGACCGATAAGGGCTATGAATTTGAAACTGCTGAAATTCAAATGGTGCCAAGCACTTATGTTCAACTTCCGGAAGGCAAGCAGAACAGTATGCAGAAACTGCTGGATTCGCTTGAGGACAACGATGATGTCCAGAATGTCTGGCACAACTGGGAAATGCCGGAAGACAACAGCGCTGAAGAATAATTCTGCGAGTTGCGGAACTATTTAGGAATCATTCTATTTGAATTGTGGAATCTGTTTTTGGACTCTGCTATATATTCCCCTTTTTAGAAATTGACATACTGCATATCAGACGGAGATATACAGTATGTCAGTAAGGGAATGTATAGCAGAGTTTTTTGTATGCGTAACGAATCAGACAGTTTACAAAAAAGGCAGTAAAAGAGTACAGAAATTCATGGAATGTTCTGAAACAATTTCTTGACGGCAAAGGTTAACCTGACCCCCAAGAACTAAACCAATTCTTGCGGATGTTTTTGCTTCCATCAAATATCAATTCTGTAAGATTTATGGTAGTAATTTTCTTGACCATCGGGTTTCTCTCCGGAATGTTTACTCGCTCTATTCATTTTATCGGAGTTCTCGGTGGTTTTCTATACCCACCTATAAATTGCAGACTTTATTGTACTCTATCTCATAATGCATTGTCTAACGCCTTAGCTATATCTTTATAACCTACTGCCGTTATTTTATACGCTATAGCTTTTCTTTGATTTAAGCTGTGAAATACTGTAACTCGTGTTTCCGTTTTCAGCAGAAATTTTTGTAAACGGTTCATCTATAAAGTACTGAAAAGTTCCCACTGCTTCACCATTTGCAGCAAAGATTTCGACACTGGTTACATCGATGAGTATATAAAGCTGCAATGGCTGATCGGAAAAATAATGGCCTGTGCGTATCGCAAGGAAGGCTTCTCCAAGTTCTTCATGTCCACATCCACTCCGATCAACTCGAATCGTTTTTGCTACAGTGTCCGTCTGAATAACAAAGGCTGCCTTTTCGTTTTTCAATGCAATCGTCTCTTTTTCCGCTCGAATTTGCACCGCAATCAGCAATGGTTCCTGAGGTAATGCACTTTCCATATATTCATATAAAGAAAATTTATCAAAAGCAGAGAAGAGTTCATGCACAGGTTGCTGCAGCAGCCTCCACCCAGACGTTGTGTGACGAAGCATAAGTTCACGCGGAATCGTTATAGAACCTCGAAATGTAGATGCAGGAATTTGATCCCCATAATACCAGCAGTTCATCCAACCGATAAGTATGACGCGGTCTGAAACCCCATTGAACGTAACGGCAGCATAATTGTCAATACCAAAATCCAGCATTAAAACATCTTGTTCTGGTGTTTCTGAATGGAACGTACAGCCATCGAAATTTCCAACAAAATACTGTATTCCAAAGCAGCTTTCATCCGGGGTATTCACACTCACAAGCAGTACCCAATGACAGGAACCATCCTCCGCTTGAATGAGATGCAGGTCTGGGCATTCCCAAATACCTTCGGGCGTCGGATTTTTACTTTCAAAGGTACTTAGATAATGCCAGTCACGTAAATTTTGGGAGCTGTACAGCATAACCTTCCGTCCTGCTGCCAAGGGCATCACCCATTGCTTACTCTCCTCATGCCAAATGACTTTTGGATCCCGAAAATCACGCAAATTGCAATCCAGCACTGGATTTTTCGCATACTTTTCAAAAGTGTACCCGCTGTCGCAGCTAAACGCAAGACTCTGTGACTGCGTCACTTGACCGTCTACATCCTTATGACTAGTATACACCGCTACAAGAGGAGTCTCCCCATCTTTTGCAAAGCCAGCAGTGTTCTGTGCATCTGCTACCACGCTTCCTGAAAAAATTACGCCGTTTTCATCCGGGTAGAGAGCAATCGGCAAATCCTCCCAATGCAAAAGGTCACAGGAACGAGCGTGTCCCCAATGCATCGGACCATGCTGCAAACCGTCCGGATAATGCTGATAAAACAAATGATACCAGCCATTTTGAAAAATCAAACCATTCGGATCATTCATCCAGCCCTGCGGAACAGAATAGTGTAGAATTGGGCGGTGATCTTTGTACGCGTCAAATAGTTCGTTCATATTTCCTCCTGAATTTGACTTGACAAAGCCTCATTACTTGGAAAGAAGCAAAGGGCCGAATCTAATCAGATTCGGCCCTTTGAATTCTATAACCAAGGCACTGTAAGATTTGTAAAGTCGTATTTTAATTTTATGCAGCGTCAGTTCCTGTTACCACTCATTTGGATTTATCGTAGTATTTTTGCAGGAGCTTCAGATAATCCGAAAGTCCGTATTTATTCAAGGCATTCATATAACCGTTCCAGTCATTATCAATGCCACCGTTAAGGATCCACCCGGAACGTTTATTGTTAATATATTTTTTAATATCGGCCTGTAGATCCGAAAGTTTCTGGGTATCGTCCACACTCATAAAAGCATTTGGATAAACATATTTGTGGTGCATCTGCGGGGTATAAATGTCTTTAATCCATTTCAAACGGTAAGCCGCATCATCAGGGCAGGTAACATATGTATTATAATAATCATTTAAAACAGCCAATGGTCCGCCAACACTCTGTGCGTCACGCACTTCCACAGGTGATTGGCTGCCTAAATCGATGTGCTTGAGCATTTGACCACCAGAAGTGTTTTTCGAAAGTTTAAAAATGTTAAATCGTTTGGTTTCACCATAAGTTCCCCAGTTGTTCTGCGGAGACTGCAGCGGTGCATACATCTGATCTAACCAGGCACACGCCAGCGGAACGTTTTTGCAAGCGGAAGTTATCACACATTTCCCACGGGCAAACCCGCTGGTATAAGAAGTATTGCATGGCGTAATATTCGTTGTATCTGCTTTCAAAGCCGGTAAAGGCTCCCAATCTTTCAAATTATCAACATTAGCAACGTCCCAAGAGAAACATACGCCATAACGTCCTGCTTTACCTTTAGAAACATAGGTAGCCCATTTCTGCGTAAACGATTCTTTGTCCAAAAGTCCCTCGGTGTAAAGTTTATGCAGCCAATTGATTCCCTTCTTATATCCCCTCCTGCGTAGCAGTACAAATTACTTTCCCATCATCGGACACCGCAATATGACGATCTAAGTCATTATCGCCATATCCTTTACCAAAACCGTTGATGATTAAGGCAGGATCTTGGTCGTTAATGATGCAGGACATCGGAAGAATAGAACCATCAATTTTAAACTGCTTTTGTAATTCACCGGCGTGTTCCTTAAACTGAAGCAAAGTCTGTTCCAATTCATCTACAGTAGTCGGAGTTTTGAGCTTCAGATAACTGAGCCATTTCTTATTGATAAAAGCCATATTACCGACAGTTTGGATTGCCTCTTTATTGGTACCAAGCTGTTCAATCCAAGGCAATCCCCAAATATGACCGTCTTCATCCATACACATTTTTTTGTAAACCGGATACTTTGCAAAAACTGCTTTCAAATTGGGCATATATTTATCGATATAATCTTCCAGGTGAACAATCGCGCCTTGATTTGCGTATTTCAGCAAATCCGAATCGCTGAAATCGGCATTAAATACAAAGTCCTGCAGTCCAGAACCACTGGCCATGAGAAGTTTCGCTTTATCTCCCCATTGGTCATTTTGAATTGCTGTCCAGTTGATATGTACATTGCTGGCCTTTTCCAGTCTTTGAAAAATAGTGCGATTATTGGGTTTTGATTCCGAGCCTACAGGATAAGTGGTTAAACCTGTAAGCGTCTCCGTCTTTGCCAGTGGAAATTTCAGAGATGCAGCCGTAACATTTGATGTGGTCTTCTGCTGATTTGCTGTCTGATTTCCACACCCTGACAGTGCCGTGACAGACAAGCACACAGCAAGTGTTGCCGCTACAAGCCTTTTGCATTTTTTGTACATAAGCTTTTTACTCCTTTTCAATCAACAAATTTATCCCTTAACGGAACCAATGGTGATTCCTTTCTGGAAATACTTTTGGAAAAACGGATACATCACCAGCAATGGAATGCTGGATATGATAATTGTCGCATATTTCAAGAGCTCTGCCATTTGTGAGCGTTGCGCTGTACTGGCAATGTCTGCAATCATTCCAGGCTGGGGCTGATTCTGAATTAAAATGCCGCGCAGCACAAGCTGAAGCGGCTGCTTTGCCGGATCATTAATGTATATCATCGCGGAATAATAGCTGTTCCACATCCCCACGAATTGCCATAAAACCAATATAAAAACAATCGGCTTGCATATTGGAAGCAAAATTCGAAAAAAATATTGCAGATCATTTGCTCCATCCAGTTCAGCTGCTTCACACAGTTCATGCGGAATCGATTCATAGTATGTCCGTGCAATAATCATGTTCCACACACTGAAACACCCGGGCAAAATAATAGACCACATACTATCAATAAGCCCCATATTTTTAATCAAAAGATATGTTGGAATCAAGCCGCCGTTGAAAAACATAGTAATTAAAAAGACAGTATTGAAAAATTTTCTGCCGCGAAAGTCCTTTAACGACATTGGGTATGCCGCAAGCAGAGTAACCAGAACAGACAAAGCTGTAAAGACAACCGAATACACAATGGCATTTTTAAAACCAATCCAGATTGAAGAATCCTCAAATACCCTTTGATATGCATCCAACGTCAACTTGGAAGAGTCAAGAGTCAGACCATGATTTTGCAAATAAGTCGGATTTGTAAAAGAGGCAAAAATGATATAAAGAAGTGGCACCAAAATTAACAGTGCAAATACACCCAAGAGCACAAAGCCTAAAATTAGCAAAATTTTATCCTGTAAAGAATATTTTGAAAATTTATTTACCATAATTTCCTCCTTACAGCCCTTTGCCATCATTCATTTTTTTGACAATCTGATTGACAAGCAAAACCAAAATAAAATTGACAATGGTATTAAACAAGCCAACAGCAGTAGAAAAGCTGTAGTCCCCATCTAACAGGCCTTTTTTGTAGACATAAGTCGCAATAATTTCGGATGCGTTCAAATTCAAGTCTGTTTGCAGCGCATAAGCCTTTTCAAATCCAATGCTCATCAAATTTCCGGCAGAAAGAATAAACTGGATAGCTGCCATATCTTTAATGGCCGGCCATTCTACATAGCGGATTTGCTGAAGCAGATTTGCACCGTCTATCACTGCCGCTTCTTTCAGCTCCGGACTAGCATTCGTAAGTGCACCAGTATAAAGAATGGATGCCCACCCTGCGCCCTGCCAAATTCCACTGGCAATATAAATCGTGCGAAACGCGGATGGCATTGTCATAAAATTAATGCTTGTGCCCAATGCCTTATTTACAGGACCATTGACTGAAAGAAATATAAAAACCATGCCACACAAAACAATGACTGAAATGAAATTTGGCAGATATAAAATCAACTGCATTTTTTTCTGCAAGCCCTTCGAATTGATGCGGTTGAGCAGAAGCGCTAACAAAATTGGTACGGGAAATCCCCATAATAAGCCATATACGCTTAGTTTCAAAGTGTTGAACAGGTACTGAAAAAAATCCGGTGAGGACATAAAGCGGGCAAAGTATTTCAGTCCAACCCATTCACTCCCAGAGATTCCCTTGATCGGATTGTAGTTCTCAAATGCAATCACAACACCGCCCATCGGCACATAGTTAAAAATAATGACAAGCAGCAGAGCAGGTAATAAGAACAGTACATAAAGTTGCCAGTGCTTTTTCACATAAGTCCATGTACTCATCATTCTACCTTTTGGTATCACTGCGGTCTGTTCTCCTTTGCTACCCAACAGACATCCCCCCAAAACTTTTCTTATTTTTTACAAAATGTAAAAATTTAATTTTACATTTGCCTCGCTTTTGAGATGATTATATCATGCAGATTCTAAAATTTCAATAGGAATCTAAAAAAAATTGTGCATCAACAACACGATTGTGCGACTTGTACACAATTTAATTTTACATTTGCACCTATTAATCGATAGCTGTCCGCTGCTGCTCCACAACAATACTGTTACATTTGACACCGCTCTTTTTTTACAATATACTGTTATCAAAAGGAGCAATTTTACTTTTGATATATTATGGAAGAAGGAATTTTGTTGGCAAACAGAGTAACCATTCAAGATATTGCTGACGTCCTTGGCGTTTCTCGTAACACTGTGTCGAAAGCTCTCAATAATACCGGCGTTCTGGCAGAATCCACCAAGGTACGTATCCTACAGAAAGCCGCAGAAATGGGATATGGCCAATTTCCCATCTCAGAAGGAACTTCATTATTCGGCAAAGGACGAGAGATTGCGCTTTTTACGACTGCAGTTTTGGACACTTCGCACTTTGGCTCCGTCATGCTTGATTATTTTCAAAATGAGATTGCGAAATTGGGATATCGCTTTGCAATCTATCTTGTTCGTGAAAATGAGATAAAAAGTAAAGCGCTTCCGACCACCTTCCACAAAGAAAATGTTGACGGTATTTTGTGTGTGGAACTTTTTGACCGCGAATATAGTCAGTTGGTTTGTGAAATCGGACTTCCGACTTTATTTGTAGATGCCCCTGCAAATTTGGACTCGCTGTCTTTAAAAGCAGATGTACTGCTGATGAACAGTTCTTCTAACATTTATCACTTCATTCAGGAAATGACTCGCCGCGGGAAAACCAGCTTTGGCTTCATTGGGGAATATCAACACTGTCAATCGTTCTATGAACGGTTTTATGCCTACAAACACGCACTGGATGCCTTACATTTACCACCAAAAGATGAATTTTGTATTCTTGGAAATGACGCAAAGTTTACCTACACCGATTACTTGCATGACCAGCTAAACAAAATGCAAGCGCTTCCTCAAGTTTTTCTCTGTGCAAATGACTTTGTGGCAATTGATTTTCTCCGAGTGCTAAGAGAAAAAGGAATCCGTGTACCGCAAGATGTATATTTGTGTGGATTTGATGATTCATCCGAATCAAGGATTTTGTCCCCGTCACTCACTACAATCCACATATACAGTGAAATCATGGGATTTTCAGCAGTGCATCTCCTCATTTCTCGCATTAAAAATCCATCTTTAAACTATCGCGTTCTCTATACAGAAACGACCCTAAAATATCGTGAATCCACTGGTGACACTTTTGATAAGGACACTGTAAAATAAACACAAACAAATTTGTAGCCACCCCTGCCGACTTTAAAAGTAAAAATTCTTCTTTGAAATGCAACTACTAAGGTGTTGTGATAAAGCAAAATCGTAACACCCTGACACAATAAAAATGTACGGAATTACAAAGCAAGTAATCTCAAACTAAGGGCAAGACCACACCTTATTTCTGTGCGGTATTGCCCTTAGTGAAAACAACCTTTTGGAATACAGAAAACTGGAAGCAAGAGCTTTATAGGTGACTATCCGTTTCAACGAGCTTTCGACCATGATTTATCCTGATTGCCATTTTCCGCACTGCTATCCTCGTTTTTTCATAATAGCTAAATTTCTTCTTTTATTTTATTACAATTAAGTGTACCAAATATATATGATATGTCACGTAGGCATTTTCGACAAAATTAGAAAAATTTTATACCTTTACAATAAAAAAACTGGATAAGAAGTGGGTGTACCCCACCATCTTATCCAGTATATACCCTCCGATGAATATGTATATTTTATCAAAAATAATCTGTCATTTCAAGCAGATTTCGGAACAATTTTGTGGTATTACAGCATATTCACGGTGCAAAGAAGCCGATCTCTTACGGGATGTTTCGCTCGAAACCTCATTGAGACGGAACTTTCTATCCAGTTTTGCGCCATCAATCAGATAGAAAATCATCTCTATTTTTGCTCTACGTGGAAAATGCTTGATTATGTTAGTTGTTTGTGATATCTTTTTCGTTCCTTGGCATTTGCCAACTGTGTGCGTTAAGAATTGTGTCCCCGCCAAAAGATTCAAAAAATAATTTGTTACTTTTATTTTCAGCAAAAATTGCACAGTCCATACAAAGCGTATCGCCTACGAACAATTCAATACTGCTTGTATCGCTGAATAAATCCAGACTTAAGTTACCGTCAGAATTTAGCGGGAGCGGTCTCGTCATTGTCCCTTTCATGCAAAAGTCTGAATGAGACCGGTCAAAAGTCAGAACTTGATTCTTAAAATCCAGTTGTATCACAGTGTCTTCAAAATCTGAGTGGCGTATATGTATCTGCAGAGAATCGGCGTTTGTTAAATGAAGATCAATGTCAAGATGCAACTCAAAGTGTATGTTATCGCCCACTGTAAGATTTTGCTTTATCTCTTTAGCGCATTTTAACAGACCCAAATCTTGAGCAGAGCTCCTTAACAATTTCATTTCATCAGCAGGCTTAAAATGTAGTAAACCATCTTTACCGAGAGTGATTTCACGGGGTATGCTCATGCAACTGCACCAATTCTCCATTGGAGCCGCACCGAAGCCAGAAAACCACGGCATCCAATCCCATGCATTCTGCCATCCGACCATAATCCTGCGTCCATCAGGAGCCTGCATCGTTTGAGGACCGTAGAAATCAAATCCTGCATCAATTTCGCCTTTTGTTTTCCAAGTAAAGCGGCAGGTGTCATAATCCATATCGCCCACAAGATAGATTGTCTTATACACTCCCAGATTCATCGGTGAAAATTGAAGGACATATTTGTCTTCAAGAGGGAAAAAATCGGGGCATTCCCACATCGAGCCGAGTTTTCCTTCACCGCGAACGAGCACCCCTTTATATTCCCATTGAATCAGATCAGTTGACCTGAAAATTGCACAGCAAGCATCCCCATTAATTTTGCTTGCAACAACACAATACCATAAATTCCCGTGCTTCCAAATTTTCGGGTCGCGAAAATTGGCTGCATCGAGCTCCTTAGGGCAGTCAATTACTGGGTTGTTATGATACTTACTAAAATGGATTCCATCATCACTCCATGCAAGGCACTGCTTCTGAGTCTGAACACCATGCTCTACAAGGTTTGCCGTGTACAGTATCACCAATTTTTCTCCAGCAACTACAGACGAACCGGAATAGCAGCCTCCGCGAAAACAAGTGTCATAAGGTTCGCTGGGTGCTAAAGCGATTGGATGATGTGTCCAGTGTACCAGATCCTCACTACTGGCGTGTCCCCAATGCATATTGGCCCATACCGCAGAGTAAGGATTATGCTGATAAAATAAATGATATCTTCCTTTGAAGTAAACAAAACCGTTGGGGTCATTCATCCAATAGGCGGGGGGCATCAAATGATATCCCTGACGAAAGCGGCCTTGTGCTACGATATCTTTTACCGCATTCACGGATTGTGTAGCACGCCCAATCTGCCTATCTAGCCGTTGTTTATCTGCTTCTGTCTGATAAAATTCCATGGATATTCTCCTAATATCAAATCTTTTCTATAGCGTCCTGCTTGTCTAACAGGTTACTTGAACTTTTCGCGCTGTTCTTTCGCAAATTGCGTATTAAGTACTGACTCATGACGAGCCTTTTCTTCTTTGATGCGAATTTGCTCCTGTCTGACGGGATTATACTCTTTCCAACGAGCATCGTAATTTTTATGCGCTTGAATCATTTCTTCTGTCATTTCAGGTTTTGTTAAAGTACGCTCCGGCCATTGAGGAACAACGGGTAATCTTTTATCGACAGGAAGAATTGATAATTTTGTTAGTGTGGGTAACTGTTGATACCAATAGGCTGTTGAACTCCAATCATCCGATAATTGATTGGCGTGACCATGTTCAATGGTAACCTTTAAACTCTTTTCAAAGCGCACCGGGTCTGTAATATGAAAGCGATACGAAACTTGGAACCCGTCCGTATTGCTTTCATGAACAATGGTACCGAAGAAAGGAAACGCATTTTTCTGCATGCCCCATGCATGGTTTAAATAGTCTTCGGTTCCGGTTCCATTTAGGCTTGGATATTCTTCGCCATCAATAAAAAACATATCATTGCCTTCGCCCCACCAACTTCCCTGAAAGTGTCTCACTGTCAAATTGCATCCAACATAATGTCCGGTTCCTTTTGTGTCAAGAAGCACATAATTTCCGTCACCTTTTAAATTGGAAACCGTATTGACTTCAGGAGTGTTAACTTGCAGATCCGGTCCCCATCCATCGCAAGGGTTCTGGCGATTCCAGCAAGCATGAAAATAAGCTGTATCTGGGCTTAGCGGTTCTTGATACATTTCATAATCAATATTGAAATAAAGAATGAATGGAAGTTCATTCTGGTTGATAATTTCAATTTTTGCCTTTTTATTGAATGGCATTGGGAAATAACACGAAACAGAGCATGGCGCACCATATTTCCCGGCTTCTTCCGGCTTTAACGATACGTTAAAAGGCAGTGATGAAAAATTGCCTGGAAAGCTGTTACCTATGCAAAAGAAATCACCGAATGGGGCAAGCACACTTGGCGTATCTTGATCATCCCAGGTAATACGAATTAAGGCTTTACGATAATAGAACGGGTCATAATCATCCCAAATCACTCCGAGTGCTGGATGAATCTCCATGACAGGTGCAGCATTGGCATTGAGCACAGGATCAAGAATAGATGGTGCTCTTACTTTTCGGCAAGACGAAGTCATCCACATATGTGTTATGCATCCAGGTCCTTCTATCTCTCCAAGCGTAATGCTTTCGCCTGCAGGAATTTCCCAATAATCCTGATTTCTTCCACTATGATCCCAACTGGATAGACGTCCGTTTCTTGCCTTTTTTACTGTTGTCAAGTCCTGAAATAATCCAGATAGTTTGTTCATATATATCCTTCCCTTCAAAAACTTTTTACACTTTTAAAATTATAAGTTCTCTTAGCCCTTAACCGCACCTGCAGTCATTCCACTAACAATATTTTTCTGGAAAATACCATAGAAGATCAGCTCTGGAATGATCATTAGCGTACTTGAAGCAATCATCCCTGAATAATCGATATTGTACTTCCCTTTAAAGAATGATGCTCCAAGGGCAAGTGTATAATTTGATGTATGGTGCAATATAACTGAGGCAAAAGGGAACTCATTCCAAATATACAGCACATTAAAAACAACGACTGTTGCAATAACAGGCTTTGCCATAGGTACAATTACTCTGATAATCAGCTGACCAAGGTTACACCCGTCGATAATCGCTGCTTCATCAATCTCACTAGGCAGTTCCTTTAAATACCCTACAAAAAGGAGAGTATTGAAAGATACAGATGAGGCCACATAAGGCATAACCAAACCCATTTGTTCTTTTAAATGAACGATTGTGTTAATTCTGTAAACCGGAAACAATAAAATGAAAGGTGAAATAGCCAAACCAAGAAGTAAAAACTCATAAAGTGCTGATCGAGTTTTTTTGCAACGAAAAGTCATTTTTGCCAAGGCAAACGAACTTGCAAAGGTAAAACACAATTCAATAGCGATACTGACGACTACAATAAAAATCGTATTTTTATATAAGTTACCCAAATTGAGTAGTTGAATCGCACGCCTATAATTTTCCAGATTTATCGTTGTAGGAAATGAGAGAGGATTCGACAAAATCTGTGAATTTCCTTTGAAGGAAAGCATTATCATCCATAAAAACGGCAATATGGCTAAAAGGACAACTAATGTCAAAAGGACATATATGCCTACCTGAGCACCTGTGCTGAAACCAGTTCTCCGATTTGATTTATTCATGATACTTCCTTTCTGCCACGTTCCTTTGACAGTCCGAAATATATTGCGATGACTACAAGAGAAATGAAAAAGGTAACAGTAGCAAGCGACATACCATATCCATATTCCCCGTTGGTAAATGTAGCTGAATAGCTGTAAGTAATCAAAGTTTCCGAAATATGATTTGGACCGCCATTTGTAAGCTGCTGCACAATTTCAAAGATTTTAAAAGTTCCGGTTATTACTAGAATAGCTACCGTAGATATAGTTGACCGCATCATTGGAATAGTAACATACCGGAGTTTCTGCCAAACGGAGGCACCGTCAATTTGAACAGCTTCCTCGATTTCTACAGGAATCATTTTGAGTCCTGCAAGATAAATTGTTGCCAGATAGCCCAGCTGCTGCCAAAAATAGACAATTGCAACGGACACTGGCGTTAACGTTTTGCCTCCAATCCATTTGATTCCTTGACCAAAACCAAGAGATCGAATGATAGCGTTTATCAATCCGATTTGTGGATCAAGGATGAAAACCCAAAGAATACCCACGATGATTGGTGCAATCACAGCTGGCGAGAATATGAGTGACTGGGCAAAACTTTTTCCCTTTAGGTTAAGGTTTAACAATAGCGCAACCACAAACGCTCCAATCATCAGCAAGACAAATGCAATCACGAAAATCACAGCTGTATTTTTCAAAGCAATCCAAAACGTATGATCCCGGAACAACCGCATATAATTATTAAAACCTACAATTTTAGCTTTACCGATCCCAGTGTATTTTGTAAAACTATATCCAATTGCTATAGCAATTGGTATAATCATATAAACTAGATAAATCATCAAAGTAGGAATCAACATCATTAAAATGTTTCTTTTTCTACTCAGCCAATGCATAGCGGAACCCCCCTCTTTGCAGAAAACTACTTTTACTGTTGCTGTTGGACCGAATCAATTTTTTCCAGAGCCTCTTTGGGTGAATAAGTACCAAGCATCGTGCCATAAATGGAATCATATAGTTGGGCCTGAACTGCTTCCGTCAATACAAGATCTGGCTGCGCCTTGGGGCTACTCCATCCGGATTCTTGTAATGCAGTCACAACTGCCTTAAAGGCGGGCTTACTTTCAAGATTAGCATCCACTTTATAATTTGTCGCAGGGATAATAGAACCTTCATAAGAGATTTTAGCTGCCTGCTTGCTGTAATAAAATGCTAAGAATTTATAAACAGCATCTTTTTTCGATTGGTTATCACCTACAGCTTTGCTGACGCAGAACGGAGCCGATGAAACGTTCATGGAAACTTTTTGGTTATCACTAGAATCCTGGAAAGTGGGGCCCCACCAAAATCCGATATTTTTACCAATAGATTTATCTAGTACGCCCGCATCCCATACTCCGGAATCAAACATGGCGGCTTTGCCGCTCGTAAAATCTGCCTTAGCCTGAAAATACGTGCTGGTTGCGCAGTTGCTGGGGAAAGCTCCGGCTTTGCCGAGAGTATTTATTTTACTAAAGTACTTTAAGAAGTCCGGATTGTCGAATTTTGCTTTTCCATTTAAGATGGAATCAATTTTACTGAAGTATCCATACCGTTCCAGTCCGGTCAAGAAGCCCCAAACACTGTATGCATCTTTTGCCCCCTGTGCAATCGGGATGATTCCTTTTGTATGCAAAGCCTTTACCATTTTTATCAGTTCATCATAGGTGGTCCCATTTTTAGGTGCATCAATACCGACTCTCTTAAAAACCGCTTTGTTATACCAAAAACCGGTGACCAACGACTGATACGGAAGTCCGTACTGCTTGCCGTCTGAACTGCGTGATGCAGCTTTCATGTTTTCAGACAAGGCAGTATTTACAGCCGGATACGCTTTTAGGAAGTCAGAAAGATCAAGCAACACTCCAGAACTGTTGAGTTGCGGTGCAACGCTTGAATCCATCCAGAAGATATCCGGCAGTTCACCAGACTGGGCGTCCAATTTCATCTTATTGACGTGCGCATCCTTATCATTGCCCTGTATCTGCACGGTAATATTAGGGTTAGCCTGCTCAAATGCTTTAATTATTTTTCCCGTAACGGGTTCCTGCTCATCAACATTGGCAACATGCATACCGAGTGTGATAACTGTTTTACTGCCTGACTTTTTTTCGGAAGCGACATCGGATGAAGAACTTTGGTTACTAGTCGCACAGCCCGTAACTGAGGTTGCAATCGCTGCTGCCAATCCAAACGTAACGATTCTCTTCAATACGCTTTTCAAAATGTTTTCCTCCTTGTTTTTTGCTTACCCAAATTTGCTTGCAATCGTATGTGGAACCGGTTCTACATACGATTATAACCGTACGCGTTTTAAAAGTCAACGCTTATTGTTATATTCATAATAAATTACAAATAATTAAATAGTAATTATGCATATAGCATATATTCTTTTAAACTTTATATTATTATGCCTAGAATGTTTTATTATAAATTTGAATATTTATATAAAAAATTAACGCATTTTCCATTTCTTGGTTGGGAAATGCGTTCCATTATAGACTAAATATAAGCGCTAAAGAGTAGTATTCCCCTGTTTCAGTTCCACATCCAAGAGGATTTGATCCGACTCAAGTCTTCCACCCTTTATGAGTGTCAAAACTGAGTCAGCAGCGGTTTTACCCAAATCAGCCATTGGCTGAACGACTGTTGTAAGTGATGGCGAGCATCCTTCAGCAAATGAAGTACCATCATAGCCGACAACTTTTACATCCTGAGGAATCCGTTTACCCCGCTCAAGGAGAACCCGAATGAAAGCCATAGCTACCTGATCAGTTGCAAAGATTCCATCTATATCCTGCATTTTATCCAACACTTGTTTTGCGACGTTTAAGTATTCTTGAAAATTGAACAGGTTCCAAGCAAGCTCTACTGTCCTCACTTGAACTCCGTGCGATTTCATGACTTCACTGAAGACAATATGCCGCTGCTCAGAATAGGAATGAACTTTTCTGCACCCCATAATCTGTACGACATTATGGCAGCCGGAATGCAGCAGCGCTTGGGCAGCAAGCCGCCCGCCTTTGCAATGATCGACGCAAATATTGGGAATTCCTTCAATAATGCGATCGAGGGCAACGATAGGTAAATTGAGGTTTCGATATTTTTCGATTTCCAGTGAGTGGGCCCCCATAATAATGCCATCCACGATTCTTCTGCGCAGCATGTCGACAAATTCTTTTTCCCGGTTGCTCTTTTCAACCGTATTGCAAAGGACGACTTTATATCCATTCTTATACAGTTCCTCTTCAATAAATTTCGTTACCATTGCGAAAAAAGGATGTGATATGTCTGGCACCATAACACCGATAAAGTTGGTCCTATTATGGAACAGATTTCTAGCCATTTCATTGGGCATATAATCCAGTTCCTCCATTGCAGATAAAACTTTACGCCGTGTATCTTCAGAAACGTATCCACTACTATTTAATACCCTCGACACCGTGCTAACAGCGACCTCAGCTTTTCGCGCTACATCACGAATACTTGCCATATTAATTATTCCTCCAAGACTTTTCTTGTTTTTACTATATCATGTTTATTGAATAACCGCAACAACGCATATGGAACAGTTACATAATTTTGTGGAACAAGTACATTAAATTTTATATTTTTAATTATATTATAATATAATTATCAGTAATACCATATAGATGTTGATGTTTTTGATTAATAAGTATAAAATACAGATAGGTAACGCGTTCTATAAAAATCTAATTAAGGAGTTAGGCTATGAATTATGATGTAACAGCAATGGGTGAACTTTTAATTGATTTTACGCAGAATGGAATTTCAGAACAAGGCAACAACTTGTTTGAGGCAAATCCGGGTGGCGCACCCTGCAATGTTCTTGCAATGTTGAATAAACTCGGAAAGAAAACAGCTTTTATTGGAAAAGTTGGTGATGATCTTTTCGGCCGATTGCTCACCAAAGTCGTTTCTCAGGCCGGTATAGATATTAATGGTCTTGTTTCAGATACCTCAAGCCGAACAACATTAGCCTTCGTTCAAAATTCTCCGGACGGTGATAGAGACTTTTCGTTCTACAGAAACCCTGGCGCAGATCAAATGATTACATCTTCAGAAGTCCGGACGGATATTATTCAAAATTCCAAAGTGTTCCACTTTGGTACGCTTTCTTTAACTGATGAGCCTGCCCGCAGTGCAACACAGTCGGCTGTTAATGCCGCAATGGAAGCAGAAGTTTTAATTTCATTCGATCCGAACCTTCGTCCGCCACTTTGGCATTCCTTAGGAGAAGCTAAAAAACAGATGGCTTGGGGCTGTAGCCAGTGTAAAGTGCTGAAAATTGCTGAAGAAGAACTTACGTTTTTGACAGGAAAGGACACGCTTGCCAATGGGATTGTTTCCCTACGTGAGCAATTCCCTAATATCGCTTTAATACTGGTTACAAAAGGTAAAAATGGTGCTGAATCCTTTTTCAAAGATATTCATGTTTCAGTTCCCTCGTACCTCGGAGTTAAGACCATTGATACAACAGGTGCCGGCGATACCTTCTGTGGCAGTTGCCTTTCTTATCTGATCGACCATAATCTGGAAACTCTTACTGAACAGCAGCTCGTCAGTATGCTGAAATTTGCAAACGCAGCGGCTTCATTAGTTACAACAAAGAAAGGAGCTATCCTCTCTATGCCTACCCGAGCAGAAATAATGCAACTTATTCAACAGAATAAGTGACGCTCAAAATGTAACTTTTACTTAATGATTTTTTGCATGGCGTACTCCTTTTCTAATAGATATTGTAATCCATTGGGCAGGGGTGTTACAAGTTCACTATACCACTACATAACCCGGGTACAAGCCCAATCTGCCATTTTTGAATATATTGCAACCGGCAGCGCCGGAATGCCGCCATTGGCAATATCCCACTGCGGAATTCCGACGTCGTTTCTATCTCCGAGATATTCTTTGATTTCAGCCGATTGCACTTCTGCCTCCTCTCCGATAAATCGAGAACGGCTCAAACGGTGAGATTGCATTTCTTGCAAAGGAATATAGGAACCATGCGGATTCCTGAATTAAATCTTTACGATGTCCAGAATGTTTGGCATAACTGGGAAATGCCAGAAGACAGCGGTGATGAAGAATAATTCTACGAACTTTAAGAACTTTTATGAATCGTTATCAAGTTGAATGATGAAATTTTTACTTGAACTTTGCTATACATTCCCCTTTTAGAAATTGGCATACTGCATATCATGCGGAGATATATCATATGCCAATAAGGGAATGATAGCAGAGTTCTTGTATGGAATGAATCCGACAGTCCACAACAAAGGGCACAAAAGTTTACAGGAAATGCATGGTCTGAAAAGACCTGCTTTCCGTTCACTTTTGCGCCCTCTGTTTTTTATCCGGCCTTTTTTGCTGTCCCGATGAAATCATCGGTCCTAGATACGTTTCAGCGCGTCCTTCATAGACTTGACATATGCATAAATCTCTTTTCCAGCCTCCGGTCCATCCTTTGCAATCAGCTTTTCAATCGCGCTGCCCACAATAACACCGTCTGCAATCTGGCCGATTTTTGCTGCCTGCTCCGGTGTGCTGATACCAAAACCGACCGCCGCAGGGGTATCGGTGTTTTCCCGAACAATTTTCAGAATGGAATCAAGGTCCGTTTCAATCTCTGTCCGCACACCGGTCACACCGAGGGAGGACACCACATACAGGAATCCCTCCGATTCCTTGGCAATCATGCGGATTCGTTCCTGAGAAGTCGGCGCAATCATGGAAATTACTTTCACGCCGTTTTTGGCGGCAATTTCCGTAATTTCACCTTTTTCTTCAAAAGGCAAATCCGGCACAATGATACCATCCATACCGCTTTCCTTGCAGCGGGCAAAAAATCTTTCATTTCCATAGCTGAAAACCGGATTATAGTATGTCATGAATACCAGCGGGATTTCGGTTTTGCTGCGCAGGTCTGCAGCCATCTGAAAGACCTTATCTGTGGTGGTGCCGGCGGAAAGCGAGCGCAGGTCTGCCTGCTGAATCACCGGTCCCTCTGCAATCGGGTCGGAAAATGGGATGCCAAGCTCAATCAGGTCACAGCCGGCGCGAACCATTTCCAGCGCAAATTCTTCTGTCTTTTCCAGGGAAGGGTCCCCCGCTGTGAGGAATCCGATAAACGCTTTCCCATTTTCAAACGCTTTCCCAATTCTGTTCATTCTGTGATATTCCTCCCCCTGTAACGTGCAATCGCTGCTACATCTTTATCACCCCGTCCGGAAATGCAGATAATCATGCTCTGGTCTTTTCGCATGGTTGGAGCAAGCTTTCTGGCATAAGCTACCGCATGTGCACTTTCAATCGCGCAGATAATGCCTTCCGTGCGGGCAAGGTATTCAAACGCATCCACTGCCTCGTCATCCGTGATAGGTTCATACTGTGCACGGCCGGTTTTGTAAAGATAGGCGTGTTCCGGCCCGATTCCCGGATAATCCAGACCAGCCGAAATCGAATAGACCGGCGCAATCTGCCCATACCGATTCTGGCAGAAATAGGACTTCATTCCATGGAATACACCAAGTTTCCCAGTGGCAATGGTTGCCGCTGTCTGAGCGGTATTGACTCCGCGTCCAGCAGCTTCACAGCCAATCAGCCGGACTTCCCGATCCGGTATGAAATTGTAGAACATACCCATCGCATTGCTCCCGCCGCCAACACAGGCAAGCACAGCGTCCGGCAACTTCCCCTCCGCTTTTAAAATCTGTTCCCTTGCTTCCTTGCTGATGACACTCTGGAAATCCCGCACCATCATGGGATAAGGGTGCGGCCCCATCACAGAGCCGATTACATAAGCAGTATCATCCACGCGGGTGGTCCAGTTGCGCATTGCCTCATTAATAGCATCTTTGAGCGTGCCCGTACCTGTGTTGACTGGATGTACCTTTGCACCCAACAACTCCATGCGGTAAACATTCAGTGCCTGTCGCTCAGTATCTTTCACCCCCATAAAGACTTCGCATTCCATACCTAGCAGCGCCGCACCGGTTGCCGCTGCGACACCGTGCTGGCCTGCACCGGTTTCTGCAATAATCCGCTTTTTCCCCATTCTTTTTGCAAGCAGCACCTGCCCCAGAACATTGTTTATTTTATGGGAGCCTGTGTGGTTCAGGTCCTCCCGCTTCAGATAAACTTTTGCACCGCCAAGGTCATTCGTCATTTTCTCCGCATAATAGAGTATTGACGGGCGGTTGGCATAATTACAAAGTAGGCTGTGCAGTTCCTCTTTGAACTGCGGGTCTTGTTTATAATATTCATAGGCATCTTCCAGCCGGTGCAATTCATGCATCAGCGTTTCCGGAACATACTGCCCGCCGAATTCTCCATATTTTCCTTTACTCATTCCGTATCCTCCTGACCATCGTTAAAATCTTGTTTCTGTCTTTCGTTCCGTCGGTTTCGACACCGCTGGAAACGTCTATTCCCCACGGGTGAAGCTTCTGTATGGCTCCCTGCACATTTTCCAGTGTCAGTCCGCCTGCCAAAAACCACGGGCGAGTTATGGGCGGCACAAGGTTCCAGTCAAATTTTATTCCGGTTCCGCCGCCGCTGTCCAGAAGCAAAAAATCTGCCGGGCTGACTTGCGCACGGACAATATCCGCCGCATCCCGTATACGAAACGCCTGGATTACCGGAAAGCCTGCCTGCTGAATCTGCTTCACATTTTCTGCCGGTTCCTGCCCATGTAACTGTGCAATAGCAATCGTTCCACTGCGCAACTGCGCGAGAATCTCTGTCACTGCGGAATCGACAAAAACACCGACCGGCAGTATTTCTGGTGCGAGCGCGGCACGAAGGTTCGCTGCCTGCCGCGGAGCCACCCTCCGGCGACTTTCTGCAAACACAAACCCGGCATAGTCCGGCCTTGCTTCATTCACGGCTTCAATATCCTGCTTTCGTGTCAGGCCGCAAATTTTAATTCTGGTCACATCCGGCTTCCCCCTTTCTGCGCAGCTCCCGCAGATACTGTTTCCGGTTTGGCGCCCGCATCAGCGCTTCCCCAATCAGAACTCCGTCCGCCCGCATCCGGCAGATATCTGCGATTTCCTGCGGACCTTTTACACCGCTTTCGGAGATGAAGGCAACATCCGACGGCACCAGCCTGCGCAGCCGTTCACCCGCGGAAAGGTCAATGGTAAAATCGTTTAGATTCCGGTTATTGACACCGATAATTCTTGCGCCGGATGCCAATGCCCGCTTGACTTCTTCTTCTGTGTGTGCTTCCACCAAAGCAGAAAGGCCCAATTTTTCCGCCAGTTCCCGATAATCCCGCAGTTCCCGGTCCGTCAGAATCGCACAAATCAAAAGCACAGCCGATGCACCCAGTAATTTGGCCTCACAAATCATGTATGGATTCACCGTAAAATCTTTGCGTAATACTGGAATCTGTACCTTCTGCGCAATTTCCCACAGATACCTGTCATTTCCCAAAAACCATTTTGGCTCTGTCAGCACGGAAATGGCGGCCGCGCCTGCTTCTTCATAATCCTGTGCAATCTGCAGATAAGGAAAATTCTTCGCAATCAGACCTTTGCTGGGGGAAGCTTTTTTCACTTCGCAGATAAAGGAAAGTCCCGCCTGCTTCAAAGCCCGCTCAAAAGGGAAGGTCCGGTCCGTCGGCAGCGCTTCCGCTTCCGTCAGTAAAATTCCATATGGCTTTTTTGCCTCCCGCTGTGCCACCCGCTCCCTTGCGGCTGCCGCCAAATCATTTAGAATCATGCGCTTTCTCCATTGGAAAGCCGGATAAACTGCTCCAGTTGTGCTTTTGCCGCGCCACTGTCAATCGTCTGAGCTGCAAGCTGCACACCTTTTCCGATATCCGGAACTTTACCCGCAATTTTCAGCGCAGCAGCAGTGTTCAGTAAAACGGCATCCCGCTTCGGACCTTTCTCACCGGACAGAACAGCGCGGGTGATGGCGGCATTTTCGGCCGACGTGCCACCCACCAAATCAGATTTCTTACAGCGTGTCAGGCCGAAATCTTCAGGCCGAATCACATAGGAGTGGTGCTGGCCGCCCTGCAACTCACAGACAGTTGTCGGTGCGGAAAGAGAAATTTCATCCAGCCGGTCCTGCCCATACACAACCATACCGCTTTTAACGCCGAGATTGGTCAGCACATGAGCCAACGGCTCCACCAATGCTTCCTCATAAACACCCATCAGTTCCATATTAGCGCCTGCCGGATTAGAAAGCGGGCCAAGAATATTAAACACGGTGCGGATGCCCAATTCCTTACGAACGGGTGCAACATATTTCATGGCAATGTGGTAATTCTGTGCAAACAGGAAACACAGGTTGATTTTTTTGAGCAGTTCTGTGCTTTTTTCCGGCGGAAGGGTAATATTGACACCTAACGCTTCCAATACATCCGCAGCTCCGCATTTGCTGGAAGCGGCACGGTTACCGTGCTTTGCCACCGGAACACCCGCAGCCGATGCCACAATCGCGGATGTTGTGGAAATATTGAAGGAATTGGCATTATCTCCTCCAGTCCCTACAATTTCCAATACGTCCCTATCCTGCAGCAGCTTAATACAGTGTGCGCGCATTCCTGCTGCTGAAGCGGTAATTTCTTCAATTGTTTCCCCTTTCATGCGCAAGGCCGTTAAATAGGCACCTATCTGCGCCTGCGTCGTTTTTCCGCTCATAATTTCATCCATAACCTCATTTGCGGTTTTGTAATCCAGGTCTTTTTTCTCAATGAGCTGTGCAATCGCTTCTTTAATCATTTTGGCAGCCTCCTATAAAAAATCATTTTTTAAATGGACTCGACAAACAGAATTGGCAGGAAAAAGAAAGGCCTATTTTCGGGGACAAAGCTCTAAAAAGTTCTGCAGGATTTCCTTTCCCTTCGGTGTCAGAATAGATTCCGGATGGAACTGCAGGCCAAATACCGGAGCAGTCCGGTGCTGCACTGCCATAATTTCGTTATCCTCCAGGCTGCGTGCCACAACTTTCAGTTCCTGCGGCAGGCTCGCTTCCTGAACGGACAGGGAATGGTACCTAGCTGCTCCGATTACATCCGGCAGCCCACGAAACAGCGGACAGTCCAGGTCGAGCCGCACCTGTGACTGTTTTCCGTGCATCATTTGTTTGGCATAGCCAATTTTCCCACCGAATACCTGACAAATTGCCTGATGCCCAAGGCACACACCCAATAGTGGTACCTTTCCGGTAAAGAGTCGCACCGCTTCTTCACATACACCTGCATTTTCCGGTCGGCCCGGGCCGGGACTTAAAATCACGCCATCCGGGTGCATCTCCGCTAACTGCTGCACTGAAAATTCACGGTTGCGCACAACCCGAATCTCCGGTTCCATGGTGCCGACCATCTGGTAAAGGTTATAGGAAAAGCTGTCATAATTATCAAGTAGCAGAATCATCGTCAATTCCCTCCTGTGCTTCCTGCAAAGCGATCACAACCGCCTTCGCTTTGTTAATGCATTCCTGATACTCCTGCTCCGGAATACTATCCGCCACAATGCCCGCGCCGGAACGGACAAATACCTTTCCATTTTTCTTAAACGCAATGCGGATAGCAATACAGGTATCTAAGTTCCCGGTAAAGTCCAAATAACCGATGGCGCCGCCGTAAATTCCGCGCCGATTATTTTCCAACTCATTGATAATCTGGCAGGCACGAAACTTGGGCGCACCGGAAAGAGTCCCCGCCGGCAGGACGGAACCGATGACATCCGGTGCAGACAAGCCGTCCCGAATCGTTCCGGTCACGGTGGAACCAAGGTGCATAATGTGGGAAAACCGCAGCACCTGCAGGTGCCTTTCCACTTTTATAGAACCGAATGTACTGATACGGCCTAAGTCGTTGCGGCCGAGGTCGACCAGCATATTATGTTCGGCCAGTTCTTTGGGGTCTGTCAGCAAATCCTGCTCCAACTGGCTATCCTGCTCCTCTGTTTCCCCGCGCGGACGGGAACCCGCCAAGGGAAAAGTCTGCAGCACACCGTTATCGAGTTTCACCAGCGTCTCCGGAGAAGCCCCCGCAATTTCGATGTCATCGCTGGAAAAATAAAACATATAGGGTGACGGGTTCAATGTGCGCAGCACGCGGTAGGTATCCAGCAGGCTTCCCTCAAAATCTGCATCCAGGCGGTTACTGAGCACAACTTGGAAGATATCACCTTCCCGGATATACTGCTTTGCACGTTCCACCATCCGGCAGTATGTTTCTTTGCTGAAAAGATGACGCACTGGAGAAGTCATGCGGCCCGGTTTTCGCCGCACCGGCGTTCCGTTTCGGAGCAACTGGGCCAGCTGTTCTAATTCCTTCTGCGCGTCCGCATAGGCAACTTCAACGTTCCCCTCTAAACGGATATTGACAATCAGCACAATTTTCTGTCGGAAGTGATCAAATGCAATCACGCGGTCAAAAAGCATCAGATCCATATCCTTAAAATGTTCCTGGTCCTCCGCATCCAGTAGGAGTTCCGGTTCGCTGTATTTCACATAATCATAGGAAAAATAGCCAACCAGTCCACCGGTAAATGGCGGCAACTCCGGAATCCGCGGACTTTTGTTGGCTGCAAGAATTTTTTTCAGCACAGCTCCCGGGTTCTGCGTATGAAAATGTTCTTCCGATTTTCCCCGCACCCGCATTTCTCCGTCCGCACAGGTGATTTCCTGCTTGGGGTCAAATCCAAGAAATGTGTAGCGGCCCCAATGACGTTTGCTCTCAGCACTTTCCAGCAAAAAACAGTGATGGCTTTTTGCCTGCAGAATACGCAGGACTTCAATCGGCGTTTTGATGTCTGCATAAATTTCCCGGCTGACCGGCAAAATCCGGTACTGCCCCTGCGCTGCAAAACGTTTTACTTCTTCCAAAGTCGGTTTTGTCATGGATAATCCCTCCCGAAAGATTTCCCTAGAAAGGCATACAAAAAGGCCCGCCCAGGGCAAACAGAATACTGTCTGCCAAGGACGGGCCTCTAAAATCCGGCTCGCGGTGCCACCTTGCTTTGCGGCCAATGAAAGCCGCACACTTTGTGGAGTACCAACATACCCCCGGCCCCTTACGCAGGCCATACGTCACGGAATACTCAGTGCAAAGCACCTTTCGCCGTGCCCTCAGTGGTCCATTTAACAGCCCGCTCACGGCCCGGCTCTCATCTGCCCGGACTCTCTGTACGCGCTTGTGCCGTTTTTATCTCCACTTCATCGGTTTTGCAAGAAATAAAAATTGATTGATTTGACTTCATATTATACACAACTTCAAAAATCTGTCAACAGTTTTTTGAAAATTTTTTGCCTTTGATATTTTCCAGCGATGTTTCTCATTTTCTAAAAAACGAATCTATTTTTCCTCAAGCAATAAAAAAGCAGCCGTAAGTTTCATGTGATTGTTATGTAAAAATATGTAAAACTATTAGTTGGCTTTCGATTTGCAGTGGAAAAGTTGCCGGTAAAATTCACAAAATATTAATATAGAGTTTTGATAAATACAACTTCTTTACAAAATATTTATAAAGTAAAGTTTTTATATTGCATTTCATGAAAAAGGAACTATACTAGTTAGTGAACGAGGGCGTTCATGGTAATTTCACCATGAGCGCCCTCGTTTTTATATGCATATGCAAAAATCCGAATCGATTGGGAAAGAAAGGGCTGCTGCTTTATGGACCAAAATGGAAAAGGAACAGATAGCACCGTTACAAAAGAAAAATTCGTTTCAATTATGTTGCTGCGGATACTTTCCATCATGATTATGCTGGCAGGCGCGTTACTGGCGGTCGTGAGCTTTGCGGGAGGAACCTATGTCACAGTTCTCACCAGCCGGATTCCCGGCGCGGTGTTCGGGCTGGTAATTCTGTTTTTGGGCATCAGATATTTCCTTTCTGTCCGAAAACTGAAAGCTGAGGTTTACAAATCTGACTCAAAGTTTTCATGGAGTAATTTCGGGCAGAAGTCCAAAGACAAAATGTGAATGGAAACAAAAGAAGGGAGACTACTTTTATGGAACAAGTGAAAAAGCACAAAAAGGGGCTATTCGTTGCTGTGTTTCTCCTTGTGTTGGCAATCCTTGCGTTCCTGATATTCCAAGATGTGACAACAAAAAATGTGGCTGACCCAACCGGCGCAGCTTACACCGCAGTGCAGGGCAGTCAGACACTTCAGACTGTTGCTGCCACTGCCAATAAAGCACTGTTCGGCTCCAATTACGTATGGATTATGATTTGCGCATTCATGGTGTTTTTCTTCCAATGCGGCTTTGCTATGGTGGAAACCGGCTTCTGCCGTGCCAAAAACGCAGCACACACCATGACCATGAACTTCATGGTTTTTCTGGTTGGTGCCGTTGGCTATTTCTTAGTCGGCTTTGCACTGCAGATGGGCGGTTCCGGCGGTAATGCCAATCTCGGCAGTGGCAGTTCCGTACTGAACGGTCTGCTCTGCATTCCGGGGCTCGGCGGTGTCCTCGGCTATAAAGGTTTCATGCTCAACGGAACTTATGACGCAGGTGTTTATGCCCTGTTCTTTTTCCAGATGGTCTTTATGGACACAACCGTCACCATTCCGACCGGTGCAATGGCAGAGCGTGTGAAATATTCCGCCGTTGTGATTATTTCCTTCTTTATCTCCATGTTCCTTTATCCGCTGTTTGCCAACTGGGTGTGGGGCGGCGGCTGGCTCTCCACGCTTGGCAAAAATTTCGGGCTTGGCCATGGTGTAGTGGATTTCGCCGGTTCAGCTGTGGTTCACTCCATGGGCGGCATGATTGCTCTTGCTGGTGCGATTGTCATCGGCCCACGCATTGGCAAGTTTAAAAAAGACGGCACTGCCAGAGCTTTTCCGGGCCACGACATTCCCATGGCAATCCTCGGCACCATTGTGCTGTTTTTCTGCTGGTTCTCATTCAATGCGGGCTCCACATTGAATGCTTCTGATTTCCGGCTCTCTGTGGTGGCAACTAACACCATGATTGCCGGCGCCATTGGCGGTCTGGTTGCTATGTTCTATATGTGGGCCAAATATGGCAAGCCGGACCCGTCTATGACCGCGAACGGCTGTCTTGCCGGACTGGTCGCTATCACGGCACCATGCGCTTTCGTGGATGCAGACGCAGCTTTTCTGATTGGCTTGGTCGCCGGCATTCTGGTATGCGTGGCGGTTCCGTTTGTTGAAAACAAATGGAAGCTGGATGACCCTGTCGGCGCAATCTCCGTTCACGGTGCAAATGGACTATGGGGCGTCATTTCCCTTGGCCTGTTTGCGGACGGCAAGTATGGCGACGGTCTGAATGGCGTTTCCGGCGGTGTGCGCGGCTTGTTTTACGGTGATGCTTCCCAGTTCGCAGCACAGCTCATTGCAGTGTGTGTCCTGCTGGTCTGGGGATTCGGTGTGTCTTATCTGTTCTTCCGCTTCCTTGATAAAGTCTGGGGACTGCGTGTTTCCCCAGAGGTTGAAATTGAGGGACTGGATATTCCAGAAATGGGTGTGTTGGCTTATCCGGACAATCAGCTTGTCCGCTGTGAGCTTGACCAGATTTCTGACGATGACGCTGAGATTAAGCAGCTTGCAAGGTTCAAAGGCTTCGACATGAACCGGATGGCTGAAATCTCCAGCAGCAAAGCCGATACCGTGGAAGTCTTTGCTGACTCTGCCGCCACAGTGGCAGATGACGGACACGAGCAGGCAAAGCTCACCAAAATTGTGGTGCTGATGAAGCAGAATAAATTTGAAGCGTTCAAAGAAGCTATGAATAAGCTGGGTGTTTCCGGCATGACGGTCACACAGGTCCTCGGCTGCGGCGCACAGAAGGGCCAGCCGGAATACTACCGCGGTGTTTCCACAGAAGTGACTCTGCTGCCAAAGGTACAGGTGGAAATCGTCATTGCCAAAGTGCCTGTCAGAGAAGTCATCGCAACCGCAAAGAAAGTCCTTTATACCGGACATATCGGCGACGGCAAAATCTTTGTATACAATGTTGAAAATGCTGTGAAGATTCGCACCGGTGAAGAGGGCTGGGATGCCCTGCAAGGTGATGACTGAGTCCTTTCGCACTGAAACAGCAGCATTTACATGATGAAGCAGCATAAAAAGAGCAGGAGTTTTCAGCCTTACTGCGGCTGAGAGTTCCTGCTCTTTTGCTGTCAAATTATCTGTCCCATTTATCGCACAGCGCAAGAAGCTGGTCGGTAAATTTGCCAAGGTCTTTATTGGCACCGCCCTCATTATGCTGCACGACTTCCAGCAAGCGCTTCTGTGCCTGCATCAAACGCGCATATGCCGGTGAATAATGTTTTCCGGATGCCGCCGAACGTGCCGGGTGCAGCTTTTCCGGAGCAATGCCGACCTCTGTGAAGCGGTCCTCCAACAGGTCATAATCGGCCTCAAAGTCAGGTGCGCAGGCATCAAATCCGCGTGTGCACAATTCCGCTGTGAAAGCCTCGCAGCAGGCACGCTCACCATGCACCACAAACACTTCTTTCGGCTTTGGATTGAAAGCATTAATCCATTCAATTAAACCGGTATGGTCAGCATGGCCGGACATGGAGCGGAAATTGTAAATATGCGCCTTAACTGCAATTTGCTCGCCGAATAGCTTGACACTGTCTGTCCCTTCCAGTAGAATGCGTCCCAGTGTTCCCACTGCTTGATAGCCGACAAAGACGATAGCACACTCCGGCCGCCAGAGATTGTGTTTCAAATGGTGCCGGATGCGTCCGGCCTCGCACATACCGCTGGAGGAAATAATGACTTTCGGCACACCATCCTCATTCAGTGCCTTGGATTCCTCCACACTGGCAGTAATATGTAGATTTGAAAACTGCAGCGGCTCTGTTCCCCTGTCAATCAACCCAATGGTTTCCGCATCTGCATAGCCATGCAGATCACTGCTGTAAATTGCCGTAGCCTCGGCAGCAAGCGGTGAATCTACATAAACCGGGAAATCCGGGTTGAGCGGTGTCAAGTGCCGCTCCTTAATTTTACGGAAGAAAAACAGCAGTTCCTGTGTGCGGCCGACTGCAAAGGACGGAATGATGACATTTCCGCCTGCAGCCAGCGTATGGTCAATCACATCCGCAAATTCTTTTGTGTAGTCCTTGGCAGGCTCATGCTCGCGGTCGCCATAAGTGGACTCCATGACCACATAGTCCGCCTCATGCAGATACTGTGGGTTGCGGATAATTGGCTGGTCTTTATTGCCGATGTCACCGGAAAAGACCAGCTTTTTGGTCACGCCGTTTTCCTCAGCCCAAATTTCCACGGATGCGCTGCCCAGCAAATGCCCCGCATCGGTAAAGCGCACCCGTACCCCTTCACAAAGCGGCACATCTTCCTCATACTCACAGCTTTCCAGCAATTTGACCGCTGCTTCCGCGTCTTCCACCGTATACAACGGTGCTTTGGGCAAATGACCGGAGCGGCGACCTTTGCGCAGAGCCTGCTCGGCGTCCATCTCCTGAATGTGCGCGCTATCACGCAGCATAATGTCCAACAAATACGCTGTTTTTCTGGTTGCCAGAATCTTTCCCTGAAAACCCTGTTTCACCAGCAGCGGCAATCTGCCTGTGTGGTCGATATGTGCGTGTGTAATGATGACATAATCCACCAGATTGGCACAAAAAGGGAGTGTATTGTTGTCAGTTTCGTCCGCGCCCTGCTGCAGGCCACAGTCAATCAGGATGTGTTTGCCGTTAACTGTCAGGCAGTGACAGCTGCCAGTTACTTCTTTATCCGCACCGTAAAATGTAAGTTTCATTACAAAATCACCTGCTCCCCATATTCTCGGTTAGTTCCAGCAGGATGGGACAGTGGTCACTTCCATATATATCTGAAAGGATTTCACTGCGCGTTACCTGCGGAAAAAGTCGGTCGGATACCAGAAAATAGTCAATGCGCCAGCCCGCGTTGTTTTCGCGTGCATGGAAGCGGTAGCTCCACCAACTGTAGGCACCGGTCTGCTGTGGGTGCAGTGTCCGAAAAGTATCGGTAAAGCCGGCATGCAAAAGCTGTGTGAATTTTTCACGTTCCTGGTCAGAGAATCCGGCGCTGCCGCGGTTTGGCCCGGGATTTTTAAGGTCAATCTCCTCATGCGCCACATTCAGGTCGCCGCAGAGGATCACCGGCTTCTGTGCATCCAGTTTCTGCAAGTAAGCGCGGGCAGCATCCTCCCACTGCATCCGATAGTCAATCCGCGCCAATTCCGGCTGCGAATTCGGCGTATAAAAAGTTACCAGATAAAATTCCGGAAACTCCAGAGTGATACTGCGGCCTTCTCCTGTATGCAGAGGATTCTCAATGTCATAAGCAACCGAAAGCGGTTCCCTGCGGGTGAAAACAGCCGTGCCGGAATACCCTTTCCGCTCTGCCGAATTCCAATACTGATGATAACCGGAAAGCTGCACATCTGCCTGTCCCGGCTGCATTTTGGTTTCCTGCACACAAATGACATCCGCGTCTGCCTGCGTCATAAATTCCGTGAAACCTTTTTTCATGCAGGCACGCAGTCCATTGACGTTCCATGAAATAAATTTCATAAGCAACCTCACATTCTATTTCCTGTCAGTTTCAGTATACTCTGCATTTTGTATATTTGCAACAATATATTAATCATATTTTGCTGAAAAATCACGATATTGCTCATTTTTAGCACATTCTATTTCCGCTTGACGAAAATAAATGTTTTTTGCACAAAACCAGGTTGACATTCCGGCGGCAATGGTGACCAATAAAAATATAGGCTATATAAAACAATACGAATCATTGCTTTATATAGCCTATATTAATTTGGTGCGGTCAGTGGGACTTGAACCCACACGTCATAAGACACATGCACCTCAAGCATGCCTGTATGCCAATTTCAGCATGACCGCGTATGCTTGTATATTATCACTTTCGATAAGATATGTCAATATAATTTTCGGAATTTTTATTAAGTTATTTGTTATTTAATTAAGCTATGTAATGCCACATGAGAGACGGTGTTGTATGACACGGGTTCAAGTCCTGTCTTGCACATCAATTTATAAAGATAATAAAAGAATTGGAACCCTCACGATTTGAATCCTTTTATTATCTTGCTTATTATGATATAATTGGTTTAAATTTTTTATTAGACTCAGAATTAGAAAAGAGGTAAAGGTATTATGAACATAGCTCTATGGATTGCAGTAGGTGCAGCCATTTTTTGTGCTATCGTTGCAGTTGTTACCGATTCAAAGAAAAAGGAAAAGAAATAAGGAATTATGGTATGAGCATAATCAGGACCTGCATCTGAAGTGAGCAAATAACACAAAGTGGGAACCCCGAATATCACACAAAAATTTGGGTTCCGGGCTTTTGGTTTTTCTGATAAAATTCATTTGTCCATTATTGGGACTAGTAAAAGGCTTTGGGAAAATTTCCTAAAGCCTTTTACTTTTCTGTGCTTTCTCCAAATATATGATGACACAGGCTGCAGAAACTCTCACGGCTTATCAGACTGTTCAGTACCTCCACCAGTCCGTTCGCCGAAAGATGTTCCGGCAGATTCAGATTTTCCTGGACCATACGACGGTGCTTCATACTTTCTGCGCCGCCAGAAAGGCCCAGCTCAAACAGGTCTGTTTTGGTAATGCGGCGCCCTTGCTGTTCTGCCGCCGGTTCACTGCTGACGCCGGCTTTCAGCAAACACTCCCGCAGAATATTTATCGGTATGCCCTCCACCCCAAGCTTACCCTCTTTACCGGGCGCTGCTTTGCGTTTCTCTTTTCCGAAAATGTCAGGAATATAAGCATTCTTTATCTTTTCCGGGTTAATCGAACCTTTCAGAAAATTTCGTATCATAAAGCCCGCTGAGTCGCTGTCTGTCAAAATCAGCAGACCTCGCTTGTCTGCCAGCCGACGCAGCAGTTCCAACTGTTCTTTATCTCGAAAAATACGAAAGCCATGTGTTTCAATAATCAGGCCGTCAATCAGCGCAGAAAGCTTGATTTTATCATACTTGCCCTCCACAACTACTGCTTCCCGCACTTTCAGCTTTTCTGTCATGCATTCTCCTCCTCACCGCCGGCAATCAGCATCAACCGTGTCAGCGTGCGCTCTAAAATAATGCGGCTGTCTGTGCGGGAACCTTTCAGGTCAAGGTCTGCCTGCAGCAGCACATCCAGACTTTGGCGAAGCTTCTGTGTGGACAAATGACGAATATCCCGCTCCGCATTGGTCAGGCGGAATTCCCGCCGCTTATACTCCTCAAAATGTGCTGCCGGTTCCAGCGCTGTTTCTCCGCTCTGCAATGCCGTGCGCACACGGTAAAGGTCGATGTAAGCACCGGAAAGCACCGCAAGGATACGCACAGGTTCCTCATTCTGCTCCAAAAGCTGATTCAGAATCTGATAGGCTCGGTCATGCTGTCCAGCAAGCAGTGCCCGACTGAGGTCAAAAATACGCGTTTCCAGATTGCGTGTAACCATCTGGTCAATCATTCCCGGAGAAATATCTCCGCTTCCGGCAAATGCGCAGACTTTTTCCATTTCATTCAGCAGTGCCGTCATATTATTGCCGACATAGCGGTAAATCTGGTTTGCCTCCGGCCGTGCAAGTCGGCATCCGCGTTTTTCCGCTGTACGCATCAGCAGTTTTTCAAGTTCGGTCTGTGTCCGCTGTGCACACTGCACACAGGTGCCCTGCTCCATGCAGGCAGCAAAAACAGATTTCCACTTCTTATCTTTCCGGATTTCCGGACTGCTGGAAGCAAAATACAGCACCAGCACCGTGGATTCCGGCACATTCCGCAATAGTTCCAGTAGTTTCTTGTTTTCCGCCGGTGTCCTTCCTTCCAGCGTCAGATCTGACACAGAAACACATTTTCGTTCCGCCATAAGCGGCAGCGCCTGCACGGCATCATCCAAGTCATCTGCCGTCACATCCCCCGCAAACTGCTGCAGGTTAAAATCCAAAAACTCTTTCCCGGCCGCTTTTTTAATCAGTCTGTGTGCCCAATGGGCTACCATGTATTTTTCTTCTCCGTAAAGAAAATACACGCCGGAAAGGTTATCCGCTTCCATTTTCTTTTTCAGGTCTGCTTCCCGGCACTCTGCCATCAGTCATTCCTCCTAATCCGCACCGTGTCCCTGCACGGCTCCAACACCAAATCTTTTCCGCCGCCAAGCACCGCAGGCAAGCCACGGCTGTTTACCACATATTTTTTCTTTAGAGAATGGGAATAATCACACAGCACCGTCATGGTGGTATGCACCGCGGTATCATTCTTCGGCAGACCGCTGCACACCATGATCTGTGCCCCCTGCAGTTCTGGCGGTATATCTGCCAAGTTCGCGTTATCTCCGCATATCAGCAGCGAAAGATTTTTGAGTTTCAAGTTTGCCGCTCCATTTTCACAGGTAATGAGCACCTGCTGCCAAAGAGAAGCCTGTGCCTGTGTGCCCGCCGGAAAACACTGCACATGATTTGCTGTTAATACGTCTTCCAGCGCACCATCCAATACGGTTCCGGCAGGCAGCACCACACTAGCTGGGTGCCAGTCGGCAGCAACTTTTGCCGCCTGCTGACACTCCCTGTTTGACAAACTCAACAGAACAATCGTATCCAACCGGTGAACCCCGCACCGCCGCAGAATATGCTCGGTCTGCCAGCTTTCTGCGCCAAAACCAATGACAGCACCATGTCCGGCACTGCTGACCACCACACTGACACCCTCTCCGCTTGCAGCCACAGTCACTTTTAACTTCTGTGCATCCACTTGATACAGCAGCAGATTCATCAGGAAAAGCACGGCAGAAAGCATTGCTGTCAGCATCAGTGGCAGTTTGCGGTGGCGACGGCAGAGAATGCACATCGCACCCAGAAGCAGCAGGGTGCAAGCAAGCCAAAGCAAGACAAACCGGCAGTCCGTTGGCACTCTTGCAGGCGGCAGACCGGAGCACCACTGTGTACTGGCAATCAGCCAGTCCGCCAAAGCATCTGTGATGTGCCACAGCAGTCCGGCCACCGGGGACAAAACCGGAAACAAGCTAAGCAGTGCAGCACCGAATCCCGCATAAATCATCCACGAGGAAGGTGTAATCACCAGCAGATTTGCGAGCGGTGACACCAGCGAAATCTCGTTAAATACACACAGCGTCACCGGCAGCGTAAACAGCATTGCCGTCAGGGAAGTAAGTATCGTACCCAGCACATATTCCAGTAGCTTTCTCGGCAGCCGAGGAAACCTTTTTATTCCATTCAACAGAATTTTTGCAGGCTTCATACACACCATCATGCCAAGTGTTGCCGAAAAGCTAAGCAGCAAGCTGATGTCCGCCGCCGCATAAGGATTCAGCAGGCAAATCAGCAAAACCGACATTCCAAGAGAATTCAGACTGCTTGCTTTTCGCCGAAAACAGCCTGCGCCCAGCAAAAGCAAATACATAATGCCGCTTCTGACAACAGACGGTGTAAAACAAGTGATACTCATAAACAGTAAGACTCCTGCCTGTGCCAGCACCATGCGTGTCCTTTTAGGAATCGGCAGCAGTCCCAAAAGCAAAAGCATGAACTGGGCAACGGTGGACATATGCAGTCCAGAGACACTCATTAAATGAGAAACGCCGGCCCCGCGGAAAGCATCTGACACTGCATCCGGTACCGCCTGCTTTTCTCCAACCAGTACCCCACTCACCAGTGAATTTTCTGGTGACGGCAAATCGTCTGAAAAGTATTCCAGCAATTTTCGCCGTATCAGATATGGAATTTTCTGCAGCAAAGGCGGAGAACCTGCTTGTATTTTGGACGGCATAAAGTCGTTTAAATAGCCCTGCAAAACGACGCCATCCGCTAAAAGTCCGTTTTTTCTGGAAAAGTAGTCGTCCCCCGTCGGTTTCCGCAGCCGAAAAGAAGCCGTCACCCGGTCAAACTGCTCGGCCGAAAAATTCGCGTCAGAGGTAAACTGGATTTTCTTTCCGGTCAACGGTGTGTCTGATTTTCCACCGCAGGTTTCCACTTTGAGCAAATACTTCGGATGTCTGCCGGAATAATCCGGTGCATCTGAAACCACACCAGAAAGCCGCACGGTACTGCCTGCATACCCAGCCGCGCGAGAAAATGGCAGACTGCCAAAAAAGAACAGGACACAGGCACAAACCGCTGTAAATGCCGCTGTCGGCAATGCCTTGCCACCCTTGTGCAAAAGCAGCAGAAGCAAACCAATCAGCAGGCATATCGCACCCAAGACCAGCGCATTCGCCGCACCGATAAAAACAGAAACCGCCTGTGTCAGCAGATAGGTAAAACCTACTAACGCAAGCGGTCTTTTCATGCTAAAGTCACCCGGTTACAATCAGTCTTTTGGGAACATGGGCAGCGGATTCAGGAAGATAATGTCCTTGCGGTCCTGGGCATCGCCCTCCGCCAGAACAGCCGCACGGCCGACAATATTGCCACCAAACTGGTTCACAAGCTTTTCGATTGCAGCCAGTGATTCACCTGTGCTGATAACATCATCCACAATCAGCACACGCTTGCCCTTCAGGCCCTTATAATCGTCCTCCGCCAAATACAGTTCCTGCATATGGTCGGTGGTAATGGATTTTACCTGCACATGAATGGGGTTGCGCATATAGGCTTTCAGACTCTTGCGGGCAACAATGTATTTGCCGCAGCCCTGCCGTGCCATTTCATAGCAGAGCGGGATTCCCTTGGTTTCTGCGGTAACCACCACATCGTGCTCCGGGCAGCGCTTCAGCAGTTCCGCCGCGCTTGCCTTGGTGATTTCCACATCACCCAGCATGACAAAACCGGCAATGTCCATGCTGTCGCTGATTGGGCAGATGGGCAGATCACGCTCACAGCCGGCAATCGTCATATGATAATACTTCAAGCCATCGATTGTTTTAATCTGATTCACGGGAAACAGGCCTTTCTGAGTTAAATATGTTAATTTAATAAGGAAACGAGAGTCAGCCCGGAGGCCATGCCATCGAACGGCCACCCAACAGATGAAAATGCAGGTGTTTTACGGATTGGCCGCCATCTTCACCAACATTGCTGACAATCCGCCAGCCCTTTGCCAGGCCGTTTTCCTTTGCCAGTTTTGCGGCAACTTCAAAAATGTGCGCAACGATGGAGCTGTTTGCCGGCGTAATCTCTGCCGCGGAAGCAATATGTTCGCGCGGAATAATCAGAATGTGCACCGGTGCCTGCGGCTCCAAATCTTTGAAAGCAACGCAGAGTTCGTCCTCATAAACACGCGTACTGGGGATTTCTCCGGAAGCAATCTTACAAAATACGCAGTCCATTTCATACCCTCCTTTACGCTGTATTTGAAAGAAAATGAAAATGCAGACTCACAAAAGGCTTTGCAGAAGTGCCGATGCAAAAATGCAGGGCACTGCAGCAAAGCCTGCTACTTGACTATTATAGACGTTTCCGGCGCAATACGCAAGAGCCGAAAATTTATTTCACCTGCTCTGTCACAATTCCGGCAGCCGCTTTCAGCGCATCGTTCAACTTTGCTAAATCCTTTGCACCGGCCATCGCAAAGTCCGGTTTGCCGCCGCCATTGCCACCCGCAAGCTGTGCCACAGCCTTGGCAATCTTTCCGGCATGAGCGCCCTTTGCCAGTGCGTCTTTGCCCACTGCAACCGCAATATTTGCCTTGGCGCCATTGATACCGGCAAATACGGCAACCATGTCGGCTGCCTTGTCACGCACTTTGTCACACATTGTGCGCAGAGCTGCAGCATCCGCACCATTGAGCTTTGCGGTGCAGACACGCACACTGCCAGCCTGCTCAGCATTTTCCAGAAGCTGCCCGACCTGCTGGCCTGCCAGTTTCGCATTGACTTTTTCCAGTTCATTTTCTTTCTGCTTTAGCTCCGCAGTCAGCTGTGCAGCGTGTTCCGGCAGGTCTGCTGTGCTGTTAAGCTTCAGTGCTTCCGCTGTACTGCGAATCGTAAACAGGCTCTCATTAAGCAAATCATAAGTGCCAAAGCCGGTCACAGCCTCAATTCTGCGCACACCGGCAGCCGCACTGGTTTCAGACAGAATCTTAAACAGACCAAGCTTGGCAGTATTATCAACGTGTGTGCCGCCGCAGAATTCTTTGCTGAAATCATCCACGGTGACAACACGAACAATCTTGCCGTATTTCTCTCCAAACAGTGCCATTGCACCGAGTTTCTTGGCTTCTTCAATCGGCATTTCCTGTGTCTGCACCGGAACTGCGGAAAGAATAACTTCATTCACAGTCTGCTCAACCTGCCGCAGTTCCTCATCTGTCAGCGCGGCAAAATGCGTAAAGTCAAAGCGGACGTGCTTCTCATTCACAAGCTGACCGGCCTGCTCCACATGTGTGCCCAACACCTTACGCAAAGCCGCCTGCAGCAGATGTGCTGCTGTGTGATTGCGCATGATGGCCTGCCGACGCTTCCACTCCGGCTGTGTGGTAACATTGTCACCAACACGAATAGTGCCCGCCTGCACTGTGCAGTGATGGATAAAGTTCTTCGCATGGTTCTTAGTGGTATCCTTGACATTTAGCACAGCATCATCCGCATTGATAACGCCGGTATCACCGACTTGACCGCCGCTCTCTCCATAGAACGTTGTCTTATCCAGCACAAGGCCGACTTCGTCACCTGCATCAGCGGACTCCGCGCGCTTGCCATCCTTAATGACTGCCAGCACCTTGGCCTGTGCCGTCTTTTCCGTATAGCCGAGGAATTCTGTTGTCGGAACGCCTTCCAGCAGGTCGCTTTCGCCTGCCCAAGCATCTGCGCCGGCATTTTTGCGGGCAGCACGAGCACGCTCTTTTTGTTCCTGCATCAGGGTGCGGAAAGTGTCCTCATCAACGGTCATTTTGTGTTCCGCTGCAATTTCCTTTGTAAGGTCGATTGGGAAGCCATAGGTATCGCTCAGTTTAAAAGCATCCGCACCGGAAATAACAGTTCCCTTGTTCTTTGCAATGATATCGTCCAGAAGCTGGCTGCCCTGCCCAATCGTGCGGGAGAAGCTTTCCTCCTCCACTGCAATGAGTTTTAGAATCATTGCCTGCTTTTCTCTCAGTTCCGGATAAGCGCCCTCATTTTCATGGATAACAGACTTGGAAACTTCCGTAAGGAACGGATGCTCTATACCGAGTAAACGTCCATGACGGGCAGCACGGCGGAGCAGACGGCGCAGCACATAACCGCGGCCTTCATTGGAAGGCATCACGCCATCGCCAATCATAAAGGTTGCCGCACGCACATGGTCGGTAATCACACGCAGGGAAATGTCCGTCTGTTTGTCTTTGCCATATTCCACTCCGGCAATCCTGCAGATGGTTTTCATAATATTCTGCGCTGTATCGACGAGGAACATATTATCCACACCCTGCATGATGCAGGCCAAACGGTCAAGCCCCATGCCGGTGTCAATATTCGGATGTGCCATCGGCGGATAATTGCCATGACCGTCACAGTTGAACTGAGAAAACACAACATTCCAGAATTCCACATAACGGTCGCAGTCACAGCTGACGCCGCAGGTCGGTTTGCCGCATCCGTGCTCAGGGCCGCGGTCAAAATAAATCTCAGAGCAAGGGCCGCAGGGGCCGGAACCATGCTCCCAGAAGTTGTCCTCTTTTCCGAGGCGGACAATATGGTCGGCTGCAACACCGACTTCCTTTGTCCAGATGTCAAATGCTTCATCGTCATCCTGATAGATGGTCACCCAGAGTTTGTCCACCGGCATCTTCATCACTTTGGTGCAGAATTCCCATGCCCATGCCGTTGCCTCGTGTTTAAAGTAATCACCAAAGGAGAAGTTCCCCAGCATTTCAAAGAAGCATCCGTGACGGTCGGTGATGCCGACGTTTTCAATATCGCCGGTGCGGATGCACTTTTGACAGGTTGTCACACGCTTGCGGGGCGGCGTGACCTCGCCGGTGAAATATTTTTTCATTGGTGCCATGCCGCTGTTAATCAGCAACAGGGAATTATCGTCCTTTGGAATCAGTGAAAAGCTGGGCAGGCGCAGATGCCCCTTTGCCTCAAAGAATTCCAGATACTTTTCACGGATTTCGTTAAGCCCCATCCATTCCATTGCTTGTTTCCCATCCTTTTTATTCAAAATGGTTTCCTAAAATTAAATCCGGCAAAAAAAGAAAGGTGCCCCGTCCACAATGGGACGGGAACACCCGTGGTACCACCCAAATTGCGCCGAAGCGCCTCTTTGAACCCTTAACGCGGGTAAGCGCCGCACTTCATCACGCGGAACTCCGGACTGGCTCTGTCCGCCCGGAAACGCCGCCTCCCACCAACCGTCGGCTCTCTGTGCATTCCGTGCCGGACATTTTGTCCATCATCGTTTATAAGAATATAATCAGGCGGCTTTTTCAGCCACCTCTGCCGAATTTTCAATAAAAATATTATAATCTCATTTAGCGGGCTTGTCAATCTCATTCGGATATAAAGCATCCGCAATCCGCTGAAAGACCGGGCCACAGGTTCTGCCGCCGCTGTCCCCGCCCTCTGCCATAACTGTCACCACATATTTCGGAGCATTCGCCGGAAAGAACCCGGCATACCAGCTTATCAGGTCTTCCTGCCCATCGGTAAAGTGCCCAGTCTGCGCAGTTGCAGTCTTGACGGCTGCCTGCACATGAACCGGCCGCCCGGGCGTACCCGTACCCTCCGTTGCACAGGTCTGCATATAAGAAGTAAGCAGTGCCACGGTTTTTCTGGACATCACCGTAGTGGGAATCCGGCTGTCGGCGTGCACAGACATTTGTCCCCTGGAGTCCGCCTGTCCGGCATAAATTGTCGGCTGCCGGTACAGTCCGCCGGAAGCAATCGCATTGACCATAGCGGCAACTTGCAGCGGGGTAGCCGTCAGTATTCCCTGCCCAAAAGAAAAATTTGCCAGTTCCCGCTTGTTTTTCAAGTCCCCAGACGTTGGCAGAGTGCCGCTGCTGCTCACCATTTCCGGTGCGATTTCTGTGCAAATTCCAAAGCCGAGGGAACGTGCCATGCTGAGAAATTGTGCCGGCGGAATCGACTGCATCAGATGGACAAAATAAGCATTGCAGGACTGTGCAACGGCCTGTCGCATGGTGATACAGCCATGTTTTTCGCCGCTGGCACAGTGAAATGCAAAACCATCCACCGTTTCACTGCCGGTACAGGTGTATTTGTCATTCGGATTTGCGCCGTGCTCCAGTGCAGCGGCGGCGGAAACCAACTTAAAAACCGAACCGACATTATAAGGCTGCAGTACACGGTTTATCAGCGCTCCGTCCTCACTCTGCAATGCGGCAGAAATATCATTGGGCGAAAAATCCGGCAAGCTGGCAGATGCCAGAATTTTCCCTGTTCCCGCTTCCAGAACCACGACTGCACCCTTTTTCAACCCGGCAGCGCTGTCCTCCACCAGTTTCTGCAGGCTCCGGTCAAGCGTCAGGACGACTCCGGTCTGTGCGCCGGTCGGAGTCTTTTCCACCTTGGGCGTTTCCCCCGGCAGCTGATGGCGCAGGGCATCCACAGAATAGGTAATTTTGGTCGTTACACTGCCACAGGTAAGTAATGCGTTAAATGCCTTTTCCACTCCGCTGATGCCACATCCGCTGCTGTCCAAATAGCCGACCATGTGTGCGGCCAGCGTATGGTCGGCATCTCTCTGCTGCTGCGGAAAACAAATCACATCATTAGAGTCCGCCGGTACATCCAATTTGGTAAGAAACGGCGCAGCGGTTTTCATCTGGTCATAGACACTGTGCATTTGTTCCACCGAAAGCGCCCGACTCAATGCCGCTTCTGAACTGCGACTTGGAATAACCGCCGCCGTATAAACCGTTTTTCCGCCGGTCAGCGGCTGCAGATTCCGGTCATAGATGGCTCCTCTGCCGGAGGTGAAAGTCAGGGTTAGCGTCTGCTGCTCTGCCGCCGTCTGTGCAAGTGTGCTGTTCCAAATCGTGCCATGGAGCACACTCACAGCGCTGAAGGTCAGGAGCACGAGCATCGCTGTAAAGGTTATGAGAATTCGCTTGGATGTCTGCCGCATAAAGGAACCACCTCCTACTGAGAATTTTTCCCAGTAAGAAGCAGCTTTATGCAGAAACTTTTATTGTATTTCTTCTTGTGACACGAACCGACGAATTTCATCTGCTAACAGCAAATAGACTTTAGCAACCAGATAGCCGTCGGCTGCCGCATGATTCATACGTACGGTAAGCGGCAACATCAGGCGGCCGTTTTCTTGGCGGTATCTGCCCCAGTTGATAATGGGCATGAAATAGAGATAACCGTCCGGCAGCTCAATATTCAGTTCATCATAGGACAACCATGAAACATAGGAAGCGTCGAACCAGTTGGGATGGTTTTCACTGTCCAGATGATAGCCGGATGACTGTTTCGCTGCTGCAATATCCTGCTCACAGTTTTTATAAAATATCTGATAGTCTGAATCATACTCTGTATAAACCGGTGTACAGGTTTCCGTGTCTTCATGGAATACATAATGCGTCGGATTGATTTTATCATAGACAATCAGTTCCTTTGACTGATAAAGATACTGCATCCGATAATCCTCACGGGAATTCAGCGCTTTTGTCAGCAAATACAGAAAATTGATATAGAATTTTGTTCCCGTCTTTTTGGAGTATGCATAAAGTTCCGTCACATCAACCCGGCTGGTCATAGAAACCGAGCATTTGCAGTCCTCGGAGAAATGGCGGAAAACACCTTTGCGGTAATAACTGTCCAAATCAATGTTATGGTAATTCATAAAAATCATTTATCCTTTGTCTGCACACGCAGCAAAGCACCGGGCGCAATCGGCGTATCTGTGTAAAGCAAAACCGTCATCATCGCGTGGTTTGCGGACGTAATTTCCTCGCCGCTCTCATTCTGAATATGATCCATCTTTACCAGATAAGGCGCTTTCCCCGGCTCCAGCACGTCTGCCGTGTCCCCGCGGAAAAAGCGGTTGCGCTGTGAAAGCACCGCCACACCGTTCTGATAAGTTTCACAGACAGCGGCAACTTCATAGTCACGAACGTAGCTTCCCAAATTCATATTCTGGTCCGGCCGGCCGAAATAGAACCCTGTGCTGTACTGTCTGTGGCTGATTTTATTAAGTTCTTCCTTTACCCACGGTGTCAGCGGCTCCTCAGCCTGGGCGTCATCCAATGCCCGCCGATAAGCATTGGTGGCGGCTGCCGTGTAATATGCAGACTTGGCGCGTCCCTCAATCTTCAAGCTGTCTACACCTGCTTTGAGCAATTCCGGAATATGTTCCGACATATTCATATCCTTGGCGTTCAGAATATAAGTGCCGTCGCCATCCTCCTCAATCGGCAAATACTGCCCGGGACGAGTTTCCTCGCACAGAGCATATTTCCACCGGCAGGGCTGGGCACAGTCACCATGGTTGCCGTCGCGTCCGGTAAAGTAATTGGAAAGCAGGCAGCGACCGGAAAAGGAAACGCACATGGCGCCATGCACAAAGCACTCAATTTCAAGCTGCTTTGGCGTTTGGGCACGGATGCCGGCAATTTCCTCAATGGAAAGCTCTCTTGCCAGCACCACACGCTTGGCGCCGAGATCATAAAGCCGACGGGCAGCGGCATAGTTTGCCACACCGGTCTGGGTGGAAATGTGAATCTCCACCTCCGGTGCCACCTGCTGTGCCATCTCCATTACCCCCATGTCAGTGACAATGAAGGCATCCACACCGGCATCGCGTGCCATGCGCAGAAAAGGCTCCAGCTTGTCCACATCCCGATTGCGCGGAATAATATTGCAGGTAAGATAGACCCGAATGCCGCGGCCGTGTGCATATTCCACTGCCTGCGTCAATTCCTCCGGGGTAAAGTTGGAGGGAGCGCTGCGCATTCCGAATTCGGTGCCTGCCAGATAGACAGCATCCGCACCAAACCGGATGGCTGCCTGTAAACGTTCCATATCCCCCGCCGGAGAGAGAAGTTCCGGCAGACGAACCTGTGGTCTTTCTGATTTCATTTTGTAAGTCCCGCCTCTGCTAAATTATCGGCGTGTTCCTCCGCGCTGCTTGCGTAATATGGCTTCTGCGTCTTTGGATTATGACAGAAGTAAAAATAGCTTGTATCATTCGGGTTAAGTGCCGCATTGATAGCGGAGATACCCGGATTGCAGATTGCTCCCGCCGGCAGCCCTTTCACCGTGTAAGTGTTATATTTGCTCTTATAGTCTTTCCCTTTATCCGCCGGCACCGCGCTCTTGGAGCGGTAAGGATAATAAGTGGTGGAGTCACAGTCAAGTGTATGAATATTGTATTTATCTCCATACTTCAGGCGATTGTGCAACACCGAGGAAACATTCAGCATATCTGATGAATCAGCCGACTCCGCCTGAATGATGGATGCCATGGTCAGGAGCTGGTCAAGCGTCATATTTTGCTTCTTAGCCTGATCGCGTATCTGCTTGGTATAATGCGTATTGGCATCGTCCAGCATTTTCTGCAATACATTCTGCGGGTCTTCATCCTGATAGAATTCATAGGTATCCGGGAACAGATACCCCTCAAATTTGTAATATCTGCCACTCAGACCCTTGAGGTCTGTCACCATGGTATAGGTACTGTCAAAAGCATCCGTATTCAGCACATCCAAGAACTTCTGTGCAGAAGTGACCACACCGTTCTTTTCCAGCAATTTGGCAATTTCCAGCGCATTCTGTCCTTCCGGAATCGTCACCTTTACAATGTCGCGGCGGCCCTCGTTGGACTGAAATGTGTTGACAATTTCCTCATAGTCCGTTTTTGTGTCGATCTGCCAAGTTCCATTGTGGAAACATCCGTCAGATTTGCGCAGCTTACTGTACAGGCAGAAGAAATCAGGATCATCAATTACGCCAGCCTGCTTCAAAATCTGCGCCAGTTTTTGAGTGATCTCGCTGTTGGTTTTCTTTGCCTGCTTCAGCGGCTCTCCACTCAATTTACGCAATTTGGAGGGCTTTACAGAATTTTCGGTAATACTGGAAGGAATCTCGACCGTTACCTTGACGCTGGAGCGGTTGATTGCCAGCACATCATTCAGCCCGGTAATGAGAAACTGTCCCAAGCACGCCGCTGTCAAGATAACCATGCACCACCACACCAAAGAAAAAAAGCGCTTGTTCTTTTTGCGCTTGGCACGGTTGCGCCGCTTGTGATTGCGTTTGGCGCGTTTTTCATCGGCGGCTTCCCTGGCGGCTTCCGCTTTCACCGCTTCATTGCCGCTGAAACTGTTTAACGACTCATTTTCAGCCATGACGTACCTCCTGACGGCCGGCAGGATGGCTGCCCGTCTTTCTGATATATTTTTCAGTTACAATCATATCCACCGGCCGGTCATAGTAGCCATGCGGCAAAATCCACGGAACACACGCGCGGTAACAGATGCCGACAGTTTGGCCGCCAAAAGAAGACAGGAAGCGGTCATAATAACCCTTGCCGTACCCAAGGCGGTAGCCTTTGGAATCAAAACTTATGCCGGGCACCACACACAAACCGTGCCGCAAGTCTGACACTGGCTGGCAGCGCTCCGCACATGGCTCCAGCACGCCAAACATTCCCGGCTCCAAATCCGCCATAGAGCGTATGAAATAAAACTGCATCTGATAAGTGTTAGGAATGCAGCGCGGCACTGCCACACGTTTGCCCATACGCAGGGAGTACCGGATAATTTCCAGTGTGTCCACTTCTGTGGGTTTGCTGACATAAATAAAGATGACGCGATTTGTCTGATACGCCGGCAAATGAATCAGCCGGTGACACACCGCACGATCCATTTGCTGCTTCTCCGCTTTGGGCAGTCCCTCCCGATAAGAGCGGTAACGACCGCGCAGCTCATTTTTAATTTCCTTAATGTTCTTCTTCACACGCATTGAATTGATTTCCTGATATCCTGTGATTTTTGTTCACCGCATAACGTTTCCACCAGTTTCAGTCCAAAATCGACTGCCACGCCGGCACCCTTGGCTGTAATCACCCGGCCGCTTTGCACCACAGGACTGTTGCTGATTTTTTCACAGTGCAACTCTTGTTCATAGCCTGGAGAGCAGATAGCCTCATGCCCGGCAAGCAGGCCCCAGTGGCCCAGCACAGAAGGCGCCGCACAGATGGCTGCCAAATAGCCACCGTTATGCGCACACAGCATCACAGCTTTTTTCACGGTTGCAGAGGCTTCTAGATTCCGGGTTCCCGGCATACCTCCGGGCAGAATCACCATTTCTGGAGGATTCTGTTCCAAATTTATATCCTGCTCCGCCAGATCAGCCTCAATGCAGACACCGTGTGAGCTGGTAACAGTCCTTCCGCCAATTCCAACCGTGATGACGTGGAACTTTGCACGGTGCAGAAGGTCAACCGGAGCCAAAGCTTCCACTTCTTCAAATCCATCTGCTAAGAATTCATAAATAATCATAATCTAAAAGGCTCCTTTCAAGTCATTCGATATTTTGTCTGTCTGCAGCAAACCGGTTTCCCGTACCGCACACAGCAGTTCCTCGTGGATTTCCTGCGGAGTTTTCAGCCTGCTTCCCTCCACACAAGAAACCCGCACCCAGCCGAGTTTCCGTGCGGTATAAAGTGCGGCTTCCCGGCAGTCATTCTGAAAACCCGCATTCCGTTCATGGATGTCTTTTTTGGATTCATCTCCGCTGTAACGCTTTTCAAGCAGAGATTCAGAAGCTGTGGCCGGCATATCCAAAAAGACAGTGAGGTCAGGTTTCGGCAGCATAAGCCGCTTATATTCATAATCCATCAGCCACTGCAGGAAGTTGTCCCATTCTGCCCGGGGCAGTTTGGGCATCTGATAAACCATATTGGAAGTTGTGTATCGGTCTGCCAAAATCAGTTCACCGGCAGCGTAGCTGTCTTTCCAGAACTTCTGATAGGAGGCAAAGCGGTCAACCGCGAAAAAGGAAGATGCCGCATAAGCATTGACTGCCTGCGGAGAAGTACCGAATTCTCCGTTCAAGTACATTTTCACCAGTACAGACGATGGCTGTGCATAATCCGGGAAAGATACCCGCCGGCACGCAATGCCGCTTTTGGTCAGCGCATCCGCAAGCAATCCTGCCTGCGTCTGCTTGCCGCTGCCGTCCAGTCCTTCCAAGGTCAGCAGCTTACCCATTATTTTCACCACTTAGTTCGGCATAATGCCTGCGGACGTCTTCCATTTTGCCACAGCACATTTTTCCTTCCGGGCATGGGCCACAAAGGCACCCCGGGCCAGCCTTGGCAAACAGATGCGGCGCCGCTTTTTGGGCCAGCACCAACATCTGCTCGGCAACACCGCGGATTTCCCATTGTGCACGATTGCAACAGCGTAAGGAGAAAAAGTGCAGCAAACTGCGCGCGTCCATTGTGCAGACCATTTTTGTCGTGCAGGCATTTGGCAGCACAAAGCGTGCGTCCTCTATCGCCTGTTTTTCCGCTTTACGGTCTGCAGCCTTTTCTGAGAGTCCCTGCTTCAGCAACTCGGCTTTGTGGTTTTGCTTCAGCCGCTCGGTCAAATGGTCATAGTGCCGTTGGTCTTCCTCCATTGCCTGCAAAAATTCTTCTTTGGCTTCGGGAATCGCCTCAATCTCCGGCGGCATAACATAGGTAAACTGCTTTTCTGCCACATAACGCTGACTTTGCACACTGAAGCTTGCAATGCGGTGACGCGTAATCTGCGCCATAAGGGAACGGGAAACACCTTCAATGCCAAAAGTAAAGGAAGCGTGTTCAATCGGTGTTTCGTGCCCGTTTTCCGTCAGCATGTCCATAAAATGAGAAACGCGTTCCTCCGTCATCCCCTGCCGTATTTCATCAATGCCGGCAGGCGAATAGCACAGCCGGGCAGCGGCGGCCACCGTTTCTTCCGGGAACTGCGTGTAAGCGAGCAATTCAACATGAGCCATAAGCGTTGTGTGCCTCCATCATTTTTTATCTTTATGGATAGTATTATAGCAAAATTTCTGCTTGGATTCAACTGAATTTTCCATGGGAGGAAATACGCCCGGTTCCGTAACATTTTTCTTTCTGCTCCATAAGATAGTATTGATTCCAGAATCATGTTGTCTGATAGGAGGACTAAATATGGAAGAATCGAATGATACCCTGCGTTCCGCGAAGTTCAAAGAAGCAGTCTGCATAGACGCACAGCGTGTATATGACTCCTGCAGCTCAAAAGACTGCCTGGAGGATTTGCAGGTCTACTTCCCAATGTCCAAGCGCCCCATCATTGAGCAGTGCGCCAATGTCCGACTGCGCAGTGTTGAGGTTCTCACCGTCTATCTGAATATGGAGCCGGTCGCATTTAATAAAGGCTTCTATTCCATAGACATGACATTTGTTTTTGATGTTTCTCTCGATGTTTACACAGCTCCTGCTACCTGCCCGACCGTTGTTAACGGTATTTCCCTGTTTACAAAGAAAGCCATTCTGTACGGCAGCGACGGCAATGTCAAAGTATTCTCCAGTGATGGAGGCTGCGGCACACCAGCAAGCAATGGTACCCGCACTCTGCCAAAAGCTGTCTGCCAAGTAGCAGAGCCAGTGGCACTCTCTGCTCGTGTCTGCGACTCCAGACCTGACTGCAGCACCAACTTTAAGATTCCGGAGGACATTTGCGAGCACTTTGGCGGTGACTTTGATTTTGGATGCTGCCGCACTGTGTATGTGACCATTGGTTTGTTCTCTATCGTGCAGGTCATGCGCAATGTGCAGATGCTCATTCCTGCTTATGACTTCTGCGTTCCGTCCAAAGAATGCACCCCTGTGAGCGATAACCCGTGTGAAATGTTCAAGCACATCGATTTTCCGACCGATTCTTTCTTCCCGCCAAAAGTGAACGATACTGACGGATGTGGGTGCGGATGCGGCAATAAGACAAAGACCACAGTGTAAAACAAAGCGGCAGATGCCAAAGCACCTGCCGCTTTCCTTTTTGTAAATACGGACAAGTCTCAGGCGCGCTTCAAATGTGCGAAGTTTGCCATGATTTTTTTTGTGCCCTTTTCATCAAACGCAATCTCAAGCAGTGTGTCATTGCCCATTGGTGTGGCAGACAAGACCATTCCTTTACCAAAGGCACGATGCAGCACAGCATCGCCGGGTTTAAAGGTTGGTGCCTTCTGTGCATGGGCGAATTCCGGCACGCCAAAATGCAGCGCCGATTCCATGGAAGACGCGCGTGATTCTTTGGAGGACACCGGCAGTTCTACGCCGGGTTTTGGATGTTTCCAGCTTCGTGTTGCGGTGTGCTCTGTCAGTTCCTCCGGTATCTCATTCAAGAAACGGCTGGGTTTATTTCTGTTTGTTGAGCCGAAAATCATGCGACTCTGTGCATTAAGAATAAACAGTTCCTCTCTTGCACGGGTAATGGCAACATAAGCGAGACGACGTTCCTCCTCAATCTGTTCCGGATTGTAGATTGCCTGCACGCCGGGGAAAATGCCATCCTCAAAGCCGGGCAGAAACACTACTGGAAATTCCAGCCCTTTGGCAGAGTGCATCGTCATCATAACAACGGTGTCTGCTTCGCTGTCATAGTTATCAATATCTGTCATCAGGGCAACTTCCTCAAGAAAACCATCCAGCGTAACATTGCCGTCGTTCTCCTCCTCATACTGCTGAATGTTGCTGCCCAGCTGTGTGAGGTTGTCAATGCGGTCTTTCACTTCATCATTTCCCGGATTGCCAAGACTTTCAATGTAGCCGGTTTGAGAAAGAATTTCATCATAAAGTTCCTTCAGACTGCGGTTCTTATCCTCATTAATTTCTATGAAGTTCTTCATAATCTCCGCAAACTGCAGCAATTTAGGCGCAGTGCGCTTCAGCGGCTCAAATTCATCCGCATGAGAAATGACATAGAAAACATTTTCACCAATCTGAGAAGCAATCTCAAATGCCACGGAAAGTGTCTTGTCACCAATGCTGCGCTTGGGCTGATTGATAATCCGGCGCAGACGAATTTCGTCGCTCGAATTATTCACAACACTCAGGTAAGCAATCATGTCACGGACTTCCTTGTGCTCATAAAAACGCAGGCCACCGATAATGCGATACGGAATGCCGGACTTCACAAAATTCTTTTCCAGTGCGCTGGACTGTGTATTCATGCGGTAAAGGATTGCATAGTCACTGAATTTTCGTCCCTTAGAAACGCCGTCAAGAATCTGCTTGCCGATATAAGTCGCTTCATCCTGCTCATTCAGGGCAGTATGCGTCTGAATCTTGTTGCCGACCGGATTCTCTGTCCACAAAGTTTTGCCTTTGCGTTCCGTATTATTAGCAATCACCGCGTTGGCAGCATTCAGAATGGTCTGTGTGGAACGATAATTCTGTTCCAACCGAATGGTTTTAGCATTTGGAAAAGTCTTTTCAAAGCCAAGAATGTTTTCAATCGTCGCGCCCCGGAACTTATAAATGCTCTGGTCATCATCGCCGACGACGCAGAGGTTTCCGCTTTTCTGTGCCAGCAGTTTTATCAGGACATACTGCGCGTGGTTAGTATCCTGATATTCGTCCACCATAATATACCGGAATTTGCGCTGATAATAAGTCAAGACATCGCTGTTTTCCTGCAAAAGCCGAACAGTGCAGGAAATCAGGTCATCAAAGTCCATGGCGTCCGCTTCTTTTAACTGCTGCTGATACATCTGATAGGCTTTCGCAATCGTGACCAGACGATTATCACCGCCGGCAGCCTCCATGTATGCCTGCGGTTCAATCAGAGAATCTTTTGCATGGGAAATTTCACTAATGACGGATTTACAGGCAAGCACCTTTTCATCCACATCCAGTTCCTTCAGGCAACTTTTCATCAGCCGGCGGGAATCATCAGAATCATAAATTGTAAAGTGATTAGTATAACCCAGTTTATCGCCATACTGCCGCAGCATCCGCGCACAGGTGGAGTGGAAAGTGCTGGCCCAGACCTGACTGCCCGCTTCACCAAGCATATCCGCCAAGCGCTGCTTCAGCTCACCGGCCGCCTTATTTGTAAAGGTAATCGCCAGAATCTGCCACGGTGCACAGGAATCAGCCGCAAGATGCTCCTGCACTTTGTCCGGCAGCGGGGCTTCTTTCTCCAGATAAGCCTGCATTGCCTGCACGTCCTGTTCATTCAGATGCGCGTCAGTGTCCGCGTAGGCGTTGCCGTTCCGGATAATGTTGGCAATGCGGTTTACCAGCACCGTTGTCTTGCCGCTGCCGGCACCAGCCAGCACCAGCAAAGGGCCATTTACCAAAAACACCGCTTCCCGCTGCCGTTCATTCATATGGGAAAATTCTTTTTCCAGCACTTGCCGTCTTAATTGCAGTGCAGTTTCACTCAATATACTCACCATCTAACTTTAAATTTTGGGACAAGTCTTTACTGTAAACGCCCGCACATCGTCTGTGCGGGCGTTTACAGACAGCATAGCTACTTTCTCTGCAGCTGTTCTGCCCAAAGAACAACATCAATATTTGAAATTGCTTATAACGGAAATTACAAACAAAAACTCAGCGAAGAATACTTAATAGGACACCAGCCGCAACAGCAGAGCCGATAACACCTGCCACATTTGGCCCCATTGCGTGCATCAACAGGAAGTTGCCGGGATTTTCTGCTTGACCAACTTTCTGAGAAACACGGGCAGCCATTGGCACCGCAGACACACCGGCGGAACCAATCAGCGGGTTCACCTTGCCGTGTGTTGCCTTGCACATCAGCTTGCCAAATAATACACCACCGGCTGTACCGATGCAGAATGCCAGTAACCCCATCACAATAATCTTGATTGTCTGCACGCTCAGGAATACTTTCCCGGTCGCAGTTGCACCAACGGTAATGCCAAGGAAAATTGTGATAATGTTCATCAGTTCGTTCTGGGCTGTGTTGGACAAACGGGCAACCACGCCACTCTCACGCATTAGGTTGCCTAGCATCAGCATTCCAATCAACGGCGCGGCATCCGGCAGCAGCAGGGAAATCAGAATAGTAATGATGATTGGGAACATGATTTTCTCCAGCTTGGAAACCGGACGAAGCTGTTCCATAACAATGCAGCGCTCCTGTTTTGTGGTCAGCGCCCGCATGATAGGCGGCTGAATAACCGGCACCAGTGCCATGTAGGAATATGCCGCCACAGCGATTGGCCCCAGGAGTTCCGGTGAAAGTTTGCTGGTCACGTAAATTGCGGTCGGGCCGTCCGCGCCGCCGATGATGCCGATAGAACCAGCCTGCGCAGGCTGGAATCCAAGTGCCAGTGCACCAATGAAAGTAACAAAAATACCAAGCTGCGCCGCCGCACCCAACAATAGACTGGAAGGACGGGCAATCAGCGGGCCAAAATCCGTCATAGCGCCAACGCCAAGGAAGATAAGCGGCGGATAGATGCCAAGTTTGACACCGCGGTACAGATAATAGAACAGACCGCCGTTTGATGACTGTGTCGGCTCCGCCATAATGCCCGGAAAAACATTGACCAGCAGCATTCCAAAAGCGATTGGCAGCAGGAGCAGCGGCTCAAACTGCTTCTTAATAGCAAGGTAAAGCAAGACACAAGAAATTCCTATCATCACATAGTTCTGCCAGTTACTTGTGACAAAACCGGAGCTTTTCAGAATATCTGTGATTGCATTGAGAAATTCCTGAAACACGTCGATACCGCCTCTCTCTAACTCAATATTCGGATCTTCATTTGTCAATCATCTTACAACAGGAAATCAGGATTAAAACGGGCGGGTACTGCTCAGCACACCGGCTTGTCCCCATGCCGAGCGGCTGCCAGAACGACGCACACTCCGGCGCACCGACACAACAGATGCTTGTGTGCCATAAAGCGTATACACGGCTGCGGCAATGGCGGCAACCGTTTCCGGTGCAACACCATCCTCTGCAGCAGGTTCTACCGGTACAGCGGCTGTCATCGGCATGGGCGCCAATGAGACTTCGGTGGGCGTCTGTGCGGCTTTACGGCTGTTTTTATGCTCAACAGCGTCCACGGCAGCACCAAACGCCTTGATAATCAGAATTAATGCAACCAGCACCACAAAAACGATTACCAGCCCTGTGGCCATGACCACGCCGGCAATCTGACCATTAGTGAGTCCTTCCATATGACATCCTCCTGATAGAATTTCTGCCGCACAGCCTTTTACGGCTGCCGGTCTGCACAGAATGTAAACAACTTTCTTTATTATATCTGATTTTCAACAGAATTTCAAACTATTTTTATCAGTTCTTTTCGCTTTTGGCGTTTCATACAGAATGTACACATTGAAAGCTAGTACAAATTGCGGTATAATAAGCTTCACAATGCCAGAGGAAGTAGTGATGAAAATGGAAGGCAGTGGTTTTCGGCGCTCCTATAAGGGTGAAAGCTACAATCTTGGGTTGGCAGTTTATAGTTGTGGAGTACAGCGCTGTCTGCCCTCTCATTCTTGGGGGCCTGCCGTGCGCGACCATTATCTTATACATTATATTGTGCATGGCAAAGGAAAATTCTCCATCCGTGACAAGTCTTGGCAACTAACCGCCGGAGATGCATTTCTGGTGCAGCCAAATATGATTGCCGGCTATGCGGCGGATGTGCAGGAACCTTGGGAATATGACTGGGTCGGTTTCAACGGCAGCGACGCCAAACGTCTGCTGCAGCAAACCGGCCTGCTGGACATGGAGCCGGCCTTTCATTGCCCGGAAAATAATTGCTTTCATGAACTTCTCTCAAATATTATCGCTGTTTCCGGCACAAGCAGCAGCGCCGAAGCACGCATGGAAAGCTGCCTGCTGCGTTTTCTGGCGGAATTGATGGATGCTTTCGGCGCACAGGTTTCCCAGCGGGACAGTAGCTATGAATATGTGCAGAAGGCCATTCAGTTTATTGACCGCAATTACTCCAGCAGCATTGATATTGAAAAAATTGCACAGAGCGCCGGCGTTTCCCGCAGCCACCTTTATCGGCTTTTCATGGCTTATATCAATATTCCGCCGAATGAATATCTGACACGCTATCGTGTCAGCAAAGCCGCCGAATTTTTAAAAGACGGCGGACTGACTGTTGGGGAAGCGGCTTATTCAGCCGGTTTTGCCGATCAACTTTATTTTTCACGCGTCTTTAAAAAATATATGGGAATGCCGCCCAGCCATTTCAGCGGCAGTTTCTCCGGGGGAAAACAGCTATGAGCGACAAGCAAAAATCAGCGCAGGAAGAACTGGCTGACTGGACACAGCAGGTGCTGCAGAATCAGCTTACTCCATGGGATCGCTTTCCGGATATTTATCTTTATATGGACCAAGTGCTTACCTTTATGGAGAATCAGCTCCATTTGTTCAAGCAGGACAGCAATTCTCTGCTCACCTCCAGCATGATCAATAATTATGTAAAGGACGGTGTGCTGCCCCGCCCTGAAAAGAAAAAATATAATCGTGACCATCTGGTGCGCCTGACCATTCTCTGCCTGCTTAAACAAGTGCTGTCCATTCCGGACATTCATATTTTGCTGGACAGCCTGCGGGATTATAAGGATATTTACGGTCTCTATAAATATTTCTGCTCCGCCGAGGAAGACGCTTATCAGGAAATCTGCACACGCACTGACAAAGCCGCAGCAGATGGCAGAGAAGCGCTGGTACAACTTGCGCTTCAGCTCTCAGTGGAGGCCGGTGCCCGCCGCACAGCAACCGAACGCATTCTGCACGCGCTGCAGGACGATAAAGAAAAGCCACAGGAACCGGAAAAAAAAGATAAAACAGATTGAGGCCTTTCCTAACTGACCCGCGGAAATACCCGTCGGGCCGCCCGACTTCCTGATGTTTTTCATAGAAAGAGGAAAACTCTATTACAATTTTTGTTTTTTGTCCGATTTTCTTACAGAATTTATTTGTTGTCTAAGGACAAATGAAGAATTTATTCTTACAATTTCCTTATATGCACAGACTGCATATTCTGTGTTATGGGCGAGCGGCCACTGTGCAGTCAAGAAAAATTATTTTGGAGGAATCATATATGGCAGAGAGCGGATTAAAAGAAAAACTTGAAAAATTCGGTATAAAGACAGCCATCAGTTACCTGCGCAAGGACCCGGAAAAGAACCTGCCAAAACTGATGAAGATGATTGATGCGGCAGATAAAGATAATGTTTTCGCTGCGGCACGTTATTCTTTCCATCAGGCCATTGATGACCCGAACAGCGTCTGGAATCATTTGATTTATCGTGTGGTCAAGGGGATTGACCTCCATGTGCTGGAAACATTCTTCACCAATTTCTTTATGAATTCCACCTTTATCGGCGGCCAGAAGCAAATGGAATACCGCAAGAAGTACGGCTGCAATGTGCCGTGGGCTATCCTGCTGGATCCAACCAGTGCCTGCAACCTGCACTGCACCGGCTGCTGGGCGGCTGACTATGGCAATAAATTGAATCTGACATTTGACGAAATTGACGACATTATCAATCAGGGCGTTGAGATGGGCACCTATATGTACATCTACACCGGCGGCGAACCACTTGTGCGCAAAGACGACTTGATTAAAATTTGCGAAAAGCATCCGGAGTGCATCTTCCTCTGCTTCACCAATTCCACATTGATTGACGACCAATTTGCATCTGACTTGCAGCGTGTTGGCAACTTTGTCCCGGCCATCAGTGTTGAAGGCTTTGAGGAAGCAACCGATTCCCGCCGCGGTAAGGGTACCTTCCAGAAAATTTGTAAAGCAATCGATATTTTGAACGCACATAACCTGCCGTTCGGTATTTCCTGCTGCTATACCAGCCAGAACGTTGATTCCATTGGCAGCAGTGAATTCTTCGACTGGATGGTCGATAAGGGATCTATCTTTACCTGGTTCTTCACTTATATGCCAATCGGCAAAGATGCACCGACGGACCTGATGGCAACCGCTGAGCAGCGTGAATTCATGTATCATCGTATTCGTGATTTTCGTGCGACCAAGCCGTTGTTCACCATGGACTTCTGGAACGATGCAGAGTATGTTTACGGCTGCATTGCAGGCGGCCGTTCCTATCTGCATATCAATGCAAACGGCGATATTGAACCATGTGTATTTATTCATTATTCTGATTCCAATATCCGCAGCAAGAAACTGCTGGACGCTTATCGTTCCCCGCTGTTTATGCAGTATCATTTGAACCAGCCTTTCAACAGCAATATGCTCCGTCCGTGCCCGGTGCTGGATAACCCCTACAAGCTGGAGAAGATGGTTAGTAAGACAGATGCACATCCAACAGACCTTGTTGGTGCTGAAACACCGCATGAGCTGTGCGAAAAGTGTGAAGCTATTGCAAACCGCTGGGCACCGGTTGCCGAGCGTCTGTGGAAGAGCAGTGGCATTAACGGCCGTCACTGCATCGAGTGTGATGACACCGTTCTGCCAGAAAACCTGATTCCGGAAGAGGAACGTGCTTCCTTTGAAGAAGTCGTAGCATTTGAGCAGGCACAGAAGAAACAGAATGAACAGAAAAACGGCTGATTGCCCGCTTCTGTTTTAATATCAGATAAAAAGGAATGCCATTGATTTGGCATTCCTTTTTTCTATAACCACACTTTATTTTCCTGCACTTTTCTGCTGATTTGCCACCAAATACTCTTATCTGCACAAATTGCAGGTGCTTTATTTTCAGAATGAACTACTCAATTTTCAAAAGGCAAGCATAAAAAAAAGCCGCACAGTCAAGTCATAAAAATGGCTTAACCATGCGGTTTTGCTGTGGTGGAGCATAGCGGGCTCGAACCGCTGACCTCCACACTGCCAGTGTGGCGCTCTCCCAGCTGAGCTAATGCCCCGTAATTACTGGTATATAATATCACATTATTCGAAAGAAAGCAAGCTTTTTTTCTTTTTTTACGCCTGCCTTTCTTGACACATTCTGCATTCAATTTCAGAGCATATCACATAAATTTTGTGGTTGCATTGGGTGGCATTTCCTGATAGAATTATGGTATATAAAGCTGTTAAAATGCAGCAGATAAACAAGGGGATATGCATCCAATTATGGATAATGTTCATTTAGCCCAGCTCTTTCTTATCATTCTATGTGTCATACTTTCCGCCTTCTTCTCCGCTGCCGAAACTGCCTATAACATGATGAACCATGTGAAACTAAAAAACATGGCGGCAGACGGCAACAAACGTGCTCAGCTTACCCTGCACATCACCGAAAACTATGACAACCTGCTGTCCACTGTTCTGATTGGCAACAATGTGGTCAATATTCTCGCTTCTTCTGTCGCAACCGTGCTGTTCACTTATCTGCTTGGGCAGAATGGTGTGACTGCCGCCACTGCTATTATGACGGTCATTGTGCTGGTCTTTGGTGAAATTACGCCAAAGGGACTGGCAAAGGAATTTCCGGACCGCTATGCCATGGCAGTCGCTCCGGCCATGCGTGTACTGATAACCATTCTGATGCCGCTCAACTGGCTTTTTGCCAAATGGAAGCATCTGCTCACAAAAATGTGCAAAAGCTCGGAAAGCTCCGCATTAACACAGGACGACCTGATGACCATTGTGGACGAAGCCCAGAGCGACGGCGGCATTGATGAGCGAAACGGCGACCTTATCCGTTCCGCGATTGAGTTCAACGATTTGGATGCCGGCGATATTCTTACCCCGCGTGTGGACGTCATTGCAATCGACCGGCAGGCACCGATGGAAGAAATCACAGACCTTTTCATTCACAACGGTTTCTCCCGCATTCCGGTCTATGAAGAATCGATTGACAACATTATCGGTATGGTTCACGAGAAGGATTTTTTCCGCGGGCTTCATTCCGACATGTCTTCGATTGACGGAATCATTAAAAAAATTATCTATGTCAGTTCCGGTATTCATATCAGCGACCTGCTGCATGAACTTCAGCAAAGCCAGACACACATGGCTGTGGTAATTGATGAATTCGGCGGCACAGAGGGCATCGTCACCATGGAAGATATTGTGGAGGAACTGGTCGGTGAAATCTGGGATGAGCATGACCAGGTAATTGAATATTTTAAAAAGATAGAGAATGGCCGCTATTTGGTTGACTGCAGCGCCGCGCTCGATGACTTTTTTGCTTGCTTTCACATTGATTTGGATGCAGAGAATTTTGATTATGTAACTGTCAGCGGTTGGGTGATGGAGCATCTGGGCAAGGTCCCGACGCTTGGTGATTCTTTCGCTTACGGCGGTTACATCATTACCGTCACAAAAACAGCTGCTCGTCATGCGGTTCAGATTATCCTGCAGAGCAAAGATACGCCACAGGAGAAAAGCGGGCACAACTGAGGGGGATTTGGCTTGTCTGATACGATTTTATCACTGGTTCTTCCAGTACAGAATGTGGAAAAGGAAGTTGGCGGCATTGTGCAGTTCGCGGCAGAACAAATCCGCACCCTGCCAGCAGAACTGATTATTATAGACATCGGTTCCACGGACAGCACTGTGCTTCAGTCCGTGCAAGCACTTCATGCGGAAAATCTGCGCGGCTGTGTCATTCAAAACGGTGATACCACTATCGCCTCTGCCCTGAATACCGGACTTGCGCGCGTGCACGGCGCCTATGTTTCCTTTCTGTTTGCAAGACGTCTGTATCGGAACTTTCTTGGTTCCTATTATCAGACTGCCCAGCGCACCAATGCCGACCTCGTCTTTGGCTGCATGACGGAAATTTCCGCCCGCCATGCAGCTAAGCGCCTGCCCGGCACCGGCCCGGACAGCAAGGGCTTTGCTCAGCAGATGCTGCGGGGAGAATTGCCGATTGATATTTCCGCCGTGATGGTACGCGCAAAATTTCTGACGGAAAGTCACATTCAGTTTTCAGAAGAATGCCGCTACGGCTATGCAGAAGAATTCTTGCTGCGGTGCATTCTGCTGGCAAATACGGTATCACAGGCTCCAACCTTTCTGCAGCGTGACACCGCCCATGAATTATGCCGCGGCAAAAGCGCTCCCTGCGGGCATGATATCCTGCAGCGTGCGGACGCCATGCTGCGAATACTGGATGTCCTGCACACCAGCCAGTGCGGCACAGCAGACCTGATTGCCCTGTTTCAGGAGCAGCAGATTCCAAAAACGATCTTCTCCTGTATTGACATTCTGCTGCAGGAGGGGTGCAGCTATAACACCATCAATATGTATCTTCGCCACGGCGGCTATGATAAAATGCTCATCATTGGCAGCCATACCGAGCGCTCCCTGCAAAAGAAAATTCTTTTGTGGAAAGCTTTTCCATGGATGTACCGCATCTCAAAGAAAAGTCCGACGCGTCCGCCGTTTTCCTTTAAAAAATAATCTCTATAGAATTTATCCACCGTGCTTGTTACTGCGGTGGATAATTTTAGTTGTCGATAGTTGTCGCTATCGGTATTTTTGATAGCTGTTCATCTAAAACCATCATTACCTGATAAGTCAGGATTTGTGTTATACTCTTTTTAATAAGAATACAATGAAAAAGGGGCTGCTGACTTATGTTAACTTCCGTTATCGGCTATCCACGCATCGGCGCAAACCGAGAACTGAAATTTGCCGTGCAGAAATACTGGCGCAATGAAATAACCAGCGCAGACCTGCAGCAGACTGCTTCTGCGCTGCGGGCAGAACACTGGAAAAAGCAGGAGGCTGCCGGAATAGACCTGATTCCATCCAATGACTTCTCTTTCTATGACAATCTTTTGGATACTGCCGTGCTGCTCAATGCGGTGCCACAGCGTTATCAGAAACTTGGGCTTGCCCCACTGGACACTATGTTTGCTATGGCACGCGGTTATCAAGGAGAAAAGGGCGATGTGCACGCTCTCCCTATGAAAAAGTGGTTTAACACAAACTATCACTATATGGTGCCGGAACTAGAAGCAGGTACGCATCTGGCGCTGACCGGTACAAAACCGTTTGACGAATTCACAGAAGCAAAAGCACTGGGCATCCAGACCAAGCCGGTAGTAATTGGGCCTTTCACTTTTTTGAAACTTGCCTGGTATGCGGAAGGGCTGTCATCCCATGACTTTGCCGCTGATATCGCCGCCGCTTATGCGGACATCCTCGGCAAATTTGCAAAGCTGGGTGCCGCATGGGTTCAGTTTGATGAGCCAGCGCTGGTAAAAGACCTGACAGCAGAAGACACTGCGCTGTTTGCATCCATGTATCAGACAATTCTTGCCGCAAAGGGCAGCACAAAAGTCCTGCTCCAAACCTATTTCGGCGATATTCGTGACTGCTACCAAACGGCCGCTGCACTTCCCTTTGACGGCATTGGTCTGGATTTTGTGGAGGGCAGCCGCAGCCTTGCTCTGGTTCAGCACGGCTTCCCGCAGGACAAAACTCTGTTCGCAGGCGTCATCAATGGCAGAAACATCTGGAAAAGTCGCTGCCGTGATGTGCTTGACCTTCTGAATACACTGAAGTCCTGCACAAAGCAGTTGGTTCTGTCCACTTCCTGCTCTCTGCTGCACGTTCCATATACACTGAAAAATGAACCGACTCTGCAGGACAGCCAGAAAGCTTACTTCGCCTTTGCTGAGGAAAAACTAGCGGAACTGCATCATCTGGCACAACTGACTGAAAATGCACAGGCACAGCAGGACAAGGACTATCTTGCCAATGAAGCTCTTTTCCAGGCACAGCGTCCCGGATCCAATCCAGCCGTGCGAGACAAAGTTGCCGGCCTGACAGACAAAGATTTCACCCGCAAACCCGACTTCGCCGAACGTGAGAAAATTCAGAAAGCAGAATTTAAACTGCCGCTTCTGCCGACAACCACTATTGGCTCCTTCCCACAGACAAAAGAAGTTAAGTCCATGCGTGCACGTCACAATAAGGGCGAAATTACCGATCAGGAATACACAGATTTTCTCAAAAAGCAAATTGCGGACTGCATTGCCCTGCAGGAAGACATTGGTCTTGACGTGCTGGTACATGGTGAATTTGAGCGCAACGACATGGTGGAATACTTCGGTGACCACCTAAATGGCTTCCTCTTTACCCAAAATGGCTGGGTGCAGTCCTATGGCAGCCGCTGTGTCAAACCGCCGATTGTCTGGGGCGATGTTTCGCGTTCCTGCCCAATCACCGTGGACTGGGCAGTTTATGCGCAAAGCCTGACGAAAAAGCCTGTCAAAGGAATGCTGACCGGTCCTGTCACCATTCTGAACTGGTCTTTCCCGCGTGAGGATATTCCGCGCCGGGATTCCGTCATGCAGATTGCGCTTGCTATCCGTGAAGAAGTCATGGACTTGGAGGCACACGGCATTCGTATCATTCAGATTGATGAAGCCGCGCTGCGTGAAAAACTTCCACTGCGCAAAAGCGACTGGCACAAAGAATACCTTGACTGGGCAATTCCGGCTTTCCGTCTGGTGCACAGCGGTGTCAAAGCTTCCACACAGATTCACACCCATATGTGTTACAGCGAATTTACAGACATTATTCCGGATATTGACGCTATGGACGCGGATGTGATTTCCTTTGAAGCTTCCCGCTCTGACCTCAAGATTCTGGATGCATTGGCTGCCGCCCATTTCCGCACAGAAACCGGCCCCGGCGTCTATGATATTCATTCCCCGCGTGTTCCATCTGAAAAGGAAATTACAGATGCCCTGCACAAAATGCTGACCAAGCTGGACTGCCAGAAACTCTGGGTAAATCCGGACTGCGGACTCAAAACACGCGGCAAGGCAGAAACCGAGCCGAGTCTGCGAAACCTGACAGCCGCCGCCAGAGCCGTCCGGAAGGAGTTGCAGCAATGATATCCGACTCTCTGTTTCACGGCCGCACTATTTTTTCCTTTGAAGTATTTCCACCGAAACGGAGTGCCCCGATTGACACCATTTATCGCACACTGGACGGCTTGCAGGGGCTGCATCCGGATTTTATCAGTGTAACTTACGGTGCGGCAGGCAACGGGAATACTGCATCCACCGTGCAAATTGCGTCTGCAATTCAGCGGCAGTACGGCATTGAAAGTGTCGCACATCTGCCATGCCTGTATCTTTCCCATAAGCAAGCTGCTTCTATGGTCAGTGAATTTCAGGAAAATGGAATTCAGAATATTTTGGCGCTGCGTGGGGATGTTGTGCCAGATTTACAGCCGCAAGGGGATTTCCCCCATGCCTCTGCCCTCGTTTCTTTTTTGAAGCAAGCCGGAAATTTCCACATTCTCGCCGCCTGTTACCCGGAAGTCCATCCGGAAGCGCCGGATATGAAAACAGACATCCGGCACCTGAAGGAAAAGACGGATGCCGGCGCCAGTCACCTGATTACACAGCTTTTTCTGGACAATACCTATTTCTATTCTTTTCTGAAGCGTGTGCGTGCAGCCGGCATCACCGCGCCGGTGGAAGCTGGTATTATGCCGGTTATCAACAAAAAGCAAATTCAACGTATGGTCAGTCTCTGCGGAGCTTCCCTGCCGGAAAAATTTCGCACCATGATGGACCGTTATGGGGACAATCCGGAAGCAATGCAGGATGCAGGTATTGCCTATGCAGTTGACCAGATTGTCGACCTTGTTTCCCATGGTGTGGACGGCATTCACCTTTACACAATGAACAATCCGCTGGTGGCACGCAGAATCTGTAAAGCAACGGCCACTCTGTTTAAGAATTAGGAACTCTTTTCAATACTGATTACACAACAAAAGGAGCACTTCCAAGCAGCTTTGTCTGCCGGGAGTGCTCCTTTTTCGATTGTATTTTTTCAGGACAGCACAGTAAAACCATCCTGTCGCAAGATTTCCTTTAGCTTCTGCAGGTAGCGTTCCGCCATTCGGCTGAGAACCGCCTTGCTGTTGCATATCCAGCCAACTTGCATGGTTTCATGGCTCTCCAGCGGCACCGCAATGATATTTTCGCCGTTGAGGTCACTGTTGAGCACACCGGTACAGAGGGTGTAGCCGTTAAGCCCAATCAGCAGATTGAAAAGTGTGGCGCGGTCACTGACATAAATACTTTTGCCATGCTCCTCTGTACTCAGAATCTCCTCAGAATAGTAAAATGAATTATACTCACCCTGCTCAAAGGACAGCCGCGGATAAGGTGCCAAATCTGCCAAAGCAATGCGCTTTCGCTTCGCCAATGGATGTTCGCTGCTAAGAAAAACGTGCGGCTGTGCACAAAACAACGGCTGAAAGGTCAAATGCTTTTCTTTCAGAAGTTTGGTCAGCACGCTGCGGTTAAAATCATTCAAATACAAAATTCCGATTTCGCTGCGGAGGGTACTGACATCTTCAATAATGTCGTGGGTGCGCGTTTCCCGCAGCGTAAATTTATATTGGGAAGCATCCGCCTCTTTTATCAGAGCAACAAAGGCTTCTACTGCAAAAGCGTAATGCTGAGTGGACACAGCACAAAGCTGCTGCTGGGGCGGGCAGTGTAAATAGCGCTGTTCCAATAGTTCCGTCTGCTCCAAAATCTGACGGGCATAGGAAAGGAATTCCGCTCCTTCCGCCGTGAGAGAAATGCCCTGCGGCGTGCGATGGAAGATTTCAATTTTTAGTTCTTCTTCCAGTTCCTTCACCGCGCTGGAAAGTGTGGACTGTGCCATATAAAGCTGACGGGCAGCTTCATTAAAAGAGCCGCAGCTCACAATTTTGGAAACATATCGAAGCTGCTGAAGTGTCACCGCATAGTCCCCCACTTTCTGTCCGCTTATGCCCTGCCGATATCATGGCGGTACTGCACACCATCCCATGTGATTTTGTCCACCGCTGCATAGGCTTTCTCAAGCGCGATATCCAGCGTATCCCCCGAGCAGGTCACGCCCAGCACACGGCCGCCATTGGTGTAAAATCGCCCATCCTTTTTTACAGTGCCGGCATGATAAACCGTCGCACCACTGACCTGACCAGACGCATCCAACCCGTGGATTTCAATGCCTTTCCGGTAGCTGCTTGGATAGCCTCCGCTTGCCATAATGACACAGGCACACGCACCGTCTTTCCACACAATGTCGAGCTTATCCAGTGTGCCGTTTCGTGTTGCCTCAAAAATATCGACCAAATCGGTTTTTAGCCGCGGCAGAACAACTTGCGCCTCTGGGTCACCAAAACGGGAATTATACTCAATGACTTTCGGGCCGTCCGGTGTCAGCATCAGACCAAAGTACAAGCAGCCTTTGAAAGGTCTGCCCTCCGCGTTCATTGCCTTCAGTGTCGGCATGAAAATGGTTTTCATACATTCGTCCGCAATTTCTTTGGTATAGAAGGGATTCGGACTGATGGTGCCCATTCCGCCGGTGTTTTTGCCTTTGTTGCCATCCAGCGCACGTTTGTGGTCTTTACTGCTAACCATCGGTTTCAGCGTTTTTCCGTCTGTAAATGCCAGCACACTCACTTCCGGGCCGGTAAGGAATTCCTCCACAACAACCTGATTGCCGGAAGCTCCAAAGACCTTGTCCTGCATAATTGTGCGGACAGCATCCTCTGCCTCCTGCATATTCTGCGCAATGATAACCCCTTTGCCCAGTGCCAGTCCGTCTGCTTTGATAACCGTCGGAAAACGATTCTGCTTTCGGATATAAGCAAGCGTGTCCGCAGGATTGTCAAACACCTCATAGGCCGCTGTGGGAATGTGATGGGTTTTCATCAGATTTTTGCTAAAAACCTTGCTTGCCTCAATCTGTGCAGCGGCACGATTTGGCCCGAATGCCGGAATGCCTGCCGCTTCCAGTGCGTCCACCATGCCTGCCGCCAGTGGGTCATCCGGCGTCACACAGACCATGCCGACTCCGTTTTCCTTTGCAAACGCAACCATACCATCAATATCGGATGCCTGAATCGGCACATTTTCCGCGTCACAGCCAATGCCGCCGTTGCCCGGTGCGCAGTAGATTTTGTCCACACGGCTGCTCTCCATCAGTTTGCGGATGACCGCGTGTTCCCGTCCTCCGCCGCCAATTACCAGAATTTTCATCACGCGCACCCCTCAGTGATGGAACAGGCGCATACCCGTAAAGGCCATGGTCATTCCGTATTTATCGCAGGTTTCGATTACATTGTCGTCACGGATAGAACCACCCGGCTCCACCACATACTGCACGCCGCTCTTATGTGCACGCTCAATATTGTCACCGAATGGGAAGAAAGCGTCACTGCCCAGTATCACACCGGAAAGCTTTGCAATCCACGCTTTCTTTTCCTCACGAGTGAGTGGTTCCGGCTTCACTTTCAGAAATTGCTTCCAATTATCCGTCAGGAGCAGGTCTTCCCACTCATCGGAAATATAGTTATCAATCGTATTGTCACGGTCGGGGCGGTGAATCTTATCCACAAACTGCAAGGCAAGCACTTTCGGATTCTGCCGCAGCCACCAGACATCGGCTTTGTTCCCAGCCAGACGAGTGCAGTGAATACGGCTCTGCTGACCGGCACCAACACCGATTGTCTTGCCGTCCTTGACATAGCACACAGAATTGCTCTGGGTGTATTTCAAGGCAATCAGGGAAATGAGCATATCCCGCTGCGCTGCTTCCGGCAGTTCTTTATTTTTCGTAACAATATTTTGAAGCAGTGCCTTGTCAATCTTAAATTCATTGCGTCCCTGCTCAAAGGTAATGCCGAAAACATCCTTGTGCTCTATCGGCGCCGGCTGATAGGAAGCATCCATCTGCACAATATTATAAGTGCCCTTGCGCTTCTTTTTCAAAATTTCCAGCGCTTCATCCGTGTATCCGGGGGCAATGACGCCATCAGATACTTCCCGTTTCAGGAGCAAGGCGGTTTCTTTGTCACAGACATCGGAAAGTGCCGCCCAGTCACCATAAGAGGACATCCGGTCGGAACCGCGCGCGGCCGCATAAGCGCTCGCAATCGGAGAAAGCTGCAGATCATCCACAAAATAAATTTTCTTCAGCGTATCGGAAAGTTCTGTCGCAACTGCGGCACCGGCAGGACTGACGTGCTTAAAAGAAGCCGCGCTGGGCAGTCCGGTTGCCTGTTTCAGTTCCCGCACAAGCTGCCAAGAATTCATGGCATCCAACAAATTGATATAACCCGGGCGGCCGTTGAGCACTGTGATGGGCAGCTCACCCTGCTGCATAAAGACGCGTGCCGGTTTCTGATTGGGATTACAGCCATATTTCAGTTCCAGTTCTTTCATGTTTGCCCTCCTCATTCATTTTTGTTGACGATTTTCCAAGTATGCTCTCCGGTCTGCAGGTCTATAAAGCAAGTGTACAATGAAACTTTGTTATCCGGATTCAGGTTCTGCCAAATAGTATCGGTAAACTCCTCCAGTGTGCCGGGAACTGTAACGGGGGTCGGTTCCCCGTCGAAACTGGGCAGCGGACTGCCGTCACCAACGTAAGTGTGAAGGTAACGTCCCTGTCCGGCTTTCGGATTCTCATACTCATAAAAATAGCGAAGGGTGTTGTCCGGGCAGCCGTCATCGCTTTTTAAAATGGAAAGATTAAAGTCACCGTTTGGTTTTACGATGCCGCTGATACGCGGTGTGAAATTCGGTGTGTCCGGCTCAAAAGTACGAGTGAGCAGCGCCTTGCGGTAACAATGCCCTTTGGACATGAAATCATAGATGGTATCCGTCTGGTCACCGTTTGTCACAATGGTCTTGCCGCCAATCTGCCGCACCGGTGCATAGATAATCAGGGACGGGTCGGTCATTTTGCTTTCATCAAAAGCTTTTGTCTGAATGCCGTCCGCCGTGGGAATGAACACCCGGTTGCGGCTGTTTTCGCTGCGTCCCATGATGAAATACGCAATCGCTGCACTGCTGCCGTCCTGACTGCGGCCAAGCAGGATGCCCCGCCCCGGGTAAGTGCTAGATGAGAGTTCCGCTGCAAGTTCTCTGATTTTCATTCCGCTTCCTCCTTGATTTCGACTCTGCCATCTTTGACTACTAATCTGCCCGCACAGAAAAGCGCCGCCGCCTTGGGCAGAAGTTTCCATTCCGCCTGCTCCATCACACGGCGCTGCAGGACTTCCGGTGTGTCACCCGACTGCACTGCCACTGCTTTCTGCAAAATAATCGGCCCGCCGTCACAGACTTCATTGACGAAGTGAACGGTTGCCCCAGTCACTTTCACACCGCGCCGCAGTGCTTCTTCATGCACACGCAGACCATAGTATCCTTCCCCGCAGAAAGAAGGTATCAGGGATGGATGGATATTGAGAATCTGGTTTTCATATGCATGAATGACACGGTTGCTAATAATCGTCAGAAAGCCGGCCAGTATAACCAAGCTGGTCCGGTTCTCCGCAAGTTTTTGGAGCAGTGCATCATCATAGGCCTCCTGGCTGGAAAACTGCTTCCGGCGCAGGACTGCTGTGGGAATACCCGCCTTTTCGGCACGTTTGAGCGCATAGGCATCCGGTTTACTGGCAATAACCAGAGAAATGTGTCCATTGGGAATTTCTCCGCGGTTCTGTGCATCAATCAGTGCCTGCAAATTTGTTCCGCCGCCGGAAACCAGCACGGCAATGTTCAGCATAAGACCACGCCGTCCTCCCCGCTGACAATCTCACCGATCGCAGAAGCCTTCTCACCTGCTTCCTTCAGAGTGCGCACGGCTGTGTCTGCATCTGCCGGCGATACAACACAGCACATTCCGATTCCCATATTGAACGTATTATACATATCCCGCTCCGAAATTTTTCCCGCTTGCTGAATCAGAGAAAAAATGGGAAGCTTTTCAATGGCGGAAATATGGATTCTGGCAGTCATACCGTGCTGCAGCATCCGCGGCACATTCTCATAGAAACCGCCGCCGGTCACATGAGAAACTGCCTTCACCTGCACAGCCTGCATCAGCTTTTTCATCGGTTTCACATAAATGCGGGTAGGAGTGAGCAGGGCTTCCCCTAATGTTTTGCCCAGTTCCGGCACATATTTTTTAACAGAATTTTCATCAACGCCAAGCACTTTGCGCACCAGCGAAAAGCCATTGGAATGCACACCGGAAGACTGCAGACCGATAATCACGTCGCCGGCCTGCACTTTGCTTCCGTCAATAATTTTCGCTTTGTCCACAATGCCCACGGAAAAACCGGCAAGGTCATATTCCTCGTCCGGCATCAACCCGGGATGCTCTGCTGTTTCTCCGCCGACCAAAGCGCTTTCCGCCTGCACACAGCCTTCCGCCACACCGCTGACGATTGCGGCCGTCTTTTCCGGAAAATTGCGTCCTGTCGCGATATAGTCCAGAAAGAACAGCGGCTGGGCACCACAGCAAATGACATCATTAACGCACATGGCGACACAGTCAATGCCCACTGTGTCATGCTTGTCCATCAGAAAAGCGATCTTCAGCTTCGTGCCAACGCCGTCGGTTCCGCTAACCAGCACCGGCTCCTGCATTCCGGAAAGATTGGGTTGAAACAGACCGCCGAAACCGCCAATACCGGAAACTACACCGGCCGTTTTTGTTCGCGCCACAAACTGCTTCATCAGTTCGACAGAACGATAACCGGCAGTCACGTCCACACCGGCTGCTTTGTAACTGCTGCTGTAACTGTTTTGATTCATAGGAATCCTCCGAATTTCTGTTGTTTCTGCATTGATTGCCGCACGTTAGACAGAGATTTGAAACCAGTTTATAAATCTTTCAGCCGTTCCTGAATGACCGCGTCTTTTCTGGCGACGCCCTCCTCCATATCTTTCTTTGCCTGCTCCAACTTTCCGGCAAGTGCTTCATCGGAAAGTGCCAGCATCTGCGCCGCAAGAATTGCCGCATTCTCCGCACCGTCAATGGCAACTGTCGCAACCGGAATGCCGCTGGGCATCTGCACGGTAGCGAGCAGTGCTTCCATGCCGCCGAGATTGGCGGACTTGATGGGAACACCGATAACCGGCAGCGTTGTGTTTGCCGCAAGGAAACCCGCCAAATGCGCAGCCATGCCTGCCGCAGCGATAATCACACCGAAGCCGGCCGCCTTAGCACCGCGCGCAAAGGAAACCGCTTTTTCCGGTGTACGGTGTGCGCTCATTACATGCACTTCATAGGGAATCTCAAAAGCCTTCAGTTTTTTGATTGCCTTACTGACTGTGGGGAAATCGCTGTCACTACCCATTATGACTGCCACTTTTTTCACTGCCATTGCCACCACTCCTGTTTTTATAAAATAGGGTTACATAAAAAGAAACTGCGCCCCCAAAAGGAAGTACAGTTTCTAAAAGAAGCGTGAAGGAGACCAGAGAAAATGATTCATCTTCTCGCCCCCCAAACTTCTTATGCTATTCTTATTGTAGGGGAAAATCCGAACAAATGCAAGGTTCCCAGCAAATTTTGCAGAAAATTCAGAATAATGCCTGATTTTTACTCTGCATCCTTCGGGTCTGTAATCATTTCTTTCAAAGATACGGCTAAACCGGCAAGGCCTTGAATCTCTGACGGAATGATAATCTTGGTTGCTTTTCCATCTGCAGCCTTCTGCAGAGTTTCCAGACCCTTGAGTGCAATGACGCGGTCGCTCGGATTAGCAGCATTGAGCAGCTTCAAAGCATCCGCATAAGCACCCTGTACATCGCGGATTGCCTCTGCCTGGCCTTCTGCCTGACGGATAGATGCTTCCTTCTGTGCATCCGCACGCAGGATGGTGCTTTGTTTTTCGCCCTCTGCCACCAAAATAGCACTCTGCTTCTGTCCCTCTGCCTCCAGAATACGGGCACGGCGCTCACGCTCTGCCTTCATCTGTTTCTCCATGCTATCCTGAATTTCCTTCGGCGGAAGAATATTCTTCAGTTCCACACGGTTAACTTTTATGCCCCATGCATCGGTCGCTTCATCCAGAATCGTACGGATTTTGGTGTTGATGAAATCACGGCTGGTCAACGTGCGGTCAAGTTCCAAGTCACCAATGATATTACGCAGAGTTGTTGCGGAAAGATTTTCGATTGCAGACAGCGGATGCTCCACACCATAGGTGTAAAGTTTCGAGTCCGTAATCTGGAAATAGACCACAGTATCAATCTGCATGGTGACATTATCTTTTGTAATCACTGGCTGCGGCGGAAAATCGATGACCTGTTCCTTCAGGGAAACTTTTTTTGCCACTTTTTCAATGAATGGAATTTTAAAATGCAGACCCGTTTCCCATGTTGCATGGTAAGCGCCCAAACGTTCCACCACATAGGCATGTGCCTGCGGAACAATCTTAATATTGGAAATCAGGATAATCAGGAGCAGAACAACCACTCCTGCAAGTAAAATCAAACCAATCGACATACCATATTGCATATTTTCTCCTCTCTTTGTGCTGATGCGATACGCATAAGCACGGCCTCAGTTTACAGTCGGCGAGTTCTCACTGCTTATCAACAATCAATTTGACACCCTCAATCCTTTTCACAATAACATTTTCCCCCGCCGGAATCACAGTGTCGCCTTCGGAACGGGCCGTCCAGATGCTGCCAAACACCTTGACCTGCCCATGACCGGTGGTATTGTTGATTTCTTCCGTTACAATACCGGGCTTGCCAACATAACGGTCTGCATTTGTTTCCGTCTTCTTAAACTTTGTAATTTTCTTTACCAGCGGACGTGTCAGCACCAGTGTTAGCACCGTCACAGCTAGGAAAACGCCGCCCTGCACAAACAAATCTCCACCCAATGCAGCCGCGATCACCGCCGCAATACCGCCGACAGCAAACCAAATACTGACTAACTGCGTCGTAGCCGCTTCCACAGCTGCCGCAATCACCACCAGCACCAGCCAGACAAACGGCATAGCCGCCAAAATATTGTCAGGCATTTGTTTCACCTCCATCCATAGTATTATCCTATCATATGCAGAAAAAAAGCTCAATCTGCACTTTTATGCTGTCCGAGTCAAATTCGGCCGATTTAGACAAAAAACAAGGGCTGCATCCAACTGCAGCCCAGAAATGAATTCAGAAGCACGCATCCTCCGCGCTGCTTCCGGTAAACCCACCTTACAAAATTGTAATTAAATTTCCTGCCAAATATACTCAAAAATGAACCAGCAGAAGCAATGTATCTCCTGTCAACAAAACAAGGCCGGAAAGAATCAGAACATTCCCTTATGTAAGTCGGAAATCGTTGATGCGCAACCGGATACACAGTCCCCACATATTTCATGTACACTGCCTTTTGGCTTTGAATTTATCTCTTGCGTTTTCCGGCATGAGCAGCGGCAGCATGGATACTCTGACGCGCAGTGCGCAGGGAAGTCAGCGTCTCCGTCAGTCCCTCGTCAGCGCGGCGCATCAAGTCATCTACATATTCTCCGCTGGCGTGCCGCATTTCGCGCGTCTGTTTCTGTGTGGTGGCAATCAAATCATCTGCCTGCTTCTGTGCCTGCCGCAGGATTGTCTGCTGATTGAGCATTACTTTGGCGCGTTCTTCAGCGGAACGGACGATGCTGTCCGCCTCTTTTTTGGAGTCCTCCATAATTTTGTTGCGGTCAGCGACAATCGAGCGTGCCTTGCGGATTTCCTGCGGCAGAGATTCTCGCAGTTCCTCCAGAATCTGACGCACTTCATCGCCGTCCACCACAGCACGTCCATGACTCAGCGGCAGGCTCCACGCTTTTTCCAGCATCTCATACAGTTCATCAATCAGTTCCTCTGAACTGACTGTATTTTCTTCACTCATGTTGATTCCCTCCTGCATAGATGCGGTCTGTAATTTCCTGCATGATACTCTGCGGGACACATTTGGAAATATCACCACCGAAGGCTGCAATTTGTTTGACCACACTGGAACTCAGAAACATATTTTCCGCCTGTGTATTAAAGAAAATTGTTTCTAGATTTGGGTTAAGATTCCGGTTTGTTAGGGACATCTGGAACTCATACTCAAAATCAGAGAGTGCACGCAGGCCACGCACAACCACAACTGCCTTCTTCTGCCGGGCATATTCCGCTAACAGCCCATGGAAACAGTCAACTTCCACCTGCGGCAGATTTTGTGTACAGCAGCGAAGCATATCCATCCTTTCCTCAGTGGTAAAGGCGGTCTTTTTCTCCGGATTATCCAGCACTGCGACAATGACCTTGTCAAACAGCTTGCAGGAGCGGCGGATAATATCCAGATGCCCAAGTGTAACCGGGTCAAAGCTGCCCGGACAGATTGCGACTCTATCTTCTTTCACGTTTACACGTCCTTATGCACAAAAGTTGTAACCATAATCTTGCCGTACTGATAGGTACGGCTTTTGCGGAAGTCACCGGCTTCTTCAGGCATCTGCTCGTCCAGCGGATGCTCACAGAGGATAATGCCGCCCGGATTCATGGCTGCCGCACATAATGGCAGTGCTTTCTGCAACAGGCCTGTCCGATACGGCGGGTCCAAGAAGCACAGGTCATAGGGCAGCGCTTCCCGGTTCAGAAAAATCAAAGCATCCGTCTGGTGCACCTCTGCCCTGTCCGCCAAACCGGTTGTCTCCAGATTTTTTTGGATGACTGCCACGCTTTCCCGATTGCTGTCCAGAAAGACTGCGTGGGCCGCCCCACGGCTGAGTGCCTCAATTCCAAGCTGTCCGGAACCGGCAAACGCATCCAACACTCGGCGCCCCTCCACCTGAAACTGTACAATGTTAAGCATTGCTTCCTTCACGCGCTCCGCTGTCGGGCGGGTTTCCAGACCCTCGCGGGTGACCAAACGACGTCCTCTCGCAGTACCGGTAATTACACGCATGGGATCGAACCCCTTTCCTTCACACGTTTTTACATCATGGCTACTATTATCGCATTCCAATGCGTATCTGTCAACTTCAACAATAGCAGAATGACAGATTTCCGGCAGTCAGGCTTTTTCACCGTGAAAGTAAGCATAAACCTTTTCTGCCGCAGGATGTGTCATATCCGGTGCACCTTCCAGTTCCTCCATGGTGGCTTCCTGAATCGCCGCAATCGTGCGGAAATGATGCAGCAGCGACTTGGCACGCTTTTCACCGATTCCCTCAATTTGTGTCAATGTGGAAGAAAACGCATGCTTCTTCCGGCTTTGGCGGTGATAGCCGATGGCCCAACGGTGTACTTCATCCTGTATACTGGACACCAGTGTAAACGCAGCACGGTGTGAGTTGATGGCAATTTCCCCTCCGTCACCAGTAATCGCCCGTGTGCGGTGGCTGCTGTCTTTCACCATGCCGAAAAGTGGAATCTTTAGTCCAAACTGTTCCAGCACCGGACGCACCGCACTAACCTGCCCTTTGCCGCCGTCCAGCAGAATCAAGTCCGGCAATCGGCCAAAGCCGTCTTCTTCGCCCTTGTGTGCCTCGTATTCCTGAAAGCGACGAGTCAGCACCTCATGCATGGAAGCATAATCGTCCTGCCCCTCCACGGTGCGGATTTTGAATTTGCGGTAGGCGGATTTGAGTGGTCTGCCGTTCTCATAGACAACCATGCCCGCCACATTGTCCTCTCCTGCCAGATTGGAAATATCATAGGATTCAATATACTGCGGCGGATTCTGCAGGCCGAGCAGTCTGCCCAGTTCGTCCAGCGCACTGGCTTCCCGCCCGGTACGTCCGGTACTCTGCGCCACCTGCTCCGCCGCATTGCTGCGCACCATTTCCACCAGCTTTGCCTGTTCACCAATCTGCGGGAGGACAATGTGTACCGCGCGTCCCGCTTTTTCGGTGAGCCACTGCTCCAGCAGTTCGCTGTCCTTTGCCGGGCCGTCCAGTGTGATACGCGGTGGAATCTTGTCTCGAATAGAATAATAACGTTCCAAGAACTCTCCGCGGGCTTCTTCTGGCTCCCCAACCGGCCCCATAGGAAAGCTCTCCCGGTCATACAGCCGGGCATCCTGAAAGCGAAATACCTGAAAGCACGCGGCCGCCGCTCCTTGTGCCAGCGCAATGACGTCCTGTTCCGGCACACTGTTGGCAACCACTTTCTGCCGGTCTGCCATGCGCTTCACTGCCTGCAAGCGGTCACGCAGACGCGCCGCACGCTCAAACTGCAGCTTTTCACTGGCTTCCCGCATCTGCTGCTCCAGCTTTTTAACGGAAGCATTACTGCCGCCCTGCACAAATTCAATGGCTTCCTCCACCAGTCCCTGATACTCCGTCTGCGAGATTCTTCCAAGACACGGCGCGCAGCACTGCTTAATGTAATAATTTAGGCATGGGCGGCGCTTGCCGATGTCCTGCGGAAACCGACGGGTGCAGTCCGGCAAAGCGAAAATTTTCAGTGCCTCATCCACACTCTCTTTGGTTGCCCAGGAGCTGACATACGGCCCCAGATACCTTGCGCCGTCATCCTGCACCTGCTTTGCCTGAGAAATTCGCGGCCATGCCTCATTGGTAATTTTTATATAATGGTAACCCTTATCATCCTTCAGCAGAATATTATACTTTGGCGTGTGCTGCTTAATCAGGCTTGCCTCCAGCACCAGTGCCTCAAATTCACTGTCCGTCAGGATATATTCAAACCAGTCCACATGAGCGACCATCTGGCGAACCTTTTCTTGGTGATTCTTTTCACTGCCGAAATATTGGCTGACACGGTTTTTCAGCGCTTTTGCTTTTCCAATATAGATAATTTCTCCGCTTTTGTCATGCATGATATACACGCCCGGATGCAAGGGCAGATTCATAGCCTTTTTGCGCAGCTCCCGCCGTTTCTCCTCTGTAATCATCCTGCCCGCCTCCTTAAAAGATAAAAAAGCTGCCCCGCCACGGAAAAACCGTGCTTACGGGGCAGCCTTCTGCAGCAGATTACTCTGCAAAGCCGGATTTTACCAAATCAATAAGACTGTTCACTGCATCTTCCTCATCAGGGCCGTCTGCAATGATGCGGATAGTGGTGCCGCCGACAATGCCAAGAGAAAGTACACCAAGCAGGCTCTTTGCATTCACGCGGCGCTCCTCTTTTTCCACCCAGATGGAGGATTTATATTCATTCGCCTTCTGAATGAAAAAGGTTGCCGGACGAGCATGCAGGCCAACCTGATTCTGGACTAAAACTTCTTTAACACACATTCTGATTCGCTCCTAACGAATAAAATTTCAAGTGATAAAATTTCTATAACAAGGGTTACATACAGCGTGACAGTAGCGCAGCCTGACGCTTCTGCTATCATTACAGTTATTATAGCACGTTTCAACAAGTGGTCAATCATTGCAACAAAAGTTTGGATTTATTCCTAAGTGGGAGGCACCCTGCCGGAAACTTATTCGTGCAATTTGCTATAAATGTTGAAAACTTTTAGCTTCTCTGAACTAGTTTGTGAAAGTTTACCAGAGGTTTCTATCCCTGCTTTGCATTTCTGTAATCCGAAAGGAATTTTTTGTCCTGTTCGGTCAGTGGCGCACGCTCCAGCATATCCGGACGTTTGTGCAGGGTGCGCAGCAGGCTCTGCTCATGCCGCCAATGAGCAATGTTGGCGTGATGCCCGGTCATCAAAACCGGCGGCACACTTTTTCCACGCCAAACCTGCGGGCGGCTGTACTGTGGATACTCCAACAAACCATTATAGTGGCTTTCTTCCATAAAGCATTCGTCGGCCGCCAAGACACCCGGCTGCAGTCTTGCGATGGAATCGATCAGACAAAGTGCAGGCAGTTCTCCGCCAGTCAGCACAAAGTCGCCCAGCGAAACTTCTTCATCCACATAATTTTCCAGCACACGCTCATCCACACCCTCATAATGACCGCAGAGAACACAGAGGTTCTCATACTGATTCAGTTCCCGCAGCAATGCCTGATTCATTGGCCTGCCTTGTGGGCTCATATATAGGATATGCGGCTTTTTTCCAAGCGTACAAATCAAATCATCGAAACAGGCCGCAATCGGCTCTGCAATCAGCAACATCCCTTTACCGCCGCCGAAAACCGTATCATCCACCGTGCTGTGCTTGTCATGGGCATAGGTGCGCAGCTGGTGCGGCACAATCTGCACGGCGCCGCGCTTTCTGCCGCGCCCCACAATGCTTTCCGCCAAAACCGCTTCGCACATTTCTGGAAACAGCGTGATAAGGTCAATCCGCATCCAGCATACCCTCCATCGGCGCAATTTCTATCGTTCCGTCATCCAATGAAATTTTCTTCACAACTTGTGGAATTGCCGGGCAAAGAAATTTTTTGCCATTACTGTCGCTGATTTCATAGACATCATTTGCGCCGGTTTCATAAACTTCTGTCAAAGTTCCCAGCACCTTGTCGGTCTGGCTGTCCCGCACTGAAAGGCCAATCAAATCCTGCCGGAAAAATGTGCCCTCCGGCAACGGCGCATCTTCCCGCCGAAAACACAGCACACGTCCCCGCAAAGTGTCTGCCTGCTCCAGTGCTGTCACACCCTCCAGTGTAACAAGCAACAAGTTTTTGTGCACGCGGGAGGACAGCACCCGCACAGGCGCTTTGTCTTTTTCCCAGTAGAGCGTCTGGAACTTCTGCAGGAACTGCGGGGAATCGCACCACGGCTCCAGCCGAAGCTCACCATGCACACCATGTGTTCCGACAATCCGTCCGGCCTCAAGATACTCTGATTTCATTTGCACCCTCCTGATTTATCCGCTCGGTTTTCTCCAAAGAAAAATACTGCCGCAAGCGCTAGGGCCTGCGGCAGATTCTGAAATTCGTCAGTCTATTTCCACAGACACCTTGGTGTCCTGCCTGGTGGCTGCTGCACGCATAACCACACGGATTGCCTTTGCAATGCGGCCTTGTTTGCCAATCACACGCCCCATGTCCTTTTCAGCAACATGAAGATGATAAGTAACTGTGCCATCCTCTGCAGGCTCGTCCACAGTCACATGAACCGCCGCAGGGTCCTCAACCAGTCCCTGCGCAATGGAAATCAAGAGTTCCTCCATGGAATGAACCTCCTTTTTATCAGAGAACACCATTCTGCTTGAAGAGGCGCTTCACGGTATCGGTCGGCTGTGCGCCGTTCTTTACCCAAGTCTTGACCTTCTCAGCATCGACCTTAACCTCGGCAGGCTCCTTAAGCGGATCATAAGAACCGATTTCCTCAATGAAACGGCCGTCACGCGGGAAACGGGAATCTGCCACAACAATACGATAGAACGGGTTCTTCTTTGCACCCATACGGCGCAGACGAATCTTTACTGACATATTAGTTACCTCCAGCAACAATAAAAAATAATAAAATAAATATCATAATCAGGAATTCAGGGCATCAGCCGGTGATTCCGTGAATTATCAGGTTTTCAGAAAGGCATTCCGCCCGGCATACCACCCATTGGTGGCATTCCACCCCCCATTGGAGGCATCCGGCGAAATTTGCCTTTTTTGTTCTTAACCATCTTCATCAGTTTCTGCATCTGCTCCATTGACTTGAACAGCTTGTTCACATCCTCCACACGCGTGCCGCTGCCTGCCGCGATACGGCGCTTGCGGGCCGGATTGATAAGCGCGGGTTTTTCCCGTTCGTCCGGTGTCATGGAAAGGATGATGGCTTTTTCATGGTCAATCATCCGGTCATCAAGCTGACTGTCACTTAACTTGCGGGTATCCATGCCGAACTTTTCGAGGATGCCGCGCATGGGGCCCATTTTTTTCACTTGGTCAAACTGCGCAAGCAGGTCATTGAAGTCCAGCTTATTCTGCATCATCCGCTTGGCAGTCTGGGCAGCTTTCTTCTCATCAATTTTGGACTGTGCATCCTCAATCAGTGTCAGCACATCGCCCATACCAAGAATGCGAGAAGCCATCCGGTCAGGGTGAAAGACTTCAATGTCATCCAACTTTTCACCAATACCCGCATACTTAATCGGTTTGCCTGTGACTGCTTTAACGGACAGTGCAGCACCACCTCGGGTATCACCGTCCAACTTCGTCAAAATAACGCCGGTAATACCCAGCTTGTCATCGAAAGACTTGGAAACATTGACGGCTTCCTGACCGGTCATGCTGTCCACAACCAGCAAAATCTCACTCGGTTCAACCGCTTTCTTAATGTTTTCCAGTTCATCCATCAGCTTTTCGTCAATCTGTAAACGGCCGGCCGTATCAATCAGCACAAAGTCATTGCCATAGTCCTTTGCGTGGCGAACGGCGTCCCGGCTAATCTGCACCGGATCGCCCTGCCCTTCTTCAAAGACCGGCACACCCGCCTGCTCCCCCACAATCTGGAGTTGTTTGATAGCTGCAGGACGGTAAACATCGCACGCTACCAGCATCGGACGATGGCCTTCTTTTTTCAGCAGTCGGCCCAATTTTGCTGCATGCGTTGTTTTGCCGGCACCCTGCAATCCACAGAGCATCACAATGCACGGCCCGGAAGAAGGCATTTTCAGCCGTTCTTCCTCGCCGCCCATCAGTGCTGTCAATTCCTCATTGACAATTTTCACAACCATCTGGCCAGGCGTCAGGCTTTCCATGACTTCGCTGCCAACAGCACGCTCACTGACTTTTTTGGTAAATTCCTTTGCAACCTTGTAGTTAACGTCCGCTTCCAGCAATGCCAGGCGGACTTCACGCATTGCTGCCTTTACATCATCTTCTGTCAGTTTGCCTTTGCTTTTCAGCCGCCGAAATGCAGCGGAAAGTTTGTCTGTCAGGCTCTCAAATGCCATGGACTCGCCTCCTGTCAGTCAGAATTTTCCAGTTTGCCGAGAATTTTCAGCAAGTTTTCGATTTGTTCCGTAATGGATTTATCATAAACGAAGCGGCTATTATAATCGCGGATATGCTCAGCGAACTGCCGGATAGCTGCATAAGCCTCTGCACGTTCACGGGATTTACGCAGCAGGCCGAGGTTCTGCTCCATATCCAAAAGCTGTGCCTCCCCGCGCTTAATGGAGTCACGCACACCTTGACGGGTAATCCCCTCATTCTGCGCAATTTCTGACAAAGAAAGGTCGTCATTATAATAGCAGGAGATAACTTCCCGCTGCTTCTCTGTCAGCATAGAGCCATAAAAATCAAGCAGAATTGAGATCTCAAGATTTTTCGCCAAAGCAGATACCCCCCATTCCTGTAAAGTGCTTGGCTTTACAAGCAATGTGATTATACCGCATTCCGCCTTTTTTGTCAAGACGTCATTTTTGCCTGTGCCCATTCGCGTGCTTTTGCTGTACAAGCCTTCTTACTTCTGTTAAAATGGTTTATAAATTTGAACTTGTTTACTAAATTTTTTCTGCTATAAGCGCTGTATTGTGAGGGATTTACTGAAAGGAGTTTACTGCATGAAAAGAGTCATCATTATCGGCGCGGGGCCGGCAGGACTGACTGCCGCACATGACCTGCTGACACGCGCCGGAAACAGCTATGCGGTTACGATTCTGGAGGAAAGCGGAGAAATCGGCGGCATTTCCCGCACAGTCCGCTGGCATGGCAATCGCATGGACATTGGCGGCCACCGCTTCTTTTCCAAGGAAAGCCGTGTCAACCAATGGTGGGCAGCGCGAATGCCGGCACAGGGCGCTCCCTCCTATGATGACGCTGCTCTGGGAAGGGAAAGCACACTGGCTCCCGGTGGCCCTGACCCGCAGAAAGAGGACCGTGTCATGCTCACCCGCAGGCGCGTTTCCCGAATTTACTATCATCAGAAATTTTTTGACTACCCAATCACCATGAAGCCGCAGACTTTCCGCAATCTTGGGCTTGCTTCCACTTTTCAGGCAGGATGCAGTTATTTGCACGCCTGCACTGCCAAGCTGCCGGAAACAAGTCTGGAAAATTTTTATATCAATCGCTTCGGCAAAAAACTCTACAGTATGTTTTTTGAGGGATATACGGAAAAGCTCTGGGGACGGCATCCGCGCGACATTTCCGCCGACTGGGGTTCCCAGCGGGTGAAGGGACTGTCCGTTTCCGCTGTGCTGAAAGATATGCTCAAAAAAGCCGCCGGTAAAAAGGGGAGCACGGCGGAAACCTCGCTGATTGAGCAGTTTCAGTACCCAAAATACGGCCCCGGGCAGCTCTGGGAACAGACCGCCGATGAAATTGAAGCGATGGGCGGTACCCTGCGCAGACACTGCCGTGTCACCGGAATTCATACAGAGGATGGGAAAATCATTTCTGTAACTGCAGAAACAGCACAAGGTACCGAAGTCATTCCCGGTGACATTTTTCTCTCCTCTATGCCGGTGAAAGACCTTGTCGGCGGCATGGAAAATGTGCCGTGGGACATTGCTTCCATCGCTGCCGGGTTGCCCTATCGTGACTTTGTGACAGTGGGCTTCCTTGTAAAGAAACTGAATCTAAAAAATGAAACGAATATCCGCACGCTGGGGAATATTGTACCAGACTGCTGGATTTACATTCAGGATACCGACGTGCGCCTTGGTCGTCTGCAAATTTTCAACAACTGGTCCCCTTACATGGTGGAAAAGCCCGCGGACACCGTTTGGATTGGCTTGGAATATTTCTGCACAGAAGGGGATGCTTTCTGGAGCATGACAGAACAGCAATGTACTGCTTTTGCCGCCGAAGAACTGCTGAAAATGGGGGTCCTCTCCTCAGCAGATGATATTTTGGACTCTCACCGGGAGCGTGTGAAGAAAGCCTATCCCGCTTATTTTGATACATATTCTCAGATGGACACACTGGTCGGTTATCTGAATCAGTTTTCCAATTTGTACTGCATTGGCCGCAACGGACAGCATCGCTACAACAATATGGACCATTCCATGATGACGGCCTTCCTGACAGTAGACAATATTCTCTCCGGCAGCACGGATAAGTCCGCTATTTGGAATGTAAACACAGATACAGACTATCAGGAAGAAAAGGAAGAATAAGGGTGAGGCGTTCCTATGGAAAAAAGTCAAAACCGTATTAGCATTTCTTCTCATCCATATCTGCTGCTGATACTGGGCTGCATTCTGCTTTACATTGCTTTTCCGCTTGGAAACTCCGACAATATTTTGGAAAACCGCAGCATGATTCTGCTGATAATTCCGCTGGCCGCAACGGCAGTTGGGTTCCTGCTGTTTCACCACACCAAACCGGCAGAAAAGGCGAGCAACAACACATCGAATGGTTGGATGGCGGCAGTGGGAGTCTGTCTGGCAATCTGCTGTGTCTGCCTGCTTTATCTGCTCGCAAACAGTCCCTTTCAATTGGAAATGCTTGCTTTGCTGGCCCTGTTGGCACTGGCCGCAACCGCACTCTGGTTTTATCTAAATGACAAGTTTTCAGCCCGTTTGGCGTGTGTTTTGCTGGGTGCCGCAGCTTTTGTTCTGCGTGCGGTCTATATCCTTTATACCGACTATCTCACCCGTCAGCACGATGTTTCCTATATACAGGATGATTTTGGGCATCAGGCATATATGCTTTATTTGGTGACTCACAATTTTGCCCTACCGGATTTTGACCCTCGCTCGGTATGGGAATTTTATCATCCGCCGCTGCACTACTTTCTCTGTGCGCTGTGGATTCGGCTGCAGCTGCAGTTTGGCACCGAAATTGAGACTGCTGTGGAAAACGTGCAGTTTCTGACACTGTTTGCCTCCTGTGCTGTACTGATTATTTCCTACCGCATTCTGCGCCTGCTGCACTTTGACGGGGCGGCGCTTGTCATTCCTTTTGCGTTGCTTTGCTTCCATCCCTCTCTGATGATTCTTTCCGGCAGCATAAACAATGATATGCTCTGCATTTTGCTGTCCTTTGCGGCTATTCTGTATGCAGTGCGCTGGTATCAGCAGCCCACTGGAAAAAACATTGTGCTGCTGGCCGCCTGCATTGGATTTTCCATGATGGCAAAGTCCTCCGGAGCTTTAACCGCCCCTGCCGTCGCCGTCATCTTCCTGATAAAGCTGAGGCAATCAAAGGGACACCGCGCGGCTCTCTGGAAACAGTTCCTGCTATTTTTCGCCGTCTGCATTCCGCTTGGAATGTGGTGGAGCATTTACTGTAAAATGCGATTTGGTATTCCATTCGGTGCCGTGTCCGGTCTGAAGCCGGACAACCCGCAGTATGTCGGAAATTACAGCCCGGCAGAAAGATTTTTTGGCATTGACTGGCAGCACCGTTCGGTTTTTGAACATTGGGACTGGAAAAATCACATTTTTGAATACAACCTCTTTGTCGCACTGCTGAAAACTTCCATGTTCGATGAAGCATGGCTTTTTCACAGCGGCAGCGGGCTGAAATGCGCGCAAATGCTGTTTTATGTAAATATCGTCATTGTGATAAGCTCGCTGGTCTGCATGGCAGCGGCTGTCGTTCGGACAATGTGCGACCGGCATCACAATCGCCCATATGCAACGTTCTTTCTTACTTTGTATATTACTTATTTGGCATTTTATATCTGGTTTTGCTTTAAGGAACCTTATGCCTGCACACAAAGCTTTCGCTATATTGTTCCCACCGTTCTGCTGGGAGGCATCGGCATTGGCACTGTGCTGAAGCATATTCGCTCCGTGCCAAAACGCAGTGCGGAAATTTTCACATGGGCTGCCACCATTCTGACCGGTACTTTTTGTGTTCTGAGTTCCGCTGTCTATCTGCTAGCAGGCTGTGTAATTGAATAAACGGACAGCAAAAGGAGGCAAGTTGATGCCTCCTTTTTTGATAGGCTATGCCGCACGCTTGGTGAATTTTTCTCTGCGGCGCCTACGATTCTCCAGCTTTTCCGGCAGCACGACCTCTTTCTGATAAACACGGGTTTCCTTAGCCAGAACTTTGCTGAGCGCCAGCAGGCTTATTAAGTTTGGCACTGCCATCAGGGCATTCATGATGTCAGAAATGTTCCACACCATTTTCATCTCCACCGTTGCACCCAAAAAAGCAACCACAGCAAAAGCGGTGCGGTAAAGGTAGCGTGCGGAAGGGCCATGCACTAAAAATTCCAATGCTTTTTCACCATTATATTCCCATCCGATAATCGTGGAAAACGCGAACAGGGCAATGCAAATGGTCACCAGCCATGCACCCGCCGGGCCAAGCACACTCTGAAAAGCCGCTGTGGTCAAACCGGTACCGTCCAGTAAAGCACCGTTGGCACCTTGCATACCCAGCACGCCGGAGGAAGCAATGACCAGTCCGGTGACAGAACAAACCACAATCGTATCGAAAAAAGTTCCGGTCATGCTGATATAGCCCTGCCGGGACGGTCTGTCCGTTGACGCAGCCGTTGCGGTGATTGCCGCTGAACCAAGTCCGGCTTCATTGGAAAAGACGCCGCGTGCACATCCAGCCCGCATGGCATTGGTCATGCTCACAAGAATCGTGCCGCCCACGCCACCGGCCGCCGCGTGAACAGAAAATGCCATGGAAAAAATTTTTGCAAGGCCGGCCGGTACATTGCGGATATTGCAGAAAATGCAGATAAGTCCGCCCAGCATATACAAAGCAGCCATAGCTGGAACCAACACGGAAGAAACCTTGGAAACAGACTGAATTCCACCAATCAAAGTGGCAAAAGCCAGAACGGCAATGACCAGTCCGGTAATCCAAGTCGGCACATGAAAAGTACCGTTGACCGCCGCAGAAATAGAGTTTGCCTGTGTCATATTGCCAATGCCGAAAGAAGCCACCGCCGTAAACAGTGCAAACAGAAACGCCAGTAGTCTGCCCAGCCATTTTGTGCGCAGCCCGTTTTTCATGGTGAACATCGGTCCACCGCACATTTCACCGTTTTCATTCTGTTCCCGATACTTTACCGCAAGCGTGCACTCCGCGTATTTCGTTGCCAACCCAAACAAAGCCGAAATCCACATCCAAACCAAAGCGCCCGGTCCGCCCAGCACCATTGCCGTGGCAACCCCCGCGATATTACCTGTTCCGATGGTTGCTGCCAGTGTTGTCATCAGTGCCGCAAATGGGGAAATATCCCCTGTGTCTTTTGACTTCTGCCGCGCCTTTCTGCCAAAGACAGAGCGCAGCGCATAGCCGAGATTCCTCCATGGCAGGAACCGAAGCCGAAACATTAGAAAGACGCCCGTTCCAATGAGCATAGTCACCATGACTGGTCCCCAGACCGCGCTGTCTATCTTTTCCAATATGTTTGATACATTTTCCACCTGAATTTCACATCCTCATTCACCCAGTTTATGCTGCCCCTCCGATTAACCGCAATGCCAAAAGACAACTTGATTTTTATTATAAATCTTTCCGAATGGAATGAGAAGCGGAATTTTTATTTTTCCGCAGTGGTTTCCGTTGCAGCAGCGGCCGGAAACTCCGCAGGTGGCTCTGCCTGCAAAGCCTTTTGCTGTTCTCTGGCGCTGCAGCAGGTCCGCTGTGCAGAAATGGTGCTCAGTGTGTCCCCAATCTGTGTTAAAACCAATGAGGCCATCACAAGTTCATGGTCATTCAAATGTGACGCAATGACGGATGACAATGCCGCAATGGCAAGCGACAGTGAACAGGAATCCATAGCAGATTCCTCCTTTCCGCAGCAGACTCCCACCATTTCAGCTTATGAGCGGTCACTATTTCCTGCCACCCGGCGATACTTTGGAATTGTAACCGCTCATTGGCTGTGCTATAATACTGATTAGTTCCGCGGCTGGCCTGCCGCGTATAAAGGAGCATAAAGAATGGTTAAAAAATTCACCGCAGCGCTGCTCTCCCTGCTGCTCTGCGTCACTGCCGCCGGGACGCTCCCCGCAGCGGCTGCATCCTCTGTAAGTACTGTTTCTGCCGTATCACAGGCATCTGCCGCAGATGGCACCCCGTTTGAGCTGAAAGACTGCTATATGAAATTGAACATTCCGAAAGGACTGTATGCTTTCACACAGGACACTTCTCCCTCAGATGGAAACCTGATGAAAGCCGGTATTGCTAACTGGTATACCGAAAAGAAGGATATGCAGGACCGCAGCTCTGTGCTTCTGGTCAGTGCGCCGCTTGGCCGCTACACCATGTCAGTTGGCAAAAAGAGCAGTTCCTCCACACAGCAATATTACAACATGACCGCCATGTCGGATGCTGGCATCAATTCCTTGATTAGCGACCTGTGCAAGCCGCAGTCCACAAGCAGCGGCAGCTCAGTCAGCACCAAAGCACACCGCTACACCAGTCCCACAAAACAGCCATATATCTTTATGGATATGCAAGGCAATACGGACAACAAAAAAGTAAAAGAAGTTGCTTACTTCACCATTATCAACGGTTCCGGCTATACTTTTGAAACCTACCGGGAAAATGGAGAACTTTCCGCTGAACAGAAAACAAGCTTGAAACAACTGGTGGACAGCGTCAAAGTTACACAGGTGCTTGCCAAACCTGCAGGCGGAGAGAGTTCTGTGGTCCTTCAGTCTGTTTTCATTCTGCTGCTGCCTGTTCTTGTGATAGCAGCGATTATCCTCGTCATGTTCCTCACAAACCGTGCTCGCCGTGCCCGTGAAAATAAGCGTAAGGCGCTCCTGCTGGAACGTCTGACCGCTTATCGCAAAGCACAGGAAACCCGTGAAGAGGATGCCCGTGAAAAAGGACTGCCGCCGCCTGAACCGGAAACACTGATTGAAAACAACACAAAGTGTGTTAAGAAAACCCTGCACCGCTTCAGTTGGTATGACCTTCTGCTAAACCGAAAGGGCACATGGATTACCACTCTGGTCATTGCCGTGCTTGCGATTGCAGCGGCTGTCTGGATTGATTCCACGGGAGTCCGGGTGGTGGCTCTCCTCATTGCCGCTTTCGGCATTATCTATCCACTGACGATTCCGCGCAAAGTCTTTCAGGCAGAGGACGGCAGCTTCCGCAAAATGAAAAGCCGCCGGATACGCTATCAGTTCCGCGCCGAAGATTTTCGTGTGTCCGGTGTTTATTCCGGCGTTTATCCTTATGTGCAGATTATTCACGTCTATGAAGTGAAGCGTTACTTCTACCTGTACCTTGGCGCCAACCATGTCTATATTCTCAACAAACATTCCTTCACACAGGGAACCGCAGATGACCTGCGCAAACTGCTTCAGGAAAAATGTCTGAAATTATAAAAGAATCAGCCGCATCCCACAGAAACTTCGTGAGATGCGGCTGATTTTCTTGATATGCACAATGTTCTATTTCAGCAAAGTTTCCACCGCATCCGCAGCCGGGTCGAGCCATGGCGCGTTCACATCTTCCGCCGCTCCATGGTCAATCTTTTCAGCAATCTGCGGATCCAGCGGGCCGCGTGCCAGAACTTTCAGGCTGTATTTTTTCACAACCTCATCTAAGTGGCTCTTACCAAACACGGCAATCTTTTTGCCGCAGTCCGGACACTGCACATAACTCATGTTCTCCACCACACCGAGAACTGGAACGTGCATCATGTTTGCCATTGTCACTGCTTTGGCCACAATCATGGAAACCAACTCCTGCGGAGAAGTTACCACGAGAATGCCGTCCACCGGGATGGACTGGAACACCGTCAGCGGCACATCACCGGTTCCCGGAGGCATATCAACAAAGAGAAAATCAATGTCTTTCCAGAGAACATCCGTCCAGAACTGGGTGACCATATTGGCAATCATCGGCCCGCGCCAAACAACCGGGTCTGTTTCATTTTCCAGCATCAGGTTGACGCTCATTACATCTATGCCATTTTTGCTCTTGCACGGCAGAATACATTTATCCTGCATCAGTGCCCGGTCGTGGATGCCAAATGCTTTCGGGATAGATGGGCCCGTAATATCCGCGTCCAAAACACCTGTGTGATAGCCGCGCCGGTTGAGCAGCACCGCCATCATGGCAGTGACCAGACTTTTGCCGACACCACCCTTGCCGCTGACCACACCAATTACTTTTTTAATGCTGCTTTTGGAATTCGGCTCCTGCAGCAGACTCTGTGGATCCTGCCGCTCACTGCAATTTTCGCCGCAGCTGCTGCAGTCATGTGTACATTCACTCATAGCTTTATCACTCCTGCTTTCGTTGCTTTATCAGGTAACTTCCATAATAAAAGATGTTCGCCTGTTTGTCAAATTTTGAACAAAGTAGGCCCTAAGGAATCAGAATTCACGCTTAATCGGACGCAGGAACAACCCTGCCACCGCTTTCTCCGGCTGCTGGCCGCCGTTAATGACGGAATCGACGGCACTGCAGATGGGCAGTTCCACACCATACTGACTCCCCAGCCGAAGAAGTGCCGTTACCGTTGGCACGCCTTCCGCCAGTTTCTCGTAATGGACGCCGCGCACAAAATCCTCGCCAAACTGCCGGTTATGGCTGTACTTGCTAAATACAGTTGCCTCATAGTCTCCGAGATGTGCAAGCCCGTACGCCGTGATTTCCCGTCCGCCCATTGCCTGAATCAGCCTGCCGATTTCACGCGTTCCACGGCTCATCAGAGCGCCTTTCAGGGCTGTCTTATTCATTCCGTCCAGCATACCGGCGGCAATGCCGATCACATTTTTGGCGGCGGCTCCCACTTCATTTCCGACAAGGTCATTGCCATAATAAAAACGAATCAGCGGACTTTCAAAAATTTTTACCACACGCTGTTTGACTGTGTCAGAGTCGCTGTCTACAACCATGCAGTTCGGAATCCCCTGCAAAAAGTCCTGCACATGACCGGGGCCAACCCAGACAGCCAAATCCACATTCGGCAGGAAGCTGCGCACCACCTGTGTCAGCCGCAGACCGGTGGAGGCTTCGATGCCTTTCATGCAGAGCACCCAAGTCTTTCCGACACATTCCGCCGGTGACAAATCCTGCAGGAAACCGCGCAGACTCTGTGCGCCGATGGAAATGACCACTGCCTGTGCGGAAGCGATGGAAGCGTGCAGGTCACTGCTGAAATGCACCGTTTCCGGAAAAGTAACCAGACCATTGGTGTGTGTCTGCATAATCTTTTGAAAATGTGATGAGGAAGCACGCCCGTACAGGGTCACCTCATGTCCGCATTGTTCCGCCGCATACCATGCAAGAAAACTGCCCCACCTGCCACAGCCGCATATTGTCACTTTCATTTGTCTGCCTCCGTTTTCTGCTTTGCCGGCAATGCCTTTTGGTCACTCAGCGGCAGTTCCCGCTGAACGGTCAGAGAGAACCAGAAAGTGCTCCCTTTTCCGACCGCACTGCGCACGCCATAAGCGCCGTCGTGCATATCCAAAATGTTTTTGACAATCGAAAGGCCAAGGCCTGTGCCAATCTGCGCGCGCTTGTGTTCCTTGTCCACTTTATAGTACCGCTTCCAAATATCCTTCAGCTTTTCTTCCGGAATTCCTTCACCAGTGTCAGTCACCTCAACCTTAACCTGCCCACTGTTCGCAATCTGATGCAGCATCACGCGGCGGTCGCTACCGGTATAAGTGATTGCATTGTTAATCAGATTATAAATCACCTGTGAAATTTTCAGTTCATCCGCGCAGACAATCACATCCCGGTCTGCTTCAAAAGTGAGCACACAGTCTGCCATCTTGTCATAGCGGTGCAGAATACTGCGAATTGTCTCCGTCAGGTCAAATTCCGTTTTATTCACTTTCTGTGTGCCGGACTGCAGTTTGCTCAGGTCAAGCGTATCATTGACCAGAGAGGTCAACCGATTGGCCTCATCAATAATAATCTGCACATTTTCCGGTGTGTTTTCTCCCGGCAGGTCGCGCATAATTTCCGCGTAACCGGAAATCATGGTCAGCGGCGTGCGCAGATCATGGCTGATATTTGCCACAAGGTCACGCTGCAGCTTTTCCACCTTGCCAAGTTCCTGCGCGGCATAGTTCAGCGTATGGCCAAGCTGGGCAATCTCACTGTAGCCGCTCTCATCAAATGTGACATCATAATCGCCGGTCGCCAGTTCCTTCGCTGTCCCATTCAAGCGAATAATCGGTGTGCTGATATGCCTTGAAAGATACAGCGCAAGCAGCGCACCCACCACCAGCAAAATCAGCGTGAGCCAGACAATCTGCATCCGAATGGTGTGGATGGTAGCGCTCATCGGTGTCAAAATCGTATACAGAAAAATCATGTAGGAAAAACCATTCTCATCTTTCTGCACCGAAGCATAAACCAAAGAGCGGTTGGAACCCTCCGGAATTTCTTTACCTCCGCTGTCCGGAATGATTTCATAGTGTTTGCCGCCCTCAGCAACTGTCCGTTGCAACACTTCCATCAGGTGTTCTCCAATCATCATGGAAAAGCGGTTGGGAGAAAAGTCACTGCTGAAAAGCATCCTGCCGTCCGCGCGCAATCCAACCGCATAAATCTGCCCACTGCGTGCCGTATCGTCAATGATGCTGCTCAAATTGGGACTGTAAAGATTTTTCTGTATCGTTTCAGATGCACTGCTCAGCTCTTTCTTTTTCGTGTACTCATAAAACTGGTCAAAAAACACCGTTTGAAAAAGCCACAGCACCGTCAGCACCACCACGGAAAAGATGGCAAACGCTCCGAAAATGCGCCATTTGATACTTATGTTTTTCCATGAAGAAAAAAACGGATGCAAGTGGCGGTTCCTGCACGTCTGCAGTCCTTTCACAGCAGCACCTGGAACCGCCGCCTTTGCGGACTGTTCATTCGGCTTCAAAGCGATACCCCACCCCTCTGAGTGTCACAATGAATTTTGCATACGGCCCCAAACTTTTGCGCAGGAGCTTAATGTGGGTATCCAGCGTACGGTCATCTCCGTAAAAATCATATCCCCACACATTTGTAATTAGCTGTTCCCGTGTAAGGG
>JAKVJJ010000004.1 GCA_022487055.1 Oscillospiraceae bacterium
TGTTCATTTCAAGCCTGTCCGGGTCGTTTTTGTTGTTCTTCATTGTGTTGTAGTTGCGTTGATGGCACTCTGTGCAAGCTAATACTACCTTTACTCTCATGACGGCACCTCCCGTTGTCCGGAAAAATATTGGGACAGTCTGTGTCCCGGCCTCCCTCTGAAAGGGTGCAAAAAAAATACCCCTTTACTGAGGTACTTTAATCATATCACACTCATGGAACCCTGTCAAGCTTTTCTCCTGTCATTCTGCCTCAGCGCATATCGTTGAGGTTATCTGCAATAATGTGCTTGATTTTCTTTGGCTTTTCGGGTTTCAACTTTTTGCCGCGCAGTCCGCGTGCAGACCTGCTGCCCACTTTCATACCCTGACTAAAGTATGGCTCCAGCACTGCCATTTCAGCGTCAGACAGGGAATTGATAAGTACAAAGGTGATGACAGAACGCACATTGACGTCACCGTTTTCATAAAGCTCGCTGAAAATTTCCGCCACTTTTTTGTCGGCCGCCGGGTTTTCTGCGCCCTGCAGCAATGCATGAAGCTTCGGCAGAATTTTTTCGCGTGCAAAAGAAGCGGTACGGATGTCGCCATAAGTAATGCGTTCCACGGCAATTTCCTCACGCACCTCCGGAAAGACATTGACCAGACGGTTAAAAAAGAAAAGCGCATCGGTTTTGCTCTCTTCCGTCTTTTTCTTGTGGTGCTTTTTCACTTGCTTCAAAGCTGCTGCAGTGTTGTCCTTTTCGGAAACTTCATCGGTAAAATCCGCAATGACGCTGTCAGTCATGCTTCGGGCATCGTCTGCATTTTCCGGGTCAAACAGCAGCACAGAGCGGTTGCGCCATTTTTCCTCCGGCCTTCCGTCCTCCACGCTGCAGTAGCGCAGGGCAAAGCGCTTGTTTTCCGCCTCATAAAATACGCCGTAAGCCATTTCCTTACCGATGAAGAACGCCTGCAGGCCGGACTTCACCTCTCGCACACTGTCCTCATCCAGCGTATATCCTTGCTTTTCCAGCACGGTACGCAGGCTCGCAACAATCTGCTCAAACGCCTTTTGTTCCAAAACCATCACTCCTGTATTGAAAATCCGCTGCATCCGCTGCAGCCGGCACGGTATTTCAGCCTTTCAAATGATTATACTACATAAAAAACGCTTTGTCACCATACATTTGTATGTCCCGCGGCATTGCGTCCGGTTTTCTGTTGTGGTATGATAAATTTGTACTGTAAATTCAGAATTCATGCGTTGGCTGTGACAAGCAGCAGCGCTTTTGTGGAGGGAATATAGTATGAAAAAGACAGTTGCTGTCCTGTTTGGAGGCAGTTCCTCCGAATATGAGATTTCCTGTGTTTCAGCTGCCACTGTGGCAGAGAATCTGGACAAAAGCAAATATAATGTACTGAAACTGGGCATCACCAAAGACGGCCGGTGGTTCCTTTACAGCGGTTCCACTGATTCCATGCGCGCCGGAAGCTGGGCCTCCGACGCAGCGGCGTGCAGGCGGGCATTCCTTTCACCTGACACCTCTGTTCACGGCATTGTGGCAGAGGGGCCGGACGGCTTTGAAAACATCCGCCTTGACTGCATCATTCCCGCACTGCACGGAAAAAATGCAGAGGACGGCACCATGCAGGGACTTTTGCATCTGAGCGGTGTGCCCTATGTCGGCTGCCCAACGCTAGCAAGCGCCTGCTGCATGGATAAGGGAGTCACACACACCCTATTGGCAAGCTGGGGCATCAAGCAGGCACATTTTCTGTGGTTTTTCGCCGAAAATTATAGTGGCGAGGGCCGTGAAAAAATCCAGCGCAAAATTGATGCGCGCCTTGGCTGGCCTATTTTCCTCAAGCCTGCTAATGCCGGTTCCAGTGTCGGCATTTCTAAGGTAAAGAGTGCCGATGAAATGGATGCGGCGGTTGCCCTGGCAGCTCTGCAGGACAGCAAAATTGTGGTGGAAGAAGCCATCACCGGTCAGGAAGTGGAATGTGCCGTATTGGGCAATGAATGCCCACAGGCAAGCATTGTCGGTGAAATCGGCGCCGGCGCGGAATTTTATGACTATGATGACAAATATAAGAATGGCAAGAGTCAGCTTTACATTCCCGCCCACCTGAAAGATGAAACTGCGGATGAGCTGCGCCACACCGCCTGCCGTGCTTACCGGCTGCTGGGCTGCACCGGCCTTGCGCGTGTCGATTTCTTTGTACGCGGCGGCACGGAAGTTCTGCTCAATGAACTGAACACCCTGCCCGGTTTCACTGCCATCAGTATGTATCCGAAGTTGTGGGAAGCCTGCGGCAAGCCGATTGGGCAGCTTCTGGATGAACTGATTGCGCTGGCAGAGGAGCGCAAGCGCTACATCTGACTTTTGTTTTGCCCGGCACTGGGGGGCTTCCTCAGTAATTTTGCAGATAAAGGACAGAATTTATGGATAATCGGTCTATCGGTGTTTTTGACTCCGGTCTGGGCGGGCTGACCGCTGTGCGCGAAATGCTCCGCATCCTGCCGGATGAACAAATTGTTTACTTTGGTGATACCGGACGCGTCCCCTATGGCTCCCGCAGCCCGAAAATTATTACGCAGTATGCCCGGCAGGATGCTGCTTTTCTGATGAGCAAAAATGTAAAAGCAATCATTTCTGCCTGCGGAACCGTCAGCAGCGTGGCTGGTTCCATACTTGCTAAGGAACTTTCGGTTCCCTTCACCGGCGTGCTGGAGCCGACCGCACGCGCGGCTGCCGCTGCCACAATCAACGGCCGTATCGGCGTTATTGCAACGAATGCAACGGTCAACAGCGGTTCCTTTCAGCACGCTCTGCACGCGATTTCGCCGAAATTGCAGGTCTTTGCACGGAGCTGTCCGCTCTTTGTTCCTATTGTAGAGTCCGGCTTTATGCTTGACCACCCGGATATTACTAAAGAAGTGGCGGAAACGTATCTTGCCCCGCTGCGAAATGAAAAAGTGGACACGGTCATTCTCGGATGCACGCATTACCCCATTTTAAAATCCATTATCGGCTCCGTAATGGGGCAGGATGTGCGTCTGATTGACAGCGGGCGTGAAACCGCCCTTTTCTGCCGCAGTTTGCTGGCAGAAAATCATTTGCTGGCAGAGAGCAACCACGGCAGCTGTTCTTTCTTTGTCAGCGATGGCATGGAGGACTTCTCCCGCATTGCGGGCATTTTTCTGCAGGAGGATATTCACAGTTCCGTGCAGCTGGTCGATATTGAAAAATACGAAGGAGCTATTTCATGAAAGAAAACTACCTGATTTCCGTGTGCGGCAGACAGGCAGTCAACGACGAAACTGGCGAAGTTGAAGTGACTGCTCTGGGCTCATATATGCAGCGGAACGGCAAACGGTATATTTCTTATAAAGAATATGATGAGGATACCAATCAATCACAGACTTCCATTCTGAAAATTGAGGGAGACCGCTGTGTCACCCTCATTCGCGGCGGAGTGGACGGCACCCGGCTTATTCTGGAAAATGGCAAGCGGCATCTGTGTCAATATGCCACGGATTTCGGTCAGATGATGCTCGGTATTTTCACCTCTCGGGTGGACAACCAGCTCACCGACGAGGGCGGCCGGATTACGGTCGACTACACACTGGATCTGGACGCAAACCTTTCCAGTGTCAATCAACTTTGCATTACCGTCAAGGAGGCAGAACATAAAGATGTCAAAATATGTACAGCAGGCGAAGGATCAGCTGCACAATGCGATTCTGAAAGCAGCGGCGAAGGCACAGGAAGCGAAGACACTCCCCGCGGGTGAAATGCCCGCTTTCACACTAGAGGTACCGGCTGATCATGCGCACGGCGACTGGGCCGCCAATGCCGCCATGGTCAGCGCACGCGTGTTTCACATGGCCCCGCGAAAAATTGCCGAAGCGTTGACACAGAATCTTTCACTGGCAGATACACTGTTCAGCCGCTGTGAGATTGCCGGCCCCGGATTTCTGAATTTCTTCTATAAACCGGAATTTTACGGGAATGTCCTGCGTGATATTGATGAAAGCGGCGAAACTTACGGCCGCAGTGATTTCGGCGGCGGCAAACGTGTGCTGGTGGAATTCGTTTCTGCCAACCCGACCGGGCCGATGCACATTGGCAACGCACGCGGCGGCGCCATTGGTGACTGCCTCGCTTCTGTGCTGGATGCTGCCGGTTATCATGTGGAGCGTGAGTTTTACATCAATGACGCAGGCAATCAGGTCAACAAATTCGGAATGTCCCTGGAAACCCGCTATCTGCAGATTTATAAAGGCGAAGACGCAGTTCCGTTCCCGGAGGACGGCTACAAAGGTGCCGACATTACGGAGCACGCAAAGAATTTTTCCAAAATCCACGGCGATAAATATGTGGATGTCACTCCGGAAGAACGCCGCAGAGCGCTGATTGACTATGCCTTGCCGCTGAATATTCAGGGGCTGCAGGATGACCTGCTCAAATACCGCATCAAATACGACAACTGGTTTCGTGAATCCACCCTGCACCAGAGCGGTGCTGTAAAACGTGTGATTGAGCAGCTCAAGGCAAAGGGTGCAACCTATGAGAAAGACGGCGCGCTTTGGTTCAAGGGCGAACAGTACGGTTCCGAGGATTTTGTCCTTGTCCGTGCAAACGGCATTCCGACTTATGTCGTGCCAGATATCGCTTATCATTATAATAAACTGGTCGTGCGTAAATTTGACAAAGCCATTGATGTGCTGGGCGCTGACCACCACGGCTATGTTCCTCGCCTGAAAGGTGCCTTGCAGGCGCTTGGTGTGGACCCCGCCAATCTGGATGTGCTGCTGATGCAGATGGTGCGTCTGGTGCGTGACGGTGAAGTGATTAAAGCAAGCAAGCGCAGCGGCAAGGCCATCACGCTGGTTACCCTGCTGGATGAAGTGCCGGTGGATGCTGCACGCTTCCTGTTTAACCTGCGGGAACCGAACTCCGAAATGGACTTTGACCTTGACCTTGCCGTGCAGCAGGACAGCCAAAATCCGGTTTACTATGTGCAGTATGCCTATGCGCGTATTAGCAGTCTGTTTAAAGCACTGGCGGCCGACGGCACTGAACTGCGTCCCTGCACAGACGAAGAACTGGCTCTGCTTACTGCTCCGGAGGAAATTGAGCTTATCCGCCATCTTTCCGAATATACAGGCGAGATTGTGGAAGCGGCAAAAAATTATGACCCGGCGCGCATTACCCGCTATGCTCTCACACTGGCCTCCCTATTCCATAAATTTTACTCTGCCTGCCATATCCGCGGCGAAGAAGCCTCTTTGGCGGCAGCACGGCTTTTCCTGTGCAACTGTGTTCGCACGGTGTTGCATAATGTCCTGACTCTGCTGAAAATTTCCGCTCCGGAATCCATGTAAGCCGACTGCAAAATTGATTTTTTTAGATTTTTGAGTAGGTGTTATCGAAACTGTGGATGCTGACGGCTTTATCTATCCCCTGTCGTTCCTACTGGATTGCAGTACCGGTGCCGGAGGCTGTCTTGCGTTATTTTCAGGGACGGCTCATCATTGACAGCAGCCGCAAACTGGAACTGCTCGCAAAAAGCACGGAGCCATTCTGTATTAAAAAGCATTGGAGTCATTTATGGATTTATCAAACGTTAATACGATTCGGCAAGTACTCGCACGGCACGGATTTACATTCAGCAAAAAACTCGGGCAGAATTTTCTGATTAACCCCACGGTTTGCCCGCGTATGGCAGAAGCGTGTGGGGTGGCATCCGGTGTTGGTGTGCTGGAGGTCGGCCCCGGCATTGGCATATTAACCGCACAGCTTGCTTCCCGCGCGGAAAAAGTCTGTGCAGTGGAATTAGACGGCCGCCTGCTGCCGGTGCTGGGCGAAACCCTTAATCCTTATCAGAATGTTCATGTAATCCTTGGGGATATTTTAAAGCTTGACCTGCATGCACTGCTTGAACAGGAATTTGCCGGACTGCGCGTTGTCGTTTGTGCCAACTTGCCATATTACATCACTTCTCCCGTCATTATGAAGATTCTGGAAGAAAAGCTGCCGGTGGAATCCATCACCGTCATGGTACAGAAGGAAGCCGCTGACCGCCTGTGTGCCAAACCCGGCACCCGTGCGTGCGGCGCCGTGAGTGCTGCTGTGTGGTATTACGCACAACCGGAGCTTCTCTTTCCCGTCGGACGCGGCAGCTTTCTGCCCAGCCCAAAGGTTGATTCTGCCGTCATTCAGCTTCGTGTTCATTCCACTCCTCCCGTGCAGGTTCCGGATGAAGCTTTCTTCTTCCGCACGGTCCGGGCGGCGTTTGGTCAGCGGCGAAAAGCGGCCGCCAATTCGGTTTCGGCAGGTCTTGCATTGCCAAAATCGGTGGTGCAAGCTGCTTTAAAACAAATTGGAGCGCCGGACACTGTGCGTGCTGAGCAGCTTACATTGGAACAGCTTGCCGCTTTGAGCAGTGCCCTCTTTTCTCAAATATAAATTTTGTGCGGAGGTGTCGATTGTGTCACAGCTTACAGATGGTAAAATGTCCGAAATCTTTTTCTGTATCGCCTTTGCCTGCACACTGGTAGCCATGGTGTTCAGTCCACTGAATCAGGACAACTGGTCTATGGCAGCAGCATCGGTCGCGGTCGTAACAGCACTCGGCGGCATTTATCTGGCGTTTCAGGCATGGAAAGAACCATTGCCAGAGGATGAACCGCCCGCTGCGCAGGAGCCTTCCACAGACAGTACCACATCAAATAAAACCGTTAATCATTAAAATACAGAAAGACAGCCGTGACTCTGCAGATTTTTTGCAGGTTCACGGCTGTCTTTGTATCGTTCACTTATATGCTTTTAGAATGGTGGTAGCGCCTTCCCGCCAAATAAACTCGACTTTGGAAAAGCCGGCTTTACGAAGCATCGTTTTTTGATTTTCGATGGTACATGGTGTATCAAAGTGATAAAATTCACCGTCCGGAATGTCCTGCTCTTTGCGCAGACGAGCATTTTCGGCATACAATGCATCTTCCTCTGCCTGCTCCGTTACCATATAGTCACATTCGATATACTGCCCACCGTCACGCAGTGCTCTGTGCAGGCTGCGGTAAAGTGCTGTTTTTTCTTCATGGGAAAGGTGATGCAGCGTCTCCATGGATACGGCCGCATCATATTGGTTGGTACCGAAGTCCCGGCCAACATAACTGCCCAGAATCAGCGTAATGTCCTGCTCCGGATACTTCTCTTTCAGCTTATCCAGCATTCCCTGACACATATCAATTCCGGTCACCTGCAAAGCGGAATTTTTTTGGAACATCTCCAAAAGTTCCAGCCCTGTGCCGCAGCCCAAATCCAGCAACGTCTGCATCTTGTCGGGCATCAGTTCCGCCACTTTCCGGTAAGCGGCATCTGCTCCCTGCACTTCCTGCAGCATATGTCTATCATAATCCCCTGCCCGTTTGGCAAAGAAATCTCCCATTTTTTCAAGTTGCTCCATTATGTAAACCATCCTCTCTGCGGAAGCCCCGCATATCTGCCGGAGCTGTCCTTACAGACGGCAGTATGGTATTATTATAGCACAACGGAGCACAAGATGCAGTCTAAAAGTATTAAATGAGGCTGCACACGAGATCTCCCATCTCTGTGCAGTTCAGCACTGGCAGATTTTGGGCCGCAATATCACAGGTACGGCCTTTTTTCAGTGCTGCCGATACTGCCGTTTCCACTGCATCCGCTGCTTCCGGCTGGTCAAGGGAATAACGGAGCATCATGGCGCCGGAAAGGATGGTCGCCAGCGGATTTGCTTTGCCGGTGCCGGCGATGTCCGGTGCAGAACCGTGTATCGGCTCATACAGGCCGGATTTGCCCGCGCTCAGGCTTGCAGATGCCAGCATCCCAATAGAGCCGGAAATCATACTTGCCTCATCAGACAGGATGTCGCCGAACATATTGGATGTCACAATAACATCAAACTGCTTCGGGTTGCGCACAAGCTGCATAGCACAGTTGTCAACATACAGGTGAGAAACCGCAACTTCCGGATAATCATTACTCAGGCGCTCCACGGTGGCCCTCCACAGGCGGGAGGACTCCAACACATTGGCTTTGTCCACACTGCAGAGCTTTTTGCTGCGTTTCATTGCCATCTGGAAAGCGACACGCACGATGCGCTCAATTTCTGGCACAGAATATTTTTCTGTGTCATAAGCAGCTTCCACACCATTTTCCGTGCAGCGTCCGCGCTCACCAAAATAAATGCCGCCGGTCAGTTCACGCACAATCAGCACATTCAGATTGTCGCCGATAATTTCTTCTTTCAGCGGAGAAGCACTGCGCAGTTCCGGAAAAATAATTGCCGGACGCAGATTTGCAAAAAGTCCAAGCGCAGAGCGGATACCCAGCAGACCCTTTTCCGGGCGGTTGCTGCCGGGCTGGCTATCCCATTTGGGCCCGCCAACCGCGCCAAGCAGGGTGCTGTCAGCAGCTTTACAAATATCCACGGTTTCCTGCGGCAGAGGCACACCGGTCTGGTCGATTGCACAGCCGCCTAGAAGTGCTTCCTGAAACTCGATGGCAAATCCGAATTTCTGCCCCGCTTGTTTCAGTGCCTTCATCGCCTGCTCGACGATTTCCGGGCCGATGCCGTCCCCTTTCAGGACTGCGATATGATAGGTCTGCATATTTTTCCCTCCTGTTTTTAACGAAATGGATTGTGATGAACCATTATGCCCTTTTGGAGCGGTTAATGGCACAAATGACTCCCTTAATAGACGCAATGCTGATATTATTGTCGATACCAATGCCAAAAGCATCTTTGCCCTCGGCGTCTTTCAGATGGATATAAGAGACTGCCTTACTGTCCGCACCGCGTGAAATTGCGTGCTCCTGATAGGTAACAAACTTATAATCAGTAATGCCCACTTGTGCCAGTGCACGGAAAAACGCATCGATAGGGCCGTTGCCCGCCGCACTGATGGCATGGTCTTCCTGATGGATGCAGAGAGTGCCGTCAAAGCGCACTTGAGCACTGCCGGCTTCTTGCTTTGCGTCCCCGTTTTCTTCGTAAAGTTTATAGGATTTGAGATTATAGGGGCTGCTGACCTCCAGATATTCCTTGCTGAACAAACTGTAAATTTCTTTCGGCATCAGTTCCCGTCCCGCTTTGTCACACGCGTGTTTGACCACCGCGCCAAACTCAGGATGCATTACTTTCGGCAAATTGAAGCCAAAGTCCTGCTGCATGACAAAAGCCGCGCCGCCCTTGCCGGACTGACTGTTAATGCGGATAATCGGCTCATATTCACGTCCAATGTCTGCCGGATCAATCGGCAGATACGGAACTTCCCAATAGGGACTTTCCTGTGCGTGCATATAATCCACACCTTTTTTAATTGCGTCCTGATGGGAACCGGAGAAAGCTGTGAACACAAGGTCGCCGGCATAAGGTTGACGCGGCGGCACTTTCATTTCCGTGCAGCGCTCATAGACGTCCCGCACATGGTGAATATCCGAAAAGTCGAGCTGCGGATTGATGCCTTGGGAATACATATTCATGGCAAGCGTCACAATATCAACATTGCCTGTGCGCTCACCATTGCCAAAGAGCGTGCCTTCCACCCTTTCCGCACCAGCCAACAGAGCAAGTTCCGTGGCCGCTACACCAGTGCCGCGGTCATTGTGCGGATGCACGCTGATAACTGCGCAGTCGCGGTGCTGGATATTCCGGATACAATACTCCACCTGGTCTGCAAAGGTATTTGGCGTGCACATTTCCACGGTGTCCGGCAAATTGAGGATAACTTTATTCTCTGGTGTGGCACCCAAAGCCTCCAATACCTTGTCACAAATCAATACAGAATTTTCCACTTCTGTGCCGCTGAAACTTTCCGGCGAATATTCATAGCGGATATTCATGCCGGTCTCCGCTACTTCTTTTTCGGTGAGCTGGCGGATAAGTTTGGCCGCCTCCACTGCAATGTCCACAATCCCGTCCATATCTTTGCGAAACACAATCTTGCGCTGCAGAGTGGAGGTGGAATTATAAAAATGCACAATCACATTTTTGGCACCATGAATGGCGTCAAAGGTCTTGCGGATAAGATGTTCACGCGCCTGCACCAATACCTGAATCGTCACGTCGTCCGGAATGAGATGCCGCTCAATCAGTGCACGGCAGATTTCAAACTCTGTATCAGAAGCCGACGGAAAGCCAATCTCGATTTCCTTGAAGCCGACATCCACCAGGAGCTTAAAGAACTCCAGTTTTTCTTCCAGATTCATGGGGTCAATCAGTGCCTGATTACCGTCCCGCAGGTCTACACTGCACCAAATTGGTGCCTTTGTAATCGTTTGCTGTGGCCAAGTCCGGTCCGGCAAAGGAATCTGGCGGAAGGGGATATATTTTTTGCAGCCATCGTTCATTGAAATCAGCTCTCCTTTTCTTAATTTGTATCGTTGACCTACTGGCAGCGTGCTTTCCTTCATTATCGATTTGCACTGATAAAACAAAAAAATTGAAAAAAAGCGGATGCAGCACCGGCCACCTGCCGGAGTATAAAAAAAGCCCGGACACAGAATAATTCTGTGTCCGGGACGAAACTGCATTCGTGGTACCACCCAGATTTGGTTCCCGCAGGAACCCTCAGCGGCCTCTCAAACAGAAAGGCACCGACAAATAACGCTGTCGAAACGTCTGCCCTTACTCTGATTTCAGAACAGCGGCTCAGGGATGAGCTATGCACCTCTGCTGCTGTACCGGCTCACACCAACCACCGGTTCTCTGAAACAGCCATCAGAGGTCTTATTCCCTTCATCGCCTTGTCAACGATTTATTTTTGTTTATCATAGCACAACCACAAGCGGCGTGTCAAGAATCTTTTTCCTCTTCGGGCTTTTTGTCTTCTGTGCCATAAGCATGGTCGGCTGCTTCTCTTGCAACGTCCAGCACCATGCGCTCCGTCTGCTCCTCTTTCGTTTCCAGCTTACGCGGCGGAATGGTTTCATAGACCTCCGCCACCATGGAGCGCATCCAGATTGCGGGTGTGATACGCATGCAGTAGCCACAGCCGGGTTGTGTCATCCAGTCGTAAAATTTTGCTTTTGGCAAACCATAAGTGGCAAGAATGGACATCATCGAACCACCGTGCAAAATCAGCGCCGCGCGGTGTATCTCAGAGCGAAGCATTCCATCCACAACGTGCTCAAATGCCGCACAGGTCCTCTGCATACACCAGCCGCTGTCTTCTCCGCCCGGAGGTGTCACCTGCTTGCCGCCTTCCATCCATGCCATAAAATTCGGGTCTTCCTCTGCCAACTGTGCGGCGGTTTTATTTTCCCAGTCACCAAAATCAATTTCACGGAAATCCGTGACTATCTGCGGTGTCAGTTCCGGATAAAGAATTTTTGCGGTCTGCAGGCAACGCAGCATTGGGCTGGAATAACACATATCCACTTGCGGATACGGATGCTCGTCTTTCTGCTGCTGAAGCAGTTTCTCACCCTCACTGCAGAGCGGAAGGTCGGTGCTGCCAATGTAGCGTCCCTCCATATTTCCGGCTGTCAGACCGTGCCGAATTAAACAGATTGTATATGACCGCATGATATAGCTCCTTTTTCAACAATTATCTACAAAATATAGTAGTTTACAACTTCTTGTTTTTGGTTTATAATTTACATTACGTTAATTTACACATTTTGCAGAGGCAAAAATTCGGGAGGGACAGGATTGAACAGCCATTTTCCGCGCATCATCACGCTGTTGCGCAAAGAGCGCGGACTCAGCCAGAAATCCGTGGCCGAAAGCCTTGGCGTATCGCAGGCTTTGCTCTCCCATTATGAAAAGGGTATTCGCGAATGCGGACTGGATTTCGTCGTAAAAATCGCGGATTTTTATGGCGTTTCCTGCGATTATTTACTGGGACGCACCATGCACCCAACCGGTGAAACAGTGCCGACGCCTGTTCAGCCCGCCGGTATTTCTCGTGCCGCGCAGGAATCTCCCGAACAGCATATCCTGAACGATACAATTACCACCATCTATTCTCTCCTGGGCAACTGCGGCAATGACTCCATGACGAATGAAGTTTCCGATTACCTTTTCGTTTCGGTTTACCGCATTTTCAGAATGCTGTATTCATCGAACCCGAAAAATCCGCAGGGGCTGTTTGCTATTCGCGAGGATATCATAGCAGGACGTCTGATGGCCTGCAGCGCGCTTGCCCTTTCCAATCTGCACTGTCTGCTGCAAGGGAAAAATTTAGGGACACTTAAAGGACTGGCCAAGGGTACCGCGCCATCCCTCAGCCCGGAGAAGCTTGCGCAGGCGTATCCCAATCTTTCTTCTTCCCTGTTTAAGCTGATTCAACTGACGGAAAAGTCCATCATGGAGTCTATCAGCGGGGCAGGCGCTGCAAAAAGTCTGAAGTGAAGGAAATGTACCCTTTGCGCAGATAAGGCAGCTCCCCAGCGGCCTGTGCGTCTTTGCTGCAGCGCTGCAGCACTTCATGGCATAAATTTTCATAAAGTTGGCTGCGGTAATAAATATCAAAATCTCCCTGCACCCATGCTTTCACAGAGTAATCTGCAAAGAGGATTCCTCTTTCCATCAATTCAGACAATACTTGTGTGCGTGCTTTCACCGCTTCCAAAGTATCGTCCGGCTGCTGCAAGCTGACATGGTCAAGCAGAATCTGACAAAATTCGGGTTCCCCATCCCGATGCAGTTCAAATTGCGCGACAGGGAACCGGCGCTGTTCGGTCATTTGACAAATCATTTCTTTTTGAGCAGATGTATATGCCATTCGGATTTCTCCTTTTCATTTGCTTATCTGTTTTCAGTATATCAGTATAAACGAATTCTCTCCATCTTGCAATGGGCACAAACAAAGCAGGGCAACCGCTCCCGATGAAAGGAACAGCTGCCCTGCTTTATTTGTATAGGTATTTGTGAAAGATTACTCTTTGAGCAAATCACGGTACAGACGGATATACTCGTTGGCAGACTTGCCCCAGCTCATGTCACAATGCATGGCACGCTGCACCAGAATCTTCCACCCATCTTTGTCCTGATACCCGGTCAGCGCACGACGGACCGCATTGTCCATATCTCCGCTGTCATAAGAGGCAAAGGTAAAGCCGTTGCCTTCTCCGCCGCCGCTGTCTTGAATCGAGTCCTTCAAGCCGCCGGTTTCACGCACAATCGGAATTGTACCATAACGCAGCGCAATCATCTGAGAAAGGCCGCACGGCTCGCTCTTGCTTGGCATAAGTAAAATATCCACACCGGCATAAATCTTGCGTGACAGCTCCGGCACAAAGCCATGGCAGGAACTCAGGCGGCCAGGATAGCGGTCCTGCATCTGGCGGAAGAACTGCTCATACTCCCATTCACCGCTGCCAAGAATGACAAACTGCATATTGGTTTCCTTCATCAGGCGGTCGAGGTCTTCTTTCACCAGGTCAAGTCCTTTGTGAGAAACCATGCGCGTTACCATGCCAACCAGCGGCGTATCCGGCTCCTGCGCCAAACCGAGGCGTTTCTGCAGGGAACACTTGTTTTCCGCTTTACCGGTAAGGTCATCCGCTGTGTACTGCGCATAAATATCCTTGTCAGTTTCCGGATTATAAGAATTCGTATCTATGCCATTCAGTATGCCGGAAATCTTCCATTCCCGCTGTTTCAGGATGCCGTCCAGTCCATGGGAATACCAAGGATCCAGTATCTCTTTGGCATAGGTCGGACTGACGGTTGTAACTGCATTAGCAGTTTCAATCGCGCCCTTGAGCATATTCACACAGGAATCATACTCCAAAATCGGATAATCGTTGCCGGGAATGCCCAGCACGTCTTCCGTCAATTCCGGGCCGTATTTGCCCTGATACTGAATATTATGAATGGTAATCACCGTTTTAATGCCGCGGTACCAGTCATTGTTTGCATAGAAAATGCTGTAATAGATTGGCACCATAGCTGTCTGCCAGTCATTGCAGTGGATAATGTCCGGTTTAAAGTCCAGATAAGGCAGCATTTCCAGTGCCGCACGGGAAAGGAACGCAAACCGCTCGGCATCATCATAGTGACCATAAAGGCCCTTGCGCTTAAAATAATACTGATTATCAATAAGATAATAAATAACGCCGCCGGAACGTGCCTCAAAAACACCGCAGTACTGCCGCCGCCATGCCACCGGCACAGACAAGCTTGTCACAAACTTCATGCTGTCCCGCAGCTCCTGCGGAATATCCTCATACAGCGGCATAACCACACGGCAGCCAATCAGCCGCTGACGCAGTGCCTGCGGCAAGGAACCCGCCACATCCGCCAATCCGCCGGTCGCCGCAAACGGACGCGCTTCACTTGTGCAATATAAAATCTTCATTATCAGTCATCCCTTTCTTTTTTCTGCCGGCCGCCCCAATTCCCCGCAACCGTCAGACAACACTGCCCTTGCTGATGAACACCGGATAAGACTGGAATCCCATCAGAGAGCGGTCGTCCTTAATCGTAACATCTTTATCCATAATTACATAATCCAATTTACAGTTCTGCCCAATCATGCTGTCCTGCATAATCACACAGTTTGTCACTTTGGAATTTTTGCCGATGTGCACTCCGCGGAACAGCACACAGTTTTCCACAGCGCCTTCAATCACGCAGCCATCCGCAATTAAGGAATTGCTCACCTCACTGCCTAAGCCATAACGTGTGGGCATATCGTCACGCACTTTGGTATAAATCGGGCGGTTTGGATTAAAAAGTTCACTGCGCACCTTCGGTTGCATTAACGCCATGTTGGATTCAAAGTAGTCATTCATGCTGCAGATGGAGCAAATGAAGCCTTTAAACTCATAGCCGTGGAAGTGATAATTTGGAATGTTGCGCTGAATAAAGTCACGCTGGAAACTGTATAGATTCCGGCTGACACAGTCGGACACCAGCTTCATCATCAGTTCCCGGTCCATCAGCAGCATGGGCAGACCATAATTGCACGCACCGTCCACCTTCGGCTGCACCAGTGCGCCGCGAATCATGCCGTCCGGGTCAATTTCATAGGAAATCGGTTCGGCAAAGTGCTCCGGAATATGTCCATAGTGATAAGCCAGCGTTACATCCGCGCCGGACTGGATATGTGCTTGCATCATTTGCCTCAGGTCAATATTGCAGACATAATCACTATCGGTCATCAGCACATATTTCTCATTGGAATGGGACAAAAAATTCATAACAGAAGCCAAGGAATCAAGGCGGCTGTTGTGGTCAGAAGCACCGCTGGAAAACGGCGGCAGAATATACAACCCTTCCCGCTTTCTGGAAAGGTCCCATGCCTTGCCGGAACCAAGATGGTCCATCAGGGACTGATAGTTGCTTTTGGTAATCACGCCGACTTTATTAATGCCGGAGTTCACCATATTGGACAGCGCAAAGTCGATAAGGCGGTAACGTCCGCCAAAAGGCACGCTGCCCATGGTGCGGGTTTCGGTCAGCTCCCGCACCTTTTCTTCATGCATATTGGAAAAAATAACGCCCAGCACACTGTTTGCAATCATTTCTTCTGTGCCTCCTCTGCCATTGTTTCTGCATCCACCATCGCTTTCGGCGGCACCACTGTCTCTGGCGGGATGACGCAGTCACTGCCCACGACAGCAACTCCCCAGTCACCCTTATTTTCCATATCCTCCGGACGCTGCCCAACGATGGCGTTTTTGCCAATGACACTGTTTTCCGCCACAATGGCGTACTGCACCACGGCGCCTTCCTCAACGCGTGTGCCCGGCATAATAATGGAGTCACGCACAATGGCACCCGGCGCAATATAGACGCCACTGAAAAGCACGGCAAAGTCAATTTCGCCGTAAACATTGGCGCCCTCCGCCACCAGCGAATTCTGCACCTTTGCGTCTTTGGAAATATAGTGCGGCGGCATGACCGGATTGCGGGAATAAATCTTCCAGGTATCCTCTGAAAGGTCAAGTGGAACATTTGGATTGAGCAAATCCATATTTGATTCCCACAGGCTCTCCACCGTGCCGACATCTTTCCAATAGCCCTCGAATGGATAAGCAAACATCCGCTCGCCGGCCGTCAGCATAGCAGGCAGCACATCATGGCCAAAGTCGTTGCCGCTCTTTGGATTTGCCTCGTCGTTCTCCAGATACTGCTTCAGCTTGCTCCATGTAAAGACATAGATGCCCATGCTGGCTTTGTTGCTCTTTGGATGGGCAGGCTTTTCATCAAATTCATAAATGGAATTATCTTCCCGCGTATTCAAAATGCCAAAGCGCGGCGCTTCATCCATCGGCACCTCAAAGACGGCAATGGTGCAGTCCGCATTTTTTTCTTTGTGGTAAGCAACCATTTTGGAGTAGTCCATCTTATAAATATGATCGCCGGAAAGGATAACCACATATTCCGGACTGTAACGCTCAATGTACTGCATATTCTGATAAATGGCATTGGCAGTGCCCTTATACCAATCCGATTTGCGGCTGCGCTGATACGGCGGCAGCACGCGAACCCCTGAATTCATACTGTCCAAATCCCACGGCTGGCCGGACCCGATGTACTCGTTCAGTTCCAGCGGTTGGTACTGTGTCAGCACACCGACGGTTTCAATTCCGGAATTGACGCAGTTGGAAAGCGGAAAATCAATAATCCTATATTTTCCGCCATAAGGGACTGCCGGTTTTGCCAGCTTCTTTGTCAGCACCCCCAAGCGGCTGCCCTGGCCCCCAGCCAGAATCATCGCCACGACCTCTTGTTTTGGCAACATGGTTGTTCCTCCTTTATATAACTCTCACTCAATACATTTGCAGTGTAGTAATCTTATTTCAGCTGCCCGGCTGCTTTTTCGGGACAGACGCGGGCTTCTTAGCATCGACTGCCTTTTTGTTGGCAGCCGGTTTCTGATACTTGAAATAGAGTGTGGAAAGCGGCGGCAAATGCAGGTCGACGGATTGTTCCATTCCGTGCATCGGAACTTCTCCGTCACTTTTCAGCATGCCGTTTTTAATTCCGCCGCCCCCAAAGCAGCTCCAGTCTGTAGAGAACACTTCCTTGTAGCTTCCCGCATAAGGAACGCCAATTCTGTAATGCGGGCGCTCCACCGGCACAAAATTACACACAATGATAATTTCGTCCTTGTTTTTGCTGAAGCGCCGAAATGCTATCACGCTCTGGTCACAGTCATCATTGCTAATCCACGAAAATCCTTCCCAGTTGAAGTCGACTTCCCACATGGGAGGATTTTCCAGATAGAAATGGTTAATCTCTTTAAAGAACAGATGCTGTGCTTTATTCGGCGGATACTGCAGCAAGAGCCAGTCCAGTTCCTGCTGGTAATTCCATTCGAAAAACTGCCCCAGTTCTGTGCCCATAAACAGCAGCTTCTTTCCGGGGTGTGCCATCATGTAACCGATGAAAGCACGCACCCCGGCAAATTTCTGCTCGGCAGTGCCCGGCATTTTGTTCATCAGAGAACATTTCCCGTGCACCACTTCATCATGGGAAATCGGCAGAACAAAATTTTCTGCGAAAGTATAACACAGGGAGAATGTAATGTCCTTTTGATTGTATTTTCTGCTCAGCGGGTCCAGTGACATATAGTGCATCATGTCATTCATCCAGCCCATGTTCCACTTATAATTGAAACCCAGCCCACCCATGAAGGTTGGTTTACTCACCATCGGCCAGCTTGTGGATTCTTCCGCAATCATCATCACCGTTGGAAAACGCTCAAAAACCGCTTCATTCAGCTTTTGCACAAATGTGATGGCCTCTAGATTTTCCTGGCCACCGTCCTTGTTGGGTATCCATTCGCCGTCCGGTCTGCTGTAATTTAGATACAGCATGGAAGCAACTGCGTCCACACGAATGCCGTCAAGATGATAATTTTCCAGCCAAAATACAGCGCTGGAAATCAGGAAGCTGACAACTTCCGGTCTGCCGTAATCAAAGACCAGCGTACCCCAGTCCTTGTGCTCCCCTTTGCGCGGGTCTGCATATTCATAGCATGGTGTGCCATCAAACTTCGCCAAACCGCTTGCATCCTTTGGAAAATGTGCAGGTACCCAATCCATGATGACACCAATCCCCGCTTCATGGCAAGCATCCACAAAGTGCATGAACTGTTTTGGCGTACCGTAACGGGAGGTCGGCGCAAAATATCCGGTTACCTGATACCCCCAGGAACCGTCAAACGGATACTCTGTAATAGGCATCACTTCGATGTGAGTATAACCCATTTCCTTCACATAAGGAATCAGTTCCTCCGCCAGCTTATCATAACTAAAGACATTGCCGTCTGCATAGCGCCGCCATGAACCAAGATGTACTTCATAAATATTGACCGGCTGCTCATAGTGCGGCTTTTCCTCTTTCCGCTTCTGCCATTTTTCATCGTGCCACTCATAGCCACGAATATCATAAAAGCGGCTGGAAGTGCCAGGCCGTGTATCAAAGAAGCGGGCATAGGGGTCACTTTTCTGCACCTGCTGCCCATTGGCTCCCGTCACACAGTATTGATAACGGTCATAGTCTTGCAGCGCAAAAGGAATCCATGCCTCCCAAACGCCGCCGCTGATTTTCTCCATGGGACATCGCATAGGGTCCCACTCATTAAAATCTCCAATAACCGAAACGCTCTGCGCATTCGGTGCCCACACACGAAACACCGTCTGCTGTTTCCCATCACATGTACTGCAGTGAGCACCCATGTATAAATATGCCTGCACATTTGTCCCCTGATGGAACAGATACAGCGGAAGGCTGTCCTGCAATTTGCTTTTTTGCATATCAAACAACTCCTCTGCCACTGGGATTTTAGTTATGTTTTATAATACTTATCATATCACAAATGCCAAGAAATTCAAGAGTTTTATGAAATTATTGCAGAAATGTTTAGAATCAGTCGGCAGCTTTTTGTGTATTTTGTTACAAAACAAGTCTTTGACGAGTAATAACGGCCTACAATAGTTTCCAGTATACTCCTCCCTGCTAGAAAATGTGGTCATTTTTCGCTAAAACGTCAAAAGGAAATTGTACCAGCCATTCGCCAATAAAAAAGGAACCCACAGCTTCATGCTCAGTGAGCAGAAACTGTGGGTTCCTAAATCAAAACCTGTCAGAAATAAATTCGCTACAATTACAGTTCAGCAAAGTACTTAATTGTACGAACCATCTGGCTAGTGTAAGAGTTCTCGTTGTCATACCAGGAAACGACCTGAACCTCATAGGTGTTGTCGTCAATCTTGGTAACATTGGTCTGCGTAGCGTCAAACAGGGAGCCGTAACGCATACCAATAACATCGGAGGACACAATCATGTCATCGTTGTAGCCGAAGGAGTCGTTGTTTGTAGCGGCCTTCTTCATAGCCTCATTGATGCCTTCCTTAGTCAGGCCGGCCTTCTTGCAGACAGCCGTCAGGATGGTTGTGGAGCCCGTGGTAACTGGAACACGCTGAGCTGCGCCAGTCAGTTTGCCGTTCAGTTCCGGGATAACAAGGCCGATAGCCTTAGCAGCACCGGAAGAAGTCGGGACGATGTTAGCGGCACCTGCACGGGAACGGCGGAGGTCACCCTTGCGCTGTGGGCCGTCAAGCAGCATCTGATCGCCAGTATAAGCATGGATAGTAACCATGATGCCGGACTGAACCGGTGCATAATCGTTCAGTGTCTTTGCCATCGGAGCCAGGCAGTTTGTTGTGCAGGATGCAGCGGAAATAATCTTGTCCTCTTTAGTCAGAGTCTTCTCATTTACGCTGTAAACGATTGTCGGCAGGTCTTTGCCTGCAGGAGCGGAGATGACGACTTTCTTTGCGCCGGCATTGATATGAGCCATTGCCTTATCCTTGGAGGTATAGAAACCTGTGCACTCCAGAACGACATCAATACCCAACTTGCCCCACGGCAGATTAGCAGCGTCCTTCTCTTTGTAAATTGTAATCTTCTTGCCGTCGACTGTGATGGAATCATCGCCAGCCTCGACGGTATGCTTGTTTTCACCGATGCGGCCTGTGAATCCACCCTGTGCTGTGTCATACTTGAGCAGGAATGCAAGCATCTTCGGATCAGTCAAATCGTTGATTGCAACGACATCATAACCCTCTGCACCGAACATCTGGCGAAATGCCAGACGGCCAATGCGGCCAAAACCATTGATTGCTACCTTTACTGCCATTTAAATTTCCTCCTTGAAAATAAAATAACGACTTTAATAGCCTTAAAAGACCATTCTTATTATATTATTTTAGCTGTCAATTTACAAGTGCTTGTTTGAATTTTAACAAAAAATATATCATTTCTGCATTTTTGCCGGCATTAGTCTTTCTTTCTGCGGTAAAAATAGCATTTGGCATCATAGCTCTGCACCAAATACTGCACCAGCACCCGTTCCAACCGCTTGTCCATTTCATTGGGCGACAGCGGCCGCGGGTCGTCACGGGAAGCAATGACCGGGCGCTTGACCAGCATCCTGTGGGACAGCAGGACTGGACTGTCCTTCATTACGACCGGACGAACTTCCGGTTCCTCCATATCTTCGGTTTCGCCGGTCAATTCCTCTCTGGTCATGGGGCGCACAGTTAAAAGGGAAAATGTGATGAAAGTCCCTATCACTAGCAGAGTCCACTGCATTCCCTGCGGATAAATCACCGGTGCACCGAAAATTTCCGGGCAAACGGACACCGCCGCAAAAAGCACTGCGGGAAAGCCGAATCCAAACAGCCGCCCGCGTGAAACCCGTCTGGCTTCGGCATCCATCTGCGCCAGTGAAAACAGGGTAAGCGTCATAAAAAAGAGCGCACCTGTGCGTAAGATATGTCCGCTGGTGAGCGGCTCTGACAGATCCACAAAGACTTGCAGCACCAACTCCCCGAAACACCAGAAAGCAGGCCATTTTGTCAACACCGGATGTTCTGCGGCAAAATTTTGACCATCTGCCGCAAAGAGGCAGCCCTGCAGACACAGAATCAGCCCCGCAAAGACCGCCAGCAGAGTACAGATGCCGGTTGTATAAGGGAACCTGCCGGTCTTGTTTCGTGCCTGTGCCACCACAGCAATGCCAGAAAGCAGGATGCCGGAAAGAATGAATACAATGCTCAGAACCCGACCGCTGAATGGCAGACGCACCATGGTGTGGTCCCTGCGGGACACAAAGAAGCAGACGATACAGCCTGCCGCCAACACAATACACAAGACTTCGCTCATCACGTTCCATGTTCCTGACGCATAACCAGAAAGCTCACAGAAACGGATGCCCATAGCCGCTGCCAGCGATGTGACAAAAGCAACCCATGCCAATTTCAATTTCATGCAGAAAGGACACTCCTATCGTTCTTCGATGGGGATGTAAGGCCGGAGTTTCGACAAGGAGCGGTATGCCGGGCGCATAATCCGCTTTGCCGTTTCGATTTCCTCAATTCGGTGTGCACACCAACCTGCCATGCGAGAAACAGCAAACAGCGGTGTGTAAAGATCCGACGGGATGTTCAGCATCTCGTAAACCAAGCCGGAATAAAAATCAACGTTCGCGCAAATCACTTTGGTGTCACCGCGCACTTCTTGGAAGACTTTCGGTGCCAATTTTTCCACCAGTTCAAAGATCTGGAACTTTTCCTCCATCCCCTTGTGCTGCGGTGCCATCTTCTCCGCTTCCCGCTTTAAAATCACTGCGCGTGGGTCAGAGAGTGTATAGACTGCGTGTCCCATGCCATATATCAAGCCAGAATGATCCCCAACTTCTTTATTTACAATCTTTACTAAATAATCATGTACTTGTTTTTCACTGCTCCAGTCATCCACATGATGCATCAAATCATTCATCATCATCATCACGCGGTGATTAGCGCCGCCGTGCTTCGGGCCTTTCAGAGAACCAATACCCGCAGCAATCGCGGAATAAATATCAGTTCCGGTAGAAGACAACACCCGCACAGCAAAGGTGGAGTTATTGCCGCCGCTGTGTTCCGCGTGCAGCATCATGCACAAATCCAGCAGATGTGCCTCATCATGTGTAAACTTGCGATCCGGCCGGATGGCGTCCAAGATAGACTCCGCAATGGACTGGGTCGGGTTTACCGGATGAAAGAACATACTCTCTTTATCAAATTTGCGGCGCTTGACCTGATAAGCATAAGTCATAATTGCTGGAAGCTGAGAAATTAATTGGAATGACTGCCGCATATTATTTTCCAGCGAAATATCGTCCGGATTGTCATCATAGGAATAAAGTGCCAGTACAGAGCGTGCCAGCTTATTCATAATGTTACGGGACGGCGCCTTTAAAATCATATCCTCGGCGAAATTCTCCGGCAACTCACGATAATAGCTGATCACACTATGTAGCTTATCAAGCTGAGCGGTTGTAGGCAGCTTACCAAACAGCAGCAGCCACACCACTTCTTCATAGCCAAAACGGTCTGCTTTGCGGCATCCGGCCACAATATCATACACATCAATGCCGCGATAGGTCAATACACCCTTGTCTGGCACCCGTACACTGTCATCAATCAGATAGCCATGCACATTACTGATTTGCGTCAGTCCAGCCAGTACACCTGTTCCGTCCGGATTTCGCAGGCCGCGTTTCACGCCATACAAGTCGTATTTTTCCATTGGAATCTGGTTGTTTTCCCGGAACTCATTGCAGAGTTCCTTCAGTTCCTGCTGAACGGTCTGCTTGTCATTTTGCTGTTTCATCAGATGATGAACCCCCTCTTTACCATACTCAGGGCTGCGGCCTCAGTGCAGCCATCACTCATCATAATTTTACAGCATCACTGTCCTAAAGTCAAGCTTTGGCCAGTTAAAAATGCATTTTTGATATTATTCTCTTGCATCATGCCACTTTAAATCAGAGTTTATCACATTCCGCCGAAAATATGATGCATAATTTCTGCCTGTATCCTGTAAAATGTAAAGAAGCGAATGTGCAGGGACAACATAAAAAAGGGAGTGTCTGAATTGAAAGGAAATACTTCGCTGCTGGTGCTGTTTTTCATACTATTGCTCATTGTGCCATGTGTCAGCCTCATCAGCCATCCGCAGCCCTCACAGCAGCGGTCCGCCTCCTCCGCTCCTGCAACCAGCCACAGTCAAGCATCCTCTACAAAAAGCAGCGCACCAACATCAAAAGCAGCAGTTTCCAAAACAAATGCACCGGCCGCAAAAAGCAGCGGAAAGACTTTTCATATTCTGGACAAAACCAGCGGAAATGTTTTGACAGTGGACGAGCTGGATTTTCTGCGCAGCACCGTTGCTACTGAAATCAGCCCGGACAGCCCTCCGGAAGCTTTGAAGGCGCAAGCTGTTGCTGCCTATACTTATTATACTCGTCTAAAACAGCAGAATCGGCAGAAACCCGACGCTTCCTTAAAGGGTGCCGACTTTTCCTGTGAAACCGGCAAATGGAATATTTATGCCACAAACGACCAAATGAAGTCCCGCTGGAAAGAAGATTACAATAAATTTTACGGAAACCTGACCAGCACAGTGGACACCGTTTATGGCAAAGTACTGTGCAGCGGTGGAAAGCTGATTGATGCCACTTATTATGCAATCAGCAGCGGAAAGACTGAGAATGCCGCAGATGTCTGGGGCAGTGCCAGTCCCTGTCTGGTTCCGGTTGCCAGTCCTGCGGATATTTATGCACCCGGTTACCTGAGCACCGTGCAAATGAGCGCCACCCAGTTTCAGTCCGCTGCAAACAGTCTTGGCTGCAAACTCAACGGTTCCCCAGATTCATGGATAGGCACTGCCCAGCGGACACCTTCCGGCATGGTCAGTACTCTGCAAATCGGCGGAAAATCTGTGAAAGGAACAGATATCCGCAAAGCATTTGACCTGCGTTCCTCTGATTTCACGATTGCCTGTACCAGCAATTCTCTTACTTTCACTGTGAAAGGCTATGGCCATGGAGTCGGCATGAGTCAGGCCGGTGCGATTGCCATGGCACAGCAGGGGGAATCCTATGCTAATATTCTTGCATGGTACTACCCCGGCTCCACTTTATCCAGTCTGTGAGTCAGCCGTTGAATTTATTGGCGTAAGCAAAGAAAGTCATGCCATTTTCCGCTGTAAATACACCGCCAAGTTTTGAGTCACGCAAACTCATGGATGGCACAAACAGCAATGGCACAGCAGGCACATGCTCTGCCAGCACCTTTTCCGCCGCGTGTAGTGCCTGACAATACCCTGCCGATTGCGTATCCGTCTGAAATGCTTTTGTCATCTGCTGCGTGAATTTGGAGTTGTCCCAATTTGTCGGGTTCATCTGTCTGCCAGGCAGGAACTGCTCTAATATGGCGGCAGCATTCTGATAGGCCGGTGTCAATTCTGATATGGTCGCCTGCAGACTGCCTTTTTGGTATTTGTCCTGATAATTTTTGTACTCAAACTGTTCAACTTTACAGTTAATACCCAATTTTGCTTTCCACATACCCGCCACTGCATTTGCAGTAGTACTATATAAGGTAGACATCGGGACAGAAATTGTTATTTGCGGAAAGCCCTTGCCGCCAGGATAGCCTGCCTGTGCCAACAGCATTTGCGCCCGCCCGACACTGAACTTGTAATCTGTGGCCGCCGTGGCGAAATAGGAACCACCGGCGGTACGGAAATCATTTTTACCGCCGACATCCGCAAAGCCATGCGGCACAAAGGCATCTGCGGCCTGAAATCGGATGCCAGTCATTGCCACTGCCAAATTGTCGCGGTTAATCGCCAGCGAAAGTGCTTTGCGAATCTGTATGTCGGACAGCGGTGCATCCTTGGTGCTGAGCTGCAAGCACAACAGATTTGCGCTATTGCTCGCCAGATAATCGCCGCGTTCCCGAATTCGTGTAAAATACTTGACCGGCAACGGTGAAATGTATTCCGTTTCATTATTGTCGTATGCGGAAAAGCGCGCTTCATCATCCTCAGAAAGCGTGCAGGTCAACCGCGATGCTGTTACTTTGTCTGCCTGATAATACTGGTCGCTTCGCTCATAAATAATATTTGACTTTACATTCCAACCAATCATTTTCATCGGGCCATTGCACACAAAACTTGAAGAATTGCGGTCCCAGTCATTTTTGCCAACTTTATCTTCACGCAACGGCATAAAAATTGGTTGGACAAGCAACTGCGGCAAAAAATCACACGGGGCATTCAGCGCTACCACCAACGTCCGGCTCGTCGGCGCGGAAACACCAAGCGCAGAAACATCCATCGCTCCGTCCAATATTGCACTGCCGTTTTTCAGGTGAGCAAAAAGGCCGCGCTTCTGGGCATTCTGCATAGCAATATTGCGGTGCCAAGCAAAAACGAAGTCATCTGCCGTGACTGCCTTGCCATCGGACCACTTGATATTTGGGCGTAGGGTGAAAGTCCATGTTTTTTTGTCCGCGGATATGCTTACTTTTTCTGCCTGACCAAGCACAATCTGCCCAGTAGCATTGATTTTATACAGGCCCTCAAAAGCAGCCGCACAATAAGAATCCGTGTCGGCACCCGTGCTTCGCGCCGGGTCAAGGGACTGCGGTTCCGGGCCAATACAGGCATTCACTGCCGTGCCGGAATAGAGCGACTGCACAGCCGCCTTCCCCGCCGCCGAACTGGACAGCGGCTGCACGGAAGAAGCCGGCACGCTGCTGCTCTGCTGACTGCCACACCCGGCCAATGAAGCGGTTATCAGCGCCGCCGCCAGCAAGCTCGCAGTTATTCTTAATTTCATGTATACGTTCCTCCAGATATGGAAAGTTCATTCTTTGTGAGAAGTGTGCTGCTGTTTTCCAGCACCGCCGCATCAGGATTGAGAAATATGCGGCCGGCAGTGCTAAATTGCCGTCGTTCCCTGCAAGATACGCGCCTGCCTTCCTTTGTCTATTATTTTACCTGTTTTACGCTGATTTTACAAGTGCGGATACAAAAAGGCCCCGCCCAAATTAGGACGGAGCCTTTTTATTGTCATATACCAAGCGGCAGCACCGGAAAACCGATGCCGCCGCCACGCAAATACAACTACACTTATTTTGTTGAGATTTGTTTTAATTTAGTTGTTGTCGGAAAATTACTTTGTGACTTCAACAGCAAATACCTTGTAGGTAACGCCGTTAATCTTTGCATAGACACCGACCTTCTGACCATTGGTGGACTGGAAAGCCTTGATGGTGCGGGTAACAGTGCCATCAGCATTGATACCTGTGCCCTTCCAAGAACCAACAGCCTTGCCGTTTGCGGTCAGATAATCAAATGTTTTGATCTTAGTGCCAGCGGCAGGAGTAATCTTGAAGGTATAGGTCTTACCGGCCTTCATCTGGAAGTCAACTGTGGTGTCGCAAGTGAACGGGCGGTCAACGATTTCAATCTGGAAGACTCTTACGCCATTAGCGAAAACGCCAACCTTGTCGCCGACTTTGCCGTTTGCATAGACGTTGTAAGTACCAGTTGTGCCGTTCCAAGCGGAGACAGTACCAGTCTGGGCAACCTTGTCATTGCCAGTCACATACTTAATGTCAGTGATGCCAGCCTTATCAGCAGCGAAGCTAACTGTGTTGGAAGTGGACTGTGTCATCTTAATAACAGTCTCACCTGTAACAACAGTATTTTTGCCGTCGACATCTGTCACAGTTGTGGTCAGAGTTGCAGGAGTAACTACTGGAGCAGTTGCTTCAGCAACAAGCTTAACATTGACAGTAGCTGTGCTTGCGGTTGCGCCATCAACAGCCTTGCCATCTTTGTCAGTCAGAGTAGCAGTTAACTGAACATCGTTAGCGCCATTGATGTTATCCTTTGTGTAACCAACGGACTTTACTGCGCAGGAGAGGCCGTCAGCAGACGGAGTCAACTCAACAGAGCCAGTCACGTTCGGTGTCCACTTAATCTTGTTTGTACCAAGGGAAGCTGCCGGGATGGTGGAAACAGAAACAGTCTTTGTTTCGTTCGGGCCAATGGCAACAGTGTCGGTCTGGTTTGCCTTAATGCCCTGCAGAGCAACTGTGCCTGCAGTGTATGTGCTCATCTTGTCGCTGTCAGCCTTGCTTTCAACAACCTTAACGCCAGGGATAGAGAATGCTGCTGCGCTGCCGGCCGGTGCCTTGTAAAGCACGGAACCGTTTGCGAGGTTGCTGATAACCAGCTTTGCATTGGTGGAAACAGGCTTGTTCTGGCCATAGATGGTGAAGCTGCCTGCTGGGACAACGAATGTTCCGTCAGAATCGTTGACATCGCTGGTCGTGATGGAAGCAGCGTTCAAAGTTGCGCCGCGCTCAACAAAGACCTTGCTGTCGCTGGTTCTGTCGCAGGATGTGCCTGACGGTGCAGCATCGTCAAAAGTACCAGTGTCAATCTTGCCGGCATTCAGAGTTGCGCCGGATTTAACAGTGACATCACTCATATAAGGCATATCGCCAACAGTCAGTGTGCCCTTATTCAGGACAAACTTTGCATCGTACGGGCAGTCAGCGTACCAGCCCTGTGTGCCAGCAACTTTGCCCATGTTGAGCGTCTTCACATCGGAAGATGTGGAAACTGCAACGGTACCATCCTCAGAAGTAATGTCGCCAACTGTGACAATGCCCTCAGCCTCTTTCAGGCTGGTCTGGTCACTGCTCAGATTGACATCCTTTGCATCGATGGAACCAGTCTGAATAGCAGTGTAGCCATTCAGTCTGTTCTTATCTGTTGCGCCAGTAACTGTTACAGCGTCAGCAGTTTTGATATTGCCGGTCTTAACTGTGGTCGGCTCTTTCTTTGCGCTATCTACAGAAACGGTAACAGCCTTGTTAGCGGAGATGTTGCCAGTGGAACCATTCACTGTGAAAACAGTGGCGTTGCCAGTTGCTGTCGCATCGATGTTGCCGATGTTCGCATTTGCAGGAATTGTATAAGTTGCTGGAGCAGTTCCTGTGAAAATCAGGTCTTTGCCGGTGACATCATACTTATCACCATTAGTAGTATCAACAGCACCTGTGGACTTATCCATCAAGTAAGTCTTGTTTGTGCCCGGGTTGTGCGGCTCAGCTAAAAGATCCTGGCTGTCAGCTGTGGCATCATTCACTTTATATGTATCTGTGTAATTGACTTTCAAGCCGGTTACAGTAGGATCAACTGCATCGTTCGCGTCCAGAGCCTGCAGTGTTGCACCGCCAACAAAGTTCGTGTTGATGCCCTGCTTTGCAACAGTAAACAAGGAGGTTGCAGTAGCGGATGGCTTGATATACTGGCTTTCCTGACTCGGAGCAACTTTTGCTGTTGCATGGGCTGTATCGGCTGTAACCGTAACAGTAGCATCAGCAGTACCAGTTTTTGATAATGTATAAATACCGAAGCTGCCCTGCTCATTCTGAGAAAGGGTTACTTCATCCGGTACTTTACCGTCAGCCAGTGTAGTACCAACGCTCTGGGGCAGAACAAAAGCTGTGCCGTCCTTATAAACGTTGAACTTAACTGTAACGGTGACTGTTGCTTTGTAGTTCTGCATCTGCTTGTGGTTCGGGCCGACTTCAACATCGCCGAAGTCTGCATTCACTTCACGGGAAGCAGTGTAAGAACCAGTTTCCTGAGAAGGTGTCGTGGTCAAATCGCCAGGAACTGTTTCAGGGGAAATGGAAACGCCGTTGCCGCTGATATACCATTTCTGATTTGGAATCGTCTCAAGCCCTGTAGCGTCAACTTTCTTGCCGTTGCTGGCTGTCAACTTGACCTGACTCGTTAAGTCAGACAGTGAAATTGTCTTAGTAGGTACATAAGCGCCGCTAGCTTCAGCAATAGCGACCTCTTTAGTGGCCACTGATGTGGAAACACCAGCTGCAGCGAAAGCACTGCTTGTGCTCATTGCAAAAGCGCTGGAAACCATCGCAGCAGTCAGTGCGATGGCAGCGATTCTGCTAATCTTTTTGTTCATCCTTTTTGTCCTCCTTAAAATAATGGTGTGCATTTGCGTGTGCTATGAGAGTAAACAGCATAACGACACCCATGCGTGAAAAAAGCCCGGCGCAAACCCGCCGGAAAATGCTCTCCCCACAGGCGCGGTCATTTTGTTTACGCTAATTATAGGATATTGAATTGGTAAAGTCAAGGGTGAATCCCTGATTTTATCGCTTTTTAAGGGAAATTTTTATTGAATGAAGGAAAAATATTCACCACCGATGCGCAAAGCCGCACAGGCACCCGCCCGCTTCGGTGCCCAGTGTGCAAATGCCGCAGGGTGGCTCGCCGCCGTGGTTGCCCGGGCACCGCCGCGCCGCCCCGCCAAAGTCGCCGCAGGGGGTGTGTTTGCTGCGGCATCCGTCCCGCAGGCAGGCTGCACACACCGGCGCGGTGCAGTGCTTCACGCCGGGCATGGCCGCCCACTCCGGTGCCGCCGCCGCATCCGCACCCGGCCGCCCGCCGCACGAAATGAGGATATGCTCGGCACCGCGGCACACATCGGACCACGGCGGCCGCTGTCCATGGTGCGGTGCCTGCAGGATGCAGTAGCTGGGGTAAAGCAAAGGTTCGGCGGCAAGCAGCGCCTGGGCGGTAGCGTCGCCGGTCATCAGCACACCGCCCTCCTCCCCCTGAAAGATAACGGAGGCAGCATTCATCTGGCTGCTGTAAAGTTCCCGCGCAGCACGGTCCTGCAGCATGGCGGCAATCTCATCGGCGGCGGGCAGGCGGCGCAGCACGGGTGCCATGCCCACCAGCGCCTGCAGCAAAGACTGGGTACGCTCGGCGTCCTGCCGGCTCACAGGCTGCGCGCGGCACATTTCCAGATAGGAATCACAGAAATCATACAGAAGGCACAGAAAGCGGCCCAGCACATCGCCCCCGCGCCGCCCGGGCATATCGGCGCAGCGGTGCAGCTCCTCCACCAATTCGGTGAACGCATTGTCGTATGGAAAATTTTCTCTTGGCGGCCAGACACATTCATACAGAATGCCGCCGTTCTCCAGCGTGTCGCCCTGCCCGAGGGAATAGACATCCGCCTGCGGTGCGGCCTGCAGCACCCGGTAAAAGCCGGAGAGAGCGTCAGTCAGCCCGCCGGACTCCCGCAGAAACACGGCGGTGAAAGCAGCGTATTCCAGCAGAAGCGGCAGGCCGCGGTCATCGCACGGCGGGCAGGGCAGATAAAGCTCCTCAAAAAACGCCGGTTCCTGCCGCAACAGCTCCCACAGACCGTTGACATGGTCTCGGTGGAAATGAGAGAGCAAAAAAGCCCGGTGGGGCACACTGCTGCAGCGTGCCGTCAGGCTTTGCGTCACATATTCAGAAAAGTCCTGGCCATTGGGCAGACAGGCATTCAGGCTGCCGCAATCCGCCATGAGCAGGCTGTCACCGGCGCCCAGCACAATGCACTGCCCGTAACCAACATTGTGCAGGTCTACCCACGGAATCATGCCTGCTCCTTTTTCACGACAATCTCGGCGGGTTTGCCGTCACAGTAATGCACGCCGCTGACGAAACCGCCGTGCTCCCATACGCCGGTGCGCACGGTTTCCCCTGCGGCGGAGCGTTCCTCGCATGCACCCTCGGCAAAGCCGTCGCGAAAAGTGCCGGTCAAGGCGCCGCCGTCCGGCAGATGCAGACAGCCCCGGCCGTTATAGCAGTCGCGGCGCCACTGGCCTTCATACAGAATTTTCCCATTATAATATTCGGTGCCCTGTCCATCGCGTCTGCCATCCAACCACTGTCCGTAATAGGAGAGTGTACCGTCGCTGGCAAAGGCGGCGCCCCGTCCGGTGGGGACATTATTCTCCCACTGCCCGACAAAGAGGGAACCGTCCCGCGCGCTGAAACTCACACCGAGTCCGCTGCGGCGGTTCTGCTTCCAGTTGCCGGCATAGCACAGCCTGCCGGACTTATAGTAATAAGTACCGAAGTCCTCACGCTTGTCGGCATGGAAGCCGCCCTCATAGGCTGTGTGACCGTTCTGCATCTGGGTGCGGCCCTGTCCCTCGCGCTTGTTATCCAGCAGTTTGCCGAAGTAAAAATAGCTTTCCGTGTCGCTCACCACGATGCGTTTGGCAGGGGTGGGCATTCCAGACACAGACTGAGCCAGCCGTGGTTCTTCCTGCGGCTGCGGCTTTTCCACCGGCCGCCGAAAAACGACCGGCACCGGCGCCACATCTTCCTCAATGACAGCGGGTTCCTCCGGCGCCTGCGTATCAATGATAACGCAGTCGTCCATTTCTTTTAGTGTTGGCAGCAGGACATTATCCCCCACCTCCAACATTAAGGGACCGTCCTCGCTTTCCAGTTCAAGATTGGGCTGAGGTGCAGTCACTTCTTCCAGTGCGTGCTCATTGCGAATAAACTGGAAGCTTATTTTTTCGGCCGGCGCCGTGTCCCAGTCCGGCACATCCTCCGCTTCCGCCTTATCACGGTGGGCAGCGGCGTCTTTCCGCGCCTGCAGTTCGGCGGCGGTGCAATAATAGAAGCGTCCGTCGCTGGTATCCGCTGTAATATCCGGTTCTCCGGCGGCGTTGTTCATCCAGATGCGCGTGCTGTCATTTGCTTCCATCGGATAAGCGAGCAGCCGGTTATGCCGGTATTTTGCGATATGTAAATCAAAGCGCAGGCAGTCGATTTCCTCTCCCTCCGGTTTCAGCAGAAGTTCCGGGCACTTGGGATTCCCGCGAAAAAAGACGGACTGCATCCAACTGTGGTTCCGGTCAAAGTCATCTTTCTCCCGCAGGTCACCCGCGGTGTCCCATGTGAGCACCGTGTAGCCTGTCTGGGAAGCAACCGCCCGCTGGCGCACCTGCCCGCCGGAGGTAGTCAGCTCCCACTTCAGTCCGTGGCGGGTGACACGGTACTTTGCTGTGCTGTCTGCGCCGAAAGTTTCATCCGCCGCTTTGCCGTGCTGCGATGTACCGGCCTCAAAATAGCTTCTGCGCACTTTCCCCAGTAAGTCCAAGTCATCTTCCCGCATCTTCCGGCTGGTGACGGAGTAGTATATCCTGCCGCCCAATATGGCACCCTTCTTTCCCATTTTCATCATTTACTTATTATAGAAAAAACAGCGAATGTATGCAAGCACTTTCGACAGGAACACGAAAGACCGCCGCTCAGCACTCTCTGCACTGAGCGGCGGCCCTTCTTTACTTTAAAATTACATTCCGATGCCAACCAAATGGCCAACCTCATCCATCATGCCGGTCACGGCACGTTTCGCGCGGTTTGCATTGCGGCGCAGGCGGCGGTCATTATCCATCGCCTTTTCTGCAAAAACTGCCGCAGCAATGCCAACAGCAATGCCAACACCGATTCCTCTCATCGTTCCCGCTGCACTTTTGAACATACGAATCACCCTCCCCGTTATAATTGCGGCGCCGATTATGACAAGCCCCATCATCATCATTCCCTCCAAGCTCTGTTTTATCTGGTGTAATTCCTGTGAAGGATGCCTGCGTCTGGCAGACTTTTTCCCTTCTCGTTTTTATCCTGCTGCTTTTTCTTTTTCAGTATTAAAGTATCTACCTGCGCGGCAATTTCATGCGCGGAAGTTCCTTCCGGCTTTGTTTTTCATTGAAAATGTATTATAATTTGCGATGTCCGCATGAAACAAATCACAGAATCCGCACATACTAACAGAATAAGAAGGAATGGATATGTATACGCTCAATCTAGTACTGGTCGAACCAGAAATTCCCCAGAATACCGGAAACATCGCCCGCACCTGCGCACTGACGGGTGCCCGGCTGCATTTAGTCGGCCCAATGGGATTCCAAATTGACGACAAAAAGCTGAAACGCGCCGGCCTGGATTACTGGCATCTGCTGGACATCTCCTATTACAACAGTCTGGAAGAGTTCTTTGCCAAAAATAACGGCCCGTATTTCTATTTCTCCACAAAGGGGCAGCATATCCATTCTGACATTCCATATCCTAACGGCTGTTATCTTGTTTTCGGCAAGGAAAGCGCTGGTCTGTCGGAGGAGCTGCTGAAAAAGCACCCGGAATCCTGTGTGCGTATTCCCATGCTGAACCATCCCGATGCCCGCAGCCTGAATCTTTCCAACAGTGCCGCTATCGGTGCCTATGAGGTTCTGCGTCAGTGGAATTATCCGGAACTTCTCTGCAAGGGGCAGCTTCACCATTTGCATTGGTAAAAATAATAGTAAAAGATAATAGTTGTTAGGTCTGCAATCGGAAAGATTGTGAAAAAATCAACAAATTTTGCGCAAAGCGCCCGTAAATCCTTGAAAAAGGCCTATATTCGCTGTATAATTATGATGCACAAAAAGGTTTTTTATATGTATTGAATTGTTGAACCAACTAGGAAAAAGGAGTGTTACCCATGAACTACCTTAACAAAAAGACCGTCGAAGACATTGATGTCGCCGGTAAGAAGGTACTCGTCCGCTGCGATTTCAACGTCCCATTCGATGGTGCCGGAAATATCAGCGATACAAAACGCATTGACGGCGCACTGCCCACCATCAAGTATCTGATTGACCACCACGCAAAAGTGATTCTCTGCTCTCACCTCGGCCGGCCGAAGGGTGAATTCAACATGAAGTATTCCCTTGCTCCGGTTGCCAAGTGCCTCTCTCAGAAGCTTGGTCAGGAAGTCAAGATGTCCAAAGACGTGATTGGTGAGGATGCAAAGCGCATTGCTGCTTCTCTGAAGGACGGCGAAGTCGAGCTGCTGGAAAATGTCCGCTTCCATAAAGAAGAGGAAAAGAACGATCCTGCTTTTGCAAAAGAGCTTGCTTCCATGGCTGAAATTTATGTCAATGATGCTTTCGGCACTGCTCACCGTGCGCATGCTTCCACTGCCGGTGTCGCGGATTATCTCCCGGCTGTCTGCGGCTTCCTCATCCAGAAAGAAATTTCTGTGATGGGCAAGGCATTGCAGGATCCGAAGCGCCCATTTGTTGCAATTCTGGGCGGCGCTAAGGTTTCCGATAAGATTGGCGTCATTACTAACCTGCTGGATAAGGTGGACACGCTTATCATCGGCGGCGCAATGGCTTATACCTTTATGAATGCGCTTGGCTACAGCATTGGTTCTTCCCGCACAGAGCCGGACAAGATTGATACCGCAAAGGATATCATGGCCAAGGCAAAGGAAAAGGGCGTTCACTTCCTGATTCCGATTGATAATGTTGTTGGCAAAGAGTTCGACGAAAATACAGAGCATCAGATTACGCCATCTGATTCCATTCCGGACGGCTGGATGGGCTTGGACATTGGACCCAAGACTTCCGCTCTGTTTGCAAATGCAATTAAAGGTGCCGGCACAGTTGTCTGGAACGGCCCGATGGGCGTTTCCGAATGGAAAGCGTTCGCAAGCGGAACAATCGCTGTGGCAAAGGCCGTGGCAGACAGCGGTGCAATCTCCATCATTGGCGGCGGCGACTCCGCAGCAGCAGTCGAAAACCTCGGCTTTGCTGATAAGATGACACACATCTCTACCGGCGGCGGCGCTTCCCTTGAATTCCTCGAGGGCAAAGTTCTGCCCGGCATTGCCTGCCTGAACGATAAAGACTAATTTTTGCCGGAGGGACGGGGAGAATTCTCCCGTCCCTCCTTTTGCATCTTCCGCAGTTTTATTGTATACTGGTTTCGGCCAGTCCAATTTAAAAAATTTCTGTTAAATAAAGGAGCGTTTCACATGAATAAAGCAAAGCGCAAGGCCGTCATTGCCGGTAACTGGAAAATGAACAAAACTCCAGCAGAAGCAAAAACACTAATTGAGGGAATTAAGCCGCTGGTTAAAGATGCCGGCTGCGGTGTTGTCTGCTGTGTCCCCTATGTTGACCTCTCTGTTGTGCTGGAAGCTGCCAAAGGCACCAACATTGGTGTCGGCGCTGAGAACTGCCACTGGGAAAAGAGCGGCGCCTACACCGGTGAAATTTCCGCTGAGATGCTCGCTTCCATGGGCGTGCAGTATGTGATTATCGGCCACAGTGAGCGCCGCCAGTATTTCGGCGAAACAAATGAGACCGTCAACAAGCGTGTTCGTGCCGCACTGGATGCCGGCCTGAACGTCATTCTGTGCGTTGGCGAAAGTCTTGCACAGCGTGAGCAGGGTATCACCAGCGAATTGGTCGCTCTGCAGACAAAGATTGCTCTTGGCGGAGTTTCCAAGGACGAGCTGAAGCGCGTCATCATCGCTTATGAACCAATCTGGGCAATCGGCACCGGCAAGACTGCCACCAGTGCACAGGCAAACGAGGTCTGCAAGACAATTCGTGAAACAGTCGCTTCCATTTATGATGCAGATGCAGCCGAAGCACTGACCATTCAATACGGCGGCTCCATGAAGCCGGGCAATGCACCAGAACTGCTGGCTCAGCCAGATGTTGACGGCGGTCTTATTGGCGGCGCATCCTTGAAGCCAGACGACTTTGCAGCCATCGTCAAAGCCGCTGACTAACCAGGCTAAGCCTGGATGCAGTCCGCGAGTCTGTGCGCTTTTCATAACTTTGGGCCTAAGCACCCGCGGCTGAAGGCAAGCGCAAACGAAATGTGCTTTGCAGACAATCCTATATGGGCAAAGTACAAAAGTTCCGTCCGTCTTTTCAAAGGCGGTGGGGCTTGGGGCAAAGCCTCAAGGTCTTACAGTAAAATATAGAAGCAGAATTTTTTCAACAGAAAGGATACGAACTATGGCAAAAAAACCTGTTATCCTTATCATTATGGATGGCTGCGGCATCGCTCCGGAAAAGGGCAACGCCGTTGCAGCCGCCAAAAAACCGAATCTTGACCGTCTGTTCATGGCCAACCCACACACGCAAATTGGCGCTTCCGGCCTTGATGTCGGTCTGCCGGACGGCCAGATGGGCAACAGTGAAGTCGGACACACCAATATGGGTGCCGGCCGCATTGTGTATCAGGAACTCACCCGCATCACCAAGTCAATCAAAGACGGGCCATTCTTCACCAATCCGGCTTTCCAAAAAGCCATTGACAACTGCAAAAAGAACAACAGCGCTCTGCACATCTTCGGCCTGCTCTCCACAGGCGGCGTGCACAGCCACCTGACACATATTTATGCACTGGTCGAGCTGGCAAAACGTGCTGGCCTTTCTAAAGTTTATCTGCACGCTTTCCTTGACGGCCGTGACGTGCCGCCGAAGTCCGGCAAGAATTTTGCCGCACAGTGTGATGCCAAACTGAAAGAAATTGGCGTTGGCAAAATTGCCACCGTGTCCGGCCGCTATTACGCAATGGACCGTGACAATAACTGGGACCGTCTGAATAAAGCTTATTCCGCGATTGTTTACGGCGAGGGTCAAACCGCCTCCACGGCTGAAGAAGCAATCCAGAATTCCTATGATAAAGATACAACGGATGAATTTGTGCTGCCGACCGTCATTGACAAAGCCGGCACTGTCAAGCCAAACGATTCCATTATCTTTGCAAACTTCCGCCCGGACCGCGCACGTCAGCTTACCCGTGCCTTTGTAGACGAAAAGTTTGATGGCTTTGAGCGCAAAAACGGCTGCTTCCCGGTCACCTTTGTTACCATGGCACAGTATGACGCGTCCATGCCGAATGTCACCGTTGCTTTCCCGCCGGAAGAACTTTCCAATACACTGGGCGAGTACATCTCCAAGCTGGGCATGACACAACTGCGCATCGCCGAAACCGAGAAGTACGCGCATGTGACGTTCTTCTTTAACGGCGGCGTGGAGGACCCGTATCCGGGTGAAGACCGCATTTTGGTGAAATCTCCGAAAGTTGCCACCTATGACCTGCAGCCGGAAATGAGCGCACCGGAAGTCACCGCAAAACTGGTTGATGCCATCCATTCCGGCAAGTACGACATGATTATCCTGAACTTTGCGAACTGCGATATGGTTGGCCACACCGGTGTGTTCCCGGCTGCCGTGAAGGCAGTGGAAACCGTTGACACCTGTGTCGGAAAAGTCACAGATGCCATTGCTGACATGGGCGGCGTTGCACTTATCACGGCTGACCACGGCAATGCGGATAAGATGGTCGATGAAGACGGTAAGCCTTTCACCGCGCACACCACCAATCCGGTTCCATTCTGTGTGGTCGGTTATCCCTGCAAGCTGCGTGAGGGCGGATGCCTCGCGGACATTGCGCCCACCATGCTGCAGATTATGAACCTCAAAAAGCCGGAAGAAATGACCGGCAAAAGCCTTATTCAGTAAGTATGTTATAAAAAGCATCTAATGTGGCATTGCTGAAAAATCGGCTTTTCCCACTGCGGTACTTTTCTGCTGATAGAATTACAAAAATCCGGTTGTCTGTTAAAAAACAGGCTGCCGGATTTTTGTATATCTGTATTTGCTGTTTTATTGAACTGTAATTTCCACAACGCTGCAGGCAGGCATATCAAATGTAATGGTGTCACCCTTGCTATGAATGTTTGTCATTGGCACAGGCTGAACGGTATCCGGTGCGTCAAAGGTATTATGTGCATTCATCTTTCCGGTCAGAATACGACCGCTGACATTATCCAGATCCTTGTTCAGGACACGACACTCAATGGTTTCCATGCCGCTCAAGGCTGCGTTTGCCGCTGTGAAGTGCAACACACCTCCAGCATCCACCGAAGCGGAAACACTGACTTGTGGAAACTCCTCGCCCTTGTTGCCGACTTCAGTGGTGTCAACATAGCTGTCCACCAGTTCTGCGTCCTGATGGTCTTTGTACAAATCAAAGACATGATAAGTCGGTGTGAGCAGCATCTTGTCGCCCTCTGTCAGGATAACAGACTGTAGCACATTCACCATCTGGGCAACACAGGCCATAATGACACGGTCGCTGTGGTGGTTAAAGATATTCAGTGTGAGTGCCGCAATCAGCGCATCACGCATGGTGTTCTGCTGATACAGGAAGCCCGGATTCGTACCCGGCTCCACATCGTACCATGCACCCCATTCATCCACAATCAGACCGACTCGGTGCTGCGGGTCATATTTGTTCATAATCTGCGTATGATTGGAAACCAGTTCCTCCATGCGCAGTGCTTTCTTCAGAGTCGTGTAATATTCCTCAGATGTAAAGTCTGTTGCGGAACCCTTATGCTCCCAGTCCTGCGGGGTGGTGTAATAATGAAGCGTAATGGCATCCATAAAGCGGCCAGCGCTCTCCATCACCTTGTCCATCCAGTTGTAGTCGTCCACATTCGGACCGCACGCAATCCGGAACAGCTTATTTTCACCGTAATTGCGGGCAAACGTCTGGTAGCGACGGAACAGGTCTGCATAGTACTCCGGGCGCATATTGCCACCGCAACCCCAGTTTTCATTGCCGACACCAAAATATTTGACACCCCATGGCTTTTCGCGGCCATTTTGTTTGCGCAATTCGGTCATTGGGGAAATGCCGTCAAAGTTCAGGTATTCCACCCATTCACTCATTTCCTGCACTGTGCCGGAACCAACATTGCCGTTGACATATGGCTGACACCCAATCTGGCGGCACAGTTCCATAAATTCATGCGTGCCAAAAGAGTTGTCCTCTGTCACACCGCCCCAGTTGGTGTTGACCATCTTTTTGCGGTTTTCCTTTGGACCGATGCCGTCTTTCCAGTGATACTCATCGGCAAAACATCCGCCGGGCCAGCGCAGCACGGGCACACGGATATTGCGCAGCGCCGCCACAACGTCCTTGCGCATACCTTTTTCATTTGGAATGGAAGAATTTTCACCGACATAAATGCCATTATAAATGCACCTGCCAAGATGCTCTGAAAAATGGCCATAAATATTCCTGTTGATTTTGCTCTTTTTGCGAGCTGTATCAATCGTAATTCTACTCATTTCAATATGCTCCTTTTCATTTGGCAAAAGATGAAATGCGGAATGTATTTTGTCCGCATAATTTCAGTATATTGCTTTCTTTTTGTGTTTACAAGGTAAGAATCAAGCATAACAGTGGAAATCATTTCCCTCTGTTTTTGTGTATTATTAACAATACGCTCTTTAAAACCCGATGGCTGAATGTACTATTCCCTTGACAGAACCAATGGTTCCAGAATCAAGATAATCGTTATCAAAGCGTTTACAGCTTTCATAATTGAGTTTTCTGATTGCCAAGACGGTAAACATATATATGGATTTTCTTCTGCCTAATTCCATAAAATGAATTGAATCTATTTTGAACCTGTGTCATAATAAAATTATCTGCCACAAGGAGGCTTCACAATGGAAATTGAACGAAAATGGCTGATGACACAGAAACCACAGAATCTACCCGTGCTGGAGAAAGCTGTGCTGTATCAGGGATATCTAAGCACACATCCCACCGTACGCATTCGCAGCAAAGAATGCAGCGGAAAATCTGGATGGAAGCTGTGCATCAAAGGCAAGGGCACTCTGGTGCGTGAGGAAATCGAGCTGGACTTGACGCAGAAAAAATTCGAGGCACTCTCCCACCTGCTGGCCAAACCGATGATTCGCAAAGATTACACGGCCTTTTCTCTGCCGGACGGACTCCGGCTGGAATACAGTGAAGTGGACACCGGTGCGCCAGACGCTTTCGCTTACGCGGAAGTAGAATTCGATAGTGTGGAGGCAGCACATGCCTTTGTCCCGCCAACGTTTCTCGGACGTGAAGTTACTGAAGAACCCGGCTGGACAATGGCGGATTTTTGGGAGCGCCGCGCACCCATCTGTTCCAATCCATGAGGAGGAATCGTCATGCGCTTTTTCGATTTGCACTGTGATACCGTCAGCACTCAAGTCGCACGTTCGGGCGGCAAAACGCATCTGCTGCGCAATACCGGTCACCTTGACTTGGAGCGTCTGAAAAAAAGCGGCAGTCTGGCGCAGGTCTTTGCCGCATTTCTGCCCACCCATGAGGCTGCCGCTGAGGTCGGCATTACAGTTGGCCCCAAGGAACTGTTTGACCAAATATACGCCTACTATCAGAAAGAGCTGCAGGCAAACAGCGAAATTCTGGCGTCGGCGCTCTCCGGAGCAGACATTCTTGCCAATGACCGTGCTGGCCTCCTGTCTGCCATTTTGAGCATTGAGGACTGTGTGCTGCTGGACGGCAGTTTGCGCCGTATCGGTTCCCTTTACCGCAAAGGTGTACGGATTATGACATTGACATGGAATTATGAAAATTCCCTCGGCTATCCTGCCAGCCCGATTCCGGCGGATATGACACAGGGGTTAAAGCCTTTCGGTGTGGATGCCGTGCGCAAAATGCAGGAGCTCGGCATTCTGGTGGATGTTTCCCATTTGTCGGACGGCGGTTTTCAAGATGTTGCCCGACTTTCCCGCCAATCACACATTCCTTTTGCCGCCACACATTCCTGTGCCCGTGCGCTGTGTCCGCATCCGCGCAATCTGACCGATGAAATGCTCAAAGTGATTGGAGAAACCGGTTCTGTCTGCGGCATTAATTTCAGTGCCCATTTCTTAAATGGCTTGACACAAAACTACACCAAAACCGATGACATTGTGCAGTGCGCCCGCCACATCCGCAACCAAGCCGGCATTGATGCACTGGCACTCGGTTCTGACTTTGACGGCATTAATTCCGAGCTCGAATTTAAAGACTGCAGCGGTCTGCCTCAGCTTGCGGATGCGCTGGCAATGTACTTTCCAGCAGATGAAGTCGAAAAAATCTGCTGGAAAAATGCCCTGCGTGTTTTTACGGAAGCCACACACGGATAACCCTCACTAAAAGATATTAAAAAAGCATCAGCCGCTGTCATTCCGAAAATCCGGAACCAGCGGCTGATGCTTTATGAGCTCAGTTGCATTGGTATTTGTTATGTACCATTTCGTTCTTAAAAGATTCAGTGTACAGCAAACAAATGCTGCGCAGCTTTAGAACGGTTGAGTGCATAGAACAGCACCAGTCCACCGCCGGTGCACATGATCAGCTCACCAAGGCCAACCAAACCGGCATTGGTAAAGAACATCTGCGCACCGAAATTGGCAAGCGCCAACTGGCTGCCAGTGCCAAGGCAAGTGATTTCAAAGGAAATAATCACGGCATTGCAAATGACCGGCATCAGAGAGGACACAACCGGAAGTCCTTTCCAACGAATATTCCGCAGTGCATAGCTCAGCAGCGCGCCCAGCAAGGTTGCCGCTGTGCCAAAAATCCAGTCGACCGGGCCAAGTGGGCTGGAAAGGTTGCCTAAGAAGCAACCGACCGCCAGCCCCGGCACCGCTGCCGATGTAAACACCGGCAAGATGGTCAACAGTTCACTGAAACGGCACTGCACCGCCATGGAGCCGACTCCAAGTGCATTGGCAAGGAAAGTCAGCACCACATAAATGGCTGCAATCAATCCTGCCTGTGCCAGATACACCACAGACTTTTTCGTACTTTGCATATTCAGATTCCCCCAGTAGGCACCATCCCCTTGCAGGGACAGCACCCTAGTAAATATTTTAGGTCCGGAACTCACGACGGACCGCCTGCCGAAAAACAGCAGCGGAATCTATTTTACACATATCCGAGTAAAAATGCAAATCTGCAGTCAGGAATCTCTCTTCTCCAGTGGAGGCGGCATTGCCTTTTTCATTAAAATACGCTCAATGCGGTGTTCCTGAATCCGCAGCGCCGTCAGGGTAAGCTGCCCGCACGTCACAGTCGGGTGCTCGCCTTCCTGCGGGATTCTGCCAAGGCGGGCCACCATCAATCCGGCAAGCGTGTCGTAATCCCCCTTCGGCAGGATAACTCCGGTCAAATCCTCCACTTCATCTATATAGAGTGAGCCGTCCACAGACCAGCGGTTCGGCCCGTCCTCCACCACTTCTTCTTCCTCATGATCATATTCGTCCTGAATATTACCGACAATCGACTCCAGTAAATCCTCCAACGTGACGAGTCCTTCTGTGCCGCCGTATTCATCCACCACCACAGCAATTTGCCGGTGTTGTTCGGTCATCTCCTGAAACAGCTTGCTGCAGGACTGTGTTTCCGGCACAAAGGCGGCCGGGCGCATCAAATCCGTCAGTTTGACGTCTGCCGAGGGCTGGCCGATAAATTTGAGTAAATCTTTTACATATATAAAGCCGAGGATATTGTCCAAGTCCTCATGGCAGACCGGAATGCGGGAAAATCCTTGCTCCATGGAAAGTTTCACCACAGCCTGCAGGGTATCTGTATCCTCCACGGCGGCAATTTCCGTGCGGTGCGTCATCATCTCAGAAACCGGGTTGTCATCAAAGTCAAGGACATTGGAAATCATGTCCTTTTCATTTTCTTCAATAACCCCTTTTTCTTCACCCTCATTCACCATGAGCCGGATTTCTTCCTCCGTCACAGTTTCGGCGTCATCCTGCTCCGGATGAATACCAAACAGGCGCAGTACCAGCGTTGTGCTGGCTGTCAGCAGCTTTATCAGCGGCGCAAAGAAAGTGGAAAGTCCGTTCAGAAAACCGGCAAACCGGAAGGCGATGCTTTCCGCACGGCGAATGGCCAGCTGCTTCGGGACTAGCTCGCCGAGCACCAGAGAAAAATAAGAAATGATGATGGTAATGATAACGGAAGCGATTCCCTGCAGCGCGTGTGTTGACAACCCTGTGCCACGCATGGCATGGGCAAGCATTGCTGCAAAGCTCTGGGACGCGGCCGCACTGGAGAGGAAACCGGAAAGTGTCACACCGACCTGAATCATGGCAAGGAACCGGTTGGAATCCCCCGTCAGTCGGAGGATTGTCTGTGCCTTTCGGTTGCCATCCTCCGCCATCTTTTTGACTTTGTTGTCATTCAGTGTAATAACCGCGATTTCCGCTGCGGAAAAGAAACCGTTCATCAGAATCAGGACAGCCAGCAAAAAAATGCTGACCCATGGAAAACCCACTGTACCGTCAGGGTCTGGACCCATAAAAGGAATATCCCCTTTCAATAGAAAAAAGTAAATTTTATAAATAGGCTGCAAAGAATCTATCAAATCAAAGTAGTAACTATTATTTTACAGCATTGGGCATGATGCTGTCAACCATCGTGCGGCAAAGCGAAAAAGCGTGCCGCTGCCTGCGCAGAAGCTGCACTGGGCAGAACCAGCTCTGCTGGAAAAATGTCGTCAGAATTTTCACACGGTTTGGCTATTTTCGCTTTACACGCAGATGAAATGGTGTTAAAATTTAGAGTGGAATGCGTGCTGCTTGCAGTCCGCACCCCATGAGGCAATTCAGGATTCCTAAAAGGAGGAAAATATTCATGGATTCTAGGAAAATGAAGACCATGGATGGCAACACCGCTGCTGCACACGTTTCTTATGCGTTCACAGATGTGGCTGCCATCTACCCAATCACACCGTCTTCTCCAATGGCTGATGAAACTGACAAATTCGCGGCTGCCAACCGCGAAAACCTCTTTGGCCAGAAGGTCAAAGTGACAGAGATGCAGTCCGAAGCTGGTGCTGCCGGTGCCGTTCACGGTGCTCTGGCTGCCGGTGCCCTGACCACAACTTACACAGCTTCTCAGGGCCTGCTGCTGATGATTCCAAATATGTACAAGATTGCCGGCGAGCTGCTGCCGGGCGTTATCCACTGCGCCGCACGTTCTCTTGCAACTCACGCACTGTGCATCTTCGGTGACCATTCCGATGTTTATGCTTGCCGCCAGACCGGCTTTGCAATGCTGTGCTCCAACAGCCCGCAGGAAGTCATGGACCTTGGCGCTGTGGCACATCTGGCTGCCATTAAGGGCCGTGTTCCGTTCCTGCACTTCTTCGATGGCTTCCGTACTTCTCATGAAGTTCAGAAGATTCATTACTGGGATTACAAGGACTTGGACGACATGCTCGACCATGACGCTGTCAATGCGTTCCGCCGCCGTGCACTGAACCCTGAGCATCCTGTAACCCGCGGCACTGCCCAGAACGATGATATTTTCTTCCAGGCAAGTGAAGCTTCCAATAAATACTATGACGATCTGCCGGAAATCGTTGTTGACTACATGAATCAGGTCAACGCGAAAATCGGCACAGATTACAAGCCTTTCAACTACTACGGCGCACCGGATGCAGAAGAAGTCATCATTGCGATGGGTTCTGTCTGTGAAGCTGCTGAAGAAGTTGTTGACTATCTCTGCGCTGCAGGCGAAAAAGTTGGTCTTGTCAAAGTCCATCTGTATCGTCCGTTTGTCGCAAAGTATCTGCTTGACGTACTGCCCAGCACGGTCAAGAAGATTTCCGTCCTCGACCGTACCCGTGAGCCCGGCTCCATCGGCGAACCGCTGTATCTGGATATTCTGGCCGCTCTGGCTGGTTCCCAGTTCCAGGGTGCTGAAGTGCTGACCGGCCGTTATGGCCTCGGTTCCAAGGACACCACCCCGGGCGACATCGTTGCCGTTTATCGTAACATGGAGTCTGCTTCCCCGAAGAAGCGCTTCACAATCGGCATCAACGATGATGTTACTCATCTGTCCCTCGAAGTCAAGGAAAATCCTGACACAACCCCGAAGGGCACTCATTCCTGCAAATTCTGGGGCCTTGGCGCTGATGGTACCGTCGGTGCTAACAAGAACTCCATCAAGATTATCGGTGACCACACAGATATGTACGCTCAGGGCTACTTCGCTTATGACTCCAAAAAGTCCGGCGGCCTGACCGTTTCCCATCTGCGTTTTGGCGACAAGCCGATTAAATCCACTTATTACATCAGCAAGGCTGATTTTGTTGCCTGCCACAAGGCTTCCTATGTCTATGATTACGACATGGCACAGGACCTGAAAGACGGCGGCAGCTTCCTGCTCAACTGTGAGTGGAGCGATGAAGAACTCGACAAGAATCTTCCGGGCAGGATGAAGAAGTACATTGCCGACCACAACATCAACTTCTACACCATCGACGGTGTGAAACTCGGCAAGGAAATCGGTCTGGGCAAGCGTATCAACACGATTCTCCAGTCTGCATTCTTCTCCATTGCCAGCATCATCCCTGCTGAGCAGGCCATCCAGTACATGAAGGATGCTGCTACAAAGTCCTACAGCAAAAAGGGCCAGAAGATTGTCGACATGAACCATCAGGCAATCGAGCGCGGCGCCAAAGAGTATCACAAGGTGAACGTGCCTGCAAGCTGGAAGAATGCTGCTGATGATTCCAAGGCTGCAAAGGTTTCCTGTGAATACAAGGATGCCGAGAAGTACGCAAACGAAGTCCTGATTCCGTCCAACAAATACAAGGGCAACGAACTGCCTGTTTCCACATTTGTTGACATGGCTGACGGCACCGTTGCAGCCGGCACTGCTGCCTTTGAGAAGCGCGGCATTGCTATCGATGTTCCGGAATGGAACCCCGACAACTGCATTCAGTGTAACTTCTGCTCCTATGTCTGCCCGCACGCTGCTATCCGTCCGGTCGCGCTGACCGCTGAGGAAGCCGCAAAGATGCCGGCAAGCCAGAAGACCAAAGATATGACCGGTATGCCTGGCCTGAAGTTTGCAGTCACTGTTTCCACCTATGACTGCCAGGGCTGCGGCAGCTGTGTCAATGTCTGCCCGGGCATGAAGGGCAACAAGGCTCTGACTTTGAAGCCAATGAACACCGAACTTCCTGCACAGGAAGGCTTCAACGCTGGTCTTAAGATTGACGCAAAGCCGGAAGTCCTCGCAAAGTTCAAGGAAACCACTGTTAAGGGCAGCCAGTTCAAGCAGCCTCTGCTTGAGTACTCCGGCGCCTGCGCAGGCTGCGGCGAAACTCCGTATGCAAAGCTGGCAACTCAGCTCTTTGGCGACCGTATGTATATTGCAAACGCTACCGGTTGCTCCTCCATCTGGGGCGCATCCGCACCGTCTACTCCTTATACCCGCAACAAGCGTGGCTTTGGCCCGGCATGGGATAACTCCCTGTTTGAGGACAACGCTGAGTTCGGCCTCGGCATGACTCTGGCACAGAACTCCATCCGCGGTCGTCTGCAGAGCTATATTGAGCAGATTATGGCCAACGACAAGACTCCTGCTGGTCTGAAGGATGCCTGCAAGAAGTATCTGGACACCAAGGACAGCAGCACCGACAACCGTGCAGCAACGGATACTCTGATTCCAGAACTGCAGAAAGCTGCCGACGCTGGCTGCGATCTGTCCAAGAAGGCACTGGAAGACAAGGATTACCTTGCTAAGAAGTCCATGTGGATATTCGGCGGCGACGGCTGGTGCTATGACATTGGCTTCGGCGGCGTTGACCATGTGCTTGCTACCGGCGAAGATGTCAATATCCTCGTCTTTGATACTGAAGTTTACTCCAACACCGGCGGACAGGCTTCCAAGTCCACCCCAGCTGGCGCAGTGGCTCAGTTCGCTGCAACCGGCAAGGCCACTAAGAAGAAAGACCTGCCTGGTATCGCAATGACTTATGGTTATGTCTATGTTGCTCATGTTGCCATGGGCGCTGACATGAACCAGTGCATCAAGGCCTTCCATGAGGCTGAGAGCTATCACGGCCCGTCCATTATCATTGCTTACGCTCCTTGTATCAACCATGGTATTAAGGGCGGCATGAGCATTGTTCAGACCGAGGAGAAGAAGGCTGTTCAGGCTGGTTACTGGAAGCTGTTCCGCTTTGACCCGCGTCTGGCTCAGGACGGCAAGAATCCGTTCCAGCTCGACAGCAAGGCTCCGACTGCTAACTATCGCGACTTCATCATGGGTGAAGTTCGTTACAACAGCCTGACCCGTGCATTCCCGGAGCGTGCAGAGAAGCTCTTTGCACAGTCTGAGGAAGATGCCAAGGTAGATTATGAGCATCTTGAGAAGTTGTCCAAATTATAAGTTTTCCAGAATCCAATAAATGAAAAGGCCCCGCACATTCTGTGTGCAGGGCCTTTTTGCATGCCATTTTTAAAAAATTATGCAAATGCTTTTCTCACAGAACAAATTCAACCTGTGCCCAAAAACTACCAAGACACGTCTGTCTGTTCAAATAAATATCTGACCACCATTTTTCATATATATAATCCACTGGCATAAACACAGGCGAAGATTTATCATCGAATTTTGTCTTTTCCGTCACGCAGTATTCACATATGGTGGGCATAATAAGAAGCACAGACAGGGAGAAATCCAAGTTCACAACCTTTTAACGGAAGGAATGAGCATTATGTATAATCCAAATGAACCAAACACAAACAACGGTGAAAATACAAATGAAGTTAATGACAGTGTGAATAACACGGAAAATACTGCCAAATCTAATACTGAGCATAAAGCCGTCTGGAGCGGTGAAACTTATCACTCCGGCCACATTCACTCCGACAGCTACACCCCAGATGGTTTTGGCTCTTCCTCCACAAACTGGCAGGACTCAGGCAGCGGGTATTCTTCCCCTTACGGAAACAGTTCCACACCCCAGCAGCCGCCTTATTCCGGCAACCAACCTCCGCAAGATCCTGTGTGGCACCAGAGCACATGGCAGCCGCCGCAGTATCAGGATCCAGGCCAGAAACAGCCGCGCAAACCCAAAAAGAGGCGTGACAAAAAAGGGACACCGACTTGGGTGCGGATGCTGGCGGGCATCGTCGGATGTTTTGTAATTTCCGGCTGTTCCATCGGTGCTTTTGTGGCGCTGGTCAACAATGGTGTTATCCATTTTGGCAGCAACAGTGCCGGCAATGCTGCATTTGCCATCACAAAGTTAATCGATAGTTCCTCCTCGCAGAACACATCATCCTCAACTTCCGGTAAACTGCTGACAAAACAGCAGGTGTCAGAAAAAGTGATCCCCAGTGTTGTTCTGGTACAGAATTATCAGAATGTATCCAACAGCTTCAATTTCTCCGGCACCAGCACCAATAACAACAATAAAAGCGGCAATGATGGTGATAACAGTCTTTTCGGCGGTCTTTTTGGTGGCGGCGACGAAGATGACGGCAGCACACAGGGACAGCAGGGTAACGGCAGCAACAAAAGCGGAAATGGATCCGGCAGTTCCGAATCGGAAAGCGGCATTTCTCCTGCCGGTGAGGGGTCCGGCGTCATTACTAGCAGCGACGGTTACATTATGACAAATGCCCATGTAGTTAACAAAGCTTCTGCACTGAAAGTGGTGCTGAGCAACGGTAAAAGTTATGTAGCAAAGCTGATTGGCAGCGACACCGTCACAGACCTCGCGCTGATTAAAATTAATGCCACTGGCTTGACCGCAGCCGAATTTGGCGACAGCAATAGCCTGAAAATTGGTGATGAAGTTGTTGCTATCGGCAATCCGGGCGGCAGCGAGCTGGTTTCCAGTGCAACTTTTGGCAATATTTCCGCTCTGAACCGCACAATTACAGACAGTGACACTGGTTACACCCGCGAATGCATCCAAACAGATGCAGCTATCAACCCCGGCAACTCCGGCGGTGCACTGGTGAATATGTATGGGCAGGTTATTGGCATTAACTCCAGTAAGCTGACACAGGTGGGCGGCACTTCCGCAGAAGGTCTCGGCTTTGCCATTCCGATTTCCACCGCACAGCCGGTCATCTCTAACCTGAAGCAGTACGGCTATGTGAAAGACCGCGCCGTGCTGGGCATCAGCGGCCGCATGATCGATTCTGTCACGGCCCGCATCTATGGGCTTTCCAATACCGGCTTCGTGATTCAGAAAATTTCAAATTCCGAATTGACCAAAGCGGGTGTTTCGATTGGTGATATGATTACCAAAATTGACGGCACCGAGGTCACCTCCGGCGGCACAATCACCTCCATTGTGACAAAGAAAAAAGCCGGCGATACTGTGAAGCTAATGCTCTACAGTCTTCAGACCGGCAAAACGAAGGAAGCTACCGTCAAGCTGATTGCTCAGACCGGTAAATCTTGATATTCCATTTTAAATTGCTTACAAGTATTTTTCATAAATTTCTCCTCTCTCTTGGAAGGCAGTCCGGTTTCTCCGGGCTGCCTTCCTATTTTATATCTAGATTTCGTTCAGCAGTTGCCGGCATAAACATACTGCAAATACTGACCGGCTGTTTCGCATAGCTGCTTCACTGTGCTGACCGGCGTTGGCTGGCCATCCTGCATTCGGTAACGGGGAAAGCAACGGGTGATATGCAAAGGAATTGCTCTGTCAATGGACGCAAGCCACTGCGCCTCAGCGTCCATTTCCTCCACAGAATCGCTGAAGCCGGGCACTGCCAGCGTTGTCACTTCCACATGGCAGGCGGAAACGGCCAGTTCTATCGTATGCCTAACGGTTTCTAAACTACCACCCAGTTTCTCATAACCGCTCTCTGTAAAACACTTCAAGTCAATATTCATAGCGTCCACAAACGGCAGCAGTGCACATAGCGGTTCCTCACAAATCATGCCATTTGTCACCACCACTGTCAGCAGACCGGCTTCTTTCGCAAGTTGTGCACAGCGAAAAACATACTCGTATCCGACCAGCGGTTCATTATAGGTGAATGCAAGTCCCAAATTTCCACGCGGCTTTTTCGCGGCTTCCAGTGCCTGCCTGACCAGTTCTTCCGGAGAAACCTCAAGGGTGTCCGCTTCCATACCTTTCATAGAGATTTCATAATTTTGACAAAAAGGACATTTTAAATTACACCCATAACTGCCGACGGACAGAATCCAGCTTCCCGGGTGAAACCGGCACAGCGGCTTTTTTTCAATCGGGTCCAGTGCCAGTGCCGTCAGCCTGCCATAATTGGTGCTGATAATTTTTCCGTCCTCATTTTTGCGCGCATGGCAAAGACCAGCCTGTCCTGGCTCCAATGCACAATGATGCGGGCACAATGCACAGATGGTTTTCACAGATGTCTCACCACCTGAAAGCGCTGCAAATGCACCGGCTCTCCCGCCGCAATGCCCGCCTTTTCTCTGGCAATGGTCACCTGCTTCTCCGGTGTGTCCACACCAGCAAGATTCGGCAGCAACAGTCCTCTGCGTCTGCCGCTTGCCACAATCACACCGTACTTCTTCACATCCAGTTCCTGCATAGAATCGATTGATTCCGGCTGCTGCAACACATCCACGCTGTAAACCAGCCGGTCCAGTTCTTCCGGCCCGACCGGGTCAAACCGCGGGTCACGGCTGCAGGCGGAAACCGCATTGTACAGAATCTCCTCCGCAATGCTCGGTGTCTCCGGCTCAATGGTACCAATACAGCCGCGCAAACGCTCATCTTCCTTGAGAGATACAAACACGCCTGCGCGCGCTCCAGTCATTTCCGGCGGTAGCTTTTCCGGCAGGGAAGCACGCGCTCCGGTGCGGACATAGGTCTCCACACTCAGCCTTGCCAAACGGACATAGCTGTCCTCCGCCGCTTTCTGCTGTGCCAGTTCCCGCTTCTGGTCAGCTTCCGCCTGCTCCCCGAAGTTCCGTGTCCTATCTTCTCCGGTTACTTCAAAGGATGCCACACCATAGCCAACTCCAAATGGCCCCTCATAGGAAAGCACTTCACTGCGCACAGCTTTTCTGTCCAGCGCGCCCGCCATAATCCAATAGGAGCGCAGGCCGCACTCTGCCGCTGCTTCACAAAAATCTGCGTCCATCTCCAGCAGGGAAAGGAAATCGCCCCGCCGGAACGCTTCCACTGCCATACGGTCAAATTCCGGTCCCTCCGCCGCAAAGCCGTAAGGCCCGTCCGTCTTTAACTTATGGGACAAATCACCGCTCGCAATCAGCACAACTTTTCGGTTCAGTTTTTCCGCTGTGCGTGCAATACATTCCCCAAGTCGGTAATGTGCCAAAGGCGACAAGCCGGAAAGTCCGATACGCACTAATTTGAAATTGTCTGTCTTTTCCTGCAGAAACCGCAGAGGAATCATGGTACCGTGGTCCAATTCCGGATTCTGCTCCCCAAAAGTCCCTGCCGGCAGATTTTCCTCACCACAGCATTTCATGAGAGCCTCCACAAAGGCGGTGTCATACACGGCGTGCATCTTTACCTGCGGTGCTCCAAACTGCCCAAAATCCCCGCCGGCGCGCTCACCGGGAGAAATGTGAAAGTAGTCTGCATACATCACCGTGTGCGGGCTGGTCACTACGACCGTGTCCGGCTGATAACTTGCCGCACGCTGCATCACCTCACGGTAGGCATCAATCGTTTTTTTTATTTTCTTTTCTTCGCCATGCCCAATTTCCGGAAGAATAATCGGCGGATGCGGCACGGCAAAAGCTGCACAAATCGGCATTCTTTTCACCTCATGTCTATCTAACATACTTTCCTGTATTATAACACAGCCGGAAAATAGCATACTATGTCTCCAAATTTTCCGTATAAAAAAGCAGGCAGAAAATTCCACCTGCTTTTTTATGTTTTCAGTGCAGCGAATAGTTCCCTTGTCCTTCATCCATCAGGGACAGCGAGAAAAATTCCCGCATTGCGCGCGCAAGATATGCCGTGTCCTCACTGCCTGCCGTTTCATAGGGTGAGTGCATGGCAAGCTGTGCCAGACCAATGTCCACCGTATTCAGGGAAATATGTGCGTTGGAGATATTTCCCAAAGTGGAGCCGCCCGGCATATCGGAACGGTTGGTGAATTCCTGCCACGGCACTTTTGCCCGGCCGCAGACTTCTTTAAATATGGCTGCCGAAACGGAATCCGTTGTGTATTTTTGGTTTGCATTATATTTAATCACAATGCCGCCATTCATATGCGGGCGATTGACAGGGTCTGCCTTGTCCGGGCTGTTCGGATGTACGGCATGCGCATTGTCAGCGGAAACCATAAAGCTGGAGGCAATCGCGGTGCGGTGCTGCTCCGGTGTCCTTCCGCACGCAATACCGATGCGCTCCAAGGTATCGGCAAGGAAAGTGGAATCCGCACCCTGCTTGGTGCCACTGCCCACTTCTTCATTGTCAAACACGGTAAAGACCGGCACGCTGTTCGGATTTTCTCTGGCGTCGAGGAAACCGCGGAAGTCCCCGTAAGTACACTCCAAATCGTCCAGCCGCCCCGCCGAAATGTACTCTTTCTCCGCACCCCAGACCGTGCCGGGGGTTCGGCTGTAAAGGAACAGGTCACTGCCGGCAATGTCCTCTTTTTTGATGCCTGCGCTTTCCGCAACAATGTCCATAAATCTGCCCTTTGCGCGGCTGTCCCCCAGCACTGGCAGCATATCTTTCTGTGGATTATAAGCATGGCCGTCATTAGCTTTCCGATCCATATGGATTGCCAGACTCGGTATCATCAGCAAGTCACGGTCGATGCTGACCAGTTTGCTGACAAAGCGGCTGCCCTCCCGCACAATTAGCTTGCCGGCAACGGACAGCGGCCGGTCCAGCCACGGAGCACACAGCATTCCGCCGTATTTTTCCACATTCAGTTTGACATAGAGATTCTCCATATCCATTTCCGGATTCTCCTTCACCTTAAAGCTGGGAGAATCGCTGTGGGATGCCGCAATCTGATAACCGGTAAAGTCTTTCGCCGGAATACGGAAAGCAATCAGAGAAGACTCATTGCGCACAACAAAGTATTTTCCGCCCGCTGTGCAGTTCCAACCGCTTCCCTCTGAAAGTTCTGTGTATCCAGCCCGGACAAGCGCGGCTCGAAGGTTTGCAATCACATGATAGCAGGTCGGGCTTTTCTTTAAAAAATCCAAAAGTTCTGTTGAAATTTGTTCATACATAATATCAGGCTGCCTTTTAATAAATTATGCGGCACAGGAAAATCATGCCGTCTTTTGTCTTTCAGTATACCTTTCCCGCACATAAAAAGCAACGGCAGGGCAGGCGGCAACCCCGGCTTTATATGATGCCATCCCTATTTTAAAGGTCTGCCGCACGCTTCAGCAAAAGCAAGTCTGCTGTGTCTGGTGCCGGAGCCGACACGCCAGCAGATACCTCACCTTCCGGCCGCTTCATATCCGCCGCCCAAGCGCTCAGCCCTGTCAAAGGTTCCCCGCCCGCCACACACTGCCGCAGCCGCTGATAGGAGGCTTCATCCGGATGCCCACTGCCGCACAAGTCCCCCGGAATAATCAGCGTGATCGTCTGCACTGCTTGTCCATTTTTGCAAACTTTCACAACATCTCCGGTCGTCAAATACCCCGTGCTGACGGAAACGCCAAAGGAAGTAAAGAAATGAATGTCGTTGCCCTGACTGAGCTGCACTCCATAATGATTCCGAAAATCCTGTTCCATTTCAGCCACTGTTACCGGGCCGCTGCACTGATAAAGCATGCCTGCTGGTTTTGATTCCTGACTGTCTGCACTGGATGCGGATACTGGTTCTTCGCTGCTCTCGGCCTCTGATGATGTGTCAGAAATCGTACTTGCATTTTCCGAAGATGAATCCTCGGCCTCTTGGGAAGACGTTTCCGCCGCAGAACTGCTGTCTGCGCTGGAAGGCTGTATTTCCATCTGCTGTGCCGCGTCGCTGTTCCACTGTACCGGAGCACTGCGGCGGTCTGTTTCTGTGCAGACAAGCGCTCCTGCCTGCAAATCGATACGATATTGCACAGAACCAGCATTCTCTAAAGGATATGCCACATAGGCGGCTGCATCCAGTCTTCCGCTTCCGGCACGCAGAATCCCCTGCGCATACGGCAAACCGACACGATTCTGCCCAATGAAAGATTCCTTGTCCGCACACTGGCAGGCGTCCAGATAAATTCCGCCGTCCCGTTTCATCAGCAGGAAAACCACGTCTGTCTGCTTTTCCCGGCAGGCAATCTGAAGGGTTCCGGAAAAAGTGCCAATGTCTGTTTCGTCTGCCGAGAAAACCGTCAGCATATCTCCCTGTTGCCGCAGTGTTAAACCGCCGGAAAGCTGCCAAACCTTTTCTGTTCCTCCGCTGCCGGACTCTGCTGTGCATGGCAGACAAATAAGAAAGCACAGCAACCCGCAGACCAGCACAATTCCCAATCGTTTTCTGTATCGACACATATGAATTTATCCCACACATTCCTCTGCAATTTTTTACAAAATTCCCTTTAATTTTAAGTGTCTGTGTTTCTTAACACAAATGAATTGTGACAAAAATTCACACGGAGGCATATCCAATAAAAAAACCGATGCTGATTTGCGTCAGCACCGGCAAAGTTTGATTGAATTTTCCGTTACAAAAGTTTATAATGCGGGCGCTCCTCACCAAAAAGGAGCCATGCCATAATATCATAAAGCAACACTGCCAGCAAGCCGACCGCACACCAACCCAAAGTAGCAAGCAGAGAAACCTGCCCTAGCAAATTATACGGCTGTCTGGAGTAATCCCAGACGTGCATGTGCAACCAGAGATTAACGATGCACCCCGCCAAAAATTCTCCCGCCGTAATCGTAAACCCCGCTATCAGGGACTGACTGACCAGTGACCATTGCCATTTTTGTTTGCCTCGCTCCATGCCAATGACCAGGAACAGCGTCCCGCCCACTAAAAACATTGTCCAATGTGTCCAGCCGCGCCATGCAACCTCCAGCAAACAATAAAGTCCACCACCCATCAGCCACATACCCAAATGTTCCAGCGTGATGTCACTTTGGGTATGCTGGGCGGGCAGTGCCTGCACCGTCACTGCCGTCTGCATTTTGTCTGTTACCATTTCTGCCTCCTCCTCCGTCCGGCAGCAGAGGAGCCATTTGTTCATTTCCCCTGAAGCCAATCTAACATCTGCTTCAGTAGTATTGGACAGAAACTGGTTGCTTATGAAAAAATTTATTCGGTTAAATCAGGAAGCACTTCCGGATTTTGTTTTCATTTTCGGCAAGGCACTTCAGCTAACATGAAACACAAATCGCTTGCAAACTGCTTCGCCGGGAATGTGTGTGTAAATTCCGGTGTCTCCTGCCCCATAACCCACCAGATTGCACAGCCATCTGCCCGTTCCATTTGTCATTACAGGGCAGACACACACTTTGCCCGGCGTGCCGGATGTGATAACTGGACGCTGCGGGCAGGTCAAGCCAACGGTATAACAGACACCTGCCGGCCGTGTCAAGTCCATCGTTGTGTCAATCACACATTTTGTCCAAACAAGACTGCCGGTTTTCGCGTCCAGTGCTTTTTGCGTATTTGCAGGTTGATTTTTCCAGCCGTTCAGGCCATTCTGCCGCACCATTTTCGGATAATCAGCATAAGAAATATCCGTGTCACACCCGGAACCGGAAATGTTGGCACCATCCCATTGTCCGCCTGTTTCCGGAAATTCGTTTTGCCAAATTCCGCACGCCAAATCAGACTGTTGCACACCCGGGCGGGCATACCAAAGGACATAGCTCTCCAGACTTTCCGGAACAATCTGATTCTCATACCAGTCTTTATTGACATAATAGCCGGCGAGATATCCGGCGTTTTTCAGTCCGCCGCACTCCACCTGAAGAATGTCCGTCAGCATTTGCCGGCTGGGCATTCCGTGTGCCGCCTTATAACCGTCCGCGTCCTCCATATCCACACAAATTGGGAACAGCGGCTTGTGCCCACGCAGCAGACGCAGGATGTGTGCCAGTTCACTCTCTGCGTCTGCTGTATCAAGGGCATAACTGTAAAGATAGACACCATAGGGGATGGACAGCCGTTCACACTCCGCCGCATTATGCGCAAAAGTCGGGTCGTCCTGATTGGTCTGATTGCTGCCATAACCACAGCGCAGCATGGCAAACTGCAATCCTGCATCCTTGGCTGTCTGCCAGTTTACTGCCCCGTTGTACTCACTTACATCGATTCCTTTCATATTGTCGCACCTCCTCTGCTCCTGCAAAATATGCAGCAGATTAGCTTAATGCGACAAATATTCCAAAATATAAAACTAATTTGTCCATTTTATTTCATCGGAACGCCATTCGGCTCCACCGGATTAAATTCTTCTGTTTCATCCTGAGAACTATCCTCCAGTATCCGTTTTTCATAGCAGCGGTGTGCATGGCGCAAAAACAACACCACCACAATATTCATCGCTCCGTCCGCAATCAGTACGGCATAAGTGAAGCGCAACCGAATGCTGTCATTTCCAAAGGGGTTTGCCAGCGCCGTCATGGCCAGCACAATGCTGAGCACCGCGGCAATCAGCACCGCCCACCATCTTTTTTCCTGCAGCCGGAGCAAATCCATGGAATACTGCATTTTCACCAGGCTGTCCCCTAGTACCATCAGCGCTAATATTTGGCTAAAGGCAAACGCCACTTCTGTCGTACGCATCAGCGCAAATATACCTAGCAGGATGCAGGCAGCCCCTCCCGCGAATTCAAAGTGTCCGGGTACCAAATAACGTTTCTGTAAAAAATAAGAAAAGATAAGCACAATTCCGCCAATGATAAGCAGAATTCCCATTGCCTGACAAAGTGCCGGCAGAGAAATCTGCGGAAACATCAGCAGCAGGACTCCACCGGCAATGTATGCAACGGAAATACAGACCAGCATCACCCATGAGCTTTCAAACGTCTTTTCTTTTTGTTCCATCGTGTTCTCCTTTTAGCAGTGCCGTATCCACGTTTTCCGCGGTGCCATATTTCACGCGCATCATCCTGTCCCACCAGCTTTAGGATGATGATGAATCAATGAAAGTATACTTTAAATTGGAATTTTTATCAACAAGATTTGTTCTTTTCCCCACTGCTTCCCCAGAATTGTGCGCTTTGGGGTAGGCAATATTTTTCACCTGCTTTCTTAAAAATTTTAAAACAAGTATGCACCGCTTGGAAAATGTGCTATAATATTTGATTAGTGTTCATCCTATGTTTTTCCAGATTGTTTTCTATTTATATAAGGTATAAGAGATAAAGCGATTCCATCCGTACATTAAATGATTTTTCGGACAAGTCGGTCCGGAAAAGTTCAGCAATTCCGGGCCAACAGGAATTCTGAGAGAAAGGTGAAAAGTTTGAAACAACAGAATCAGGAAACACAAGGCGCACAGCAGGCACAAACCATGCCAAGTCCTTTCCGCAAAAAGCTGAACCGCCTATGGCGTGATGACCGCAGCTATCGTGCACGACTGGTCATAGCGCTCATCACCTTATTTGCGGCGTGTTTTACATTCCTCTTTTTTGGTCCAATGGAGCTAAGCGCCTATGCACAGTCCTCCCTTGTTTTCAGCATGAAGGAAGCACTGCCAATTATGGCAATATTGACTCTGGTAATTTGTGTCGGCGGTGCCCTTGTGCTGGCATTGCTGCACGGCAGAATCTTCAATTATCTGATAACGGCGGTCTTCTCCCTTTTGGTATGCGGCTATGTGCAGGGAAATTTTCTCAACGGCAGCCTTGGTGCTCTCACCGGCGATACCATCAAATGGGACCTGCAGAAAAAAGCTATGGCTGGCGATGTTCTGGTCTGGCTGCTGATTTTTTTGATTCCATTTATTATTCTTTATTTTAATAAGAATATTTGGAAAAAGGTAATTGTTTTCGGTTCGGCGGCACTCATTGTCATGCAGTCTGTCGCATTCGTCACACTTTTTACCAGCGGAGTTGCCAGTACTTCCTCCAATAAGACCAATTACCTGACACAGAAAGAGGAGGGGGACTATTCCACCAAGCACAACACCTTGATTTTCCTGCTGGACAGAATGGACTATGACCATATTGAGGAAATCCAGCGGAATGAGCCTGCACTTTTCACAAAGCTGGATGGCTTCACAAGTTACACAAATGCCATTTCAGAACACGCACGGACAAAGCCGGCTATCAATTATCTTTTTACAAACAGCGATCTTATCTGGAAAGTGCCGCAGGAAGAATATTTTGAAAAGTCATGGAGCGACGGTGGCAAGAACCTGCTGAAAGATGTAAAGTCACAAGGTTACACGATTGATTTTTACACAGATATTGACCTGATTTTCGGAAATGGCAGTACGGTGAAACCCTATATTTCCAATATGTCCTCCAACAAGAGCAAGCTTAACGCCAAATCGATTATTAAAAATCTAAGCTTTCTTTCCGCTTACCGCTATCTGCCGACCATTGGCAAGCCGTTCTTTTGGTCTGACACAGATGCTGTAAACCGCGGTATTTATTATGATAATGTGCGCTATCAGATTGATGAAACGCAGTATGACCATATTCGTAATTTTACTTTGAACAAAAACACCAAGTATTTAAAATATTATCACTTCATGGGCTCCCACCCTCCCTACACTGTGAATGAGGAAGGAACCCGCACCGGCACCACCAATGTGCTGGAACAAACCAAAGGCAATTTCCGCATCCTATTTCGTGCCTTTGATAAAATGAAGAAGATGGGCATTTATAAAGATTCCACTATCCTCATCTGTGCCGACCACGGCGACCCAGTCAACGATGTCACCCCACTGCACAAAGCAAACCGCATCGGCTTTTTTTATAAACCTTCCGGAAGCGCCGGCACGAAACTGAAAGAGTCTCGCGCACCGATTTCCTTTAAGAATGTGCCTGCCTCCATTGCAAAGTCTGCTGGCATTGCGGATTATCACAAATATGGTAAGCCGATTGAAGAAGTCGGTGAAAATGATAAGGTCACACGTTATTTCTATAAGGCTGTGATGCAGGATAACTACGAAAAGAATTTGTATATTTATCAGATAAATGGCGACGCGGCAGATTTCCGCAACTGGAAAATTATCCGTGTGGATCATCCGAGCCGTGAGGCCAGTTTCTGGTAAGTTTGAATATTTTGCGTACATCGCAGATGAAAGAGGTAAAAAAATGAAAAAGAGAAATAAGTTTCTGGCTTTTACGCTGTTCTTTATTCTTGGCACATTCCTGTTTTCACCGGCAGTGAATGCCTATATCGACCCATCCGCCATGACCTATATTGTGCAGGTGATTGTCGGTATTGTCATTGCGGGCGGTGCCGCCGTTGGCTTTTATTTTAAGAAAATCAAGAGAGCCATTACCAAAAAAGGAAAAGATGACAGCAAAGACAAGCCGCAGCAGGCAGCCGTCAGCTTCAGTGCAGATGATGATGATGACGATGACTTTGATGACAGCAAGCTGACCAGCAATGAGCTGAATCAGATGAATGGCAAAAAGTAAGCCGCAGACAGAGCCGCGGGGCAACTACCGCTTCTTGGGATTGGTTGCTGCGGCTCTGTTTTTTGCGTTTCTGTTCACCACTTTCTGCTTTAGCATCACCATGGTTGTGGGGCAGTCCATGGAACCGCTGCTTCATGAGCACGACTGGGTTGTCGTTGACCACCGCGCTTCTGAAAAGTCAGCCATTTCGCTTGGCGATATGATCGTGCTGAAGAAGCCGGACGTTACCCGCCAGCTCATCATCAAGCGTGTGACTGGGCTGCCCGGCGATGTGATGGAAGTGCGCGCCGGTATTCTTTACCGAAACGGCAACCCTGTGCCCGGCGGTTCTGCCAATGTGGACAGACAGGAAACCATGCATACTGTCACCGTGCCGCCAAAGTGTTTCTTTGTCACCGGTGACAACAGACGCTTTTCCAGTGACTCCCGTAAGTGGAAGCAGCCGTTCGTAAAACAGGAAGAAGTGGTTGGGAAAGCGCTGTGCCGCTGTTTCCCGTCTTATCATAGTTTGCAGTGACTGGAAACTTTCGGCCGGCCTGATGCCTTTGTTAGACTGGCCGAGAAATAATATCTGAAATGCGGGGGTTGCCCCCTAAGGTTACACAAGACAATAAGGGAGTTGGATTTATGGACATTATCGGCAATATACTGGGTACGCCGCTTGGCTACATCATGAAATTCTGTTACGACATCATTCACGATTATGGACTGGCCATCATCGTGTTTACGCTGTTGACAAAGGTCATTTTGTTTCCGGTATCTCTCATGGTACAGAAAAATTCCATTAAAATGATTAAGATGCAGCCGTTGCTGGATGCTTACAAGTACCAGTATGTAGATGATAAGGATGCTCTATTTGATGCGCAAAACGCTCTGTACAAAAAGGAAAAGTACAATCCGTTCATGGGGGTTATTCCGCTGCTCATTCAGATTCCGATTATTTTCGGTCTGATTGACGTGGTTTACCGCCCGCTGAAACATCTGCTGCATTTTCCGCAGGAAGCCATCAATGCTTTCACCACTCTGACCTGTCACCTGATGGGAGTTACACAGCTTGGTTCTTCTCCGGAGCTGGTTGTGATGAAGTGCGTGAGTGACCCTGCTCATCAGAATGCCTTTCTCGCCCTGCAAAGTTCCTCACTGAAGGGTTTCGACGTTTCTCATATGCTAGCACAGATGCACAGCATAAACATGAATTTTCTGGGTTTTGACCTTGCTGCAACTCCCAGCTTCATTCAGCTCAACCTTCTGTTCCTCATTCCGGTTCTGGCGGGTGTCAGCGCACTGATTATGTGCATCATTCAGAATAAAATCAACGTCCTGCAAATTGAGCAAAGCCCGCTGGCACAATGGGGCATGACTATCTTTATGATTGCTTTCTCCACTTACTTTGCATTTCTAGTACCGGGCGGCGTCGGTCTGTACTGGATTTTCGGCAACCTGTTTGCCATTCCAGTTATGTACATCGTCAACATCATTTATGACCCACACAAATATATAGACTATGAAACGCTGAATCGGCTGAAGGAAAAGGCAAAGAAAGACCGTGCCCTGCAGAAAGAGAGCAATGCCCTCTCCAGCAAATATTACAAGGAACTTTGCCACAATGGTACGCTGGAAAAAATGCGCTTGATGTTTTATTCCGAGCAAGGCGGTTTCTATAAATATTTTGAAAATATTATTAATGCCCTGCTTCAGAAAACCGATGAGCCGATTTATTATGTAACCAGTGACCCGCACGACAATATTTTTCAGAATACAAATCCACAGATAAAACCCTATTATATCGGCGGCAATCAGCTCATTGCGCTGATGATGAAGCTGGAGTGCGACATGGTGATTATGACCACCCCGGACTTGGAGAAATACCACATCAAGCGTTCCAAAGTGCGTGATGACATTGAGTATGTATTCCTTGACCACTCTTGCATGAGCCTGAACCTCACCTATCGCACCGGTGCACTGGACTATTATGACACTATTTTCGCCGTCAGCCGCAATCAGGGCATTGAAGTGCGTGAAATGGAGAAGCTGCGCGGCACCAAGAAAAAGCACATCGTCAAAGTTGGCTTCGGGCTGATTGACAATATGCTGGAGTCCTATCGGGAGCTGCCGAAAACCCCGCATGAAAAGCCGATTATCCTCATTGCGCCTTCATGGCAGTATGACAATATTCTGGACAGTTGCCTGGACAATATTTTGGAAGGACTGCTCAGCAAAAATTATAAAGTAATTGTCCGGCCACATCCACAGTATATCCGCCGCTTCCCGGTGGAAATGGAACGCATCATGGAGAAATACCGCAGCCGCTTCAGTGACGACTTTGAGATTCAGACGGATTTCTCCTCCAATGCAACGGTCTATACTTCTGACCTGCTGATCACTGACTGGTCTGCCATTGCCTATGAATTCAGCTTTACGACAGAAAAGCCGACGCTGTTCATCAATACCCAAATGAAAGTGGTCAACAAAGACTATAATAAGATTAAGTTACAGCCGATGGATATCACCGCCCGTGATATTGTTGGCCGCTCCATCAGCAAGGAAGCGACCAAAGAGATTGACCAGTATGTAACAGAAATTCTGGAAAATCAGAGCACCTATGCGCAGCAGATACGTGACCTACGTGACAGTTATTTCTACAACCTTGGTCACAGTGGAGAAGCCGCTGCGGATTACATTGTTGACCGGCTGAACGCCAGAAAGCGTACGGAAAACTAAATGATAAACAAAAAGACCGAACCTTCGGCAGAGTTACAAAAGCTCTCGGAGGTTCGGTCTTTTTGCGTTAGGAACTTGCCTTACTGCAATTCTTTCAGTGCTTTCAGCAAGATTTCATTGTCGGTATCATCGCGCACGGCAAGACGGATATATTCACGCCCGTCGCCGACTTTCGCACTCAAATCCTTGATGAACAATTTATACCGCACCAACAGTTCACGGGTGAGACGCGCAGAAGTGAGGCCGCCGGTCAATTCACACATGACATAATTTGCCTGTGTCGGCAGCACCCGCAGATAAGGAATCTGATGCAGGCCTGCCACAAAGCGGGTACGCGCGGCACGGAACTGCTGCATGGCCGCTGTATAATCCTTCTGATACTTCCCAGCTATCTGCATATAGAACTCTCCGAAAGAATTAATGTTCCAGATTGCAACATCCTTTTTCAATGCAGCAATCAATTCGGTATTAGCAGACGCCAGCACACCTAAGCGTACCCCCGGCACACCATAGGACTTGGAAATACTCTTCACCACAATCAAATGCGGATACTTTTCAAGGAGCTCATCATGAAAGAGCGTAGCATCCTGTTCATCCGCAAAGTCGACAAAGCTTTCATCCACAATCAAGGAAATGCCCGCATTCTCTGCCCAGTCAGCAGCTTGCAGCACTTCTTCTTGGGGTAAATAATTTCCCGTGGGATTGTCCGGATTGATAAGCAAAAGGGTATTAACCGGATTCTTGCTGAAAAACGCGATGAGGTCGGCCGCATGATAAGAAAAGTCCGGATAACCCGGGCGATAGACGACCGCCTGTCCTTTTTTGCAGCGGTTCGGATATTCTTCAAAGGTCGGACGTACAAAGCCAATTTTCCCGGCAGTACGACCCATCAGCGCCTTAATCAGTTCGGAAGCGCCATTGCCAACTAAAATATACTCCTGCTTAACATCAAAGTTCTTGGCTGCCAGCAAGGAATTGACTTTCATGCCGGACGGATACTGTGTCAGCAATGTCTGGAAATTGGCCTGCATCTCATCCACTAACTTCTGCGGCGGATAGAAAGGGTTGACCAAATAACAGAAGTCCAGCAGCTTTGGGAAGCGCCAGAAACCGCCGTAAGCACCCTGCAGGGCAGCAACCTTGCCATCGTCATCCGCAAACAGCACTGACGCGATGCTGAGGTCCTGCATATCGTCAATTTCATACCATTTCTGTCCGGTCAGGCACTTTGCTCGAATGCACGGTTCATCAATTAGGGAAATCACGCGCAGCACCTGCTCGTAATACTCATTGTTTCCCAGTGCGTGTGAATAGGCCTCCAGAAACGGCACATAGTATTTCTGGGAAAATTTCTTGCCGAATTTATAGAAATTGACCGTCTTGTAATACTGGTCTTTTTCGTGAAAATCAAAACTTTTGCCGGGAATAAATTCCTGTATGGAATCGTCCTCCCCCAGCTTCACCACCGTGCCGTCCATCCAGCTCTCGTATTTATCCACCAGTGCCAGTGTATCGCGCGGGTCGTCATGCAGCATCTGCAGCACGCTGTCCTCCACAATGATATCTGACTCCAGCAGCAGCGTGTCCTCTTTGAGCAGATAGTTTCGCGCAAGCCACAGGGAATAAATATTATTCGTTGTGTCATAGATTGGATTTTCAATATATACAATCGGAATCCGCAAGCCAAGTGTTCCAATATAGTCCTTAAGCTTCTGTCCCTGATAGCCGACAACAATCACCACTCTGGAAAGCTGCAGCGCCTGAAGCTGATGCAACAGCCGGTCAATGAGCGTCACACCGTTCACCGCAACCATACATTTCGTATTCTCCGCTGTCAATTCTTTCAGGCGCCTGCCCATGCCGGCTGCCAAAATAATTCCCTGCATTCTGATTCCTCCGCTACCCTTTCAATTTCAAACCCTAAACTTTTGCATACACAAAAACAGCGCCGGCTGCCCAGCGCAGATTTTATTCAAATTTAATGGAAACAAAACATTATTTTAACTATTTCATATTAGCTCTTTTGTGCTGGCTTGTCAAACAAAAATTCAGCCATCAAATTGACTCCGCACTGTCAAATCAGCATTACGGAGAGCCTGCCGGATTTTATTGCAAATCGTACTTTTCAAAGCTGCGCACGGACTTGCGGTAAGCCGCTGTGGTCAAAAGCAAAAAATTGAAACCGCCCATCATCAGCAGGGAAAATAGATTTCAGCGTCGTGCTTTTTCCGGCACCGTTGCGCCCAATAAAGCCGGTGATTTTTCCCTGCTCTAAGGAAAAGGATACGTTTTGCAGCGCAAATGACGGATAAGCCTTGCACAAATTTTTGATTCCCAGCACATTCATTCGGCATCTTCCTCGTCTCCATCATCCTCCGGCGATTCCCGAAAGACCTGCGCAGCCAACTCTTTGAGCATATCCTTGGGTGGTATGGCAATGCCGCGTTTTTTGTCTGCCAGCACCAAAATGGTATCGCCCGGATGAATGTCAAACATGTCGCGTGCCTGCTTTGGAATCACAAACTGCCCTTTTTCACCGATTTTAGCTGCCCATGCAAATTTATCTTTATTTTTCAGCATGATTGTTCCTCCATTATGTTTGATAAGTATGATTTATATAACTTTTATATATCGTATCCACTCCGAGAGCTTATGTCAAGACGTTTGAATAGAAAATATTTTTATACCAAAAAAGGTTTCGCAGATAGCCCCTGCGAAACCTTTTCTGCAGTACTTGATTTTTTAGCCGCGCCAGTTCCGATGAAACATTGGGCTGCCGTCATTCATCCAGACACGCATTTCGCCCTTCCCACGGTTGTTCCAGAGTGCATATGGCACAGCCGTCAGTGTGCAGGCTTCATATGTCGGTTTTTCCAATCCATAAAGCGGATTATCCTTCTGCGGCATCACAGTTCTGCAGCCGCTGAAAGTCGCACTGCCGGATTCTTCAGGCAGTCCCTTGACAAAAGCCGAATGAACCGGAGCTTCTGTATCTGCATAAATACCGGCCAGATGCGAACCATTGTCCGCTTCTTCCAAACAATAGACAACCGGGCCTTTCATTAAAGCTGTCTTGCCAATGTTATCACTGCAATGCGGATTACAGTATACAAAACGGAATTGCACATCAAAATCAATGGATACAAGGTCTTCCCGCTTCCACATCCGCTTGATGAAAAGATACCCGTCCCGCTGTGTGCAGTCCACCTTGCTGCCATTGACACACACTTGGTACTTTGCAGAATAGGCCGGTTTGCGCACTGCCAGACTGAACGGAGCTTCCGCTGTGCTATCCGACTGAATCTCAATGTGCCCGCTGTTCGGATAATCGGCATGAAGACAAAAGCGAAGGTTTCCCCCCTTAACCGGTACCTTTACGCAGCTCTGAATAAACAGGTTGACATACAGCGCCTCTTCATCATATGCGTAAATATAATTGCTCAGGGATGCAAGCGTGCGGGCAATGTTTGGAGGACAACAGGCAACGCCGAACCACTGCTGGCGCATTGTCTTGATATGCCGCATCGTCGGATTGTGCTCCGCAACTTCGGGAATGACCTCCAACGGATTTACATAAAAGAAATGCTTTCCGTCCAATGCAATTCCTGCAAGCAGCGTATTATATAGTGCCTGTTCCACGGTGTCCATATATTTCCCGCTGTGCGTAATCTGAAACATCCGGTTGGAAAACTGTGCCAGACCAACGGTAGCGCAGGATTCAGAATAGTTGGTATTATTGGGTAGGTCGTAGTTGCCCGTAAACCGCTCGCCATAGGAAGCCGAACCGATGCTGCCGGTGATATACATCTTTTTTTGCGTTATGTTGTTCCACAAAGCGTCACATTGCTTCAAAAGAGTATCGTCCCGCTCCTCATAGGCAACATCTGCCATACCGCTTAAAAGATAAGCCGCACGGACTGCGTGTCCTTCCACGGTCGTCTGCTCCTGCAGCGGCTTCTGCGCCATCATATAGTCCAGACCAAAATCTGCAAACTCCGGGAAAATATAATTTCCGGTTTTGCGGCATTCTTCATTCAGAAAGTAGCTGGGGGATTTTCCCCTCTCCCGAATAAAATAATCAGCAAGCGAAAGATAACGTTTCTCCTGTGTAACACGATACAGTCGTATCAGCGCCAGCTCAATTTCCGGGTGTCCGGGATAACCGTGTATCTTTCCTTCTTCCCGGCCGAAAGTCCTGTAAATACAGTCCGCCAGACGACAAACCGTGTCTAAAAATCTCCGCTTTCCGGTTGCTTCATAATAGGCAACCGCTGCCTCAATCATATGGCCGGCTGTGTAAAGCTCATGTCCTTCATAAAGGTCTGACCAGCGTTTTTGTTTTGTAATAATAAAGTACGTATCAAGGTAACCGTCTGGGCACTGTGCTCTGCTAATTAAATCGATTGCGCCATCTGCCAAGGCTTCCAGCTTTTTGTTTGGCTTTTTTGCAAGCGTATAAGCGACAGCCTCCAGCCACTTTGCAACGTCAGTGTCCTGAAATACCGTTCCGAGGTGCTCACCCTTTTCATCACCGCACGCAATACGGAAATTATGCATACAGTAACTTTTTTCGGCTCCTTCCACCCGGTCATTGATTAGTTCCCACTGGAAAGGAAGAATCACTGTTTCAACTAAATTAATATAATGGTTCCAGAATGGGTCATTGATTGTAACGTCTGATAATTTTACATTTTGTAGCCGGTGTAATTCCATAGTTTCAGTCCTTCATCTCTCGAATCGAGTCGCCTTGGACAATGCGGCATGGCAGCGTAATGTTAATGTCTTCATTGGTCTTGTTCTCCATCTTATCGATGAGGATTTCCATGGACCGCACACCCATTTCATGCAAAGGACGCTCGACCGTGGTAATTCTCGGTGTCACATACTGAATGATGGAAGAATTATCAAAACCGCTTAAAGAAAGGTCCTGCGGTATCGATATGCCAAGTGCCCTCGCAGCGTCCATGCAGCCTGCCGCCATGTCATCATTCATTGCAATAATCGCATCCAAATTGTCCTTTTGCTGCAAAAGCTCTGTTGCCACTTTGCGAGCAGTATCATATTTCCAGTCTCCGGTTTTCACAGCAGAAGGGTCCAGGTGAATCCCTGCTTCATCCAATGCGGTCTGAATACCCTTCATCCGCAAATGGCACGGCTCCGAAGTTTCCGCACCTTTGATGATGCCAAAGCGGCGGTGGCCTTTCTTAATAAATTCATTGGTCAGCTCAAAGGCTGCTTTTTCATTGCTGTAACCAACGGACGTCCCTTCCCCATAAGTATAGCAATAGCAATATACCACAGGCTTATCAATATCATGAAGGACATCACGAATCATGCGGTCATGCATTCCAACGTAGATAATTCCATCGACCTGCATCGACATCAGGGGTTCCACCGCTTTATCAATATCCTTCTGGAATTTTGAAATATGTTCAAACTGGGATTCGATTTTGCTTAAAAGGCGCAGGTTGCTCAATATAATTTTATAATTTGTCTTGTCTGCCGCCTCATTGATGCCGTCAATAATATAGGGCATATGGCGGACGGTTATATCTTCCACAATAACGCCTACCAGATAGGTTCGGTTAGTGCGAAGCCCCTGCGCAAGGAAATTGGAATGATAGCCCTCTTCCTTGATGATTTTTTCCACTTTGCATCGCGTTTCATCCCCGATTTTTGGGGAACCGTTCAAAACATAAGAAACCGTAGCAGTAGAAACTCCGGCACGTTCCGCAATTTCTTTCAGTGTCATATGGAACTCTCCTTTAAGCTGGCATTCTCCCGAATTTCATGTTACTTCAATCCGGTTGTTTTAATCCCACCCACCAGATATTTTGAACCAAAAATATACAGAAGCATTGGTGGAACCAGCATAAAGGTAGAAGCAGCCATGATGGATGCCCAATTTATTACAAATGCGTTTCCTGAAGTATACATGAAACTCGTCATCAGTGCAATGGTCATCGTTCTCCATTTGTCACTGTTGATGTAAAACACCGGCTGTGTCAGCTCGTTCCACCAGAAGACACAGGACAGAATGCCGATGGTGACGATTGTCGGTTTGCTGATTGGCATAATCACCTTAAAAAAGACCTGTGGGCGGGTGCAGCCGTCGATAATTGCCGCCTCATCCAGCTCTTTCGGGATTGACCGGAAGAACTGCCGGAAAAGGAATACATTGTACGGATAAGCAAACCATGCCGGAACAATCATCGGGAGCAAAGAATCGAGCCAGCCAATTTTTCCAAACATAATGTACTGCGGAATAATCAGTGCAATGTTTGGAATCAGCATGGTTGCAACAATGATAGAGAAAATAACCTTTTTCCCCGTGAAATCCATTCTTGCCAGCGGATATGCCACCAGCGCGGAGGATAACAGCGTGCCAATCGTTGCGCCAAACATCAGGAAGAAAGTATTTGCCATGTACCTCCAGATGTTGCTGTGCTCAAAAATATACTGATAGTTCTCTGTTGTCGGATGAGCCGGGAACAAATTTGCGGTTGTTGTGAACTCTGTTAAGGTTTTAAAACCGCCTGTCAAAATCCAGATGATAGGCATAAACATAATCAGCGCCACAAGAATCTTTAGGACATACATTCCCAAAGAATGAAGATGTGTTTTGATATGAGCAGATTCCATGAGCCCACCCCTCAGTCTTCGTAATATACTGTCTTCTTTGAAATGGCAAAGATAAGTCCGCCAAAGACAGCCGCAACCAGAAACAGAATGACAGACAATGCACAGGCATAGCCGACCTTCATATTGCTGAATGCTTCTTTATAGATAAGCAGGCTTAGTACCTGTGTTGAACCATTTGGGTCACCGTTTTCACTGGTCAGTGGATAGAGTAACGCGAACGAGCCGTTCAGGGCACTGACACAGCCGCTCACTGCATTAAACAGAATCAGCGGTGAAATCATCGGCAGTGTAATGTGGAAAAACTTCTGAATGAAGGTCGCACCATCCAAGTTGCTCGCTTCATACAGTTCTTTTGGCACATCGGACAGTCCTGAGCGAAAAATCAGCATCATCTGCCCTGTGCTGTAAGTGAACAGGGTGATGAAAAACACCACGAAATAAATGGTGTTTTGCTGATAAAGCCAGTTCACCTCAATATTGCGCCCCGCAAACATACTCAGGATATTATTGAGCAGACCGGCATTTTTACCAAAAATGGTTCTGAAAGCATAGGCTAGAGCCACTGTTGGGACAACGGACGGCAGGAAATAGCAGAACTGAAATATCCCGTTAAATCTCTGCTTGCTGTTCAGCAGCAGTGCCATGATAATTGCCCATATGGTTGTAACCACCACCATCACAATCGTGAAAAAGATGGTCACACGCAAGGAATTCCAAAAGACAGAACTTCGAAACATATTTTTGTAATTTGTCAAGCCAATAAATTTAGACACACCGTTCAGTTTCCGGTTGGTCAGACTTTGCTGCACCATAAAGATAATTGGGAACAGAGTAAAACAAAGGAATCCAATTATCCATGGCAGTATAAAAGCATAGGCTACTTTGTTGTCTTGATTTTTTCGCCGCATATGCTCTCCCTCCTAAAAGATGCCGAATGTGCTGCCATCTTTTCATTAAAATATTTCTTTTATTTCCGCAGCATCAGTAACCGATGGTCTCCGCCGCATAATCAGAAGCACGTTTAACAGCTTCCTCCGGTGTTGTCTGGCCAAGCAGCGCGGAATTGAACTTACTGACTGCGTTGTTTGTAACACCGGACGGCAGGCAAGTGTAACCGAAAATGCCGGAATTCAGGGAATCTGTGATTGCGTCCCAGTTTGTTACTTTCTTTGCGGAAGCAACTTTCCATGCACCCTTCGCTGCGATCGTTTTCAGCGCAGACGGGTTGCCGCTTGCTTTGGAGTTAATTGTCTGGCCTTCTTCGCCCATCAGGTATTCAATGACTTTCCATGCTGCTGTCTGTTTCTTGCTGTTTGCATTGATGGTATAGAAGCCGGTATGCAGGGTGTTGTACTTCACCTTATTGGTTGGCAGAGAGGCAATATCCCAGTTGAAGGACAGCTTGTCCGCATAAGTCCCGACATTCCAGCTCCCCTGCCATGCCATTGCTGCCTTTCCGGCTGCAAACAGGTCTGTTGTATCAGAGGACGGCGCAGGCATAACTTTTGCATCAACCATTTCTTTGCAGTCCTTTACAAAGGAAACCGCGCCGCTGCCGATGACCATCTGACCGTTGGACGGGTCGTAAATCTTGTCGCCCGCTCCGCCAATGCCTGCCCACCATGTCTGGGTGTTGGGCAGAGCACAGCCATAGACACCGTTCTTTGTCAGCTTTTTAGCGGCTGCTTTAAAGTCCTCATACTTCCAGTTGTTTGTCGGCAGCGGGATTCCTGCGGCCTTAAACATATCTTTGTTGTAGTAAAGAATTTCTGTGGCAGCACACCACGGCAGGCCATAAGTGGCACCCATGCCACCAGAAAGTTTGGAAACCGCCGGAATAAAGTCGCTGGTTTTGATTGTGGATTTCTTAAGATAGCTGTCCAGCGGAAGAATGCCCTTCGCTTCAGCAAAATTTTTCAGATCATTTTCCCAAACAACCATAATGTCGGATGAAGCGTCTTTGGTGGAAACCATCTGCCCAAGTTTAGAAGAATAGTCACTTTCCGGAATAACTGTGACATTGACCTTCACACCTGTTGCCTTTTCCGCCTGCTTGTACATATTCAGCGCATCGTCCTTGCTTGGTTCATTCCAGGTCGTAATGGTGATGCTCTGACCGGAAACATCCTGAGAAGCCTGTGTGGAAGCTGCAGCAGAGCCTGCTGCCTGTGGACTGGAACTTGGCTGCGATTCACCGCAGCCAGCGAGTGTACCTGTCATCATGACAGCGGCCAACAGAAATGATACAACCTTTTTCATTTTGAATTCCTCCCATTGCCTTTTTGCAACGCTATGATGTATTTAATCGATTCACCAAATTCATGTATATATTCGTGTGTAAAACCCAGTTATTCGCATATATACAAGTAGGTTAATCGATTCACTAAATAGAGTATACCTGTTCTTCACCATTTTGTCAATTAAATATATTCAACATAGTTTATAAAATATATTTGTACATAATGTCTCACTTCCTAAAAACCTTTCTTGAATAATAAACACAGATATTTCTTGCATTTTCCTCAATGAATTGAGAGTCCGTCCTGAATTTCTGTTATATGTATTGTATGCCGAAAGCGCGCTCCCATCCATCAAAATGCACAAAAAAGAGAGGTACCATTTGTTTTGGTATCTCTCTGAAAAATCTTCATGGAATGGTTTATGCTTTTGTCAGCAGTGAATTTATGACAAGATGTTTGCTATATCTGCACACTCATTTTGTGGCTGTGAAAAAGAATCTTGGAAACCGGAATATGATTTCTCCGTTCTTCTGCTTTGGATAGGCACTGATCAGTTCCTTATAAATGTCCTTTTCAAAGTCTGTCTTATCGGTTTCCGACAAAGCATTTAGGTAAGGGCGCAGTCCCGTTGCACGATACCATTCCATAATATCGCTATGAGACTTCATCTTATGGAAATAAGTCGTTTCCCAAATACAAAAATCAGAAGCAATATCCGACAACAGGTCATAGTATTGGCTCGGCGTCAAATTATAACAGATTCGTGGATTCTGAAATTTGGAAGACCATTTATGATTTGTGGATATTTGCTTTATGATTTGATGAATTGGTTCCTGATAGTTCATTGGCGTTTGTACTGCAAGCACTCCACTGGGTTTCAATAGGCACATCATGTTATACAGCAGTGTATTATGATTCGGTATCCATTGAATGCAGGCATTCGAAAACACAATGTCAAAGTCCCTGCCCAATGTATGCAAATCGCTGCTTGCATCACACTGCACAAACCGAATATTCGGATGCTGCACTTTGGCTGCTTCTATCATAGCCGGTGAACTGTCAATGCCTAAAATATCCGCATCCGGATACCGCTGTGCCAGCACTTCAGAACTGTTTCCCGGTCCACAGCCGATATCCAATATTTTTTTCGGTTTTTCCAAATAAATGCGGTTCACCAAGTCAATGGCGGGCTGTGTCCGTTCATTGCTAAATTTTAGGTACTTTGCTGAATCCCAATCCGTCATAGTATTGCCTCCTTCTATCGTTACCGCAGGACAAATCCATTTTCATGTCCGACGTTCTGTCTCATCCTTCTGCGGGAACAGGTCTATGGAAAGGTGAACGCAAAAGCAGTGTTTCTCCGGCAACCGCGGCATGGGTATGCTTTAGCCTTTTATTGCGCCGGCAATAACACTTTTCTGCAACTGATCGCTGAACAGGAAATAAATAATCAAAGTAGGAACCGTAGCAATCACAAGCCCGGCCCCGATTGGCCCCCAGTGTGTGCCCTGTTGGCCGGAAAGCGACATGATGCCGACTGTAAGGGTCTTCAAATTATCGTTGCTCACAAAGGTATTGGCAAACATCAGCTCGTTCCAGGAAGAAAGGAATGTGAAAATTGCAACGGTAGCAATTGCCGGACGAACCAGCGGCAGTACGATGCTGTAAAACATTCTGTATATACCGCAGCCGTCCAGACAGGCCGATTCCTCCATTTCTTTCGGAACATCCCGGAAGAATCCCACCATAATGAAAATTCCCATTGGCAGCGCAAAGGCTGTATAAGGAAGGATCAGGGACAAGTAGCTGTTGAGAAGCCCTAAATTTTTTAGAACAATAAACAACGGAAGAAGCGTTGCATGAAGCGGTACCATCATTCCAAGAAGAATGAAATTCAGAAACGCATGGCTCAATTTCCAGTGCATACGTGCGATTGCATAAGCCGAGGTCGTAATTAGGATGGTGGAGAGCACAATTGTAATACCGGTTACGATAACGCTGTTTAACAGGTAAACTGCAACATTGCCGTTGGTCAATACATCGGAATAGTTTGACGCTCTCCATACCAGCGGCAACCCCATGGCATTTCCGCTGAAAATTTCATTGTTATCTTTAAAAGAAAACAGGAAAAGCCAGATTAGGGGATAAATCTGAATGACTGCAAATATCCCCAGCAACAAGTACATGACTACGGAAGAAACTTTTATTTTCTTTTTTCCTACACTCGGTTCGCGTTTAAGATCTGCCTCCATATGTATCACCATTCTTTATTCCACTGCATTTTTGCTGAAAAGTTTATTGATTACCAGGGTAAAAACAAGACATTCTATAATAATAAAAATCGCCATTGCGCTGCCATATCCGTACTGGTAGCGCGTAAAAATAGTTGTATACATCAGGGTTGTAGGAACTTCCGTAGAATGCAGCGGACCACCGTTTGTCATGACATAAATCAGGTCGAAAGCTTTAAACGAACCTGTTACGGCAAAAACAATGCAGACGGCGAGAATCGGCTTCATCAAAGGAATGGTTATATGGAACGCCATTGTCGCTTCTCCTGCACCATCTATGCGTGCAGCTTCATAAATATCCGGTGAAATTGATTTGGCACCGGCATACAGCAGTAGCATATAATAACCGACGTACTGCCACACCATGGCGACAAAAACCGATGCCAACGCCGTTTTCGTGTCGGCCAGCCATGCATCCGTCAGAGACCCAAGCCCAATGGCTTTCAGAACTGTGTTCAGCATACCGTAATCGTTATTATAAATTTTCATCCATAGCTGCCCGATAACAACCGTCGAAATGATGACCGGAATAAAATATACCGTTCTGAAAAAACGTTCTCCACGAATTCCCCTTGCAAGGGTCAGCGCCAAAACCAGAGAAAACGGGATCTGAATACCGACGGAAATCAAAGCTAACACCAGCGAGTTGATAACCGCCTGGATAAAGCCGTCGGTGTTATTCACAAAAAGGTTTTTATAATTTTCAAACCCAACGAACACTTCTTTTGAAAATCCGTCCCACTTCAAAGTGCTGTAATGGAGAGAAAAGAAGATGGGTATTACAATAATTACGGTAAGCAAAATAAATGTCGGAAGGATGAAAAGAAGTATCGTTCTTTTTCTACTAAGTAATCTGTCCATAAACATCGGCTCTCTTTTTCAAGAATCATAGATTTGGATGACCTGTAATTTTAAAATGATTTTCCCTGTTAAGAACAAAGCGATAACAGGGAAAACCTGGGTTATTTTATGATCTGCCGTCTCAAGATTTGTTGATCTTCTGTTGCATCTGCTTGCTGTAATCTGCCGGTGTAATTGTTGTACCGAACAGTTTCTGAACAAGGTCATGATGCGTCTGAGCATCGTCGCCGGTCAAATACAGATCCCATGCGGGAACACTGCCGGTCGAGCCATTCACGATGTTATCCATAATCTGCTTGGAAAGCGGATCAACTTTGGACTGATCGAGAGAATCATTTTTCCACTCGGGGAGTCCACCGCCTGTCAGGTACATGGCGGAAGAGAACTTTTCTGCAAGGTACTTGATTGCTTTGACTGCCTGATCTTTATATTTTGTATTGGCACTCACTAGCAAAGCATCCGCACTGCCGCCAAGGTATTCAGTGCTGACACCCTTACCTCCGGAGATCATCGGGAACTTAACTGCGCTGACCTTCCCTTTCAGAGATTCGTCAATGAGCTGTGCATCAAAGTTGCCGCCAAAGTACATCGGGATTTTGCCCTGCGTAAACTGTGCAACGGCGTCGTCACGCGTGACACTCAGAACGTCCTTTGAAAACGCTCCTGCCTTGACAAGGTCTTCGAGTTTCTGCGCTGCATCGGTAAACGGTGCCTGATCATAAGATGCTTTCTTGTTCAGAGCATCCAGGCAGGCTGAAGCTCCGGCTGAGCGAAGAGCAATCATGTCATAATACCACATACCGGGCCATTCGTCTTTTTCACCGACGCACATCGGCGTAATGCCTTTTGCCTTGAACGTCTTTACTGCAGTCAGCAGTTCATCAAACGTCGTCGGGATTTTCACGCCGTTCTGTTTGAACAAGTCGTTGTTCACATACAGAGCGCCTGCCTGCTGGTTATAGGTAAGGCCGTAAACCTTGCCGTTGAAAGTAATGTTGGTCAGTGCTCCGTTAAGAAGTTTGCCTTTCGTGCCATCGTTCAGATACTCATCGACCGGAAGAATTTTTCCTGCGTCAACAAACGTCTTCGTGAACCCGCCTGCCCAGGAATAGATAATGTCCGGGGCACTGTTACCGGCGATTGCTGTCTTGATCTTCGTTTTGTACGCAGTGTTCTCCGTGGAGTTTGCATCAATTTGGATGTTCGGATTGTCTGTGTTCCACTGCTTAATAATGTTTGCCATGACATGCTGCGAATCATTTGTGTAGTTATTCCAAAAAGTCAATGTGACCTTTTCGGAAGAAGCTGAGGTCGTTTGTGTATTACCCTTGGAGTTGCTGGAAGACTGGGGCGTGGAACATGCGGAAGCCATCGTCAGCAAGACGGAAGCGCAAAGCGCGCCGGCAACTACTCGCCTAAATTTCATAACTTACTCCCCTTAATGTAAAATATTGATAATCTGCTTTACCGCGCTGGCCCCCTGCAGTTTTCTAATCCTTTTGTCTGCCGGGTCTTTTAGGACGCGATAAAGAAGGTTGACCGACAATTTTAAGTAAGACACATGATCATTTTGAATCCTTATTATATTAGATATTGTGGCGAAACGGACTTGCCAATTTCTCATATAGAATGCTTTACTTTTGAATGATGCCTAAAAAATATTAAAACTTGAAATTTATTCAGTCACATTGACTATTTATAGTATAAATACATGAAATTGTTTATTCAATAGAATCCTTCAATTACAGCAAAGGATGAGCAACATTGAGCAAGAATTGATAAGACTGCCGGCCTCCCAAAAGGTTAAAATTAGTATAGGTTAAAAATGCGATACGTCGTAATACAAATTGGAGGCTTCCCAAATGACGAAGTTACCGGATTACAAAAACGAACAGCTCAGTTTTGATGATAGAGCCCGTGACCTTGTTTCTCGTATGACCTTGGAAGAAAAAATTGCGCAGATGCAGCATGAAGCTCCTGCAATTGAGCGGCTCGGCGTTCCAGACTACAACTGGTGGAGCGAGGCCCTGCACGGAGTTGCGCGCGCGGGCGTTTCGACCATGTTCCCACAGGCGATCGGTATGGCTGCAACGTTTGACCCGGAGCTGATCCATAAAGCGGCAGATATTATTTCCACCGAAGGAAGGGCAAAGTACCACGAATTCCAGCGCAAAGGCGACCATGACATTTTTAAGGGTCTGACGTTCTGGTCACCCACCATCAATATTGACCGTGACCCACGCTGGGGACGAGGTCAGGAAACTTACGGCGAAGACCCTTATCTGACGGCAAGACTCGGCGTTGCGTACATTAAGGGAATTCAGGGCGATGACCCAAAATATTTGAAAGCCGCCGCCTGTGCCAAACATTTTGCGGGGTACAGCGGGCCGGAAGGCGAGCGCCATAAATTCAATGCAGTGGTTTCAAAGAAAGACCTCTGGGAAACATATCTTCCTGCTTTCGAAGCGGCTGTGCAGGAAGCAAACGTTGCCGGAGTCATGGGAGCATACAATAGGCTTAACGGTGAACCCTGTTGCGGAAGCAAGACACTTCTGACCGACATTCTTCGCCGTGAGTGGGGCTTTACCGGCTATGTTACTTCTGACTGTTGGGCAATCAAGGACTTTAACGAAGCGCACAAAGTAACCGACAATATTGAGCAGTCGTCTGCCCTAGCGGTGAAAAGCGGTTGCGACCTGAACTGCGGCTGCGCTTTTGCCAGTCTCATTAAAGGTTACCGCTCCGGCCTAATTACCGAGGAGGACATCAATCGTGCGGTTTACCACCTGATGCTGATTCGCATGCGTCTGGGGATGTTCGACGAACCGAAACATGTTCGGTTTACTTCAATCCCATATGAAGAAAACGACTGTAATGAACACCGGAGTTTTGCGCTCGAAGTATCAAAAAAATCCCTCGTGCTGCTTCACAATCGGAACAAACTCCTGCCGTTGAACAGACAAAAAATCCATTCTATAGCAGTAATCGGTCCCAACGCCGACAGCCGCGACGCATTAATTGGAAATTACGCAGGTACGGCGTCCGAATATGTCACCGTCGTTGACGGAATCCGCGAAGCGGCGCCCAAGGCAAGAATTTATTATGCGGAAGGCTGCCATCTTTATAAAAACAGCATGAGCGGCCTCTCGCAGAAAAACGACCGCCTTGCGGAAGCGGTTTCGGCCGCCGAACGGGCCGATGTGGCCATCGTTTGTCTTGGGCTGAATGCCAACCTCGAAGGCGAAGAAGGCGACGCTTCCAATGAATTTGCATCCGGCGACAAGATTAACCTCCAGCTGCCCGGCAATCAGGAAACGCTTCTCGAAGAGGTGCAAAGAACCGGCACCCCCACTGTGGCCGTTCTTCTTGCCGGAAGTGCTCTTGCCGTCACCTGGGCGGACGAACACACCGACGCGGTCGTTGAGGCCTGGTACCCCGGAGCACAGGGAGGCCGTGCCATCGCATCCCTGCTGTTTGGCAACTTCTCGCCCAGTGGCAGACTGCCTGTCACTTTTTATCGTTCCGACCGCGATTTGCCGGATTTCCACGATTATTCCATGGAAAACAGAACATACCGCTTTTTCCACGGCACTCCGCTCTATCCTTTCGGTTACGGCCTGAGCTACGCGGATTTTGATTATTCGCAGCTCCGCCTGAGCAGCAGCACCATCACTGCGGGAAGTGAGATTCAGGTTCACACAACGGTTAAAAATACCGGATCGTGTGAGGCAGATGAAATTGTTCAGGCATATCTGCAGGATTCGGAAGCCAGCGTCCGTGTGCCGATTTATCAGCTTGCCGGGTTCCGGCGTATTCGTCTGCGGCCGGGAGAAACAGCCGAGGTCAGCTTTACCATCTCCCCCCGTCAAATGGCACTGATCGATGAAGACGGGAACTGTGTCCTTGAGCCGGGTGCCTTCCGGGTATTTGTCGGAGGAAGTCAGCCGGACAAACGCAGCGCGGAGCTGACGGGAAAGTCCGTCTCTTCAGCCAGTTTTACGGTGACTGGTTCCCCGCTGAAACTTCAGCGATAAGCCGATAACTTCCGGCGCACTGATCAATTTTTTTACTTTGCCGTGAGTCTTTTAACTGCAAAAAAGGAAGCGCTGCATGTTTCTCCCATGCGGTGCTTCCTTTTTCATGCCATGAAACAGCAAAAATCCTAAACCCGAAACTTACGAAATTTCTGTGGGGAACATCCCTTTATCTGATGAAAAAGGCGCTCAAACGTTGAAATGCTGCTGAAACCGACGGCATAAGCCGCTTCGGAAACCGTATAATTGGAATCGGTGAGCAGCACTTCGGCTTTCTTGATGCGGAATTCGTTCAAATACTGATGAAAGTTCTTCTCCGTGATTTCTTTAAATAGCCGGGAAAAATAATACTCGCTGAACCCTGCAGCACGCGAAATATCTTTCAGATGAATATCTTCCATATAATTCTTTTCGATGAATTCAAGCGACTTGCTGATCTTTTCAAGCCCCATGTTTTTGCCGTTGCCGGCTTTCGGATTGTCGATGTTGATTCGGGACGGGGTACTGCGGCAGAGCAGCACCAGGATGTCAATCATACGCGCTGTGTAATACAATTCATCGGCAAAGCCGCCGGTTTTCGATTCCTCCAGTATTTTCTGCAGCTCTGTTTCAATATATGGATGGATTTTTTCATCCTCTTCCGTGATCAGTCTCACGTCACGGAGCTGTGTATAGATACGGTCCATATCGGCGTAGGAATTTAAACTTGACAGCTCAAAATTAATAAAGACACGCATGCCTGTAGGCGTTTCACTGCAGAACTCATGGATATTTCCGCCAGGAATATATAAAATATCTTTTTCCTTGAGTTCATACCTTTTTGAATTGACCATCACGACAAATGCGTTTTTTAAAACATAAATCAGTTCAATGGCGTTGTGCCAGTGCGGCGGATAGTTGAAATTAAGGTTCTGATTGATGATCATCCGAAACGGAAACTTCCTGTCGAAAATCTCTTTTTCATGAAGGCCTTCAATCTTCACAAAGCCCTCCCCCTCTCGACTTTCTGCCGTATTTCTGTGTTCCATTATTATATTATGAAAGTATCAGTTTGTTAAGTCATGCCCTAGAGCGATTTTAAAGAATAAACGCACAGTGATAAAATTATCTTGTGGAGATGATTCGCATGATACAGAAAAACGGTTCTCTGGTATTCACTAATATGACAATCCGCTCTGTTACACCGAACGCCAACAAGCAGATTACCCAGATACACAGGTATTGCGTTTACGAAGCCTTTGATAAGATGGGATGGCTTTATGTCCCCTTTATGCCGGATAATCCCGGACCACATCCGAGCACGAAAGAATCGATCTATATCCTTAACAAAAAGCTTGCAGCCACACATAATGACGTGGAACAAGGACTGTTCGCCGCCATGAGAGATATGCTTGTGTATATCGATGAAAGAAGTTCAGACAAGCAGTATTTCTTCGGAACGGACTTCTTTGACACAGTGTGGGAGCGAATGATCGATAAGGCGTTCGGTGTTGAAGATAAAGAGCAGTATTTTCCCCGAACCCGATGGCTGCTTGATTATGGGCAGGATCCACGAAAAAAGGCCTCTGCAGCCAGATACGATTATGGTCTACGGTGATAGATACTATGTGCTTGATGCCAAACTCTACAAGTATGGATGGAGTGCGAATCCGGAACATCTGCCGAACGGCTCTGATATTAACAAACAGATTACATACGGAGAATATATAAAGCGGACAAAAGAGCTTCCGAACGAAAGATTATATAATGCTTTCATAATGCCGTACAACAAGGCCAACAATCTGTTCATGATCAACGGAAATATGGGTAACATCGGAGAAGCGGTCGGAGACTGGCGCGGCAACAGGGAAAACTATGAGCGTATCCAGGGAATCGTTGTCGATACGAGATATCTCATGTACAACTATATCGGTACTTCCGAACAGCAGAAAAAAGAACTTGCTGAATGCATTGAGAAAGTCAACTCCCGAGATCCGGTCCCGGATCCGGTAACATAATGGCAGACAGAATTTCAAAAGAAAAGAAGCTGGAATATGTCCAGAATACGGGGCAAAGATACGAAAATCGAAACCAAGGTAAGGCAGTGGCTGTTTCATGAAGGTTTCCGTTTCAGAAAGAATGTCCAAAAACTTTCTGGAACACCGGGCATCGTTCTGCCGAAGTATAAAACGGTGATATTCGTGCACGGGTGCTTTTGGCACAGGCATCCCGGCTGCAAAAACGCAACCACGCCGAAAACCAGAACTGATTTCTGGAATGAGAAGTTCGCACGGAATGTTGCCAATGACAGAAAAAATAAAGAAAAACTGCAAACCCTTGGATGGAATGTGGTTGTAGTCTGGGAATGCGAACTTGATAACAAGCATTTTCCAGAGACGATGGAACGAGTGAAAGCGGAACTTCTAAATAATCTGTTATAAGCGAAAAGGCTCAACCTTTTGAATGAGGTAGGGCCTTATTTTTTTGCCTATTTATCAAGTTGCCTGTTACGGTGCCGTTGTGCTGCTACAGCGTTAGAACATTGTTTGCAACAGTATTTCTTGTTGATCCGGGTAGCTTCCACGAGGAAGAATTTATCACGTTTGCAGTTCTGATTTTCGCACTCCTTGTAAATTTCGACTCCTGCTCTCATGTAGAAAATTGAGAAATACAACGCCTGGAGCAGATTGTCAACCTGCCATGAAGCAGTCAGTCTGCCGCCATCATATCTTGGGTGGATGCCGCCGATGTTGTGATTGATTTCTTCCGCAACAATAATCCTCGCTATTTTCAGCAAAGCAGCTTTAATGTTTTCGGAAAAGTTTTCCTCGCTGAAACGGGTATACGGAGTAATTTTTCGGAACGTTACGTCTTTAAATACCGATACCTCTGTCTGAAAATGATAAAAGAAGTCGATAAGAACCCGCACATCCTCACTTTCTGCCCGGCAGCCGACATACATTGCGACAAGGTGCTTGAACCATGTGCTCTGGCTCCCTTCAAGATCTGTTTTACTTCCCTGACGAACCGCATTATAGAAATTATAATTGATGTGGTTGATTCCGCCGAGCATAGTGTCCGGTACAGAATATGTCCCGTAGGAAAACACCTCCTGTTCTCTGCTTATATCCGGGAAGAGATTACCAGTTACGAAACACAGATTGAACATTATACATCTTATATCAACAGTCACCCCGATTGGATGCTGGCCGGCATTTTCTCAGACGACGGCATTTCCGGCACCAACACCAAAAAGCGCGAGGAATTTAACCGCATGATCGACGAGTGCATGGCGGACGGCATCGACATGATTATCACCAAATCCATCAGCCGATTTGCCCGAAATACGCTGGACTGCCTGAAATATATCCGACAGCTGAAAGAGAAAAACATTCCCGTCTATTTTGAGAAGGAAAACATCAACACCATGGATTCCAAGGGCGAAGTGCTGCTGACGATTATGGCGTCCCTCGCCCAGCAGGAAAGCCAGTCCTTAAGCCAGAGCGTGAAGCTGGGCCTTCAATACCGCTATCAGCAGGGCGAAATTCAGGTTAACTGCGCCCGCTTCCTCGGTTATACTAAGGACGAGAACAAGCATCTGGTGGTCGTACCCGAAGAAGCCGAAATCGTCAAGCGCATCTATCGGGAATACCTCGAGGGGACCAGCATGCTCAATATCTCCCGCGGGCTGGAAGCTGACGGTATTCTGAATGGCGCGGGGCACGAACGCTGGCACACCAGCAATATCAGCCAGATTTTGCGCAACGAAAAATACATTGGCGACGCTCTTTTGCAGAAGACATACGCCGTGGACTTCCTTACGAAACAGCGGGTCAAGAACAACGGCCTTGTCCCACAGTATTATGTGGAAAACAGCCACGAAGCCATCATCCCGAAGGAAATCTTCATGCAGGTGCAGGAGAAGCTGGTGCGCCGGCGTGTCGTCCACACCAGTCCGAACGGGAAAAACGTGTTTTCAGCAGCAACCACTGCCTGTCGAACATCGTGTTCTGCGGTACTTGCGGGGAGTTTTATCGCAGGATTCACTGGTACAACCGGGGCAAAAAGTCCGTTGTCTGGCGGTGCATCAGCCGCTTGGAGAACACCGGATTGTTTTGCGACGCCCGCACCGTGCCGGAAAGCCAGATCGAGCAAATTTTAGTTACCGCCATCAACCAAACGCTGTGCGACAAGGACAGCTTTCTCGCCACGCTTCAGAATAACATCGAAACCGTCCTGAGCCAAGGGAACGATCAGGTCCTTGCCGACGTCGACAAGCGATTGAAGAAATTGCAGGCGGAGCTTTTAAAACTGGCCACATCCAACGCGGATTATGAGAAAGTCGGCAATGAAATTTACCAATTGCGAGATGAAAAACCGGATTGCCGACATGGGAGCTTTCCTGCGGGAGCAGCCCACTGTCCTGACCGAATACGACGAGCCGCTTGTCCGGCGGCTGATTGAAAAAGTCACCATCTGCGAGGACAAATTTATCGTGGAGTTTAAATCCGGCGTGACGGTGGATGTAAATGAATAGGCAAAAACGAGTAAGGTACCCTACGTAATTGAACGTAGGGTACCCTTTTTAATATAACATTGGGAGTACAGCTTCTTATTCATTATCGGAAGGTTTCTCTGAGCCAGAGTTCCAAAACGCTTCTCCTCGTGAAGATCTGCGCTGCGTAGTATCGATGATGTGGTTAATGAGTCTATTCCGATCTTTCCACTTCATTGCCAGCTTTGCAGTATCCATACCATTTTCTGCAATAACATCTTTTAGTTCCTCTATATCCAAAGCCTCAAGCGCTGTCTTTAAAACTTCGACTCCTTGCTCAAGCAAAACAAACGGATTGACTTTAGCAGGCTCGCGTCGATTACCCCTTTTAGGTTTAGTATTGGTAGTTTCATGTTTGGAGAAGTTCAACTTAATTATGCTTTCTTCAAATATTAAACCCATGCGGCTTGCAAACTCATTATTATTCGTAATCTCTTCTGCTATGCAAGCACTGATTTTTTTCCAAAGTGCAAGAACTGTCTTTTTGTCCATAGGTTATACCCCTTCCGTTAGCCTCATGAATTCTTCCGTAAACTCTATGAGGGAGTTAGATTGACCTTGGTATCCCCATTTCTGTCTAAGAGTGCTGTATTGCTGATATTCAGCTGCTTCTGCTATTTGAGCGCTCTCTGAAAAGTATGCATCAAAGACCAGAGGATAGAGCAGCTTCGACTCTCCCATTGGTTTACCTGCGTCATTACGCATTTTATTCATGGTTCTTGTATGAATAGCAGCTTGCCCGCGCACTTTTGTAGCAACTATACCTATCGGGATGATCTCATCCTCGATTTCTTCTGAGAATTCTGCTACACGAGTAACGATCTGCGGAATGCCATACGTCGACATAACATCCGGTATCGTTGGAATAATGTAGCCATCTGAAATACGAAGGCCATTAAGTGTAATGTATCCGAGATTTGGTGGGCAGTCTATCAAAACATAGTCATAATCGTCAACAATATCCTTTATGCCTCTACGAAGAATATTAACCGGATTACGCGTCTGATATTTCCCAGCGGGCATCGTTATCAAGCGATCCTGTAAGTCAATTAGTTTCAAACTTGACGGTAACAAATCAACTGATTTTACTTCGCTAACATTTCCCACAGATTTTTGAAGGGTTTTTGAGAGATTAAAATTGCTACTATCTTCAATTGCATCCTCAAACAATGTAGCGAGTGTATAACCTCCTTGGTTAAGGGCAAACCACTTTTCCTCACCGATAAGCATTGTTGTGGCATTGGTCTGTGGATCTAAGTCAATGACTAAGACATGCTTATTAAAGGCCCCTGAAAGCGCCTGCGCAAGACCAACCGTTGTCGTAGTCTTTGCTACACCACCTTTAAGATTAATTGAAGAAATTACTGTTGCCGCCATTTTGTTTCTCCTCCTATACCATTTTTTTACATGATCAGCTTGAAACACCGGGCCTGATTTCAGTATCGCGACGGGTTTAGGGAAATCTTCTGATCGACTTCTCCAATTTGTAACGGCAGCCGAACTAACATCAAACATCTTTGCAATTTCGGCTATGCCAACTAATTCAGCCATAATCCCCCTCCTTCTTGTTTACGTTATACACAGTATATCACAGTGTTGTGTACGGTGTAAACAGTTTAGTTAAAAATAATTGGAAATATTTTTTTGCCCTCAGCCGATACATATCATAAGTATACCAGTCCGAAATGACGGTGGATGTAAATTAATAAGGATAAAAAAGCAAGGCGCCCTACGCATATTAAACCAGCCTGTGTGAAAACACAGTAATATTGCAGCTAAAATAAGCGGTTCCGCTTCCATATGTTGCTCAATAAGCAGAATAGGGGATAATGTGGGGAGAATTACCCCTGCATTATCCCTACTAATTGCCTTGTCCCGACAATATTGATAGCTCGTTTCATGTTATAGACTAAAAAATGCAATAAGGATTCAGTCCTTACATTTTCTGTCCTTCTGGTCAGAAAATATGAGAACCCCATAGCTCTTTTGACTGTTCCCCAAGGATGTTCTACCGTTTGCTTCCGTATTTTATACATATCAGCGAACTGCTTGGTTCTCTTGTCAACTCCATCGGCTATACGTTGGAATGGTCTGTCCTGTATTGTTCTTCCTTTTTTACCGTTACTGCATTTCTCCCTTACGGGGCAATGAGAGCACGCTTCATAGTTTTGATACCGTTTGACGTCCGTTTCCTGTGTGTATTCCTTTCTGTGATGATACGCCTTTAGCAAATGGCCCTGCGGGCAGATATATCCGTCTTGGGTTGCGTCATATCTG
>JAKVJJ010000005.1 GCA_022487055.1 Oscillospiraceae bacterium
CATGGCAAACTGGCTGGATGCACCGCCCTGCAGGAACAGGACTTTATAGTTGTCCGGAATTGCCATTACTTCGCGCAGGAGGGACTCGGCGCGGTCGATGATGCCCTGAAACGTACTAGATCGATGTGACATCTCCATGACGGACTGACCGCAGCCCTTGTAATCAAGGATTTCGTCTGCAGCCTGGCGGAGAACTTCTTCAGGCAGCATAGAAGGACCGGCAGAAAAGTTGTACACACGTTTCATACGACTGAACCTCCAATTTTAGACAGCGATTGTAACGGCTGGCAGTGAATCACCCGCCGAATCTGACTTTAAATTGTATTATATTGCTTTAAAACAGTAAAGTCAAGACGTGTGAAAGAAAAAATAGACTTTAGGGCTATGTTGTCCTCTGGTGCCGGATGTGTTATACTAAGGAAAAATTTCCTGTTTCGTGCAATATTTTCCGTTAAAGAGGAGGAAACCTGATGCATTCGGATGAAAAAAAGAATTCATACAAAGACAGTATATGCCTCATTGCCACCGCCGTTTTTACCGCACTTTCAATCATATGGTTTCTCAAGCTGCGCCAGAACTGGAGCGTCGGTATCCCGAAAATGGACCTGCTGCTTCCGGTCTGGATAACACTGGCAGCAGCCTTTCTGCTCGCCTTATTCTGGCAGGCACTGGCAAAAGCCGCTGCAGCCAGTCCGGTTCCCGGCAGATGCTTGCGTGCGGCGCTTCTTCTGTTTTTCTGCTGGATTCTGTTTTCTGCGCTGAAACAGTACTCAATCATGAATATTGGCAGCTACCTTTTCTGCGGACTGGCAGCACTCGGCGTTCTCGGATGTCTGCTGTGGGAACCGCTGAAACGTTCTTCCGCGCTGCGCAAAGTCGCAAAAGGCATGGCATGGCTGTATCTGCTGTGCGCTTTCGGCTGCCTGTTTTTTGGGCTGAATATGTATTTGGGTACCCAAGGCCCTGCCGCACCTGCCAGAACTCCCGCACTGATCCTCGGCTCTCAGGTAAACGGGGAAACACCCAGTGCCGACTTACAGGCACGCATTGACACCGCCGCCGTCTGGATGAAACAGAATCCGCAGTCTAGAGTTGTAGCATGCGGCGGCAAAGGTGCGGGGGAAACAATTTCGGAAGCAGCGTGCATTCAGCGCGGACTCATTAAAAAAGGCATCACCAGCAGTAGAATTCTGCTGGATGACGCCTCTTCCAATACAAAGGAAAACATTTCAAATGCTATAAAAATTCTCAGCAACAGTGGCAGGAAGTCTCAAGCACTTGCTGTAATTACCGACGGCTACCACACCTGCCGGGCACGGCTGCTTGCCAAAAAAGCAGGAATCGCAGAAAGCTATCCCGTGCCGTCCGTCACACCGGAAAGCTGCCGTGCAGTCAGCATCATGCGTGAATTTCTGGCACTGCCTGCACAATATCTGACAAATCTCATTTGATTCTGGCTACCCCGCTGCTGACGGCCGCATCCGCCACCGCCTTTGCAACAGCCGGCACAATCCGTTTATCAAAAGCTTTCGGCAGGATAGATTCCGCTGAAAGCTCTTTTTCTGTAATAATACCTGCAATCGCATAGGAAGCCGCGGTCTTCATTTCGTCATTGATGTCACTTGCCCGCACATCCAGCGCGCCGCGGAAAATGCCCGGGAATGCCAGCACATTGTTTATCTGATTCGGAAAATCTGAGCGGCCTGTGCCAACCACTGCCGCACCGGCTTTCAGTGCTTCTTCCGGCATGATTTCCGGCACTGGATTTGCCATCGGGAAAACAATCGGTTTTGCCGCCATGCTTTTTATCATTTCTGGTTTCAGCACACCGGGCGCTGAAACACCGATGAAAACATCCGCGCCGGAAAGCGCATCTGCCAAAGTGCCGCGCAGATGCTCCGGATTGGTCACATGGCTCATTGCCTCATGCGCCGGATTCAAATTTTCCATGCCTTCACAGATAATGCCGAAGCGGTCACACAGAAGTATATTTTTTACGCCCAACCGCATCAGGTGCTTTGCAATAGCGATGCCTGCACTGCCTGCACCATTAATGACACAGCGCACCTCTCCAATTTTTTTACCAACAACTTTCAGGGAGTTCATCAGCGCCGCACCCACAATAATGGCTGTTCCATGCTGGTCATCATGGAACACTGGAATTTCACAAAGTTCCTTTAGGCGGCGTTCCACTTCAAAGCAGCGGGGAGCAGAGATGTCCTCTAAATTGATGCCGCCAAAAGAACCGGAGAGCAGGTAAATGGTGCGCACCAACTCGTCCACATCTTTTGTTTTCAGACAAATCGGCACGGCATCAATGTCCGCGAATTCTTTAAACAGCACACATTTCCCTTCCATAACCGGCATTCCGGCTTCCGGGCCGATGTCGCCCAGTCCGAGAATCGCTGTTCCATCCGTAATGACGGCAACCGTGTTCCAGCGGCGCGTCAAAGTATAGCTCAGTTCCGGATGTTTCTGTATTTCAAGGCAGGGCTGCGCAACCCCCGGTGTATAAGCAACAGAAAGGTCATGGCTGTCCCGGACGCTCACACGGGATTTGACCTCCAGCTTTCCGGCCCATTCAGCGTGCATTTTCATAGCTTCTTCTTTAATATCCATCGGAAAACCTCCTCATTTTCGCGGAACAGTGTTCTGTTAATAAAGTACCACAGAAAGTGCCTGCTTGCAATGGGCATTCCTCCTGTGCAGACAAAAAAGCGGCCCCGGCACGCCATTTCTGGCTGTGCTGGAACCGCTTTTTTGTTATGAAAAATGCTCTGTTCTATTTTTATGAACTATGAACTACTGCATTGGTTTCACCCTTGTTTAAAATCCTTTAACAGTTACAGTTTGCGGTGTTTTCGACTGCTGCATTGGCGTTACCTCATGTCCGCCCATGTGGGCTACCTTAAAAGTAAGGTATCAACTTTAGGGGTGCCAATTCCAGTTCACCTTGCACGCTGCCAAATCTTCTGCTGAATCGTAACGTTCTGCCATCCTTTCACGGGATTGTAGCGACCGACTATCCGTATTTGGGACTCAGTCCTTTCCGCTGCCGTTCAGTTGAAGTTCTAACTTTGAAAAAGCCTTACATTGTCCATTGGACTCTAGCTCCTCTGTGTTCCATTTCCCGCACAGTGACTGTGCGCGTCTACTTTGCCTTGGCCATGGCTTTCATCCGCCGCACAGCCTTGTCTGCAAAGCACCGGTTCCTTGGGGAACTGTTCCGTCCTCTATCTACGCAGCGCAGCCGCACAGACTGCACTGCGCCAAACTGCCGATTGGTTCATCGTCCATGGGACTCGCTCCTTTCATCGCCCTTTGGGGGGCTTTCATTTTTCTGTCCCGAAACCTCTTAGCAGCTCCCGCTCCGCTTGCGCACCCCGGATAAAGCATTCCTCGTGGAACCTTTCTGTCCGGTTGTGCTGGTTCTGTTTGCTGCTTCCTTGTTTCTGGCTACATTATATCGCCCATATGATAAAATGTCAATACTTTTTTTCGACTTTTTTATTTTTTTTTATAAATATTATCTTGTCCGCTAAAAATTGTTTCTTGACTTCTTGCCTTCTCCTGTGTACAATAATAACTACAAAAACAGAAAAATATGCCGGGTATGTCCCGGGCCTTTGGAGGAACTCTATAATGAGCGACGAATTTGGAGCTGATTTGCTCACCCTGGTGGATGAGGATGGCAAAGAACATGAATTTGAGGTTTTGGATGTAATCGACAATGACGACGGCACCTTCTATGCCCTGCTTCCCACTTATGAGGATGCAGAGGAAAAGGTGGAGAGTCAAGGCACCTATTATATCTTCCAGTCTATCGAGGAAGATGGCGAAGAACAGCTCGCTGAAGTGGAAGACGACAAGCTGCTGGATTCTTTGGCAGCTCAATTTGAGGCTCACTTCAATGACCTTTATGGTGATGAAGAAGAAGCTTTCGAGGACAAATAAATTTTCTCTATTCCCGCAACCTGCCTGATGCGCGGACCTGTGCTTAGAATAACCCTACAATTTTAAATCGGGAGCTTGACTCCGACGGGGGAATGCAGACCTCCCGGCTTTTGCCGGACGATGGGAGTATGAAACCGCTGGGTGGGCACCCACCTGTCTTTCGTAGGCAGGTTATTTCTGCACTTTACGGTCAGGCGGGGATTTTTAAAAATCAATGGCTGCCGCAGTCGGTAAATTAAACCCTCTGCGGCAGTTTTTATTTTTCCTTTATGGACAATTTCTTTCCATTGTGCTATGATAAGCAAAGTATTTTCTAATCGTGTCCCGCAAAGGAGGCCGTCCAATTTCATGGACAGATCTTATCAAATCGTTACTGATGCGACCTGTGACCTGCCTACAGATCTGATAAAAGAACTCGGTCTTGCTGTCATCCCCATGCCCTTTATGATGGGCGGAAAAGAATATAATTATTATCCGGACAACCGTGAATATCCGCTGCCGGAATTTTATGATACCCTGCGCACCGGAGAAATGGCAACCACTGCTCAAATTACCGAGCCGCAGTTTGAGGATGCCTTTCGTCCATTCCTGCAGGAAGGCCGAGATGTACTTTATATCGGCTTTTCCAGCGGGCTGTCCGGCACATGGCTGCGTGCGTGTGAAGCAATGAAGGCACTGCGCAAGGAATTTCCGGAGCGCAATGTTGAAGGAGTGGACAGTCTAACCGCAACGCTCGGAGAAGGTCTGCTGGTTTACCTTGCCTGCTGCAAACAGCGTGATGAAGACCTAAATTTGCATGAACTCAAGGCATGGACAGAACTTTACCGCTTCTGCATTTCCGGCTGGTTCATGGTGGATGACTTGAATCACCTGAAGCGGGGCGGCCGGGTGAGCAGCGCAACCGCACTGGTTGGTTCCATGCTTGGCATTAAACCGATTCTGCAGATTGACCGTGAGGGTCATCTAATTGTTCGCGGAAAAGTACGCGGACGCAAGCAGGCAATGGACGACCTGCTGGAAAAGATGGAGAGCCGTTTCACGCAAGACACTGCTTTGCAGACAGTTTTCATTGTTCATGCGAACTGCCTGTCAGATGCGAAGTATTTGGAAAAAGAAGTAAAATCCCGCTACAAGCCACAGAAGATTCTGGTCAACACCCTTGGCCCCGTGATTGGTGCCCATACAGGTGCAAATGCCATGTCCATCTTCTATGTAGCAAAAGACCGCGATTAAGATTTCTTATAAAAAAGAGCTTTGGACTGAAAACCGACTCAGTCCAAAGCTCTTTTTTATGATTATTTTATCCGTTATCCGCATCAGCCGGACGCTTTACGGCATCTTTTGAGAAAATCTTCGTCAGCGTCTTGGGGTCTGCCACACCGGTCGTGTCCAGATTGTTGTAAAGCTGAAAATCCTTCACGCTCTGCTCTGTGCCATCGCCATACAGTCCTGTCGCATTCACGAACAAATAGCCGAGCTCTTTCAACCGGTTCTGCAGCGCCTTTACATTGTCATTCTGATCGTCACGCTTCAGTGTTGTGTTTGCCGGAATGGTACTGTTCGGAATGGTTGCACCGGAAGAACCGGACGCAGAGGCAGCGGGACTTGTTTTCAGCAGTTCCGGATATGCAGTGCCTGCCATATAGGTCACGGCGGAAATCATGCCCTCCCCCTGTGTCCTCATAAAAATCGGATTCATTTCATAAATTTTTCCGTCTTTCACCGCTTGCAGGTCTTTATAATCCTCAGCCTTGGCAAGCTGTGCTTTCATTCCGGTTGGGCAAAAAATGAGCTGTGGATTTGCACGCTTCAATGCGGCCACATCCATCTTTCCGCCCTTGCTGTCCTGTGCCACATTGGTGATACCTGCAGCCGGCAGCAATGAGCCTGCCATGGTATCTCCCGTTGCAGCACCGCCGGTTGTATCATACAGATACACTCCGGTCGTTACCGTTTTTTTCTTTGGAATCAGGCGAGTGACGGAATCAATCGTCATCACAGCACTCTGGGCTGCTTTTTTGCCTCTCTGTGTGCCCGTTACTTTCCCTTTCATCACGGAGCCAACGGCAGTATACAGGGATTCAAGCTGTGCGCGGCTGGCTGCCGGCGGAATCACAACCGCCTGTACACCGGCTTTGCTTAAAGAATCCTGCTGTGTTTCCGTCGGTTTCTGGTCGGTCAGTACCACTGTAGCACCCTGCTTCTTTATCTGCTGCGCATTGTCCAGTGTTACATCTGCCAGCGTTGAGAGGGAATCCTGTGTGCAGTCTTTGCTTTTTCCCTTGAGCTGCAGGTCATAGCCGAGGGACAAAACAACATCTGCCAAATTCGGAGAAACGACCGCTACCCCGGCCGGTTCTCCGGAAACGGTCACACCATTGACTGTGGCTGGCCAGTCGTTGGGATCAGATGCTTTAGAAGATGTGTTCTCCTTTGGCAAACTGCATCCCGAAAATACAGAAATCACCACGGCGGCACATAAAAAGGCTGCCGTCAGTTTCTTTGCCATATATTTGATTCTCCTTCCTGATTATGCCTCTGCCGTAATATCCGACGGAGTTCAATCTTCCAGCGGCTGCCCCAACCGCACCTTGGCCTCAGCATCGCGGATATACTGCTGTGCCACCCGGGGCGAACGTCCGCCGTGCATCGTGGCCCAGCGCTCCGCACCAGTCTCAAGCTGCGGCAAACAATCATCCAGCCCCCGCTGATGTGCAAGTTGCGCCACAATATCCAGAAAATGTGCTTTGTCCGGATTGATAAAATTGATGGTCAAACCAAATCGGTCTGACAAGGAAAGGGACTCCTGCATCGTATCATTGCGATGCACATCATCCCCTTCCCGGTCAGAAAAACTCTCCCGCAGCAAATGGCGGCGGTTGGAAGTCGCATAGATAAGTGAATTCGCGGGCTTTGCTGCCAAGCCGCCCTGCAAAACAGATTTCAGTGCCGCATAGGTTCCATCCTGCTTCGAAAAAGACAGATCATCGATAAAAATAATGAAATGCATGGGGATGGCGGCAATCTGGTCAACAAGATACGGGAAGTCCATCAGATATTCCTTTGGCATTTCGATTACACGCAGGCCTTCTGTGGAATACTCATTGAGCAGTGCCTTCACAGTGGAAGACTTCCCGGTACCGCGGTCACCATACAGCAGACAATTATTCGCCGGCAAATTCCGCAGAAAAGCGACCGTGTTGTCCACTGCAAGACCGCGCTGCACCTCATAACCTTTCAGGTCAGACATTTTCTGCGGGTCTGGGTGCGCCACCGGAAGAATTTTTTTATCGCGCCAAATAAAAGCACGGTAACGGGCATACATTCCGCATCCGTTTTTCCGATAGTATTCCGCCATACGGGGCAGATACTCACTGGGCAGACCGGAAAGCATTTCCACCGGCTTGCCGCATTTCCAGCGCGGCAAGGGCGGCAGGTCCTCAAAGCCACTGTCAGCCAGAATATCATCCGGAGAAAGCTGCGCCAGTCCGAGGATTATCTGCAGGTCGCGCTGCACGGCATCCATCATCGATGGGGCAAATGTATTTTTGCCGGCAGCCGCCGCAAGGGAAAAACCATTTTCATCATAAAGCGCGGTACCGGTCAAGTGCTCTGCAAAGCTTTCACTGCTGTCCCGCTCACACAGTGCCGCGAAAAATTCTCCCCACGCGCGCAAAAAAGTTTCACGGCTCTGCGCCCACAGCAAACGATACAGTGCTTTTGGCACTGTACGCTGCAGAATACCCTTATAAATGGAAAGAGATGCCATTGCCTCCGCTGCACACTTGGTTCGGTTCATCTGCAGTCCTCCATTCCCAATATTCAAATTACCTTCATTGTACATAAATCTGCGCAAATCGTCAAGTTTTTGCAAAGCGGTCCCCTTGACATTTTTCCTCTTTTTCTATAGAATAAGAATATCCATAACAGCAGAAAGCCGCTGAAACGGAAGCGTATCGAAGTTAGCCATATGACTCTTTTGAATGTAGAATGTTAAAGCCATTTGATTTTTCTAGGATTTTCGGGAATCATCAGCAAACCAATATCGTTAGTTCTTTCCTGCAGTTCTCTTTAAAATTCGGAACTGCCTGACTAATTTCATATATGGAGAAGTATCGAAGTGGTCGTAACGAGAACGACTCGAAATCGTTTTGCCGGTGTTGAGCCGGCACGTGGGTTCGAATCCCACCTTCTCCGCCATATAAGAACGCTAATTTTGATACGGTAAATATCAAGGTTGGCGTTCTTATTTTGTACACGGTAGCCGCCAAAAGGTCTTGATTTCAAGGCTTTTTGACGGTTTTTGCTTCCTGTCTGTCGAGTACATAGAAAAATACCCATTTGCGGAGTGTAAAGGCTGATTTAACCTTGCACTCGACAAACGGGAATAGAGCGGGTTTGAACACCGTGTTCACTGGTGTAATGGTCAAGTGTTTTTGTAACACAACTGTCTAACTTGCTTCAATCCATACCTTGTCTCATAGGGCGTTTGATAATCGTTGTACGAGTGAGGACAAACTTGATGGTACCAAACGTAGGCGAGCTCTGACGTAGTCCATTTGTCAGTTTCACTTGCAATCACACTGCGAAAGTGCCTCTCAGCACACACTCCTTAAGAACATAATAAATGGGGTATCGTTGATAACGATACCCCATTTATTATAGTGAAAGTTTCAGGTGTATGGGCGAAAATTTCAAAGGCTTCGTGACTACGGAAGCTGTCTCATGCTATGCGATTTGCATGATAACAAGGTGCGCTGAGACAGGCTCTGTTCCTCCTGCGGAAGGTGTAATGGTTAGTGCTGTGGGTTCGCCGGCAGGATTTCGTACAGTCAATATTGTATTGACGACCGTCGTAGTTACAAGAGCCATTCCTACTATCTGAGAAGTGCCGGTTGCTCGCCCTACTACCGTATAGGGTTGTTCAACGGCTCCTGCTCCCGAATTAAGAGTTAAAACCAATTGCCCCGCTTCGTCTACACTTACCTGAAATAAGACCTGATAAGTGCCAATTGCAGTCAAGTTAAACGTGCTACCGCCAGTGCGGACAATGGTAGCTCCACTATTTGGTCCATCTTGCGGAAAACTAACGTCTGTACCCTGAGCAACTGCTGCAGAATTATCTTCAGGCATCAACGCATAAAAGTCGGCAAAGCCTAATACTCCTCCAGCAGGGCCTACCGGACCTATCGGGCCTTGAATACCCTGTGGACCTACCGGGCCTTGAATGCCCTGTGGACCTACCGGACCTATCGGGCCTTGAATACCCTGTGGGCCTATCGGGCCTTGAATGCCCTGTGGGCCTATCGGGCCAGCCGGACCAGTATCACCTGTCGGGCCAGCCGGGCCTATCGGACCTATCGGGCCAGTATCTCCTGTCGGGCCAGTCGGACCTGTCGGGCCAGTTGGGCCTGTTGGGCCTGTTGGGCCTGTCGGACCAGTTGGACCTGTCGGACCTGTCGGGCCAGTATCACCTGTCGGACCAGCCGGGCCAGTATCACCTGTCGGACCAGCCGGGCCTATTGGGCCAGCCGGACCAGTATCTCCTGTCGGGCCAACCGGACCTATTGGACCAGCCGGGCCTATTGGGCCTGGAATACCCCGTGGACCTATTGGGCCTGGAATGCCCCGTGGACCCATTGGACCAGCCGGACCTATTGGACCAGCCGGGCCCATTGGACCTACACAACAACAACAGTATCGATCGGGTGGAAAACACGGTGTTGGTTCTGGACATGGCGGCCTGCAAATAGACGAATCATACTGATTACGACATTGCTGATAACTTGATTGTTGATTGTTATCAGGTATGTCATTGCATTTATATATTTGCAAAGTGTTATCTCCTTCCGTCGAAAATTTATACAATACTGCTTGTAAAGTTGGGATAACTCATAACTATTCCGTACTCCCGTACTATAATATGTGACTAACATGAACTGGTTCCTATCTTTTTCGGCATTATTCTTCATAGAAAAAATAAGTAGTGTAGTAAATAATATGCAGACGGTAACTCTCCATCTCACAAAAGAATGGGAGTATGATAAAATTCATGCCTCACATTCCAAGTGGACATTAAATCCAAGGCAACACTCCACAGAAAAAAGTTGGTGTGGCAAGGCCAGTATATTTTAAAATATAAATATGCTTAATCAAATGAACGAACTTAATGTGATGAAAAGAAAAGCCGAAGATAATTTCAATTCGGAAAAAGGCAGCAGCTTTTCCCGGGCCACAGGGACCAGTGGCAGAGACCACAAATTGTGGACTGAGCCCTGATAATCAGGCAAAGATAAAAGTCCCGTCGTAGCATAGCTCAGAATTATGCGACCTTGCTCCGGGTTGGCTAACAGACGCAGATTTGAAACAAAGAAACTGAATACTTTGTTTTTGATGTAAAGCAGTCGTACAAGTGTCAAAAGTTAGAAACCGGTTCCCAAAGTAAGAAATTCGATTTTACATGATAAACAAAGAAAGCAAAATCTTCTCAAAACCATTAAAAATAATGTTCATATAATTATATCTATTAATTGAAAAAAAATAATCAAAATGTCCAAAAAACACTTGACATCATATGTAAGGCGCCATATAATAGTGGCATGAAAGCGGTTTGCAATACATTATGACTACAGAATAAATGTGAAAGCAACAGAAAGCAGCAGTTTTTTTACGCATATATGAAATCGGTTGCAAAATGTAAATAAACATTTTTCAACGAATTAAGGTGCATTGCTGCAAAACAAAATTTCGAAAGCGAAAAATTTCACTTTTATTCGCTTATTCCTAATAAAACCGATTTCGATACTTCAAAATACTTATGGGGAGGATTTTGAATGATGAGCAACCTAACAAAAGGAGGCGCTCAGCATGTGCTGGCGCTGAAATCGCCCACAAGGAAAAAGTGGGAAAACAGCCGAACACTTATCTTGATGAGTCTGCCGGCAATCGTGTTCTTTCTGGTGTTCGCGTACCTGCCGATGCCAGGCGCTTACATTGCATTTACCAACTTTAACTACCGGGACGGCATTTTTGGCAGTCCATTTGTTGGAATGAACAACTTCAAGTTCCTGTGGAACTCCGGCAAGCTGCTGTTGCTAACACGCAACACTGTGCTTTACAACCTTGCATTTATCCTTGTTGGCAATGTGCTGCAGATATTCATTGCAGTGCTGCTTAATGAGATACAAAAAAAATGGTTTAAAAAAGTAGCACAGTCGCTGATGTTCCTGCCTTACTTTATCTCAGCGGTTTTAGTTGGCATACTTGCTTACTACACATTAAATTACGATTATGGTTTGATTCCGGCGTTGGCCCGCTCTGTAGGCATCACAGCCCCGAAGTTTTACTCTAACCCAAATGCATGGCCTGGCATCATCATCTTGGTGAATCTCTGGCAGCAAACCGGTTATGGCTCGATTGTTTACTTTGCAGCCATTTGCGGTATCGACACCAGTATTATGGAAGCAGCAAAGATTGACGGTGCAAACGAACTTCAGTGCATCCGTTACATCCTGCTGCCAAGCTTAAAGCCAACCGCAATTATTCTGATCCTGTTTGCAATCGGCGGTATTATGCGCGGCAACTTTGGTCTGTTCTACAATCTGATTGGTTCCGCTAATGCAGCGCTGCTGCCAATGACAGATATTATTGAAACGTACGTTTACCGTACACTAATCAATCAGTTCAACTTCCCGTATTCCTCCGCGGCGGGTCTGTTCCAGTCGGTAGTTGGCTTTATCATTATAATGATTGCCAATGGTGCCGTACGGAAAATTGAACCAGACTACGCGCTGTTCTAAAGGAGGGGAAATTTATGAATGATACCAAAGCAGTGAAAGCTGTCAAAATTAAAAAAGACAATGTTTCACATGTGATTTCTATTCTCTCATATATCATGGTTACCATTTTTGCGGTACTTTGCTTGTTGCCGTTTATCATGATGGTTTCCGCTTCATTCAGCAATGAAAACACCATTATGAGTGAAGGCGTGGGTTTTCTGCCAAAAAACGTTTCGCTGACAGCTTACAAAATTGCCTTCTCGGCACCGCAAGAACTTGGCGGTGCATACCTTGTTACCATTGGCATGACTGCGATTGGCACGCCCATCGGTCTGTTCCTTATTGCAATGACCGGCTATGTCCTGCAGCGCAAAGATTTTTTCCTGCGGAATAAGATTTCGTATTATATTTATTTCACCACCTTGTTTTCCGCTGGTTTGGCACCGACCTACTTGTGGATAGTTCGTTACCTAAACCTGAAAAACAATTATCTGGCGGTTTTGCTGCCAGCCATGATGACACCATGGCTCATCTTCCTAATGAAGAACTTCATGAAGTCGATTCCTTTTGAAGTGACTGAATCCGGCAAGATTGACGGTGCAGGGGATTTTCGGATTTTTGTTTCCCTGATTCTTCCCATGCTGAAACCGGCTCTTGCTACAGTTGGTTTGTTCCTGGCATTGAGTTACTGGAACGAATGGTACAATGCAATGCTGTACCTGCCAAATGTCAAGTACACTACACTGCAGTATTATCTCTATAAAATTGTAAATACTGCTTCTGCTTTGAAACAGTCGGTGGCAGGTGCAAATGTCAGCGTTGGTATGCTGCCGACGCAGACACTGAAAATGGCGACTGCCGTGCTGGCCACCGGTCCAATTATTTTCCTCTATCCGTTTGTACAAAAGTACTTTATTTCCGGCATTACTGTAGGTGCTGTAAAGGGTTGATTCGTGCAGTTAATGCACTGTCATGTAAAAATGGAATTTCAATCTGAAGAAATTCCAAATAAAGGGAGGATTATATATGAACAACGCATTTAAAAAAGCAGCATCCTTTGTCCTTGCAGCCGCAATGAACATGAGTCTTGCAGCCTGTGGCGAAGGTTCAAGCTCCACCACAGGTTCTGCGGCCGGTTCCGCTGGGTCCACTGCTGCCAAAAAGGTAGACACCTCTGAACACGTTAAGCTGAATATGCTGGTGCTAGGCAACAAACCTACCAACGGCCGTATGGAAGCGGCTATTGCAGAAGAAAATAAATTGCTCACCAAAAAGGTGAACGCCGAAATTTCCCTGCAGTACATTGAGTGGGCAGACTGGCAGAGCAAATATCAGCTGGCACTGTCCAGCGGCGATGGCTCAACAGATTTGATTGTTACCGCAACTGACTGGTTGTATGCATGGCAGAGTGCAAAGAAGGGCGCGTTCCTGCCGCTGGATGAAAATATGCTTTCCACCTACGCACCACAGACCTATGCTTCTGTGCCGAAACAAGATTGGAAGGACTGCACAAAGGACGGAAAGATTTGGTTCATTCCGGAAGACCAGTACACCCAGTACACCAACCACGGCTTCTACTACCGCGGTGATTGGGCAAAGCAGGGCGGCGTTGACAAAGTCACCAAATTTGAGGACATTGAAAAGTACCTTGCCGCTGTCAAGAAAAACCATCCTGGCGTTGTGCCGTGGGATGTGGGTGCTCCGAACAACCTCTCAGGCCTCTATCCCGGCTATATTCAGTCCCACACCAAAGATACCGTTATGCTGGGTACAGATGTAGGCAACTACCAGATTTTTTACTATGATAATTCCAACCCGTACAAAGCAATTTGCCCGATTATGGACTCCAACGAATTTCTTGACTTTGCAAAGCTGATGAAGAAGTGGGGCGATGCCGGTTACTGGCGTTCCGATGTTTTGAACTATCAGGGCGATACCACCAACCTGATGTTCGCCGGCAAGAGCGGCGCTGACCAGCACCATACCCAGAGCTATATTACCGACCGCCGCCCGAACATGGACGCAAAGCAGCCAGGGTCTGACCTGCAGTTCTATTACTGGGGCATGGAAAACAAGAATGTGAATAAGGACCTTGACACTCACGGTGCAATGGCAGTCAGCGCAACCTCCAAGCATCCGGAACGCGCACTGATGGTTTATGACCTGATTCGTAATGACAAAGATATTTACTATCTGCACAACCATGGCATTGAGGGCAAGGATTACGTTATGAAAGACGGCAAACTTGACCATCCAAAAGGCTGGGATGCCACGAAAGACGCACTTGACACCAACTTCTGGGCAGGCCGTATGGATAAGTATGAGCCGGATGCGACCAACTGGTACTCCGGTAAGGATAAAATCTACAAAGAACTGGGCAGCTTTGCCGGCAAGTATGCACTGGGAAAGTTTGCATTTACCCCGGATAATGTTGCTGCAGAAATTGCCGCCGTTGCGGATGTGTGCAACACCTACATTCCGTCCATTGCTTACGGTAAGGCAGGTGACCCAACGGAAGCAGTCAAAAAATTCCGCCAAGCACTGAAAGATGCTGGATATGACAAGGTGTTGGCAGAAATTCAGACCCAACTTGATGCAGAGAAAAAAGAAGACAACAAATAAGCAAACAACATCTCTTTAATGAAGCTGGCATCGGTTTTTCGGTGCCAGCTTCGTTTTATCAAACCATTTTTCTTGGTCTATGCCCAAAGGCAAATTTATGCCGGCATGGATGTAAATATAGAAACTACCTGCAAAGGAATGATAACTTTGAATCCTATAATTCTTAACAAGAGCGGCATCACCATTCAAGGAAAAAAAACGGTTCTGCTCTGCGCCTCCCTTTTTTATTTCAGAATTCCACGCGCGGAATGGGAAGATCGGATTGTAAAACTGAAGGAGTCCGGCTACAACTGTGTGGATGCTTATTTTCCATGGAATTATCATGAAACCGCACCGGGCAAATGGGACTTTTCGGGTGAAAAAGATGTGGCCGCTTACCTTAACCTGCTAGCGAAACATGAAATGTATGTGATTGCCCGCCCCGGCCCATATATTTGCTCCGAGTGGGACGGCGGTGCACTGCCCGCATGGGTGCTGACCGACCCGGAAATGAAAATCCGCGAAAATGACTCCAAATATCTTGCCGCAGTGCAGCAATGGTATGACCATATCCTTCCCGTTCTGGCGGCACACCAAGTTGGACAGGGTGGCACTGTGGTTCTGATGCAGCTTGACAATGAGCTGGATTTCTATGACTGCTGTAATCCGCGCGCCTACATGGAAGCACTGCGGGATATCACTCGCACCGCAGGCATTACGGTGCCGCTGTTCGGTTGCGCAGGTCAGGCCAATGTGGAAGGTGCTACCGGTTGGGCAGATGGAGTGGACATCAGCTTTAATTTTTACGGTAATGTCTGCGACCCGCACTTCAACGAAAAATTCCACTACTACGCCAAGCGGATGGAAGCATTTGACCGCCCGCTGCTGGTCAGTGAAACCAGCTGCGACCACCTGCTGCTGCGGCAGGAACTGGCTGCCGGGGCAAAACTGCTTGGGCCATACAATCAGGTCGGCGGCACAAATTTCGGCTTTACCGGCAGTACAAATAATTGGGGCACACGCGAAAATCCTGCTTCGTTTATTACTACCTACTATAGCGGTGACAACATGATTGGCCCGGCAGGGGAACTGCGTACCCAGTACTTTGAAGGCCGTTGCTTTGCAGGACTGCTGCACACGTTTGGGGAGGCTTTAGCGAGTGCTGAGTCCGTCATAGATGAAGCTTTGACAATTCCATGCAGTTTTCAGACAAATGCTGTGTTTTACCGGCTTGCACTTGCGGACGGCGGCAGTCTAGTCTGTGTGCCGAACCTTGGGGAACAGGACGGTACAGCTCATATACAGTATCATGAAATAGATGCAGAAGTAACCGTCTGTGCGCACGATGCGCCATTCTATCCAATGCAGGTTCCGTTGTCTTTGTTTGGCGGATGTGGAACGTTATGTTTTGCAAACGGTGAATTGGAAAACGCTGAACGGAAAAGCGGTGAACTGGTGTTGACTTTCTGGTCGGAAAGCAGCACACCGTACGCTAAATTAGAAATAGCAGGAAAGACACTCCGACTTACAGAAGAAAATCCGTGTGTAAATGGTGTGCGTGCTGTCTTTGTAAAAAAACACGCCCTGCGTTCCCTGCCACTTGCGGGTGTGCCAACTCCAAAGCAACAGGAGGAAACGAAAATATCATCAGCAGATTGTTTGAGCAAAATTTGTGCAAGTGAAAATCTGCTGGTGAACCTGCCGTATCAAACCGTACCGGTTCAGCCGCTGGAGTGCCTTGGTGTGTACCGTGGCATGGGCAGCTATGGGTTTTCAGTAAAGGGACAAGGACTTTTGCTGCTGGGCGGTAGTGACATTGTCAGCGTTTGCCGCCACGGTTTTGTAAAAGCTTATGCGGATGCGGGGGCAACACGCTGGTTTTCCGGCAGTGGATACTATGAAGTGCTGACTGCTATTTGGGGACACAGCAATTTTGCAGATGCACGAAAGCCGGCGCTGATGTTGAACTCTGCCCGTGGTATTACAGGTGCAGTGGATGTTTGTGCGGTACAAGAAATGGAAAGCAACTGGTTTTTCAGTTACTCTGAAAATTGCCTTCCGGATTCTCTGCGTGTACCGCAACGTGCAGTGGAAACTATGGTCTCTATCAACACATGGAACACCACCCGAACCCCTCTATATGCAATTTACCGTAAAACAGTCGTGTTGCTTCCCGATTGCAATAGCTTTGTTCTGCAGATAAAAAATCCATCTGCACAGACCGTTGTCTATGTAGACGGGAAACGGGCGGAGCTTGTGAATCCGCTGAATCCATTTGTAGACTTGAGTGCGTTCCTCTGTGGAAAGAAGACGGCAGAACTGGAACTGTGCGTTACGAAACGGGATTGGAACGAGCCTGTGGGTATTCCAGTGCTGTATTCCGGCAGATGGATTGAAAACTGCGATTTTGCTCCGCTGCCGGAGAAAGCGCTTACAGAAATTGTGCAGAACTGTGCCGCAAACATAAATTGCCAACTGCCGCTGCATCTGAAACCGGGCAGTATGACATTGGTACAGCTGCAGTTGCCGACAATCCCACAGCAAAGTATGTACCTTCATATTCGTGGCAAAAGCATTTTGGCGGCTGTATGGGCAGGGGACCGGCTGCTAGGACGTGTCCTAAACTGGGAGGAATCCCCCACGATGTGCGGAGACCCGAACTTAATTTATATGCCGGCATCTTACTGCGAAGGTGCCAAATCTGTAAGCTTATTGGTCACTGCATTGGATTCGGATGCAGAATTGACTTGTGTAAAGACAGAAATACCGGTATTATCAAAAACAGTTCAACAATGAATGGTCAAGTTTCCAATGGGTGAAGGTCTTTCTACGCTGGCCTCCTGACGGTGGCCAAGTTGGCTTCAGCTTTTTCGCAATCTTGAATTTTATAATGTGATAAATAAGCAGCGAGCATATCAAATATACGCTTGCTGCTTTCTTGTATATCTATTTAATTTTGCCCTAAATTACAATTTCAGCTGAAATTTTAAAAGCTGCCGGAAGCGCCGCCGCCGTCCGAGGAACCTCCGCCGCCGCTGAAGCCACCACCGCCGAAAGAATCACCGCCGCCAAAAAATCCGCCGCCGTTATCGTCGCCGAAATTTCCAAAGTTTCCGCCGCCGAAGCCTCCAAAGCCTCCGAATCCGCCGAAAAACCCGTTGTGACCGTGGAAGCGGCGTGTGGACAGAAACAGTATCAGAGCAATCACAATAATAATCGGCACATAACTTTTTCCTCTGCTATGCGTGGATTTATGTGCCGGAGCAGATACAGCAGAATTGCTGATGCCAAGTTTTTTCAGTGTCTGAACATAAATTTCCCGCACACCGGAATTATAGTCGCCGTCTTTCAAATAGGACACACCTGTATCCAGCAAATCCTTGCTCTCAATATCGGTAATGTCCCCCTGCAAACCGTTGCCAACTTCTATACGGTCTTTGTGGTCATTGACGGAAAGCAGCAAGAGAATTCCTTTGTCGGACTCCTTGTCACCGATGCCCCACTGATTAAACAGCGCATTGCTGTAATCCTCGACACTCTCGCCGCCTAAGTCTTTGACCGTGACAACGACAAACTGAATGCCATTTTTGGATTGAAGCTGTTCACTGCCGCTGTTGACCTGATTTCGGGTTTCTTCTGAAAGCACACCCGCAAAATCATTGGCAAATTTACCTGTTGACGCCGGCACCTGAATAGCTGCCGCCGCGGAAACCATCCCGCAGACAAAAATCGCCGCACTCAAAAGCAAGCAGGCCAGCGTTCTTCTCATTTTCTTCATATATTTCTCCCGCACAGTGCTTTCTATTTAGATGAAGAAGTGTCAAAATTAACTTTCGGCACTTCTTTTGCGGCGCTGTCTGCCTGAAACAGTTCCGCTTCCCGAAAGCCGGTCATATTGGCAATCAGGCTTGTGGGGAACTTCTGAATATCCGCGTTATACTCTCCTGCGGCGGTATTATATTTTCCGCGTGTCTGACGAATACGGTTTTCGGTTCCCTCCAGTTCTGTGGCGAGGTCACGGAACTGACTGCTGGACTGTACTTTCGGGTACTGCTCCACAACCACCATCAGACGGCTCAAGGCACTGTCAAGCTGGGTATTGGCCGTATCCTTATCCTTCACCGTGCTGGCACCGGCCATCTTTGCCCGGGCGGAAGCAATGTCATCATAAATGCTTTTTTCAACATTGGCAGAACCTTTCACGGTATTCACCAGATTGGGTATCAGGTCATTTCGGCGCTGCAGTTCCGTGTCAATCTGTGCCAACTGCGTTTTAACATTCTGCCGTTTGGCCACCAGGCCATTATAAGTACCGACAGATGAAAAAAGCAAAATGGCAAGCACCACTAAAACAATAATTCCCACAATGCCTCCTGTACTCATCCGGCGGCGCTGCGGCTGAGATGTATAAACCGGGACGTTGTTCTGTCCGTTGCCATACGAATCGTTCATTCGTAAATCCCTCCGTATTGTAAAAACATTTTTATACATCATAGCATAAAACAAAAATCCGCACAACATGGTGTCTCACAAAGACTGCCGTACTGTGCGGAGAAAATTTATGCAGAATCGAAATTGGCTTTTCACTTTGTTTCATAAGAATTGTCTGCAAATTGCGCTTGGTTTATGCATGCCCTCGCCGTGGATAATCGCTTGAAAATTTTGCAAAGCACAAAGACTTATTGGCTGCATCCAGACTTTCGTTCGGCTAATTGCCGTCTTCAATACTAATTTCATTAAACTTGTCGGTAAGACTCCGGATTTCAAGATTGTCTTTTTCTGCGCCCACCATATCCAGTACCATCTGGCCGCGGTGCATCATAATCAGCCGGTCACCATAGTCTGCCGCAAATTTCAAATTATGTGTCACCATCAGTGCAGTTATTTTCTTTTCCTCCACCACATGGCGGGTAATCTGCATCACCGTTTCACTGGAACGCGGGTCAAGCGCCGCTGTGTGCTCATCCAGAATCAGCAATTCAATCGGTGTCATGGTCGCAATCAGCAAAGCCAGTGCCTGACGCTGTCCGCCGGAAAGGCTGCCCACCTGAATACCCAGTTTGTCTTCCAGTCCCATATGAAGCTGTGAAAGCTGTTCCTGATAGTAGGCAGTCCGCTTCCGTTCTACACCGGGCTGCAGCAGAAAGTGCCCGCCCTTTTTATCCGCAAGCGCCATGTTCTCCAGAATCGTCAGTGACGGACAGGTCCCAGCCGCAGGATCCTGAAACACACGCCCAACAAACCGGCTGCGCTCATATTCCTTCATTTTCGTAATGTCCCGGTGATTCATATAAATACTGCCAGAATCAACCGGAAGGCTGCCGCACAACAAATTGAGAATCGTTGTTTTGCCAGAGCCATTGCTGCCGACAACCGTCACAAAACTGCCCCGTGCGATCTGTAGATTGAAGTCCTGAAAAAGTACAACCTCATTGACAGAACCGGCATTGAAAGTTTTATCGATATGTTCCATGCGCACCAAAGGTTCAGATGCGGGTGCGGTCAACTGCTGTGCCATTGTGCTTCCCCCTTCCTGAGGCAGCGCGGCTTGCCACCAAAGCAGCCACAAAAATAATGGACATCAGCATTTTTAGATAATTTGTGTCCATTCCCATCTGCATGGCGGCAGTCAGACAGGTACGGTAAAGAATCATGCCGATAATCGCGGTCAACGTCGGTTTCATCCACTTGACACGGCCCAGAACAGCCTCACCGATGATGACTGCTGCCAAAGACATCACAACCATGCCGGTACCGGAAGCAATATCCGCGCTTTCTTTCTGCTGCGCCAGAACACATCCGGACAATGCCGTCAAGCCATTCCCTATCATCAGGCCGAGAATCTTCATGGTGCCCGGATTTTTTCCCTGCGAAATGACAAACTGTGCATTGCTGCCGGAAGCACGCAGAAGTAAACCGGAACGTGTTTTTAAATACAAGTCAACCAGAAGCTTCACCACCATGCAGACAATCAGTGCCATCAGCACCCAGCCCCACTGGTCAAGCGTCGTGTGCAGTGCCCCGCCCAAACCGCTGTTAAAAATTGTGGGCAAATCATAAAATGGCACCACCCCGCGGTCCATAGTAATGACCATATTGACACTGTAAAGAGCAGTCATCACCAGAATGCCGGAGAGCAGGTCGGTAATATGCAGTTTCACATGCAGCAGACCAGTCACCGCACCCGCCGCCGCACCCGCCGCAAAGCTGACAAGGCACGCAAGCCACGGATTCACGCCGGCACTGATAAGCGCAGCGGCCGTGCACATTCCCAGCGGAAACGAACCATCCACCGTCAAGTCCGGAAAGTCCAGGACTTTATAGGTAATATAAACGCCGACTGCCATAATGCCGTAAATAAATCCCTCACGCAGGATTACCTGCAAAAGGCCCAAGAAAATATCCAAATTTACCCCTGCTTTCTGTCAAACTGAGCCTGCACACCGTATTTTCAGTCAGCCATTTTTTGTGGCTGTTTTCACTGCATCCTGATAAGCGTCCGGCACTGTCAGCTTTAGTTTTGCAAGTACATCCGTATTATAAATCGGCTTGCCAGTACTGACGGTGTAAATCTTTGTACTTTGCGGCTTTGCCTCTCCTTTTAGAATCTTCCCCGCTATTTTGCCGGTTTCTTCTCCCAAAGCAGTATAGTCAATGCTCACAGAGGCAAGACATCCATTGCGCACCTGTTCCTCCTCTGAACCAAAGACCGGAACGCCTGCCTTATTCGCCGCCTGCAACTCGCTTTTCATGTTATTGACCACATTATTGTCCGTGAAATTATTAAAACAGTCCACGCCCTTTGCCACCAGTGCCTCCGCACCGGCAGCAACTTCACTGGCATTGCTTACTCCCTGTGCCACCACTTCAAAATCATATTTTGGTGCAATCGTTTTAATCCGCTCCAAATCAGAAACGGAATTGGGTTCACTAGTTGTATACAGAATCCCGATTTTCTTTGCCTTTGGCAGGAAAGCGCGTATCATTTTAATCTGTGCCTCCAGTGGCAACTGGTCACAGCTTCCGGTGCAGTTGGTGCCGGGCTGTTCCAAACTTTTGGCGAGCTTTGCGGAAACCGGATTGCTGACCGCCGTGAAAACGACCGGAATGCCGTTTTCTTTTGACGCGGCATAAGCACTCATGGCCGCCGGCGTTGCAATGGCGCCAATCAGGTCATATTTTTTGGATGCCATCGTCTGCGCCTGTGTATCGGCGGTAGCGGGTTCGGCCTGTGCATTCTGAAAATCAATCGTCAGGTTCTTGCCTTGTGTAAAACCCTCATCCGCCAGACCTTTCAGGAACCCTTTGTAGCAGTTATTCAGAGATGGTACCGTTGTGAATTGAATCACGCCGATTTTTTTGCTGCCCGCCGCTGAACCTGTGCTGCTCCCGCACGCCGTGCAGGACACCGCCAGAGCACCCGCCAGAAGCGCCGCCGCCAAACGTTTCACTTGCTGTTTCATCAAAACTCCTCCTTCATTGTTAGCAGAAGATATAAAAAAGCCTCCTGCCCCTGCTGTAAATTCACAACAGGGACAGGAGGCTTCTAATTCTTTATAAGCTCCTGCGGTACCACCCAGATTGACGCATATGCGCCCACTCAACCGCATACAAAACATATGCGCTTTCCTTTTAACGGGGAAAGGCTCCGTTTCCCCTACTCGGCAATGTGCCTTTCGGTTCACCCTCAAAAGTCCATTCGGTCTGCCGGAACATACCGCATTCTCATCAACGCGCGGCTCTCTGAAATGTTCCCTGCAAACGTACTCCTCTTTCTCACAGGTTTTAATGATTTAGTTTGGTGATATTATATGCTGGTAAAGTCTATTTGTCAAGCGGATTTAAAAATTTCTCAAAATCTGGCACTGCTGCCGCCACGAAAATGCCGCACGACATAAGCAACGAGCCAAATAACCAGCAGCACCTCAGCAATGCGCAGGATAAACACAAAGACAAAAGACAGCACATGGCACAGCACCACGATCACCGCAATGGCACACACAAGGGAAACCACATCTTTTATAAATTTGCTCATGGAATTTTCCGCCTTTCACTGCATTTGACCAATTTCGTTTTATTGTACCGAAATCTGCGGGCGCTGTCAAGCCATTGACAATTTGCCATATTCAGCTTATAATATGAATAAGATATTAGTAAATTTGCATGAATGAGAGGTGTATCTCTATGAATAACAATGTAATCACGATTTCCCGTCAGTATGGCAGCGGCGGCCGTGAGATTGGGCAGCGGCTGGCAAAAAAGCTTGGCATTCCGTTTTATGACAAAGAGCTGGTCGCGCTTGCCGCACAAAAAAGCGGTATGAGCGAAGATTACTTTCAGAATGCGGATGAGCGGCGCACAAGCAGCCTGCTGTATTCCCTTTCAGTGGGGAATTATGCCTTTGACACCCCCGGTACAACCCAGAACCTGATGCCAAATGACAAGCTGTTTCTGCTGCAAAGTCAGATTATCCGGAAGGCAGCTGCCAAAGGTCCGTGCGTCATTGTCGGCCGCTGTGCGGATTATGTGCTGCAGGGAAAGCCGCATATCCTGCGTGTCTTTCTTTATGCGGACCGGAAATTCCGCATTCAGCACGCGGTGGAAGCCTATGGGCTGAACGCGCAGAAAGCCGACGCGTCTGTAAACAAAATTGACCGCCAGCGTGCCGCCTATTATAACTTCTACACCAGTTTGAAGTGGAACGACTTCACAAACTATGACCTGTGCCTGAATACTGCTTCCATCGGCTTTGACCGTGCCGTGGAAATCATCAGCGCCGCATGCGGCGGATAACGGCTTTTTCCTCTGGAGAAACACGGCGGGATTCCGTGATTTTCTGCAGGGATTTGTTGAAGGTCGCATCCTTGAGGCTACTGTGCTGCAAATAATCCATTGTTACCTGCGGCTCATGAACATAACAGACGGAAACCGCCCATGCAGCCGCCATCTGTGCATAAAATCCATCTGCCTGCACTGCGTCAATCCGGCGCAGTGCTTCTTTAATATACGGTTCCCGCGAAAAATAATCCAACAACATAACTAACCCAAAGCGCGCATAAAATTCCCGTGTGTCCCGGAGATATGGCTGCAAAAACTGCCAAACCATCTCCGGGCATTTTTTTGTGAATTTCAGTCCCGCGCAAAAGCTGTCGCAAACAGACCAACTGGTGATTTTGGGGACAAACCATTGGATATATTTCAGCTTTTCCTCCGGCTCCGCCTTTGCACACCCGATGGTCATACCTTTTACCATTGTTTCCTCTAAAAAATTTTCCGGCCCGTCCCGTAAAAACTTCCGCCAGTCCCCGCCGGCAAGCTCTTTCGCAAGCTGCCGCAGGGCCGGCAAGCGCACCCCGAGCATCGTTTGTGCTGCATCTGACGGCATCAGACCACCACTGAATTTCAAATATTCCGGTTCCGCCATACTTTTCAGTCGGACTTCCAGTTCCTCATTTGTCATTTTGCATTCCTCACTTGACCATTTTTCTCCAGTTCCAGCAGATACCTTTTCACATTCAGTCCACAACCATAGCCTGTCAGACTGCCGTCTTTGCCAATAACACGGTGACACGGCACCACAATCATCACCGGATTGCGATGGTTTGCCATGCCCACTGCCCGGCAGGCTTTCGGGCTTCCCGCCGCCTGCGCCGTCTGCTGATAAGACCATGTTTCCCCATAGGGAATTTGGCATAGTGTCTGCCAGACATTCCGCTGAAAAGGCGTTCCGTGCAATGAAAGCGGCAGATGAAACAGCCGGCGCTCTCCGGCAAAGTATTCCTCAAGCTGCTTCTGCGTTTCCTGCAACAGCGGTGTCCGTTTCTGCTGTGCGTCTTCACACAAAAAAGTTTCGTGCAGCGCAATCTCTGAAATTCCAGTTCCATCTTCCACAAGCCACAGAGGACCTATCGGTGAATCCTGCTTCCAATAACTTTTCATCGCACACCTCACTTCTTATAACAGCATAGCATATTCCGTGCTTTCTGAAAAGTTTTTCCGGACAATAAAAAGGGTACTGCGTAAAGCAGTACCTGACATTTTCAGCTTTCCTGTTTTTGAAAAGCAGCAATCGAAAATCGAATAGACAGAAAACAAAGTACGGCAGCCGCAATGCCCAGCACACAAGTCAGCTGATTCAGCACAGCAAGTGCCAACCAGCCGCGCCTGACCGCTATCGACAGCAGTATAGCGGCTAGCAGGAATGGCAGTTCAACCACAACCCCCAGGATTTTCGCCATGTCGATAGTCGGCTTTATATGACAAGGAAACTCGGCTGAGAGCAACTGCACGCCCAAAAACAGATTTGCCAGAAAAACAGGCGCGACGGATGCTTCAGGCGGCTGCCCGATGAGCTGAAAAACGAGTTGGCTGATTCCGTAAATCATACTGCCGGCAAACATTCCGAAACCGCCAAGCGCGTATTTGCTCAGCACCGCTGCCCTGGCGGAATACGGCAAAAAATGCATTGCCCTGTCCCATCCGTCACTTTTGTCAAAGAATAAAGATACCCCCGGCAAGAGAGCACTCGTAAAAAACACCATTATCGGTACGATAAAGCTGTTAGTACATATAGCCAATGCCAGTATAAACCAGAGTGGCAGCATCCGCTTTTCGCGCATCAGATAAAAATCTTTCAGTAAAAGCCCCTTCATCCTCTTTTTCCTTCTTTCGGCAAGGTATTAGACTTCTTTCTTCCGATAAATGCGCATCGACAGCCGTACGGACAGAACATTCAGCACCACAATAACCGCCAAAGACACCACAATTACTAATGTCATTGTCAAACCATGCGGCAGGTCTTCCGACACTTCGGTAAAAATACCAGCAAATCCTCCGCATACACCACAGGTAATCATCATTGCCAGCATTCCTTTTTCCGCACCGAATTTCACATGAACCGGCATAAACAACGAAAGGCACAGCAAAGAAAGCATGGCAATCAGTGGAATGCCAGAGAATGCCACAGCATTGATTGCTTTTCCCAGTAAAGCACATATCCCCGCGTCCAGCAGCGCAAAACCAACGCCCATTACGATTCCTGCATAACCCATCAGATATTTTTCCAAGACGATGTCCTTGGATGTATAGGGATACATCCGCTGCAGACTGTCCCATCTGCATTTTTCATCATAAGCCATGGAACTCACGGGCGTAACCATACCAATTAAAATCAGCATCATTGCGGAAATGTCAAACAGTTCCGGCATAAGAATTGGAATTAATATAACCAAGACCATCATAAAAATTAAAATTGGCAATTTACATTGTATGGTGTAAATATCTTTCCATAAAAGTCCCTTCATAAAATGCACCTCTCTTATATTTGTGAAATTCAGATTTCTTTTGTCCGATAAAGACGGGTAGATATAGCGATTGAAATCAAATTTAGCACCACTGTGGCCGCAGTAACCAGCAGCAGCAGAGGAAGCCCCGGTATCGCCGGCATATGCAGGTCACGGCCGATAGAGTCCGAGTTGGAAACAATACTGGCAATTGTCACAGCAATCGCAATGATAAAGAACAGAATTCGCCCTTTTTCAACACCAAAGCGCAGCATCATGGGCATTCCAATCGCCTCCAGCAGCAGTCCGCCGGACATGCTGATTAAAATTGCCGGCAGCCTTTCCGACGCTGTTCCATCGCCAAACGCCATACAAACCAAAGCGGAAATGAAAGTGATCAATGTTGCTCCCATCATGCCAATATAGCCGACCGCATATTTGCTCAGCACCAAATCCCTGTTGGAATACGGCATCATGCGCGCCAGTTTATCCCACTTTGACTGCTCATCGTATGCCATAACCGTCATGGGAAGCATAGCAGTATAAACAATAGAAAAGCCGCTCAATGAGGAGTTGGGAATCACCGCGAAAGCAACAATCAGGACAAGGAAGAACTTCAGCTGCTTAAAAATAATGTATCCGTCTTTTGCCAGCAAGCCGCGCATGGTCAGCCCTCCTTTTTCGCCAAAAACACAATGATATCCTCTATTCCGGCGTGGCTCACTTTCATGCCTGCCGGAATTTTCGTGCGGTCAGCCAGTGCTTCCACTCCGCCGTAACTGGAACTGCGTGTGCGACCATATACCGTGCCAGCCGGAAGCTTTTCCAGCTCCTCACGGCTGCAGCTCAGAATTCCGTATTTTTCAAGCAGTCTGTCTTTTTCCTCGCAGAAAAGCAGACGGCCCTTGTGCAGAAACGCGATATAATCACAGGATTTTTCCAAATCACTGACAATGTGGGAAGACATCAGGATGGAGTGGTCTTCCTGCCGGGTGAATTCATTGAAAATATCCAGAATTTCATCACGCATAATGGGATCCAGACCGCCGGTCGCCTCATCCAGCAACAGCAGTTTGGGGTGATGGGAAAGTGCGACAGCAATGGCAAGTTTCATTTTCATGCCGCGGGAAAATTCCTTGAATGCCTTCTTTTCCGGCAAATCAAAGCGCTTAATATAATCGAAATACACAGCCTCATCCCAGCGGGTAAAGGTGTATTTCATCACTTTGTTCACCTGCCGCGCGGTCAGCACTTCTGGAAAGTTTGCCTCATCCAGCACCACACCGATGTCCTGCTTGACATCCTGAAACTGTGGGGATGTGTTGTCTGTGCCCATCACAGTGATACTGCCGCTGTCCCTGTGGATAGTGTTCATGATAAGCTTGATCGTGGTACTTTTGCCTGCGCCGTTTTCACCCACCAGGCCAAGGATACAGCCGGCCGGAAGATTCAGGCTGAGATTCTGCAGGGCAAAGTCCTTATAGCTTCTGCTCAGGTCTTTAATTTCAAGTGCGTTTTTCATTCAAAATTTCTCCTTTAACAATGTATGGTACATTTCCGAAACCTCAGGCTCACTCAGCCCGCAGGTTTCTGCCAGCGAATGAATTTGCCGCATAAGTGCTTCCATTTGTTTCAGATTTTCTTCCCGTATGACTTCTGTATTTTTCTCCGCCACAAAGCAGCCCTTGCCCCCCACTGTGTAAAGGAAGCCCTCCCGCTCCAGCTCCTCATAAGCGCGTTTGGTTGTAATTACGCTGATGCGCAGGTCTTTTGCCAGAGCACGGATAGAAGGCAGCGGGCTGTCAGCTTTCAGCCGGCCAGAAATAATCTGCTCCTTTATCTGGGAGTAAATTTGATTATAGATAGGCTGGCCGGCAGTATGGCTGATGAGTATTTCCAAAATTCCGCCTCCTGTTCATCTGTGTATATATACAGTATATACAGTATTCACAGATTGTCAATACTGTATTCCAAAAACGCCCTAATTTTTCTTTTGCGTCTGTTTGTGCTATACTGGCTTTACGCAAAAAATAAAGGAGTGATAACGGCATGAGCAGACGCCGCAGCAATGACCGCTCGCAGGAGGAAACCCAGTATATCCCCCATGAGGAGCTGGAGCGAAAAACGCACTTTGCGGATGAAGCCGACTATGACACTGATTATGATATGCAGGAATATCCGGAAGACGGTTTTGATGAGCGGCAGGAAGATATGCCGTATGATCTGGACCAGACGAACGATCTTCCTTTGCGCACAGACGACATGAATTATGTCACCGACTATTATGAGGACAAACCGCCCGCCGAAGACCCCGGCAAGGGCAGCAAACCCATGTGGATTGCCGGCATCATTGTAGCAACTGTGGTGGCAGTGCTCCTGCTGTTAGTCGTCGGCCGTTCCTGCAGCGCTGACAACGGCACCGTATCCTCAGCAGCTTCTTCAGCCGTTTCCTCAGCAGTCAGTTCACAGGCTGAACAGCCAAGCGCACCGCAGCAGAACAATCAGGACGATAACGACGGCACAGCAAATAACACACCTGCCGGCAATGACAATCAACAGCAAAACGCGCCTGCTTCCAAAGTGGAAAACGCACAGCCTGCACCGGAAAGCAAACCGCAGAAACAGAAACAGGAAAATGCCGCTCCCGCTCCGGCTGAAAGCACCGCGCCGCAGGCTCCGGCAGCCAGCGAACCTGCCAAAGAGGAGAGCAAGCCGGCAGAAAGTGCGCCGCAGCAGGACAACGGCGGCACAACATCACCCGCACCGGAAAAGACCGATTCCAAGGGCACATAAATTTGCTGTCCGTGGATACACTAAAAAAAGAACCGTTCCTTCCGAAAAGATTTGACAGAATTTCCGAAAGACTTTATAATAGATGCTGTCTTCTAAAAGGGAGTAGTTATAAACATCCTGCCAACATCTCGGCCTAAGCAGCCTGGCAGTATGTACCGATTTCGGTAACAAGACTTTTCGATGACTGTTCATCTTTGCGTGAACGGCCGGCGATAAGTCTTTTTTATTGTCTGCCACACGCTGTTTACAGAAAAGGAGCGTAAAAATGGCAGACAATTTTTTTAGCATTTCCGCGCAGGAAACTTTGCAGGAAATGCAGACGGACTCCACGGGATTGACCGCATCGCAGGCAGAAACACGGCTGGCGGATCATGGCCCCAATAAACTGGCAGAGGGAAAAAAGAAAAGCATCGCCGCCATCTTTCTGGGGCAATTTAAAGATTTGCTCGTTGTCATCCTGATTGTGGCGGCCATTATTTCCATGCTGTCCGGTCAGGCAGAAAGCACCATTGTTATTTTCGCCGTATTGATTCTCAATGCCATTCTCGGCACTGTACAGTATGTGAAAGCGGAAAAATCACTTGCCAGCCTGAAAGCCATGTCTTCTCCCACCGCAAAAGTGCTGCGGGACAGCACTCTTATGGAAATTCCTTCTGAAGACGTCGTGCCCGGTGACATTTTGCAGTTGGAAGCCGGCGATTTGGTTGCGGCGGACGGACGTCTGCTGCACAATTATTCGCTGAAAGTGAATGAGAGTTCCCTAACCGGCGAAAGCATTGATGTGGAAAAAACCGCCGATACCCTGCCGGATGTAAAAACGGCTTTAGGTGACCGAAAGGACATGGTGTTTTCCGGTTCTCTGGTCACTTACGGGCGTGCCAGCGTCATTGCCACCGGTACCGGAATGAATACAGAAATCGGCCGAATTGCTGCTCTGATGAACCAGACGGAACAGCGCCGCACACCTTTGCAGAAAAGTCTGGATGACTTCAGCAAAAAGCTATCTATTGTCATTATCACCATCTGCATTGCGGTCTTTCTCCTCTCTGTTTTCCGCACAGGAATGCCGATACTCGACTCCCTGATGTTTGCTGTGGCACTGGCAGTCGCCGCAATTCCTGAGGCACTCGGTTCCATTGTTACGATTGTGCAAGCCATTGGCACGCAGAAAATGGCAAAACAGCACGCCATTATCAAAGATTTGAAAGCCGTGGAAACCCTTGGTTCCGTGTCGGTCATCTGCTCTGACAAAACCGGAACCCTAACGCAAAATTGCATGACGGTCCGAAAAATCTTCGCTGACCATGCTATACTGGACGGCAAAGATTTGAAACTTGCCAACGACCCGCAGCGCCTCCTACTCAAGACTGCCATTCTTGCCAGTGACGCCACTGTGGATGAAGAAACCGGCACTGCCATCGGCGACCCAACCGAAGTGGCGCTGGTGCATCTGGGCGGCTATTTTGGTGTGGAAGAAACGTCTTACCGCAGTCAGCATCCGCGGCTGAAAGAACTTGCATTTGACTCTGACCGCAAACTGATGAGTACCCTGCACCTGATTGAAAACAAGCCGACGCTGCTGACAAAGGGTGCCATTGACGTGCTGCTTGCCCGCTCCACCAAGCTTTTTACCAACCAAGGAATTATCCCCATGACAGAGGACGGCCGCGCGGAAATTCTGCGTGTCAACCAGCAGCTCTCCTCTGAGGGATTGCGCGTACTGGCATTTGCTTATCGGGAACTGCCGGAAGTGCGTGACCTTACCTTCGTGGATGAAAATGACTTTACATTCATCGGCCTGATTTCCATGATTGACCCGCCGCGTGAAGAGTCCGTGCAGGCAGTCGCGGATGCCAAACGTGCCGGTATCCGCACCGTAATGATTACCGGTGACCACAAAGTGACCGCCACCGCTATCGCCAAACAAATCGGAATTTTTGAGGACGGCGACCTCGCGCTGGACGGAACGGAACTGGACAGCATGACTAACAGGGAATTGGATGAAAAACTGCCAAAAATCTCTGTTTACGCACGTGTATCTCCGGAACACAAAATTCGCATTGTTTCCGCATGGCAGCGCCGCGGATGTATTGTTTCCATGACCGGTGACGGCGTGAATGATGCACCCGCGCTCAAGCAGGCGGATATAGGTGTTGCTATGGGCATAACCGGCACAGAAGTCAGCAAGGATGCCGCCGCCATGATTCTGTCGGACGATAATTTTGCCACGATTGTGAAAGCTGTGGTAAACGGCCGCAGTGTTTTCACCAATATCCGCAATTCCATTCAGTTCCTGCTTTCCGGTAATATGTCCGCCATTCTGTGCGTGATTTTCACTTCTCTGATGATGCTTCCGGTACCATTCGCGCCAGTGCATCTGCTGTTCATCAATCTGCTCACGGACAGCCTGCCTGCCATCGCTATCGGCATGGAACCGGCACACCGTGGCCTGCTTAACCAGCATCCGCGCAACCCAAAGGAATCCATTCTCGGCGGCGGTGTGTTTCTGAAGATCCTTTTACAGGGGCTGCTGATTGGTGTTTTTGTCATGGCAGCTTATTACAGCGGCTACGGCACAGGCGGCGCGGCTCTGGCCAGCACAATGGCTTTTGCCACCTTGACACTGGCCCGTCTGTTTCACGGCTTCAACTGCCGTGCGAAAGAATCCATCTTCAAGCTGAAATTCACTTCCAACCCCTATTCTCTGCTGGCTTTCTTTGCCGGAGTGGGGCTGCTGGCTCTGGTACTGTTTGTTCCGGTTATGGAAAAGCTGTTTCTTGTCGCTCCGTTCACCGGAACAAACGTCCTGCAGATTCTGCTGTTTGCCTTTGCACCAACTTTGATAATTCAAATAATCAAAGGCATCCGTGACATTGTAAAAAAATAATCCAGCAAACTGTGTTGGATTTCCAATCAAAAAAGTGCCGCTGCCCCCTTTGTAATCTGGGGCAACGGCACTTTTTTATTCTGCGGTGCAGTGCGTAAATTCGGTATCAATAGAAGTTTTCAAGCGAATGTCCCGTGAGGAACTGCCAATCAAAATTTGATATTCCCCCGGTTCTGCTTTAAAAACATGATTTTCAGTATCATAGAAGGAAAAATCTGCTGCCGAAAGGCTCATCTCCGCCGTTCTGGATTCTCCAGGTGCCAGAGCCAGCTTGCAGAAACTGCGAAGTTCTTTGTAAGATCTAGCGACACTGCATTCCGGATCCCGCACATAAAGCTGCACGGTTTCCTTGCCGGCGCGGTCACCCGTATTCGTTACCATGCACCGGATATTTACCGTCAGTTCCCGCTCTGTTTCTGTGAGTTGAAATTTTGGTTCACTGTAAGCAAACTGTGTATAAGAAAGCCCATGTCCAAAGCAGAACTGCGGCTCAATGGAAGCCGTGTCAAAATGACGGTAACCGACAAAGATGTTTTCCTTGTAGGAAACGGTTCTGCCGCCGGGGAACTCACCAATGCTGTGTGCTGGACAGTCTTCCAAACGTTTTGCAAAGGTTTCCGGCAGTTTTCCACTCGGGTTGACGTCCCCGAAAAGCACCTCTGCCAGTGCCCGACCGCCCTCCAATCCGGCATACCAGCCCCAGACTACTGCTTTTGCCTGTGCCGCCCACCGTCCCATCTCAACCGGCGAACCGCCTGTCAAAACAATCACGGCATTGGGATTTGCTTTTAACACTTCCGCAATCAGTTCATCCTGCTCATAAGGCAATTTCATACTGGTGCGGTCTTTCCCCTCTGTGTCCTGCCGGTGATTCAGTCCGCCAATGACCACAACGTGCTCATACTCACCGGCAAGTTTCACAGCTTCTTCCCGCAGTGTTTCCCGCTTACTGCGCAGAGCATCCGTCACATTTTTCAGGACATTCTGTGCCGTGTTCTTCAGGCTCTCTGCCTGCCAGTTCTTTCCGCTCTGTTCCGGCTGTGTGTCGGCACAATAGCCCTTCACCCAACGGATATCGGTATTCCCGCCCAGCACGGTGCGGATACCTAATAGCGGCGTAATCTCATACAGCGCCTTAATTTCCGCACTGCCGCCGCCCGGTGCATGTGTCCGCACAGCATTTGCGCCAATGACCAACAGTTTCTTCAGTCCCTTTTTTGGCAGGGGCAGCAGATTGTCCTCATTTTTCAGCAGTACCACAGATTCCTGTGCGGTTTCCAATGCCGCCTGCCGGTGTGCCGCTGTGTCATAAGTGCCCGGTTTCCGCTGTGCACCATCCAACATATGCAGCTTCTGCATCAGCACCAGAATATGTTCCACTTTCTGATTCAACAAATATTCCGGCACCCTGTCCGCTTTCACAGCGTCAATCAGCGGTTGCGCGAAATGGTAGTGGTCAAAATCTGTTTCCACAGACATTTCCACATCCAGTCCGCTTTCCGCTGCCAAACGGGTATCATGCACGGCGCCCCAGTCTGAAATCACCACGCCGCGGTAACCCCACTCCCGGCGAAGAAGCTGATTGAGCAAATACTTGCTCTGGCTGCAAAATTCACCCCGCAGCTGCTCATAGGCACTCATCAGGCACAGTGAAACACGCGCACAGGCACGGAATGCCGGCAAATACAATTCATGCAAAGCACGCTCACCCACCTGTACATCCACCTGCAGCCGCTCGGTTTCCTGATTATTCACTGCAAAATGCTTGACACACGCGGCTGCGTCCGATTCCTGTATTCCACGAATCAGCGGCACCGCCAGTTCTTTGGTCAGGCACGGGTCCTCACTCATATATTCAAAATTCCGTCCGCACAGAGGGCTGCGCTTCAGATTGACGCCGGGGGCAAGAATAACGTCCTTGCCGCGCCCGCGTGCTTCCTCTCCCAGCACTTTGCCTGTCCGGTAAGCAAGCTCCCGGTTCCATGTTGCCGCCACAGCGCTGTTGCACGGCAAATAAGTCACATAGTCATCCGGCAAACCGACCGGTTCCCATGAATTGTCCGGAAACTCCTGCCGCACACCCATCGGGCCATCTGACATTTTCAGCGGTGGAATGCCAAGCCGCTCCACGCCTGCCGTGCGGAAAAGCCCCACACCATGCAGCATGGCTGTTTTTTCTTCCAATGTCATCTTCCCTGTCAGTTCCTTTGCGTGCGCCGCAAAACGCGCTTCTTCAGACTGCTCCATTTTCTGTCCTCCGCATCCATTTCTTTATTTCACATTCTCTTTCTATTATAAAAGTCTGCCGCAGCAGATTCCAACGGGAAATATTGCAGAAAAACTGCAGTGTTTATTAGGGACTTTGCTCAGAAACACAAGATATAAAAAATGCCCTGTCCGGGGATGGACAGAGCATTCATAGGATTTCCGCTGTATCTTCTGTTTTTATCAGGCCTGCTTCTCGATTTTCTCCGGCAGCACGGACTTTGGCAGAGAAGCCACCGCACACTCCACAGCGCCGTTGATTGCGGTTGTCAACTCCGGCGTTTTTGCTGCGCCAACTGTTTTCAGCACTGCTTCCAAGTAATTTGCAACTTCTGTTTTTCTGCTGTCCGCACTGATTTGACCACTCTTTGCCATCTGTTCTGCCGCCTGCACACCGATATTGGCATAGTCAATAATTTTGTCCAGCAATAGAACCGCACGGTTGCCCGGCATTACCTCTGTCACTGCACCAGCAATTTTGTCTGCCGCATCGGTGACTCCTTTCGCTTTTTGCAGCTCTTTCTGCACTGGTGCTCCCTTTTTCTCCAGAAAATTCACCAGCCGGCATACCGCCACCAAACATACGGCTGCTGCCACCAGAATGACTGCTGTAAGAATATCCATCCCGCATTCCTCCTATCTCAATATCAGCACGAAAAGCGCACCGACCAGACCAGTTGACACTGCACTGACCGCAGCATTCACCAACCTGTCCCACCGGCTGCCCGGCTGTGCTGTCAGTCGGGACACATTTTTCTTCACATCGCTCATGTCGTCTTTCAGGTCACGCATTTCCACCCGGGTTGCCGCCATTGCCTGTGCCAGCGTATGAATGTCCTTGACATCCTCCTCCAGCCGGTCAAGCCGATGATGTGCCGCTCTGGCACTTTGCAATGCCTGTAATCCGGTTTCGCTGTATGCGTGTTCATCCATTGTGTCCTCACCTCCTGATACACCATGGATTTCTATCTGGAAGTAGGCGGTACAGGCTAATTTTTGTTACTTCGGATTTTATTTTTCATCTTGAAATGAGCACTGCCAAGTTCGGTATATCTTGCCGCCATCATTGGACATCCCATTCAGAATATGATAAACTGGAACGAAAAGTCATTGCTGCTATAGAATAAATTCCGGTCGTTTTCCAATACTCTCTGCAGTTTGCCATTTGGTAACAGTTTTCTTAGTAAGGAGTTCCTGCCGCTGTGAACAGATTCCATAAGCACAAACAATACAAACGAAAAAAGCGCTGGTTCTGGATTCCTATTTTGCTGATTGCCGCGCTGATTGCCGGTGACTGCAGTCCTCTCGGCGGTCATCTGCTGATGCAGCGTGCGTCTATTATCCGTGCATCCGCTGGAGTAGAGCCGGTGGTACTGAAACAAGCTTCCAGTAAAAGTGTCAAAATCAATGCCTCCGCGCTAAACAGTCCGCATGCAATTTTGGTGAATGTTTCTAACCAGACAATTTTGATGCAGAAAAACAGTGAAGACAAAATCTATCCTGCCTCCATGACAAAAATGATGACTGCCATTGTTGCCCTCGAAAATTTACCGAATCTGCATGAAAAAGTTACTCTGTCCCCCGCCATCTTTTCCCCTCTGCAAAAGCAGGACGCTTCCATGGCGGGCTTTTCACCCAATGAGCAAGTGCGCGCAGTGGACCTGCTTTACGGTGCTCTGCTTCCAAGCGGGGCCGAGTGCTGTCTGGGACTTGCGCAGCGGGTTGCCGGAACCGAGTCCGACTTTGTAAAGCTGATGAACCGGAAAGCAACACAGCTTGGCATGAAGCACACGCACTTCGCCAATACAACCGGTCTGCAGAATCCCAATCATTACACAACTGTGAAGGATCTCTCCATACTGCTGTGCTATGCTTTAAGGAATTCGACATTCCGCCAGATTTTTACCACTGCACATTACACTTCCGCCGCAACCAGTGAACATCCGGAAGGCGTCAGCTTCTCCAGCACGCTGTTTCAGTCGCTGCCGGATGCAACCGTGCCGGGTGGAAAAATTCTCGGCGGCAAAACCGGATTTACTGATGAAGCCGGCCTGTGCCTTGCCAGCCTTGCGGAAAAAGACGGCAAAGACTATATTTGTGTCACCGCCGGAGCGAAAGGAACACACAGCACTTCTCCCAGTCACATTAAGGACGCGTGCACTGTCTTTAAAAGTTTCTGATATACAAAAAGGTCATGCTGCTTTTGTGCGGCATGACCTTTTTCCTGCTTATTCAAAATAATCGATTTGTGTTTCCAATGTTTGTTTCCCCGGATGGATGGCATAGACCGCCATGGGAATCTGCGTTTTCGGATACAGCAAATTAGTGTTGGGATTTGGTACCAATACTTGCCCCTTGCCCTGCGCAGAGCGTGCCGTTACCGCGCAGAAGCTGTCCGAATTCCGCACGCAGGCTGTCGCTTCCTGCTCCTCACTGTGAAAACCTTTCAAGTCATCCGTACAGACAGAAAAGCCGCAGTCAAAAGCGGTGCATTCCACATTGCTGGTAATTTCATGGATACGCCGATGGCCGGTTGGAGTTGGAATAATCTTTGTCCGCACCTGAATGCCTGCAATCGGTGACCATGTGCACGTGATTCCGCTGTCATTGACGATATAACCGGTTTCCACAGTGTTCTTTACAAAGTAATATCCATAAACACAGAAGGCCAGTGTACTGTCCGGCGCAGCTTCTTCCAGTGTAACCGAGGAGCGCGCGATGCTGAAGCCAAACCGTGTGGAATACGCGAATTTGGAGTATTTTTCAATCGTATGGCTGTGCCCGTCCGCTTTCGTCCTGCCGGGCACCAACATAACTGCATTGCCATTGCTGTGCTGCACAATCATATTGGCATTCTGCAGGTACTTTTGCTTTTCCAGCGGCGGAAGCGGTGCCGCCTCCACTGTCCAGAAGGGATGGTCATCTGGCAGAGCAAGAAATGCGAATGCCTTCAGTGCCCAGTAAGGCGAGCCGGGCGCGTTGTAACTTTCCGACATCTGCAGGTTCGGATAGGAATAGCCGATGGAAAGTACGCCGGCATTATCGAACATCGGCTGATTCATCCACCATGCAAGATGACGCGCAAGGATGCCCTTCATCACTGGCAGTGGAAAAACTTCGGTGTCCGTCAACACAGCGATGGAGAAAAACGCCACCTGCGCAAAGCGGTAAGTCATAGACCTACCGTACGGAATGGACGGGCCTTCCTCAGAAAACCAGTAAACATAATCGCGTCCAAATTCCACCGCGCGCTGCCGGAACCGTGCACAGCGCTCCGGCTCTTCATTTTCCATATATTTGGCATACAGAAGTCCATAGGGCACCATAACGAATGGATTGTAGTAATCTTTATCGCCGCCGTTGCCATCCTTGTACCACCCGCCGCGGTCATAATAGTCCTCCATCATGGCAAGCCCGGATTCCATTCGTTCCCGGCTGTAGGGCCTGCCCGTTTTATACAGCGCCAGATTCGTTAGCACAGCAAACCACTGCCAGTTGCAGGCACAGCATTCATGGCGGTTAATCTCCCACAGCCACTCCGTCAGGTTCGCTTTTTCCTGCTCAGAAAGTGGATTCCAGACTTTTTCCGGTGCCAGCAGCATTGCATAGGCAACTGCTGCCATTTCACAGAATTTCTGGTCATAGTCGCGGCAGGTGTGCCAATATTCACGGTTGTGTGGGTCCGGCCCTGCGGCAAATCCCCTGCTGTAAATCTCCTCAAACTGCGCCGTTTTGCCTCCGCCAGCCCAAAAAGGCGCCAGCCCCCAGAGCGGCCGTGCGAATGCCTCCATGGGAATCGTATCATTTTCATAGTGTGTACTGGTCACACCCAGATACAACCGGGCTGAATTTTCACTGTAAAAGGGTAGCAGTGGTTTCAGCAGATTGATCAGCACTGCCTGCGCGCCCGCTTTAGTGGTCAGATTTTGTGGCAGGACTGGTTCTCTGGTTTTCATGTTTCATCTTTCCTTTCGGGACAAAAATAGATTTGCGGCGTACTCAGCACACCTGACGGACGGAACTGCCACGCATCGCTCCAGCGGCTGTCCTCTGTCCGCCAGGAAGCAGGCCCCATATACCGCCATGCTGTGTCAAACAAATGCAGCGGGCCGAACTGGTTAAACCGGCTGCCCAACAGGGTGATGCAAAGCGTATGTCTGCCCGCCGCCGCCGAAAATTGCTGTTCACAGGGCGGCAGGAATACTTGCTTTTCCTCGCCGCCGTCCAGTGTAAAAGTCATTAGATGCCCGCGGTAATGCGGCGCGTAAATCAGTAGTTCTCCATCGGCAGGCAGGGTGAACGGAATTTGATAGGTCAGATTTCCGCCATAAAACGGCAGCCCCTGCCCGGTTATATCGCCGAAATGGATTTTTTGATTTAAATTGGTAATTTTCGCTTCCGTTCCAGACACTTTTACACCGAAGCTGCCCAGCAGATACTGCCACTCCAAATTTGTCCGTTCACCAAAGGGCAACTCTTCTTCCAGCACGGTTTTGCCAGCGTGCAACTGCGGCAGTGGAACTGTATGAATTGCGTGGTCAACAAACCATCCCGATGAAAGAACCGGAAGCATCTCGCCGTTTATCCACAGTTTCGTGTGTTCCGGTTCCTCCATCGTCAGCAAAGCGCCCGTCACCGGCAGATCACTCTGCACAGCAAAACGCAGGCGTACCGTATGCCGCGGCGGTTTTTCCGGTACAACCCATGGCTGTGCGGCAGAGTCCGTGCGCAGAGGCAAACTGAGCCGCCGCCGAAGCTGATTATCCACTCTCAGCAGTTCCTCCGCCGGCTGATAAGCTTCTCCGTCCAGCGCAAATTCCGCCGAGTCCAACAGCAGACAATTTGGCTCCTGCAGAGAATACGGCACAGACAAAGGCAGGTGCAGTGGCATTCGCTGTAGCTTTTTCGGCTGTAAGAATATTTGTGCCGGCTGATTGTCGGCCGGTGCGGGCGTTAGTTTCAGCAGCAGACTGTCATAAGCAAAGGCTCCCCAGTACAGCCTAGTCCTGCCGTTTTTCCGCTCTGCAGGGTACTCCCTGACTGCTCCGGTCATGGTGTTCCAACACTGCACCGTCCACTCTCCGCGCAAAGTAATGTTCACTTCCTGACAGTCCGCATTATCATGACAATCCGGCTCCTTTGCATGGGAAAGAAACAGCCATCGTTCCCTGCCGTCCTGCCGCATTTGATAAACCAGATTGTCTGTCAGGCATCCATCTTTGTCGCGCAGGGAAATCTCCCGCACCGGCTCTACAGCCTCCAGCAGATGTTGTCTGTCAAACGGCACTACCCGGCACTGCTTTGCAAGTTTTGCAGGACGCTCATCAGGTTTTGCATCAACATCTTCTGGTGGAGCGCCAAGGAATATCAGTTCTCCACCTGCTTGATGGTATGCTTCCAGTAAGTGCAGGGTCGTTTCCCGCAAAGTCACACAGGCGGGCACCAGTATAAGGTCATACCGCATTTTTCCAACCTGCAGAGGTGCTCCTCCACACGGACAAAGCTCCGGCAGAAGTGCCTCGCTGAGGAAGTCAAAGTCCACGCCGCCCAGCAGAAGCCACCTTGTCACCGCCTGAAAATTATGTTCCATCTGCTGTTTCTGCAAAGAAGTTTGTTTTGCAGGGCCGCAAACAAGCCAGAAACTTTCAATGGGATGCAAGACTGCCACATACACCACAGGGTTTCCTCTGGTCAGGGCTTCATTTAGGCGGGCAAAATGTGCCTCCAAGCCGGAAAATTCACAGTGCCATGGTGCCTGATACCCATAAGTTGCCGGATAGTCGCGTTTGCTTTCTCCCGCCATGCCGGCCCACGCCAGATGTAACACACGCTGTGTCACCCCAAGTGCCGCCTGCCAGTCGCCGTGCAGCTTCTGGCTGCGGAAATCAAAGTCCCAGCCAGTCACACCATAGGTCTCGCTAAGCATTCCGGGACGTCCCATCTGATTTTTGACAGAAGCACACTGTTTAACCGTCGTGTACTCAAAATTTCCGCATAGCATATCAACACCGGGCAGGCCGAAATCCCGGTAACAGCGCATAACGTCCCCGGTCGTTTCTGTCTGGCCCTGCAACGTTGGTTCCTCCATCAGATGTCCGGTAAACAGCAGTCCGTGCTGTCTGCACCAGTCCCCGCACGGCTGCAGGAATCCAGCGGCAAAGCGTTCCGTCAAATGCCGATGCCAGTACCACCGTGCCGGAGCAGAACCATTTCCCGGCAAATTCCAGAAAAGCAGCGGCAGGTCGTCCCAAATATTTCTGCCATAAGCCTTCCGGTAGGAATCCGGCAGGTCGTCTGTCCAGGGCAGTGTCACTTCTGCCCGTGCGTCCGGTGCGGAAAGTCCTAGCCGGCGCGGTGTCTGAGGTTCATCGCAAAAAATGGCCGGCACCGTCTGTCCGAAATCCCGCCCTAGCAATTTCTGATAAGTTTCATGCGTAAGGCTCAGGAATCTCTCCGCCGCTTTCGGATTCAATGTATCAACATAGGTCTGATGATTATACCATCCCTCTGCCGCCTGCGTTTCCAGATAGGCATACCAAGTATGTTTTCCGGCAGGCTCCTGTGTCATCAGTTTCCGCGCTGACTGAAGGGTTCCGTCCGGTGCAAGCTGAATCTCATACCGGCACAGCAGACGGCCATTTTCCGTCCTGGCACTCCCCGCACGGGAATACGGCAGAGACGGTAAGTCGGAAGTATCTTCTCCATACGGCACTGGTGTAAACAGCAGATGCCGTGAGCGCAGCGCCATGTCTTTGGTAACTTCTCCGCCTGCCGCTCCGGAGGGCCACCGGTCTTCATCATAAAGCCATGCGCGCATCCCCTTCTGTTTGCCGTATTCCTCACAGGCACGGACATCCTCCAGAAATTCCTTCCCCAGATACGGCGTCTCCAGCCCTGTGCGCACATGAATGCAAAAGCCGCCGAAACCCATCTGAGCAAAGCAGTCTATTTCTTCCCGCAGTAAATCCAGATTCAGGCGGCAGTTCCACGCAAAGAAGGGAATGCTGTGATAAGCCTGCGGCGGATTCTGAAAATTCTGCGGCGTCAATTTCTTTTCCTGTGGATAAAGCATAAAGATCAGTCCTCCCAACGCTCTGAAACCGGAATCATTCGTTTTTACCATCGTACCACATTTTGCTCTCTATGCCCATCCAATTTTTATTTTTTATACAAAAAAGCCGCCGGTTTTACTCGGCGGTCGTTATTTTGTATTTATGCTTTATGCCAGCAAGGACAGATTGCGGTCATTGACAAGGTCGTCCAGACCATAGCAAAAAAGTATCGAAGTGAGCCGATCCTGTTTCACAAGCTGAGAAGCTGCTGTTTTGCGGAAATAACGCAGGTCAACCATATCAATCTGGCTGTAATGTGCCAGCAGAAAAGGTGCCAGACAATTCGCATAAGAGTCCTTAACAATCAGCAAACGTTTGCCGCTGGAATTCGGATTGCAAAGCCGCACCAGACTGTGGTTGCCATTCAGAAAGACCGGATACTGGTCTTCATTTTTTAGTTGCCCCCAGTAAAAAAGATTGTCTGATGTTTTCGCCTGCTGTCCGTCCTCACAAATTTCCACCTTTGCAGTCAGGTTTGGATTTTGCCAAACTTCCAGTGTGTCCGGCCGGGTGAACCAGAAACCGCTTTTCGCATAAGTTGTGCCGTAAAATCCACCGGAAGTGCGCACCCGAAAAGCTGCCTGTGCCATAGGATGAAAGCCCACATCACACGCAAAGGTGTCATACGCAAGGTATGCCCCGCGGCTGGTCCAGTGATGATCTGTATGATAATACAGCGGCGCATCGGCAGAATGTGAGGACAGCACCCCCGCCAGATTCACCCACTGAACCGCACCCTCCGTCTTTGCTTTGGCTTCTCCCAAAAGCTGTGCGTCCGGATAGTCTTCATGCGCATCCGGCAGTTCATCGTCCATGATGAATCCGGTTGTGGGCACTGCCATCAGATAAGCAGGCAAATGCTCTTTTTGTGAAAAATCTTTGATGCTGTCCAGATTCTGCTGAAAATTGGCCGGATTGACAGACACCGGTTTGTTGATTAGCCAGCCGTCTTTGCCAAAATAAATGCCGTTTTGGCCATTGTTGCCACAAATCAAACTGCCGTATGCATGCAGGCCAACCAACTCCCGCCGCAACGGAAAGTGGTCAGACAGATAGCTTTCCACGGTGGAAGCAAAGGTGCCATCTCCAACCGTCGCAGCGGAGAATTCCGGTGCAGGCTGCAGGGCACGTTTCTCCTCCGCGGAAAAACTGCTTTTCGGCAGCAGCCAAAAAGTGACAGAGAAACCGAAAATCAACAGCAGAAAAATGGCAATGAGCACACGCTCCTGTTTTTGTTTCTGCATAAATCCCACCTCTTAAAAGCGAAAATACAGGAATGGATTGTAGCTCTGACTGATGAGTGCCGCCGTACTGAGCAGCAGTGCCGCCACACAGCAGACACATTCCACCGCGCAGTGTGCCCGGCTGCCCTCTGTCCGGTCATAAAGCCTTTTTACCAGCGGCGTGCTGCCCACCGCGCCGATGATCATAAGCGGCAAATAGGACAGAATCTGATACAGCAGTTTTCCGTCCGGCAGCAGTCCGCCAAAGCCGAACATCATCTGAAACTGCCTGCCGATGGTGCTGAAGTCCGTCAGCGCAAAGAGCATCCATCCAAAAAGGAAACTAAGTACCGCGCAAAGATGTCCCACCCAAACGGGCGCCTTTTTAAGTACCGGCTGCAAAAAAAGTTTTTCCGCGGCAAGCAGCACGAAGTAATACATACCCCAAAGCAGGAAATTCCAGTTTGCGCCGTGCCAGAAGCCAGTCAGCACCCAAACGATCAACAAGTTGCGGATGGTCACACGCATTCCGTGCCTGCTCCCGCCCAGTGGAATGTAAACATAGTCGCGAAACCACAGGCTGAGGGAAATGTGCCATCTACGCCAGTAATCCGTGACGCTGGAAGCAATATACGGGTAATTGAAATTGATTGGAAGTTCAAATCCGAAAAGTTCGCCCAAACCGCGCGCCATATCGGAATAGCCGCTGAAATCAAAATAAATCTGCAGGGAGAAAGCCGCCGCGCCAGCCCAGGAACCAAGCAGACCGGCGGTACTGCCGGATGCTTTCACAGCGTCCCACAGCACACCCATCTGATTTGCAATCAGCACCTTTTTGGCCAGCCCGACCAACAGCAGCCGGATTCCGCTCACAAACTGTGCGGAAGTGCAGGTACGCTCCTCAAGCTGCCCCTGTATCTGCTTATACCGCACAATCGGCCCGGCAATCATCTGTGGAAACAGCGTAATGTACACGCCAAAACGGAGAATGCTCTTTTGCGCAGGCGCATCTCCCCGGTAAATATCCGCAAGATAAGAAATCACATGAAAAGTATAGAAAGAAATTCCCAGCGGCAAAGCAATTTCGGTCTGTGCCATCCATCCCATCCCCGGCAGCAGACGCAGAGACGCAACCAGAAAATTCGTATATTTAAAGAATACCAGCAAGCCAAGGTCAATTACAACCGCCAGCGCCAGCAGGCATTTTCGTCTGCGACTTTCCGCATTTTTGCCGATTGCCTTGCCAAAGAAAAAGTTGACCACCGTGGAAAACAGGATGAGCAGCAGAAAGCGCGGCTCGCCCCATGCGTAAAACAGCAGATTTTCCGCCAGCAGAGGAATATTACGCCACTTTTTCGGCACCAGATAGTAAATGATCAGGGATGCCGGAAAGAACAAAAAAAGAAATGTCAAACTGGCAAAGACCATTTTGTCGCACCGCCTAACCCATCAGGCCGGAAATCAGGTCTTTGGCCTTCTGATTGTCAGCGGAAATGCAGAGCGCAACCAATGTCCCTTTTTGCTCCAAAACAGCAGAACTCAGTTTCGGCACCTCTGCCGGTTTATAGTCCGCATAGCTGTCTTTCTGCACTTTCACAAAGGCTTCCGCCTTGCCTTTAATCTCCTGCGCTGCCTTATCGTCTTTCGCCTGAAAGACAGCAATCTCCTCCGCCGTAGCACCGGTGCCAACATAAACGTCCACAGACTTGACTTGCGCCGCCGTCACACCGTAACGTTTCTCTGCTGCCGCTGTGCTGATTTCTGACAGTTGATCAGTAAATTTCGCGGAGAATTTGATTTTACTTGAAATGGATTTGGTATCCGCCGGAACCGTTGGCAATGCCGTATTTCCGCTTTCTCCGCAGCCGGTTGCCAAACAGGCAGTTGCCACACAAACCAACAGCACCGAAATGATTTTCTTTAACATACAAACTACACCCCTCAGCAATGTTTTTTCAAATAGTCGGCCCAAATACCGCAATACTTACGGTTCAGATGAATGCCGTCCTCTGCCGCATCATTGGGCAGGCAGCCATCCGCATCTTTCATTACGGACGCAGCATCCAGATAAACAGCTCCCTCCTGCTTTGCCAGCTTTTGCAACAGAGCATTGTATTCTTCAATGCGCCGGTTGTTTTCCTGATCAACATTTCGTTGGGACACTGCTGCGGAAACCGGAAGAATGGACTGAATATAAACTTTGGCGCCCGGCTGTACTTTCTTTACATAATCGACAAGTTTCGCATAAGCATTATAAAACGCCTGTGTGCTGCCCCAGCCAAGCTCGTTTTCGCCAAACTCCAGCAGCACCTTGCTATACTTTTTGCTGCCCAGCGCCTGCATCACCGGCTGTGTTCCGCCTGCTGCAGTTTTGGTAAACGCCGTCTGCACGGTCAGTCCGACTCTGGCGTAAAAATCTGCTTCCGGCAACACATCCTGCATAGCAAGACCTTCCACACAGGAATTGCCGACAAGTGCGGCCCCTTTCAGTCCACCGGCAGCCGTTGGAGCCGCAGATACTGCCGCCGGTTTGGCTTTCACGGACGATGCCTTTTTCTGCACCGCGGAAGGCACAGAAGCAGAGGAAACAGCCGTCATCCTGCTGCTCACTGCCACAGAAGAAACCGACGCAGCAGAGGAACCTGTGGTTGCCTCTGCTGAAGCTGAAACAGCAGCCTTATGAAAATCAGAACTGTTGCTCAGCATTATGACACTGGCAATGGCAGCTACCGCTAACACGCCGACACACACAAAACGATTCGGAACTTTCAAATTGCAAACCCTCTTTACATATATACAGCCCGGCCAACGGTCAGCCAGGCTGTTAATCATTCTATATATTGAGGCTACCACGTCGGCACCGTGATGTCAACATGGTTATCTGACTTGTAATGGAAGATTACCAAGTTGTAAACAGGGTATGCGGTGAAAAAAACATTTTAGAGATTTTCACCATTCTGGGCAATAATCGTCTGGTAATCATAAAAGCTGTCCTTGGGGGTGCGTTTCTGTGTGGTGTAATCCACATAGATAAGTCCAAAGCGCTCATTATAGCCATTTGCCCACTCAAAATTGTCCATCAAGCTCCAGTGGAAATAACCGCGTATATCTACACCGTCCTCCGCACAGCGGCGAAGTTCCCGCAGATAGCGATGGTTAAAATCAATTCGGTTCGGGTCATGCACCTTGCCGTCAAGCGAAACAGCGTCGTGGCAGGACATTCCGTTTTCCGTAATGATGATTGGCATCTGATAGCGTTCATACAAAAATTTCGGCACCCAGTAAAGGCTCTTCGGCGTGATGGGCCAGTTAGTTGCTGCATGCGGATATCCTATTGGCAACGGCACTTCTTCCCAGCCGCCTTTTCCATCCGCGCGCACTGGTCTGGAATTATAAATGTTCTGTCCATAAAAATCCAGCGGCTGTGAAATCAGCTCCATATCGCCTGGTGCGATTTCCGGCATATCTTCGCCGAAAGCTTTTGCCGCATCCTCTGGATAATGCCCCAACAACACCGGATCACTCCACAAGCTGATAGAAAAAGTCCAGCGTTCCGGTATGTCAAAAATAGCCTTCCGCGCCGCTTCAATGTCCTCTGCCTGATTTGTCGCGGGATAGTAGCTGGTACCTGTTGGTGCGTAACCAACTTTCACATCCGGGACCTCCTGCCGTAGCACACGCACTGCTTTGCCGTGTGCCAGCAACACATGGTGTGCCATCAGCAGGCAGTCTTTTCGGCTGCATACAAGGCCCGGCGCATGCTCTCCATTGCCATAACCCAAACCAATGAAGCACTGCGGTTCATTTAGCGTGAAGAAATGCTTTACTTTGCCGCCCAAACGCTGCGCCACCACTTTGGTGTATTCGGCAAACCAGTCCGGGCTTTCCGGATTCAGCCAGCCGCCCAAACGCTGCAGCGTAGATGGATAATCCCAGTGGAAAAGTGTCACATAAGGCGTGATGCCGTTTTTCAACAGTTCGTCCACCAATTCCTCATAAAAATGGATACCGGCTTCATTGACTTTGCCTGTCCCCTCCGGCAGTATACGCGGCCAGCTAATGGAGAAGCGATAGGCATGGATGCCGAGTTGTTTCATCAGCTTTATATCTTCGCGGAACCGATGATAATGGTCACAGGCAATTTCCCCTGTGTGCCCGTCTAATATTTTACCCGGCTCTCTGCAGAAGTCGTCCCAAACTGAGCGGCCCTTGCCGTCCTCCTGCCATGCGCCTTCCACCTGATAGGCGGCAGTGGCGACCCCCCAGATAAAGTCCTTTGGAAATGCCATAGTTGCAGCTCCCCTTTTCTAATAATACACTTGCAGAATTTTTACCCTATGATTGTAACGGAAACCTCTGTGGTTTGCAAGCGGACAAAGACAAGTTTTTCGTCTATTCTTGTCGGCACATGGAATAAGTTACACATATCCCTGCCAGACATCTGATAATTCATGTGAAAAATAGATGAAATGCAATATGTTTCTAAGAATATTATCATTTTAGCTGCCCCGCTTTGCCCGTATAATGGAAACAGACAGGCGGAGAACTGGAATCTGCCTGACAAGATTATAGGAGGTAGTTGTAATTATGAAAAAAGCTCTGGCAGCAGTTCTGGCGGGTGCAATGCTCACCGCCGGCCTGACAGGATGCGGTGGAACAGCAGCATCCAGCACAGCAGCATCAGCAACAAAAAGTGGCACAAGCTCCGCCGCATCCACTGCAAGTAAAGAAGATGAGGCACTCACCTGCACCATGAACGTCTGGGGCCCTGCAGAAGATCAGGCCGCTGACAAAGGCAAATGGCTGCCCACCATGTGTGAGGATTTCAAAAAACAGCATCCGAAGTGGAACATCACCTTTAAGTATTCCGCCTGCAGTGAAGGCGACGCAGGCAAGACCGTCACACAGGATCCGTCCGCGGCCGGTGATGTGTATTTCTTCGCCAATGACCAGCTCAACACTCTGATTGCTGCCAATGCGCTCTCACAGCTCGGCGGCTCCACAGTGGATGAAATCAAGGCAAACTGTTCCAAGGAAATCATCGATTCCGTTACCGTGAAAGACGGCATCTATGGTGTTCCATTCACCACCAATACATGGTTTATGTACTACAATAAGAGCAAATTTACACAGGATGACGTTAAGAGCCTTGACAAGATGCTGAAGAAAGCAAAAGTTTCCTTCCCGCTGTCCAATTCCTGGTATTTGCCTTCCTTCTACCTTGCAAACGGCTGCACCATGTTCGGCAAGGATGGCAAGGATGAGTCCGCCGGCATTCAGTTCGGTGGTGACAAGGGCACCGCAGTTACCAAATATTTGGCCACGCTGGTGAAAAACCCGAACTTCGTCAATGATGCAGACGGTTCCGGACTTGCCGGTCTGCGTGACGGCAGCATTTCCGCCATCTTCTCCGGTTCTTGGGACGCAGCCGCTGTGAAGGAAGCATTGGGCAGCAATTACGGTGCCGCTTCCCTGCCGACTGTCAACATCGGCGGCAGCGACAAACAGCTTCTGAGTTTCTCCGGCTCCAAGGCAATCGGTGTTAACCCCAACACCAAAAACCCGCAGGTCGCCGTGGCTTTGGCAAAGTATCTCGGCAGTGCTGATGCACAGCGCAGCCATTACAAGCTCCGCAGTGTTGTTCCCTGCAGCACAGAAGTCCTCAAAGACTCCAACGTGCAGGCCGACATCATGGTCATGGCACAAAATAACACTTTCCAGAAGACCTCCGTCATTCAGCCTTTCGTTGCTGCTATGAACAACTTCTGGACTCCTGCCGAAAATTTCGGCAAAGCCCTCATCAGCAAGCAAATCACCACAGACAATGCCGCCGCCAAAACAGAGGCACTGAACAAAGCGCTTGCAAATCCGGTTTCCTGAGTTTCCTCTGAGCCATCCTTTTCATTTTTTCTCACTCCCATTGATGCTGGCCGGGGTTCCGGTCAGCATTTTATTTTTCAAATTATAAATCAGAACGGAGGAATTATTGTGGAACAGGTTTCTGCACCGGCACTGCACAGCAGGAAAAAGAAAGCCGGTAAAATAAACCACTTTGCCACACCGTGGACGCTGAAAAACGCCGCTGCCAAAGGGGACTGGAAAACCCGGCTCTCCTTTCTCATCATGGGCTTCGGAAATTTTGCGCACAAGCAGATTGTAAAAGGTGCCGTCTTTCTTGCCGGTGAGGCTGCTTTTATTGGGTTCATGCTGGCTTCCGGCGGGCATGCCATGTCAATGCTGCTCTCACTCGGCGGCAAAGCCCAGCAAAAAGTATGGAATGAAGCAAAAGGCATTTATGAATACGCGGCAGGCGACAATTCTCTGCTCATTCTGCTTTATGGCATTGCTTCCATCGCCATTGTTGTGCTGTTTGCCCTGCTCTGGCTCGCATCGGTGAAAAGCTGCTACAAGGCACAGTATCAGCAGGAACACGGCAAGCATGTGAACAGTTTTGCAGACGATGTTAAAGACTTATTTGACACCAACCTGCAGGGACTGCTCATGCCGCTGCCGCTCATCGGTATCTTTGCCTTCACGCTGCTGCCGCTGATTTTTATGATTAGCATGGCTTTTACCAACTATAGCCGGGAGGGTGACCACCTCATCCTCTTTAACTGGGTCGGTCTGCAGAACTTCGGCCGGGTGCTGAGCTTTGGCGGAAATATCGGTAAAACTTTCTGGTCAGTGCTTGGCTGGACACTCATTTGGGCTGTGCTGGCTACTTTTCTCAACTACATACTCGGCATGATTCTTGCCCTGATTATCAACCGCAAGGACACAAAGATAAAGGGTTTCTGGCGCTTCTGCTTTGTGCTTTCCGTCGCAGTGCCGCAGTTCGTTTCCCTGCTTATCATGCGCACCATGCTGCAACCAAATGGTGCCGTAAATGTCCTGCTGCAGGAAGCGGGACTCATCAGCAGTCCTTTGCCGTTTTTCACAGATGCCACATGGGCGCGGGCGACCGTCATTATCATTAATCTCTGGGTTGGCATTCCGTTCACCATGCTGCAGGTCACAGGCATTTTACAGAATATTCCAAAAGAACTGTATGAAGCCGCGAAAGTTGACGGTGCAAACAGTGTAGTTATCTTCTTTAAAATCACGCTGCCCTATATGCTCTTTGTCACCACACCTTATCTTATCACCACTTTTACCGGCAATATTAACAACTTCAATGTCATTTACCTGCTCTCCGGCGGTGACCCGGTGCCGGTTGGCATGACCGCAGGCAAAACCGATTTGCTGGTAACATGGCTTTACAAGCTGACAGTCGACCAGCAGTTCTATGACCTGGCATCCGTTATTGGTATTTTGACCTTTGTGATTATGATGGTCGTGGCACTGGTGACTTATCACAGAAGCGGCTCCTACAACAATGAGGAGGCATTCCGATAATGAAAAAGAAAAGAAGCGTAAGCCGTCACGCAGTGAACTGGTTTGTCCACATTTTTCTTGCCCTGCTGGCTATCATCTGGGTGTTCCCGATTTTCTGGGTTATCCTTACCAGCTTCCGTGCGGAAAAAGGCTCCTATATCTCGACTTTCTTTCCAAAGAGCTACACCACCGCAAATTATGTGAAGCTTTTTACAGACACGCAGGTGCTCAATTTCCCGCGGATGTTTATGAACACACTGATTGTTGCAATCTTTACCTGCATTATTTCCACTTTCTTTATTCTGTCCATCGCCTATTGTATGTCACGGCTTCGTTTCCGTCTGCGCAAGCCTTTCATGAATGTGGCTATGGTGCTGACCATGTTCCCGGGCTTCATGTCCATGATTGCCGTGTATTTCATTCTGAAAGCCGTCGGCCTGTCAGAGGGTTCCATGATTCTTGTGGCGCTGGTGCTGGTCTATTCCGGTGGCTCCGGCCTGACTTTCTATATTGCCAAAGGCTTCTTTGACACCATCCCGACTTCTCTGGATGAAGCGGGTTATTTGGACGGATGTACCCGCTGGAATGTCTTTACGAAAATCACGATTCCGCTGAGCAAACCTATCATTGTTTATACCATCTTGCAGAGCTTTCTGGCACCGTGGCTCGATTTTATCTTTGCCAAGGTTATCTGCCGCGCCAATGCCGATTACTATACGGTTTCCATCGGCTTATGGAAGATGCTTGAAAAAGAAAACATTGATAATTGGTACACCTGCTTTGCTGCCGGTGCTGTGTGCGTGTCCATCCCGATTGCCATTCTGTTCATTGTGATTCAGCGTTACTACGCTGACGGCATGGCAGGAGCTGTGAAAGGATGAACCGGCGGATGAAGCAGATACTCTGCGCTGCACTGGCTGGCACATTGCTGCTAAGCGGATGCGGCAGCAATGCTTCCCAGACAAAGGCGGCCGCTGTCACCACACCGGATGACAATTACCGCACCTACTGTGAAGTGTTTGTGCGCTCCTACAGTGACGGAAACAGTGACGGCATTGGTGACCTGAAAGGTCTGACACAGAAGCTCGGTTATCTTTCCGAGACCGGCTTTACCGGTGTGTGGCTCATGCCCATCTGCAAAAGTCCCAGTTACCACAAATATGACGTCACGGACTACTGCAGCATTGATCCTGAATACGGCACCATGAAAGACTTTGAAACTTTTTTGGCCGCCGCACACAAGAAGGGCATTCGCGTGATTCTGGATTTTGTAATGAATCATACGTCTTCCCAGCACCCGTGGTTCCAGCAGGCAGTCACCTATCTGAAAAGTCTGCCAAAAGGTGCAAAACCGGACAGCAGCAAATGTCCTTATGTGGCTTACTACAATTTTCACCGTGCTAATGAACCGCAGGCAAATGACCGACTGCTTGCCGGAACGGAGTGGGCCTATGAAGGCGTGTTCAGCAGTCATATGCCAGACTTGAATCTCAGCAATCCTGCCGTGAAAAAAGAGATGGAAAAGGCGGCAGGCTTCTGGCTCAGCAAAGGTGTAGACGGATTTCGGTTAGATGCTGCCAAGGAATACTTCAGCGGTAATTCGGAAAAGAGCACCGAGGTGCTGCGCTGGTTCACGAAGTATGTGAAATCGCGGAAAAAGAATGCTTATCTGGTTGCGGAAGTCTGGGATACCCTGCCCGAGATACAGGGATACTATAAAAGCGGCATTGACAGTATTTTCAACTATCCCTTTGGGGACAGCTCCGGCCAAATTATCAAAACAGTTAACAGCGGCAATGCGCTGGCAGCACAGAAATACGTTAAGAACCTTATTTCCGCGCAGGATTACCTTGCACAGGCAAATCCCAACATGATTGACGCGCCGTTTTTAAGCAACCATGATGTTGGCCGCATTGCCGGTTTTGTCGGCGGTGACGAGGCAAAGTGTAAGCTTGCCGGTGCCATGAATCTGACCATGAGCGGCAGTGCCTTTGTGTATTACGGCGAGGAACTGGGCATGAAAGGAAGCGGCGATGATCCAAGCAAACGTGCGCCGATGTACTGGGACACCAAGGCTTCCGGCGGCATGACACAACCTCCGCCCGGCTGCACGGTGCCGCAGCATCCTTTCGGCAGTTACGCACAGCAGGAAACAGATTCAAATTCCGTTTATCAGTATTACCGGAAAGCAATCGCTTTACGTACAAAGTACCCGGAAGTCGCGCGCGGTAAAGTTTCCGCTGTCTCTGCACTTTCTTCCGGCAGCGTCTGTGCCGTCCGAAAACGCTGGAAGCAGGAATCCTGTGTCATTCTTTACAACATCGGTCCGTCGAGCGTCAAAGTTCCGCTGACTTCTTCCGATGCTTCTTCCCTGCATCTGCAGGATTTTCTGGTAACCGGAAAAGACACCGTTACCCAAAGCGGCAAAGAGCTGGTCATGCCTCCCCTGAGTGTGGCAGTCCTAAAATAAATCGGATAACAAGTTCCTCCTTGAGCCCCGCTTTTACAGATAAGAGCGGGGCCATTTGTGCGATACTCCTGTATTTTCCTACTGCCTGTGTTATACTGATAGTAAGTTCGTATAGAGGGGGATTGCTTGCTGTGCGAGTACTGGTTGTAGACGATGAGAAAATCGGAAGGGATGGTATTTCCTTTCTGCTGCGTCAGTTTGACAGTAGCTTTGAAATCCATGAAGCGGAAAACGGGAAGGAAGCTATGGCACTTCTGCAGCAGAGCAATTTTGACATTCTGCTGACAGACATCAAGATGCCCTTTATGAATGGTCTGGAACTTTCCAAGGCGGCGCGTGAACTGCAAGAATCCCTCCAAATCGTGATTTTCAGCGGATACAGCGACTTTGCTTATGCCAAGCAGGCAATTCAGTATGGTGTTTCTGATTATGTACTCAAACCGGTTGACCCGGATGAATTCACAAAGACCATGAAGCGTGTAACCGAATGTGTCACAGAAAAGCAGCATTTGCTGGAAGTAAGGAATGAACTTTACCGCATTGAAGGGGATTACTGTCTGCGGCAGTTTCTGATAAATGGAAACAGTGATGACCTGAAAAAGGCGCAGGATTTCACGGATACTTCTTTGTGGCAGGACTGCGGCTGTCTGATTCTTGCAGAGAGCAGCACGCCGGTCTTTGCAGAAAACCCATTATGGCTGTTACCAGAAGAACTGCGGCGGTCGCTGTCCTGCAGCTTCTCTTTTCTCGTACTGCAAGACACACGGGCCGTGTTTGTGTTTGGGCAGCAGCTTCCATGCAGCCGCAAAATGCTGGCGCAGAGTCTGCTGGAATACTTTGACAGACACTGCCCTAATTCTGTACGGATAGCTGTTAGTGAACCATTGTCCGGCGCAGCAAACATAACCGGTACTTTCCGCCATCTCGGTCGGCTCCTGAGCAGCCGCCGGAATGCTGACCGCCTGTTATTTGTGGGCAGCACTAACCTTTCAGCAAGTCCAGATGAGTCCGTCCTGCAACAGCTTCTGAAAGATATGAAGGAATCTCTTCGCCGACGGAATATCTCTGCTCTATGGAAAGATTTTTACGCCATGCGCAACTGCTGCTCCGCTTTTCCGCAGGCACCCGTTACAGCAGCCGTTAAGTTTACGGTTTCCTCTCTGATTCATTCCTTATGGGAAGCCGCAGCACCCGAAAACCCGCAGGAAATGGGCACTGTGCTTGCCTCCCTTTACTCCACGGAAATGCTGGCACAGGCGCTTCACCTGTTGGAACAAAGTATCTGCACTTATGAAAATTCCCTCAGTCTTGAACTGGAAAGCGTGCGCACGGATGTCAACATGGTGCGGGATTACATAGCCAAGCATTATGATGAGGACCTGAGCGTGGAAATTCTGGCGGAAAAAGTTTATCTTTCCCCCAGCTATCTCAGTGTCATCTTTAAAAAAGAAACCGGTCAAAATCTCAATTCTTACATCCGCACTTACCGCCTCAGTCAAGCCAAGCGTCTGCTGGAAACCACCAACATGAAGATTGTGCAGGTCTGCCAAAAGACCGGCTTCACCAATGTTTCCTACTTTTGCAAGCGTTTCCGGGAATCTTTTGGCACCAGTCCGCACAATTTTCAAAAAGCGGAGATCGATGAAAATGAATAAATTTCTGTTAAAATTGCGGGATTCTAAATACCGCACTAAGCTGAGCATTGTCATGGTGCTGGTTGGCATTGTTCCGCTTCTGCTGCTTGGAATTACTCTTTACTCAGAATTTAGTCAGGTTGTCAGCAGTGAAGAACTGACCAATATGAAAACCTCATTGCTGCAGGCAGGCACCGCTGTGGAAAATCAGGTTTCCAAAGACGATTTAATTTCCCAATATGTCGCTTTTAATGAAGACCTCAACCGTGCCCTTTCACTGGACAGCACCGAACGCTATGAAAAATATCGGATGTATAACCATACGGTGAAACCGCTGATGGCAACCGTACGCTATTTTCAAAAAGACATCCACAGCACCTGCATTTATTCACAAAATGTGACCACCAGTTACGGTACTATTTTGCAGCCGTTGTCCCAATTAGAACCGCAGAAGTGGTACTACAAAGCCAAGTCCGGCGGCATTCAGTGGATTTTGGATTCTGCCCAGCCAAACTACATTCTTTCTGTCTGCAAGGTCCCGAATTACCAGAATCACAGCAGCAGCTATCTCGCCATACAGTACAGTCTGTCCTCCTTTCTGCAGCCGTTTGAGCAGATGGAGCAGAAAAATACAGGTTTGGCTGTTTTTACGGAAGGCCGCCTGCTGTATTCCTCAGGCACTATCGGTAAAGAGGACTGCACCAGTCAGGCAGCATTTTCCGCAGCCGTTCAGGGAAAACGTACCTGTGTACAACGCCATATTGACGGGCTGGACTGGGACGTCTATCTGTATGCGACTGGTTACAGCCTTTCTGCTGCGGCCAAAACGACCATCATGCGCACACTGGGAATGCTCTGTGTCTGCCTGCTGGTGCTTTTCGTGCTGGTGCGGCTCCTTTCCCACACAATGACACGGCGTATTGAGGCACTGACACAAAATATGGTGGCAGTGTCACAGGGCAACATGGAACTGACTGCCACGAGCCGTGCAAAGGATGAAATTGGCATTTTGGTGCAGAATTTCCGCCGGATGATTCAAAAAATCGACCGGCTGATTCATGAAGTCTATGCAAGCCAGCTTGCACAGAAAGAAGCGGAGCTAAAGGCACTGCAGTCCCAAATCAACCCGCATTTTCTTTACAATTCCCTCTCTATGATTAACTGGAAAGCGCTCGCATGCGGTCAGACAGACATCAGTCACATTACACTTTCCCTCTCCCGTTTTTACCGAACAACGCTTAATAAAGGCAAAAGTATGCTCACTGCCGAGGACGAACTGAAAAATATTCAGGCTTATCTGGACATTCAGTTAATGATGCATGACAATCAGTTCACTGTCACATGGGAAGTTGAAGACGCTGTCAAACCCTACTTTGTGCCCAAGCTTATCCTTCAGCCGATTGTGGAAAATGCGCTGGAGCATGGGCTGGATGTTAAGGAAAATGGAGACAAGAAACTTTTCATTTCCGCAAAATGTGTGGATGACACCATTGTTTTCTGTGTGCGTGACAACGGCGTCGGCATGACACAGAAGAAAGCAGACAGCATTATTCAGGAGGAAACCTCCGGCTATGGAATGAAAAACGTCAATGACCGCATTACATTGCTGTATGGCATGGAATATGCCCTGAAAATTCGCAGCAGCCCGGGTGAAGGTACCTCTGTAACCGCAGTCATTCCAAAAGACAGCAAAGGAGCGATGAACCGTGAAAAATAAATTCTGCCGCATTGGCGCATGGTTACTTCTGCCGGCTCTGTTCTCCGGCTTCTTTTCCGGATGTGCACAGCAAGGTACTAGCGCCTCCTCTGCCGTGGTATCCAGTTCTGAGAGTCGTCCCGTATCTGCTTCTCAGGACTGGGCTAAAGCACAAACTTCACCTTTTGTGCCCTATCCGCAGACGGTAACTTACACCCTCGGAAAAATGTGCGGCAACAATAATTCCAATATGCCAGTGGGGGATACCTATGAAAATAACGCTTATACCCGCTATCTGAAAAAGATGCTTGAATATTCAGAATAAAAATGTTTTTGAAGTTACAGACAGTGCCAACTATGAAGCGGAAATGGAACTTGCCGTGGCAAACCAAAGCTATCCGGATGTGATGCTGGTCAACAGCCGCAGTTTCTTAAAATCGATGATACAGAATGATTTGGTTGCCAACCTGACGGATGCCTTCAACACCTGCTGCAGCTCACGGATACAGGAAATATACCGTAGTTATCCCGGTTTGATAAACTCTGTCACCTTCAACGGAAAAATTATGGCATTGCCGGAAACGGATGTTTACAGCGGGCCGAATTTGCTGTGGCTGAGGCGTGACTGGATGGATAAACTGGGCCTTTCCGCACCAAAGACACTAGAAGACGCAAAAAAAATCATTCAGGCTTTCATTCAAAAGGACCCCGGCGGAAACGGCACCGATAAAACGTTAGGACTGGTGTGTGACTCTGATTTGGTCGGCAATACCAGTACCTGCTATTCCATTGACCCGCTGTTTGCACAGTCAGACTCTTATCCGCAGAAGTGGGTGCATGACAGCAGCGGCAAGATTGTTTACGGCTCCGTCACACAGAGCACAAAGGCGGCGCTTGCCCTGATTCACCAGTGGTATCATGACGGTGTGATTGATCCGGACTTTATGCTGCGTACCAATGATAATGCCGCCAGCCTGATTACCAGCGGACAATCCGGCGCACTTTTTGGTTGGTGGTGGGCGCCCAACAATCCACTCATCGAGTGCATGAAAAAAAATCCTTCCGCCAAATGGGAGCCGTTTCTCCTGCCAGTGAAGCAAGATGGCAGTGTCCATGCTTACATCCCGCCTGTGTCACAAAAATACATTGTGGTGCGCAAGGGTTACCAACATCCGGAAATCGTTATGAAAATTATGAGTATGCTGTATGACTATGCACGATATCAGGACAAATCCGTGCAGGAACTGCAGACGTACTTTTCCCAGAATGTCGACCCAACGGCTACTCCATTGGTGCTGAATTGCGATTACAGTGATGCTGTTACCCGCACAACCAATCACATTTTGTCTGTGATGCACGGCACTTCACCGCAGAACAGCTTAAATCTGGTGGAACGTGCTTATTATCAGAACTGCCGCACTTTTCTCACAGAAGACAAAAAGCCTGCCACTGATTGGGCAGCTTATACTTCTCGCATCACTGCCGTCAAGCTCCTCCTCAGCCGAAAAATCACTTACATGAACCAGCCGCTTCTTTACAGCGACTATAATGTACCAAACGACCTGATGGAAATGGAAAAAGAAGCTTTCCTAAAAATTATCATTGGAGATGAGCCTCTTTCTTTCTTCGATACTTTCGTGCGGAACTGGTATAGTTCCGGCGGCAAGCAGCTCACTCAGCAGGCAAATGCACCACAGTAAATGAATTGTTAGGAGACGAATTTTTATGGATACAGGTATTAAAACACCCATTGGAATGATTTGTATTTCTCAGTCACTGCCTTACCCCTGCACGCCGGCACCGGGCATTCTCTGTGACAGTCCTCAAAAAATTGTGACTGCTTCCACACAGGTGCAGTGGACAACGGCGGACGGGAAAAAGGACAGCCTTGCTCCTTCACTTTATCAAAACTGCATGGAACCGGACAGCATTTGCATTGAACCGCTGACACTGGAGTTTCTGCCTGACGGTACGCTTCATCTCTCCACCTGGCTTGCATCAAAAACTGTGCCGCTCACAGGCACTGCCTTTGACATCTCCGCATGGCAAGCACAGTTTCATTCAGGAAGCTGCACGCACTGCACCAACTGCGGGCGTTGCGGCTGGTAAATCCGCACATAATAAAAGGGCTGCCGAACAATTTCTTGTCCGACAGCCCTTTTATTATAGTTTAGTATTTGTCATGTACATCGGCAGAAACACTGCTAATGTCTTCAAAGGAATCTTCATCTATATTCTCCGGATACGTCTGTGCTTCTGGCAAAGAAGGCTGTTCCACCGGATGGGATACTTCTTCCGGTTCAGGAACATCTGCTTCCTGCTGCACAGGGGTGGATTCTTCTGAGTCATCCTGCGCTTCACTACGCAGTTTAAATTTAGCGACCAAGTCTTTCATCAGATGCGCTTCGCTAGCCAATTCCTGACTGGCAGCGGCTGCTTCCTCCGATGTCGCCGTATTGGTCTGAATGACATTGGAGATTTGGTCAACACCCTGTGTCACCTGCTCAATCGATGTTGCCTGTTCACTGGAAGCCTCAGCAATCTGCTGAACAGAAGCCGTAATCTGATGCCCACCTTCAACCACACTGGTTAGTGATTGCGCGGTTTCATCTGCAAGCTGAGAACCATGCTTTACTGCTTGCAGAGAACTCTTAATAAGGTCTGCGGTACTCTGGGAGGCTTCCGCCGACTTGCTGGCCAAATTCCGTACTTCCTCAGCAACCACAGCAAAACCTTTGCCTGCGTTGCCCGCGTGAGCCGCCTCAATCGCAGCATTCAGCGCAAGAATATTTGTTTGGAACGCAATATCCTCGATGGTTTTGATAATCCGGTTTATCTGTGAGGAACTATCGCTGATGTCATGCATAGCGGCAATCAGTCCCTGCATCTGCTCATTGCTCTGACGGAGCTTCACACTCACTTCGGTCACCTGTTCATTAACATCCCGGGCGCTGTCCGCGTTGGTCCGAACATGATCAGAAATGCCATTAATGGTTGCTGCCAGTTCCTCCACAGATGCTGCCTGCTCTGTAGCACCGCTGGATAAATCCTGCGCGCCGGAAGATACCTGTGCCGCATTGGTGGAAACTTGGTCAGCCGCCGCATTAATTTGCCCCATGGTCTGGTTAAGGGACTCAGACAAATGATTCAGTGCCTGCTTAATCTGTGCGAAAACACCGGCATAATCATAAGTAAGCTGAACATCCAACTCACCATCTGCCATCTGGTTCAGCACTTTGGTGATTTCCTGAATATAATTGCCATAGGTCTTTAACTGCCCGATAATCTTATTCAGATGCTCCGCAAGCGGCCCCATTTCACCTTTGGAGGTATAGTCAATCGAACCGCTGAAATCTCCGCTTGCTGCCTTCATAGCAGAGTCAACGATTTTCTCCACCGGACCGGTGACACCACGATAAATGAACGCACACAGAATAAAGACAGCCATGACTGCCAACACAGTGACGATGATGCTGACTGTCTGTGCCGCGCGAAAAGCTGCAGCGGCGGAGTCACTGGTTACCGATGCCTGTTTCTGCGCATAATCCGCCAGCTTGCCACACGCCTGGTCAAGTGCGGTGTACTGATTCTGCGCGTCGCCATTCAGTGCAGACAACATTTCTGATGCACTGCCAGTTGCAGCTTGATGGGTTTTCAGATAAGTGGCCCATGCGGACTGAACATTGGCGGCAAGCTGTTTGCTCGCATTATCAGGTGCTGCCGCTACACAGGAAGCCAGCACACTCTCCACAGCCTTCTGCACAGTGTCCATCTGCTGTTTGGCCGCGTCACTGTTTGTTGTATCTGCCGCATACTGAAACTCCAAGGCACGGAAAGCACTTGCCTGTGCCCGCACGCCTTGTGCGCTGGACACCGTCGGCGTCCACTTGCCTGCCACATCCGCTGCACTGTCATTCAGCGTGGACATCACACCAATATGTATAATGTTGAGAATAATAATAAATGCCGCGAGACCACCGGCAAATGCCAGCAGCCGTGTCTTAATCTTCAAGTCTTTCATCCACGGTCACCCAGCTTTCTGCGCGCCAAAATCACTCTGCAGACTGCAGCAGTGCATCGAATTCTTCTTCTCCCAAAATTTTAGCTGTGTCGATAGTGAGCACAAGCTTGTCATTCATTCTCGCAATGCCGGTCAGATATTTGTTCACTGTATCGCCGCTCAGCTTCGGCGGCGGGGAAATCATATCGTCACTAATATCTGTAACTTCCTCCACCTCGTCCACAATAAAGCCGAAATAGCTGTTATTCACACTGGTTACAATGATGCAGGTACGGTCATTATATTCTTTTTCCGGTTTGCCCAAACGCAGGCGCACATCAATCAGCGGCACAATCGTTCCGCGCAGATTGATGATGCCCTTAGCATAATCAGGATATTCCGGGATTTGTGTGATTTTCTGCATTCCAACAATCTGCACAACGTCTTTAATCGGCACACCAAAAAGCTGGTCATCCGTCCAGAAAGTCAGATATTTACCTTTCATTTCATCGTTGTTGCCGTCAACCGCAACGTTGACTGCTTCAAATCCCTCATTGTTCATATGCTGTACTCTCCTTTTGCTGCTCTGCAGAAAGGAACTCCCGCAGATTGATACTGAAATGAGTTATAGATATAGAAACAATTTCACTTCAACTGTATATTTATTATGATTATACATCATCAGTAAAAAAAAGTCTACATATTATAAGAAATATTGCCAGTTCTTTTTTAGCATAGTGTAAAATTTTCTTCTTTATAAGTTCAAAAAAGCCGCCCAGTTTTACGGACGGCAGCAGAAACCCTAAATTTTATGCAGACACCGTGCCCCGATGCAGCACTGCACCCAACCGGTCAATCAACATCTGCAGCGCCACCTGATTTTCCCCGCCCTCCGGGATAATGATGTCTGCCTTCTTTTTGCTTGGCTCCACAAACTGCTCATGCATCGGCTTCACTGTATTCATATACTGATTGATGACGGAATCCAGGCTGCGGCCACGCTCTTTCACATCGCGTTCCAGCCGACGAATCAGGCGGATGTCCGCATCCGTGTCCACATAAACTTTCATATCCATCAAATCCAGCAGTGACTGGTTTTCAAACAGGAGGATGCCTTCCAAAATAATCAGCGGCTTTGGCTCCACTCGCACGGTCTCCGGCAGGCGAGTGTGTTCCACAAAGGAATACTGCGGCCGGTCAATGGGTAGGCAACCGCGCAGGCGCTGCACATCCCGAATCATCAGGTCGGTTTCAAACGCATTTGGGTGGTCATAATTCAGCCTCTGGCGCTCACACAGCGGCAGATCGTCATGCGGAAGATAATAGTAGTCATACGAAAGAATGAGTGCCTCATTTTCAAATGCATTTAAAAGATTATTGGCCAGTGTGGTTTTGCCGGAGCCGGTTCCGCCCGCCACGCCGACAACATACGGGGTTTGCAGCATTGTTCTCCTCCTGTGCTTCTTCGGAAAGCCGAAATTTCTTTTTAAAGCATAGTATACCATAAAATCAAACAGAATTCAAACATACTGCGTGATTTTGCGGCATAATCCGGCAAATTCAGGCATTTTACGAGGTGGCCTTTTCTGCCTTCGTCACTGCGTCCTGCAGCGTGTGCCAGCCCAGCACCGCACACTTGACTCTGGCCGGCATATGGGAAATATCCTTAAATGCCTGCGCGTCCTCCAGCTCATCCAACTGACCGTCATCCGTCACTTCACCTTTAATCATGCCGAGGAAAAGATTGGACAGGTGCTCCGCTTCCTTCACGGATTTCCCTTTAATCAGGTCAATCATAATATTGGCGGATGCCTGTGAGATGGCACAGCCGTCCCCAAGGAATGCCGCATCCTCAATCATGCCGTCCTTCACACGAAGCTGCAGAGAAATCTCATCCCCACAGGAAGGGTTCACACCCTCCACAACCTGTGTGGCGTCTTTCACCGCATACTTGTGCTCTTTGGAGCGGCTGTTTTCTGTGATAATCTGCGTATAAATCTGCTCAAGTTCCATAGCCCAGCCATTTCCTCACTTTCTGTAAACTGTTTGCCAGTGCGTCAACATCTTCACGGGTATTATAAACCGCAATGCTCGCACGGCAGCAAGCACGCAGCCCAAGATGCGTCAGCAGCGGTTGTGCGCAATGGTGCCCCGCACGCACACAGACAGCATCCGCGTCCAGGATGGTGGAAACGTCATGCGGATGAACTCCCTCCACATTAAAGGCAACCGCACCGCAATGCTGTCCTTCCGGCGTACCATAAAGCGTGATGTGCGGCATTTTGGCCAATTCGTCCCACAAATAGCGGTAAACATCGTTTTCACGCTTTTCAATGGTTTCATAGCCTATGCTTTGTATCCAACGAATAGCGGCTGCCAAACCGACCGCCCCACCCGCATTCTGGGTTCCGGCTTCAAATTTCTGCGGCAGAGGCGCCCATGTAGCGTCCTGTTCCCGCACGGAATCAATCATATCGCCGCCGGTCAGGAAAGGCGGCATAGCTTCCAGCAGTTCCCGTCTGCCCCAGAGCACACCGATGCCCAGCGGCGCATAGAGTTTGTGACCGGAGAACGCGAGAAAATCCACATTGAGCTTCTGCACATCCAGTTTCAGATGCGGCGCACTCTGGGCACAGTCCAACACCATTACGGCACCAACCTCATGCGCGCGGGCGGCAATTTTCTCCACCGGTGAGACAAGGCCGAGGACATTGGAAACGTGTGTGCATGCAACCAGTTTTACGCCTTTGGTGATTTTCTTTTCAATTTCTTCATCGGGAATCACGCCATCCTGTCCGGTATAAAGGAAAATCAACTCCGCACCCACCGCATGGCAGACCTGCTGCCATGGAATCAGGTTGCTGTGGTGTTCCAGAATGGATACGACCACTTTGTCCCCTGCTTTCAAATTGTGCAGTCCCCAGCTATAGGCAAGTAGATTCAGGGATTCGGTCGCGTTGCGAGTAAAGATGACTTCTTCCTTCTGTGCATTCAGAAAAGAAGCAACCTGCGCGCGGGCACCTTCATAAGCGGCCGTTGCCCGTTCACCCAGTTCATATGCGCCACGGTGCGGGTTCGCATTATCCTGCTCATAAAAATGTTTTACGGCATCCAGCACAGCCTGCGGACGCTGTGTGGTTGCGCCACTGTCCAAATAAACCAGCGGCTTTCCGTTCTGCTTCTGCTGCAATAGCGGAAACTGTGTTTTAATGGTATCAGTCAAGCTGCATCCTCCTTCCCAAATATTCTTTAATCGCGTCCTGCAGTGCGGTATCCGGCACCTTTGCGATTGCCGGAGCGAACTGCGCCTCGATGACAAGCTGCTTTGCCTGTGCTTCGGTCAAGCCGCGGGACAGCAGGTAGAACAGCCGCTGTGCGTTGATTTTTCCGATAGTTGCTGCGTGCTGTCCGTCCACATCTTCTTCACTGCACAGAATCAATGGAACTGTGCGGTTGCGTGCCTCCGGACTGAACAACAGCGTATTCTCCACTTCATGGCCCACCGAATGTGACGCACCACGGATAAAGTCAATGGTCCCACGGTAAATCTTGTCGCTGTGCCCGAAAAGCGCACCGGCAGCCGTCATATCACTGGTCGTCTTTCGGCCGGTATGGCGGGCAATATAATTCATATCCAACCGGCGGTCTTCCTCGCCAAGATAAATTGTATCGGCACCAAAACTGCTCTGATAACCCTCCAGCAAGGCAAGACAGCCAGCAAAAGCGTCTTTGCCGCCCAGTTCCGCCTGCACGATTTCCGCATGGGCACCGTCGCCCAATAGAAAACCAACATCGTCAAAATGGCGGCTCCTGTTATTGAGCATCTGTACCTGCACCAAACGTACCCACGCGCCCTTATCCGCGATAATTTTTGTCAGGCCGCCGTGAAAGCACGCAGTGTTATCCGCAGAAGTATAGGACTGCAGCACAGTGACACTGCTGCCCTCATGCGCGTGAATCAGTGTAACATCCACCGTCGGGTGTTCGTCGGCAAGGGAATACCGCATGGATTCGGCATCGATAATTTCTTTTCCCGCTTCCGCTTCTATCACATGGTAATCCGTGCAGTTGTGCGCGGCAAAGTCAGCCGCTTCCTCACCCATGCCGGTCTTTATCCGCCCGAATTCTTCCGGAATGGAAGCGGTTGATTTTCCGGTCTGCTGTGCAATCAGTTCCGCGCGGTTAACGCCCAAATGGTTCCATGTGAGCGCCGGAAGTGTATTGATATTTTTAAGTTGTTCTTCCATAATTGTTTATCCTCCAACGTCAATCAGGCAAAGGTATAAAAATGAAAATACTAAAGCTCATGCCTTGCACACAGGAGCACTCTTATCGTCCATTTCCAGCTTAATCAGGTTGTTCATTTCCACCGCGTATTCCACCGGCAGTTCCTTGGAAATCGGCTCCGCAAAACCACTGACAATCATGGCGCGTGCGTCTTCCTCACTGATACCGCGGCTCATCAGATAAAACACTGCGTCATCACTGATACGCCCAATTTTCGCCTCATGGCCGACATCCGCGTCATCATTGCGAATATCCATTGCCGGAATCGTGTCGGAGCGGGACTTGCTGTCCAGCATCAGAGATTCACAGGAAACAGAAGATTTACAGCCAACCGCATTCTTAGCAATCGTTACGGCACTGCGGTAAGTGCATTCGCCGCCGTCCTTGGAAATCGACTTGGTGACAATGTGAGAGCTGGTATGCGGTGCGGCATGAACTACCTTGGCGCCGGTATCCAGCTGCTGCCCTCTGCCGGCGAAAGTAATGCCAGTAAATTCCATGCGCGCGCCCTCGCCCTGCAGCACACTCATCGGGTAAAGATAAGAAGTGTGCGAACCAAAGGAGCCGGAAACCCACTCAATGGCCCCGCCCTTTTTCACCAAAGCCCGCTTGGTATTCAAGTTATACATATTTTTAGACCAATTTTCGATTGTGGAATAGCGCAAACGTGCACCCTCCTCCACAAAAAGCTCCACACAGCCGGCATGCAGGTTGGCCACATTGTATTTCGGAGCGGAACAGCCCTCAATGAAATGCAGATAGGCACCCTTGTCAACAATAATCAGCGTGTGTTCAAACTGACCGGCGCCCGGTGCATTCAGACGGAAATAAGACTGCAGCGGAATTTCCACTTTCACACCCGCAGGCACATACACAAAGGAGCCGCCGGACCAAACTGCACCGTGCAGAGCGGCAAACTTGTGGTCAGTCGGCGGAACAAGCTTCATAAAGTGCTCCCGCACCATGTCGGCGTACTTACCCTTTAACGCGCTCTCCATATCGGTATAGACAACGCCCTGTGCAGCAACTTCCTCACGCACATTGTGATAAACCACCTCGGAGTCATACTGCGCACCCACGCCAGCCAGTGACTTGCGCTCCGCTTCCGGAATGCCAAGACGCTCAAACGTGTTCTTGATGTCACTCGGCACTTCGCTCCACTTGCCGCGCATAGGTGTGTCCGGCCGCACATAGGCAACAATATTGTTCATATCCAGTCCGTCAATCGGCGGGCCCCACTCCGGCACGGAAAGTTGGTTATAGATTTCCAGTGATTTCAGCCGAAACGCCCGCATCCAGTCCGGGTCGCCCTTTTCACGGCTGATCTGCTCCACAATTTCCGGTGTCAAGCCGGCATTGGTTTCAAAGGACGGATGAACAGCATCCTTAAAGTCATACAGGCTGTGGTCTACTTCTTCAATTTTATTTTTCTGCAGCGTATTACTCATTGCGCGGCACTCTCCTCCCAGCGGTGAAAACCATCACGGGAAATTTCGTCAATCAGTTCCGGCCCGCCGGTATGCACAATCTTTCCGTCGGTCAGGATATGAACATAGTCCACTTTCAGGCCTTCCAGAATCTTTGCGTTATGTGTAATGATGAGCAGTGCATTGCTTTCATTTTTATATTGGCGGATGCCCTCGGAAACAATGCGCACAGCATCCACATCCAGCCCAGAGTCCGTTTCATCCAGAATTGCCAGTTTCGGCTGCAGGGTCAGCATCTGTAAAATCTCCGCCTTTTTCTTTTCGCCGCCGGAGAAGCCGACATTCAGGTACCGCTGTGCATAGGATTCATCCATGTTCAGTGCCGCCATTGTCTTTTTGAGCTGCTTTTTAAAAGCAAAAACTTTCAGTGGCTTGCCAGTAACGGCTGTCTTGCTGACACGCAGAAAATCCTCCAGTGTGACACCGGGTACTTCTTCCGGGCTCTGGAAGGACATGAAGATGCCGCGGCGGGCACGGGCATCCGTTTTTTCGCGGGTAATATCCGCTCCTTCGAACAAAATCTTTCCGGCATTTATGATATATTCCGGGTTGCCGAGGATAACATTGCCGAGCGTTGATTTGCCGGCACCATTCGGCCCCATAATCACATGGGTTTCACCGGCGGAAACATTCAGGTCCAGCCCGCTGAGAATTTCTTTATCCTCCACACTTGCATGCAGGCCACTGACTTCCAGTAATTTTTCTGCCATATTGACACTCCTAACTGCATTTTATGAGATACACTTGTAATTTAATATTTACTAAATTAGTATATTTATTATTTTAATCGATTCTTGTAAAAAATCAAGACTTTTTCACTCTTTTCATGAAATCTTTCGCATAAAGAAAGCCGGTGCTGCATTTGCATCGGCTGAAACTTCAGTATTGATAGCGTGTAATCGCCATGGAGAGCTGTCCTTCCATCAGCGTACTCAGTTCCTGCACCATGGATTCCGGAGAAGCTGTCATGCCGGAACGTATCCAGTCCGTCAGCATTCCGGTGATACCAAAAGTGAAAAAACGCGCGATAAAGACTTTGTCCCGCTCCTGTATCCGATGCCCTTCGGAAAGCTCGTCCATCACGCTAGTAATGAGCGCAAAGGTTGCATTATTAAGGAAAAACTCCAGATGCTCACGTCCCAGTGACCGAAAAGCATTGGTACAGAAATTCTTATTGCTTTTCACATACTGCAGAATTTTCAGAAATCCCTGCTGCCATGTATCATAGTTTTGACAATCCGCGATGGCATCATACGCTTCCGTCTGAAAAATCCACCCAAGCAAATCATAAATATCACGAAAATGGTAATAGAAGGTCTGCCGGTTCACACCGCAGTCCTCCACCAGTTCTTTCACAGTAATTTTGTCCAGCGGTCGGTGGAGCATCAACTTTTTCAGAGAGTCTGCCAGCGCCAGCTTTGTGATACTTGACAACCGTGCACCCCCTTTCAGCAAAATTTTCTTTCTTTAAATTATAATGAAAAGAACCGGGATATGCAACCAAAAAATTGGCTGAGAAATTCCATTATGAAAGAATAGCTCAATTTTTCAGAAGTTATATAAAATTATTGTTTACAAATTATGAGCGCGCCGAAATGTATAAAAATAAAAGAAGAAACTAATGCCTACTATCTGTACGAACTATAAAGATTGTGATAAGATGTTCTGGTTATAAAATTTTGGTTATGAAATGAAGAAAAAGAGGGGACGTGATTTTCATGTTGGCAAAAGCAAAAATGTGGATGCACAAGGTGCCGCCTGTGCGGTTAATTGTCATCAGCTTTGCACTTGTCATCTTGGTGGGCGCCTGTCTGTTGACTTTGCCAGTCTGCACCAAAGCGGGCCACGCCACCACATTCCTGGACGCACTTTTCACCGCCGGCTCGGCCACCTGTGTAACCGGGCTGGTTCTATTTGACACTTACCTGCACTGGACAAATGTGGGGCAGGTCATCATTCTAATGCTCATTCAGGTTGGCGGGCTTGGACTGGTTACCTTTACCACAGGCATGACACTTCTGATGCGCAAAAAGCTGGGTCTGCGGAACCTTCAGCTTGCGGTAGAAAACACAAATGGCGACAGCAGTGATATTGGCGGCCTGCTGCGCATGATTTTCAGCTTTACCTTTGCCTGTGAGGCCATCGGTGCACTGCTGCTAATGATACGCTTCGTCCCACAAATGGGGACTCACGGCGTGTGGGTTTCCATTTTCCTTTCTGTCTCCGCTTACTGCAATGCCGGTTTCGACATTTTGGGCAGTGTGATGGACAACGGCAGTCTGATTCCCTATGTGGCAGACCCGCTGGTGTGTCTCACGATTGGCTGCCTGATTGTGGTCGGCGGCACCGGCTTTGTCGTGATTGAGGACATCTACCGTTCCCGTCTGGAACCACTGGCGCACCATCAGCCGCGCCACAGCCTGAACTTTCATTCTAAGATTGTGCTGCTGATGACGGTGCTGTTGGTCGTGCTTGGCACAGTTGTTTTCTTTGTGCTGGAATATGACAATACGCTGAAACCACTGCAGAACTTTGGCACCAAACTGAACGCGTCCCTTCTGCAGTCGATTTCACCGCGTACTGCGGGGTTTGCTTCCGTTGACATTACAAAGGAACATGACTTCACAAAACTTTTCACTGTGCTGCTCATGTTCATCGGCGCGGCACCAGGTTCCACCGGCGGCGGCATTAAAACCACAACCGCGCTGGTGCTGGTCTGCACGGTTCTGTCTGTCATGCGGGGCGATGAAGAAGCATCCTTCAATCACCGCCGCATTGATAAGTTCACCATTTACCGTGCCCTTGCCATCACCTGCGGCGCTATGATGCTGGTCCTTGTTGTGACCGGCATCATCACCAGCACCACACCGAATGTCAGCGGCACCGATGCCCTGTTTGAAGCAACCAGTGCTTTTGGTACGGTTGGACTGACAGCAGGCGTCACACCGAGGCTGTCCATCATTTCCCGTATCGCTGTCATTATTACCATGTATATTGGTCGTGTCGGGCCGCTCTCTCTGGGCCTCGCAATTTCTCTGAAGCGTGGACACAGTCACGCAGACAGCGTATTCCCTGAGGGAAGAATTATTGTTGGCTGAATCATAAAAGCACAAAAAAGAAGACTGTCGGAAATTTACATCCGCAGCCTTCTTTTATTTTGCCATTTTAATTTTTTTCCGCAGTCAGCAGTTCCTGCAGCGACTTCTGAGATTGTCCTTCACATACAGCCACAATTTCATCCAATGGCTGAAAAACCGTATCGCCGTTTGGTACAATCATCTTTTCGCCGCGCACAACGGAAATCACCAGCGAGCCGGCCGGCAGTGACAAATTTTTCAGCGCCACACCGTTAAGTTTTGTGTTCTCGGGCAGAGTGATGGCGCAGATGGCCGCGCGGCCTTTGTTCAGGGTTGCCAGCATATGCATCCCCGCCATGTCAACTTCCTGCTCAATCAAATTGGTGATAATTTCCGTGCTGCTCACCACAATCTCTGTGCCAAGCGTGCGCAGCACCGGCAAATTGCGCGGGTCATTTGCACGCGCAATGACTTTCTTGACGCCAAATTCTTTTTTGGCAAGCTGACACGCAACCAAATTATCCTGGTCACTGCCACCCACTGCCAAGAAGCAATCGGCATCCTGTGTCTGCGCACTACGCAGGGTTTCCAATTCTGTGCCGTCACCGCAGACCAATTCAATGTCCAGCTCATTTGCCAGATGCATACAACGGAGTTTGTTTTTTTCAATTAAATGGACGTTATATTTGCGGTCCAGCATATTCCGTGCAAGCTGGCGGCCCAGTTTTCCGCCGCCAAGGATTACAATATTCATTTCCGCGCCCCCTTAATCTGCCACAGATGCCAGCATCACATGGTCACCCTCTGTAATTCTCTGCTCAGTGCCCAGTCGTGCCAGCTCCATTTTTCCGCTTGCGTGCACCACGGCGAAAATGGTCTCCTCCGGATAATGCGGCGTTTCTTCCAGCAGCTTGCCGTAATCATTCTTTGCAGCAGTCCAAACCCGGAAGGATGCCGTGGCAGTGCCGAATGTCAGTTGGCGGCTCTCCCATGGCTGTGTGATGGCATTATAGATGGAAGTCGCTGCCATTTTAGTCGGACAGACAGTATGCAAACCAAAAGTGGCAAAAACGCTCTCACGTGTGGGGTCACTGATGCGTGCCACCACATTGTCAATATGGAAAAATTCCCGTGCAACCTGTGAAATGGTGATATTCAAATTGTCATCCGGTGTTACCACCGCCACAGCGTCACAGTTCTCAATTCCGGCGTTCTTCAGCACAGTCATATCCATCGGCATACCGGAAACTGCCAGCCCGCTGAAGTTCTCCGGCAGATGGCTCAGCATACTTGCCACCTCATCCACCACGGCAACCGCATGGCCGCGCTCATCCAGAAGTGTCGCAAGACGAACGCCAAGCCTCCCGCAGCCAATTACCAGAACGTTCATTCCCATCCCTGCCTCCTCGGTTGTACTTTGCTTTTGCCGAATGATATCCTGCCGGCAAAAGCTGCCCGCAAAGTTTTTTTGTTATTTTTTTAATATTGAAAACGGATTGCATTATAGCACAGTCCCTGAGGAATGGCAAGAGGGAGCATTTTCCCTCCTCTTATGCCAAAATGTGTATGATTTTATCCCTTATTTTGTATGATTAGACGGTTTTTTTATATAACAATCCGTTCCCTGCCAAAATGAAAAAGGGACACACTGCTGCGTCAAATGCAGTGTGTCCCTTTTGTATTCACCGAAAACCGATATTTTCTCAGGGCCGGTTCTCTTTCAGGCCAAGTAGCCAGTCAACTGAAACATTGAAGACCTTTGCCAGTGCCACAAGCTCATAGTCCGTCACATAGCGGATTTGCCCCTCCAGTTTGGAAAGACCAGATGCGTTCATGTCGATTCCCTGCACCTGAAGCTGTGCCAGCAGGTCCTTTTGCTTCATGCCCTCACTTTTGCGGGCAGCTTCCACGCGGGCGCCCACCAGATTGCGGGTGCCAAGCGCCTGCTTGCGTAATCTCAACGCGGTTCATCTCCCTTACAAATAAAAACTCAGAAAGCTGTATCTCCACCCCAAATACAGGGAACAGCGGAACCCGCCGACAATCGTCCGTGCCTCGGCCGGCATCTTCGTGCTGCCCTCGGTGTATCCGGAAAACAAATGCAAAGCAACGAGCCTTACTCAGCCATACAGAAAGCAGTTATATTTTACAAGGATACTTTATAGTATATCCGCTCTCATATCCATTTGCAACAAATATAGAAATAAAGAAAGGGATTTTTCTCTATTTTTACAGGAAAAAGTGCCATTGTCAACAAAATCCGGCGCGCCTCTGCTGGCATGAACGCTCTTTCCTGTTCAATAACTGTTTCTGACGAATCTTACCGACATGTGGTTTGTTATTCGTTTCTGTATTTGCTATAATAAGGAGTATCATCGTTTCCCCTCCATACTATGTTACAGCATGGGGATACAGTGACAGAATTTTTTACCTCGGAGAGGTGTAAATTATGAATACAACCCTGGAAAAAACAAATCTGACCATGTTAACTGACTTTTATGAGATTACTATGGCAAATGGATATTTTGCCAATGGATTTCGGGACAAGATTGCGTATTTTGATATGTTCTTTCGGGAAGTCCCGGATAAAGGCGGCTTTGCCATCATGGCAGGTGTGCAGCAGGTGGTGGATTACCTGAAAGACCTGCACTTCATGCCGGAAGATATTGATTACCTTCGCAAATGCGGCATCTTCAGTGAGGAATTCCTGCAGTATCTGGCGAATTTTCATTTTTCCTGCGATGTCTGGGTCGTACCGGAAGGAACGCCGATCTTCCCCGGTGAGCCTATTCTGACTGTGCGCGGGCCGGTGGTGCAGGCACAGTTTGTGGAAACCATGATTCTGCTCACTATCAACCATGAGAGCCTGATTGCAACCAAGGCAAACCGCATTGTCCGCGCCGCACACGGCCGGCCGGTTATGGAATTCGGTTCCCGCCGGGCACAGGGTGCTGACGGCGCTATTCTCGGTGCGCGTGCAGCTTTCATCGGCGGCTGCTGCGGCACCGCCTGCACCATCTGTGACCGCGATTTCGGTGTTCCTGCACTCGGCACCATGGCACACAGCTGGGTGCAGCTCTTTGACAATGAGCTGGAGGCTTTTCGCGCCTATGCACGCGAATACCCCACGAACTGCCTTTTGTTGGTAGATACTTATAATGTCTTAAAGTCCGGCGTGCCAAATGCCATTAAAGTTTTTAAGGAAGAAGTCGTACCGCGCGGGTATCGTCCGGCAGGCATCCGCATTGACAGCGGCGACATCACCTATCTGGCAAAGAAAGCACGCAAGATGCTGGACGACGCCGGATTTCCGGATGCAAAAATCTGCGTGAGCAATTCCCTTGATGAATACCTGATCCGCGATATGCTGATTCAGGGTGCTCCGGTCGATTCCTTTGGCGTCGGCGAGCGGCTTATCACCAGCAGCAGCCACCCTGTTTTCGGCGGCGTATATAAACTCTGCGCTGTGGAAAAAGAGGACGGCACGATTGTCCCCAAAATCAAAGTCAGTGAAAATGTCACAAAAATCACCACCCCGTGCTTTAAAAAACTCTGGCGGCTGTATGACCGTGACAGCGGCAAGGCAATCGCGGATGTGGTCACGCTTTTTAATGAAAATATCGATGACAGCCGACCCTATGAAATTTTTGATCCTATAAACGTCTGGAAGCGTAAAGTCATTACCAACTTCCGCGCAGTTTCTCTGCGGAAACAGATTTTTAAGGCAGGCAAATGTATTATAGATGAAAAGACGCTGAAAGAACTGCAGGCAGACTGCCGCCGTGAAGTCGACACTTTGTGGGAAGAAGTGCAGCGCTTTGACAACCCGCACCGCTATTACGTTGATCTCAGCCGGTCGCTGTGGGATATCAAACAGAAAATGCTTGATGAATACACTTACTGATGCCGCAGCAGATTACACCGCACATTGCCTTTCTTCCGTCGGGAAGCCATCCGCTTTCTGCAGATGTTGGCATTATTCGCGGAGAAAAGCGCCTATATTTTTATGATGTCGGCGCCAATGCGGAAAGCCTTGCATACATTCAGGCACAAAAAGGGGAAAAAGCAGCGGTGCTCTCCCATTTCCATCAGGACCACATCGGAAATATACAGTCTTTGCCTCAACTGGACGTTTATCTGAGTGCACATACCCTGAAATATGTGCAGCACGGCACTCTGGTGCAGAACCGCATGACCATACAGGACGGCATCAAGCTAGACATCCTCCCTTTTCCCTCCACGCACGCCAAAGGTTCCCTGATTGCAGTAGTGAATGATACCTATGCCTTTCTGGGAGATGCTCTTTACACAGCAATGAAAAGAGGCGTGCCGGTTTATAATGTGCAGCTTCTGCGGGAAGGTATCCGCCTGCTGGAAAACCTGCCCGCAGAATATCTGCTGGTAAGCCACGACACCCCCTTTGTGCACGCAAAAACGGAAGTGCTGGAAAAGCTGAAGACATACGCCGCACAGGCACAGCCGCATGAAGCTTATCTTCAGATGGAATGAATTTCTTCTTACTTGACGGAATCGACAGTTTCCACTATAATAAAAGAATTGTGAGCAGACTGGACGGCCGCGGGGGATGAGCGAAAGCAAACCTGCGAGGAAAGTCCGGGCTCCATAGGGCAGGATAACGGCTAACGGCCGCCGGGGGTGACCCCAGGGAAAGTGCAACAGGAAACTACCGCCGCAGTTTATCTGCGGTAAGGATGGAAAGGCGAGGCAAGAGCTCACCAGCGGCAAAGAGATTTGCCGGCTGTGCAAACCCTATCCGGAGCAACACCGCAGAGGGACTTATGCGTCGGCCCGACGCGTCCCGGGAAGGTGGCATCGAGCCGAGGCGGCAACGCCCGGCCAAGATAGATGGCCGTCTACAACAGAACCCGGCTTACAGGTCTGGTCACAATGAAAGCCGCTGTATGGGATTTCCCGTGCAGCGGCTTTCATTTTATCTGCCTTGACATTCTCTCTTGCAGGTGCTATGATTGGGAATGCAAACGATTCGCATTTATAACTTTGCGGAGGTTTTATGAAACATTTTCTCAGAAAATCCTTGGCGGCCATGCTGGCAGCTATGCTGATACTCACCGGTTTTTCCGGCTGCGTGCGTCAGCCACAGACAAAACCCTCTTTCCGTATTGTGGCTTCATTTTACCCAATGTATATTATGGCCATTAATATTACAAATGGTATAAAAGATGTGCAGGTGGATAACATGGCCGGTCAGCACACTGGCTGCCTGCACGACTATCAGCTCCAAAGTTCTGATATGCAGGCAATCTCACAGGCGGATGTTTTTCTGATAAACGGTGCCGGCATGGAAAGCTTCATGGAAAAAGTCACCCGGCAGCTTCCCAAATTGCGGGTACTGGACAGCAGCAATGGTGTTCCGCGCATTCAGGACGAAAGCGGTGAAGTGAATCCGCATATGTGGGTAAGCATCAGCAGTTATATGGTACAGCTTCAAAATGTTGCGGCCGGACTGGAAAAAGCCGACCCCCTCCATGCAAAGCAGTACCGCGCCAATGCAGACACCTATCTGCAGAAGCTGTCTGACCTGCGCAGACGGATGCACGAGGCAATCGATACCCTCCCGAACCGAAACATCATCACATTCCATGAGGCATTCCCCTACTTTGCCGAGGAATTTCATCTGAATATTGTGCAGACCATTCAGCGCGAACCAGACAGTCAGCCCAGTGCCAAAGAGCTGGCGGAAACCATCCGCATTATCCGCAAAAGCGGCGTGAAGGCAGTCTTTACGGAGCCGCAGTACCAGCAGTCATCCGCACATATCGTCGCACAGGAAAGCGGTGCCACTGTGTATACGCTGGACCCCGCTGTGACCGGACCGGATGATGTCAATGCCTATTTGGATGCTATGGAACAGAATCTGAAAACACTTCAAAAGGCGCTGCGATGAAATTTTAAACCGACATTAAAGGAGAGTTTCAATATGGCAGACTGCAAATGCAGCACAGAAATCCGCGGGCTTGGTGTGCGCCGGCATGGTGCCCAGATTCTGCATGACGTAAATCTGGACATTCACCACGGCGAAATCATGGCGCTGATTGGGCAAAACGGTGCCGGAAAAAGCACCTTGCTGAAAGCACTGCTCGGACGCATTCCTTATACCGGCAGCATTGTCTTCCATGACCACACAGGCAACGTCCTAAAAAACCCGCATATCGGCTATGTGCCGCAGAATCTGGTATTTGACCGTGCCACACCGGTCACCGTGCAGGATATGCTGAGTGCCAACTTGACTCGTTTTCCGGTCTGGCTTGGTCACCGCAAAGAGCAGGAGGCGCGTGCCACTGCGATGCTGCAGCGCGTGGGTGGCTCCCCCAGCCTGCTGCCAAAGCGTCTGGGGGCACTTTCCGGCGGGGAACTGCAGCGTGTGCTGCTCGCTTTCGCGCTGGAGCCCATGCCGGATTTACTTTTGCTGGATGAACCTGTTTCCGCTGTTGACCGCCGCGGTATTGAGCTCTTTTATGACTTGGTCACGCATATGCGCAAACATCATGAAATGCCCATTCTGTTGGTGTCACATGACCTTTCTCATGTGGTAAAATACGCAAGCCGTGCCGCTCTATTGAACCATACCATTGTGGTCAGCGGCCCGGTGCAACAGGTGATGAAAACAGACGCTGTGCAGGAAGCATTTGGCCTGAAACTGGCGGGAGGTGATTCCCTTTGACACAGATTTACGCGCTTATCGACACCCTGCTGCCCTTTGACTGGACAGAATTTTCCTACATGAAAAATGCCCTGCTGGCAATTCTGCTGATTACCCCGCTTTTCGGTCTGGTGGGAACGATGGTCGTCAACAACAAGATGTCCTTTTTCAGCGACGCACTGGGGCACTCCGCCTTGACCGGCATTGCCATTGGTGTTCTGCTCGGCACAGATAATTATTTGCTCTCCATGATGGGCTTCGCACTGGTTTTCGCACTGGGCATCTCTGCTGTTATCGGCAGCGGCGTTTCCAGCTCGGACACCATCATCAGCGTGTTTTCCTCGGTTGGCATGGCACTGGGCATTGTTATTCTCTCGGCGACGGGCGGTTTTGCCAAATACTCTGCTTATCTGATTGGTGACATTCTGACTGTGCAGCCGGAAGAAATTCTGATGTTGCTGGTCATCCTTGTGGCAGTCGTTTTGGTGTGGATTTTCCTTTTCAATAAATTTATGCTTTCCAGCATCAATGCGGACTTGGCTTCCAGCAAGAACATTCCGGTCAATCTGCTGCAGAATCTTTTTATGATAATCATTGCCGTACTGGTCACCGCCACGATTAAATGGGTGGGCATCCTAATTATTAATTCCCTGCTGGTTTTGCCTGCCGCTGCCGCACGAAACCTTGCCCGTTCCATGCGCAGCTATCATTTTTGGTCCATTGGCATCAGTATGTTCTCCGGCATCTCCGGACTGATTTTTAGCTACTATGCCGGCACTGCAGCGGGTGGAACCATTGTGCTGGTTGCCGCTGTAATTTTCTTCCTTTCCTTCTTTATCAGCAGACACACAGAGCGTGCATAAAATTTGCGTCTGTTTTACTGCACTTTATAAAATTCAAGTTAGTCGCTAAACATAAAATAAATAATAACAGTCGTATTGTTAAGCTATCTCCTATCGCACCTATATCAAAAACGATATTGACTGCTGCATCGAAAAAGCAAAAGATTACAACGAATTCCTCGCTCTCATGGGCGAGGAATTATTTTTGCAAAGTTTCTGGAAAATATCTGACTTTTAGGCATCGGACAAGCGGTCAGAAACGCAATATCCGTACCTACACGCTTGGGGACGCCTACAAAGAATCCGCGATACGCCAGCGCATTGCAACCGGCGTTTACATTCCTGTGCCGGAAGAAGAACAGTCCCTCTCCTACTCACAAAAACTGCACCAAATTGAATCTATGTTTCGCACGAAAGGAGTGCTGCGGGAAAACAACATTCAGAATTACAAAAATTTCCGGACAATCCGCTGCATCTTCGTTACACGAAAGAGGGCTTAGTCCAAAATCCGCCGAAATTACCACAAAGCAGTTCAGCCATACTTCCGGGCAGCAGCAAATATGCCGGTGGTGAAATGACTATGGATGAATTGACCGCAGCATCCGTGAACGAAAAATCATCTATCCAGTGCACAAGTGTTACAGAAAAAGAGCTGCACGGTTTTGACCAATATGCACAACAGTATGGTCTGCGTTTCTCTTTGGTGCGGGAAAAAAATGCCCCCGCACATGAAAGTCAGCATTCTAAAAGCGTATTCACTTATTGACAATAATGCGATGAAAGTGTATATTGTGCATGTAACAGCAGCACATTGTAAGGAGACATACGCTTATGAAAATTATCATCTCAAATACTGCCGAAAGTCCGCTTTATCAGCAGATTGAAGATCAGATAAAGGATGCAATCCTCAAGGGGGATTTGGTTGAAGGAGATCCGCTGCCTTCTATCAGAGGTTTTGCCAACGATTTAAAGGTCAGTGTTTTAACCATCCGGCGGGTCTATGAAGAATTGGAGCAGGAGGGCTTTGTCACAAGTCAGGTAGGCATCGGAACCTTCGTATCTGCAAGCAATATTGATTTACTTCGTGATTCAAAGCGCCGTATTGTCGAGCAAAAAATGCAGGATATGATACAGACTGCAAAGTCGCTGAATATCACAAAAGAAGAACTGAATGCCATGATGGACATTTTATACGAGGGTGACTGAAATGACTAATATATTAGAAGTAACAGGCTTGAACAAGTCTTACAGTGATTTTTCGCTATCGAATGTAACTTTTTCCTTACCAGAGGATTGCATTACTGGGTTTATTGGTATAAATGGGGCAGGAAAAACGACGACGCTCCGTTCCATTTTGAGACTGACCACAAACACGTTCGGCACCATAAAGCTCTTTGGGCTGGATATGGAAAATCATGAAAGCGAACTGAAAAACCGCATTGGTGTCGTAATGGACGACGGCGGCTTCTATGATGAACTCACCATGTCGGAAATGAAAAATGTTATAGCCCCCGCCTACTCTTCGTGGAGCGAACAGGATTATAAAAGCTACATGGATCGTTTTTCTCTTAATCCGAAGCAAAAAATCAACACACTTTCAAAAGGTATGCGGATGAAATACGCTCTTGCGCTTGCCCTTTCCCATAAAGCAGAGCTTCTGATCATGGATGAACCCACCAGCGGTCTTGACCCACTAATCCGCAGCCAACTGCTCACAATTCTGACAGACTATATGAAGGAAGGCGGCAAAGGCGTTTTCTTTTCAACGCATATCACCTCCGACCTTGAGAAGGTCGCCGACATGCTCATTATGATTGACCACGGCAAAATTGTTTTCCAGGAAGAAAAGGATACTCTCTTAGAGAACTATCGAGTAGTTAAAGGAGACACAAAAGACCTAAATCAGGAGAATCGGAAGCTTTTTCAAAATATCAAAACGACGGATTTTGGCTTTACGGGAGTTACTAATCAAATTAAAGAAGTGCAGGAGTGTCTGCCGGAAATTGTCATTGAAAGACCTACAATCGAAGATATAATGCTCAGCAATATTGAGGGGAGCAAGGAATAATGTTGCTTCATCTGATAAAAAAAGACTTTGTAATCGCTAAAAAATATGTTTGGCTTATGCTCATAGTCGTTCTCTTGATCCCACCGTTTATTTTGTGGCGTATGCCAGAACTGACAGGTTCCATCAGTTTCGTGATCTCCGCTGTATTTGCC
>JAKVJJ010000006.1 GCA_022487055.1 Oscillospiraceae bacterium
ATACATTCTGGGTGAGCATATCACTTCCAGTTCGTGAGATTATGTATTCACCAATCATTACAAAATAAATGAACTCATTGACACGGCTAAATTCGTTGCTACGTGCAGTTCCTTTAGGATTAATGACGCTGGACACCATCTGTATCTTTGCTTCCGGAAACATCTCCTCAAGCAAGCAGCCGAGATGCAAATATTCTTTTTCATCAATAGTAACAATCAAAACTGAATCCTTGGGATTCAGCAATTTCTTCGCCAGCTTTAGACGTTTCTGCATCATTGAAAGCCATTTGCTGTGGCGGTATGTATCGACGTTGTCTACATAGTCATTATTGTATTTCCAATCTTTTGCGCCAGTGTTATACGGTGGATCTATATAGATGCAGTCTACCTTACCAGCATAAAGATATTCTAGTAACTGCAGGGCGTGGTAGTTATCTGCCTCAATCAACGTATGCCACAAATCGCTATTGGGAGCGTTGCACACGCTGTCAATTGGTTTCAGGTAAGGATAAATTGCCTCGCCAAACTCAGCAACGGACACCAAATCCTCCACTGGGAGTTCCGATGGTTCCCCGCCACCCTTTGGCAAACAAACCGCTATATTGTTTTCTAGCTTCAGCACAACATAGGTTTCGTTTACCTCACCGGTCTTGAGCGCTACTCGGCTTCCTTTTCTGACAGGAATATCATAAAGCGGAGTACATTCCGGCAGATGTTCTTCAAACACAAGCCCGAATTTCTTCTGCTTATTCATCCGGTTTACCTCTTGCTGAATGCGTGCACGCAGGTCCGGATTATCTATTTGATTAATCAAGTCATTTATTGCAGCCATAGTTTTCTCCTTGCTTTTGTTGCAGGAATAACGTGAATATCACCATCATGCTGTTAAAATGTACTTCACAAGCACATCAACATGGATACTTTTGCAATCGTCAGCATTTTCCATAGAACTTTTGATAACTTTTATTTCTTTTATTGGAATTATTTGTTAATGTAATTACCAATTTCACTTTCTAATGTTCATCGAAGATATTTGTGGTAATTAGCCCTCAAATTTTTATGAGGTATACATAAATAGTATAGCACGACATAAAGAAATCTCAAAATAATTTTTATATTTCCCCGATAACTCTGTGTTGTGCGTAAACGGGTGTATAATCATAGAAATAGCAGTTCCTTTTAACAAAAAAATTCATGTATACAATAAAAGTAGTGCCACATTCGAAAACGAATGGGCACTACTTTACTGTGTGTCAATCAATACGGAAATCAAACGCTGTTGTATGTCATAAACATTATACGAAGTTCATTTGGCACTTGCTGCTACCCAGTTTGCGCATAAAGGGAATTAAACTTTTGCAGCCTCAATAAACGTATTCAACAAATCAAATATAAACGATTTAATGGGAGAAAACCTAAAGCCCAACTTTGATGCAAGCTCAGTGTTTAAACTGTAGCCCACTCCACCGTTGTATGGAGCAACTTCACCATCTTTTGATAAAATCGCGTGTTTTCCTGTCCTTTCCTCGACATATTTGATTATCTCACTTAACGAAATTGTACCGCCATTACTTCCGTTAATTGAACCAGTATACTCTTGCTCTGCCAAAAAGGCCAGAAACCTACCTGCTTCTTCGGAACTTACATATCCCATTTGTACATCTATATCGTCAATAAACATTGGAATCCCTTTTACAACATGTTCAACATAAAAGTATAGCCGCTTTGTATAGTCATCCCTTCCAATAACAAAGGGAAACCGTACGGCTACGCTGCTTTGTAACGGATATGCCTGAAATAAAGCGCTTTCTGCGAGCCGCTTGATTTCATCATATGGGTAATCTGCTCTGTTGCACCATTTTAGTGACTTTTCGAGAGGGTTAAAGTCACTTTCTGTTGTATTGACATGCAGCTGATACACAGACACTGATGATGTCATCACATAGCGCTTGCAGTGTACAGAATCCAATACATATTTTACATCATTGGAGCAATAAGCAAGGCTGTCACATACTACATCAAAAGTTCTACCGCTAAATGCCTGCGCTATGCTTTGGGGTGATGAGCGTTCAATAACCATTCTGTAAACGCTATTGCCAAAATTATCTTTTTTCAGTCCTCTTGTAGCAATTGTAATATGGTGTCCTCTTTGAATGAGAGCTTCAACCATATGTACACCAAAATATCTAGTACCGCCTAATACTAATATATTCATTCTATCCTCCATATAGATAAAGGCTATCATTCGATTTTACTTTCGTCATTGAGACGATCTGACTCTGTGTTTAATCTCTCATTATTCCGCTTATATGTAGCATCAAGTTCCGCGGAACAGAATCAAGTAAACATAATGAGCAATTGGGAGAATACTCCGAACTGCTGAGTTTGCTCATTATCGGCATCTACACATATCTTTTAAATTGGATTTTGAAAGACTTACGTAAAATAGTCGTGTCTCGCAAAGCTGACTATCTCAAATTCGATTCCCTCGGTATCCTTAAAAAAGAACGCATAATAGTCTTTGCAGTATTCAGGATAGTATTGGGGAGCATGGACGATTAATGCGGAAATCGCCGCTATTTTTTCAAACAATTCATCAACTTTATTTTTACTTTCAACATGGAAGGCGAGATGATGCAATGCCCCAGCCCTTCTTCTGCTCACTGTTTCATTGGCATACTCTTTTCTCTGATTGACGATGCCAAAGGAAAAGTTGCGGTCATGATATTCTACAATCTGATACTCGTATTCCGAAACATCATCGTATTCTTTGAGTGATAAGTCAAATCCAAGAAGCGGAAGAAACCGATCATAAAATTTCTCGGCACGATCAATATCAGAAACCGTAATATGGATATGATCAATAACAGGCATCAATGCGCTCACCCCGAAAATTAAGTTTGTTTCCCCGTTTATAAATAATCTGAATTTGTGCTGGTTTCTCATTATTCCGCTTACCTGCATGTATAAATTAATAATCATTATGCGAAGTTCAGAGCACACTTCGCGCTGGTCGCTGTACTCAAAATATGAAGCCAACAGCACTAAGAAACACAACCAAACAAAGGGCTATAACTTCAGACCTTGTTAAAAGCATACGTCCAACATTTTGGGCATAAGTTTTATATTCTTCTCCAAAAATCGGAATAAGCTGTTTCTTTTCTTCGATGGCTGCATTAATAAATTGAACTGCTATAATAATCAATGCAATAATTATTCCATCCAAAGAGCGGAGAGAAAGCATAAAGCCAGCCTGCATTATTATGAAAGTTCCGTACATCGGATGACGCACTTTTGCATAATAGCCAGTTACAAGTAGTCTTTCCAGTGTATTACTTTTTTCGTTTCTCACGCTATGATTCTGTATCGTTATTTTTGAAAGTTTTATTGAACCATAACAGATAAGGATCAGTCCGCATGTAAAATAGATCAAATCAATTTTTGAAAATTGTACTCCACCCAAAGAAAACCAAGGCACAAGGTTACTCCAAGGCCGGAAATCCGGTAGGGAGGTGAGAAAATATTTGATAAAATAATAGATAACAATATATCCTGCAACATCGCAAACTAAGCTTATGACTTTGTGCAGTACGCTGGTTGATTGCAGTTTGTTATAGTATTTATCAAAATGAAGCTTTTCCTCATATTTTAGCATAACTTTCTCCTTACAAATACATGCATTATTAATGTCATAAACATTATGCGAAGTTCAAGATAGGGAATAAGCTCTATAGTATTTCGCTTATGCGAAGTTGAATAGTATAATGTTGATAACATACTTGATTACCAATAATTTACCAAATCTAAAATGCCTTCGCTAATTAACTCCTTAATTTTTCTTCTGTTTTTCTGGGCAATTGGGCCTGTGTATTTGTGTGTTATTTTTACAACTGCATGGGATAGATGCGAAGACAAGCGAAAATCATGGATGTCCATGCACATTTTGTGGAATTTAGGAATATGGTTTATAAATCCACAACTTCCCTTAATTCCTCCGATGTTTCCCAAAGTGTATCCGCCAAGTTCCGAATGATCTTTTACAACTATACTACAAAGCCTATCATCAATTGTGTCCCATAAGTTCACAAATGCAGTTAAGTCAGTTTTCCAGTATCCAACTTCAGTAAAAAATTCTTTTTCCAATTGATTATGCTCATTACTTAAATATTTTTTCCATTGGAAATTGAAAGGCCTCTCTGTGATTTCATGTATATATCGATTAATTTGACTTGTTGAATAGCGGCTACGTTGGATTATTCCTGCCCGTTTCAATGTATTCTGAGCTAATGGTGACCAAAGATGTATTGCAGGCAAGGAGCCTTTATAAGTACTAGTCAAGATGCAACTTGATGCAGTCAGCCCAAGATCACAATTTTTTTCACATACGTATTTTCCCATCAAGTCACTCTGCACATCAAAACGTATATCTTGCTTAGAAAGCTGAAATAAAAGTTTGGATTTAATCCACCAATCATTCTCTTTAATAATCCCTTCTGCCTTTTTTAAAGAGATATTTCCGTATGCAAGCATAAAAAAAATTAACTGTGATTTGAAGCGGCTATCTACAATAAAGTGGCTTTTTTTGTCCTCTTCCAGTAAAGTTTTTGCAAGTTCCAAAAATCGTATAATATCATGATCTGTCATATTTTCAACGATAGATTCCATGAGAATTCCAGAGGAAAATTGCTGCGTTTTATCACGACAGCAAGAGTAGATATAATCGCTTATAGTAGGTGGAATTTTCCGAGGATAACGGATGACATAATATGCAAATGAATGTATGGTATTTGGAAAACGAGAAACCATCGCTATTGCTTGTTGGTTTGCCTTTGCACATGGCTGAATTTTATGAAAATAGCGCTTAATAGTAGTCAAATCTGCTGGATTTTGCTTTAACAAATGTCGTATTTGGTCTATTGCAATAGACGATTTTTTATCATCATCAAATTCATTATCAAAAAGTGGTTTGCTTATCCTTTTAATTTCTTCATTGATATCTAGAATTTTATGAGCTGAAGTTTTTGACGCCTGAGGTAAAAGCCCCAGTTCCTTACTCTTTCTGTCAAGTAGGAAAAGGATCCAGCGTGTAGTTCCCTCATTTTCAGAGAGAATTTTAATATCATCGACATATCGAAAGTACTTGAAACTGTATTCCTTTTTTATTTTTTCTATATAATCATCAAATTCAGATAAAACAATTTCTGCAATAATTCCAGAGGCTAAAGGCCCTTGGGGTATTCCAACAGCCAATTCCGGGCCGTCTGATGATTCAATTACATTTAAAAAGTTGATAAATTCATTTGCGCAATCTTCACTAAAATGATATTTCCCATGAAGTAAAGAGCTTAATAAAACATGATTTATGCTATCGTAGCAAGCTGTCAAATCAAATGAAGCAATATAGCTATTTCCTGCTTTATAAGACTTTATAATCGCCTTTGTATACAATCTATAAGATTTTTGCCATTCCTGATAAAAGAATATGTCCTTACTATTTGTGTACAGATTACCAAAGACACTTTTCCCATATCGATGTTGACACTTAGAATTTGATACCAAAGATTCAGCAATTATATTAGCATAGGCTTGGTATACAATTTGATCTTCAATTGAAAGCAGTGTGTACATGCGGTTAAGGCCATTTGCTTTAGGCATAAATGTTCTTATTGAACTTCCTGGCACATATCCCGCCTTTAATTTGCACCGAATAATTTTTATGTTTTCAGACAAAGAAAATGCGTATGCGGTGTATATATCCCGAAAAAAATTCTTATATGTACTTTCAGGATTTGTGATTAAGCGATGATACGCGAGCTCCAAATTGGACTGCTTATAAACATTCGATAATAAAAACATAGTGTTTTCTCCAAATATAGAAAAATAAGCTTTTAGTTATTGCTATGATCACTGCCAAAATAACTTTCTATAATTACTTTTTTATTAATCTACTGATATTTCTCAAGCACTGTTGTGAGTTTTTGTCTCAACTCTACTGCATGAGCATATTCTATATATTCAATATTTCCAAGATCGCTTATCGTTGTTGTTGCTTTATTTTTTATAATTATAACAGGTTTTCCTATACCATAAGCAAGCCCTAATTCCAACATTACATTTGGATTTAACCCTGAAATGTTGACAATGGCTAATTTGCTGGATTGTATTTCATTACATATTTTACACATAATATCTTTATTGCTAATTTCATTATCTGCTTTAAACGGAGCCAACCAATTAGTTTCCAGTGCAGGTACTACCCCATATATATAACTATCTAAGTACGAATCATCAAATGGCATAGCAATAAACACTTTTTTGTTATTTAAAGATGGATTAAGTGGACACTTATTTAGTCCAAGCTTAAAGCATCTTCTCATTTGGAAAGCAGGCACCGCAGCTGTTTGCACTTTCAATCTTTCGGCTTCGATGGTATCTTCCATATTTGATATTAGTTTTTCCATCATCTTTATAAAAGATTCAACTGATGAATTTTTTACTGTTTTATGCGTGGAAGATAAATCCCATTGATTGCAAGTCATAGTGCTTAAATTCAAATGTGCTATTTCATTGCTTCTCTCTATTAAGGCATTATATTCTTTGAGCCATCCACTATAAACATTTGTATATATGTACTCATTGTTGTGGCTGCTAATTTCAACTTTGTCTTTTAAATTACCAATTTCAATAATTAGACCATTAACTTTTTCAATATCCAACTATCTGGCCTCCAAATGATCGTTTTTTAATCAATAACAATCTTATCTTTAGGAGTAACATTAGGCCTGAGTTACGCATTATTGCTATTAGTTTGATTTAACGTCCCAGAGCCCCCTAAGGCGTGTTCATAAACATAATGGGAAAGATTCCATGAATTGTGCTAATACCATAAGAGCTAATGTTAGTATAGTCCGTCATATTTCAATTTGTGCTTTATCTGTTCCAGAAAAGGTTGCATACGGCGGTATGCAATCTTAGAAAGTTGCAAATGATATTCAATTTCTTTTTTTAACTCTGCTTGCAAATGAATTGCATTACGTACTTCATAGATTCGGATCAGTTCCGAGCAAAAGGTAGGCATTTTATCTATGACCTTTATATCTGGAAGAATATCCGCACTTTTTTCTTTTTGCTTAACAATTTCTGTTAAAAGCCCTATTTCAAATGCAGCCTTACATTTTTCATCAAATCTGACTTTTTCAATCTCTCGTTTCTGGCTAGTCTGAAAGTATGGAATGATTGTCTTATGATTATGTACAAGTAAAGAACTTATGTCCGACAGTTGTTTCTTTGGTATGGAAAAGGGCTTATTAACTTTTTGAATCAATAATTTTTTAACAATAGAATTTTCTTTATAATATTCATCGAAAAGCACATAGTGCAAAATGGCTTCATAAATTGAAGCATACATTATTATTTGCATTCGAACTTCTGCAAGTAATAATTCATCGCTTACTGCTAGTCCTTCAAAAATCTTATATATGAATCGAGTATTTTTGAATTCGCAAATTAATCTTGCTTTAAGTTCGGGATTTTTCACAAAATCAAATGCGTCTGCATACCAGCTATCATTTGGCAAATCGCGGCTGCAATAAGTGATAATACTGTTTTGGATTTCTTCATTGAATGGCATTGTAGTGACTCCTTTATTGCAAGTATTGGATTGCCAAAGCAATCAGCGACAAACAACGATTAAAAAAGTAATCAAAATATTTAGTGTCTGTTATGTCAATTTTATCGGTTTCATGATGCCGTATTCTGAAGGTGTTACCAATGTCGGTCAAAGCTTTAAACTCTGCATTAAACAAATCAGTGAACTTTGTTGTCCCATGAGCCATATCGTTCACGATTTTTGCGGCAGAATGCTTTTTGTCAAGAGTAGTATAGTATGTTTTCAGGCGTTCAAAAGCATCCCAAATCTTTTCAACGGCATCTCTCTGTGATTCAGAGTATGGCTGTTTATACAATATAACTGCTTCTGTGAGAAGTTCCCGTGTGCCTTTTTCTTTGACAGCAGAAATATTCTTTTCATTTTCTGACGTAAGGGAGCTATTCTCAACAATTCGTTCGACAATTCTTTCGCTTGTTAAAGTGTACAGTAATCCAGATTCTTTATATATTCCATTTATTTCATTTTGATATTTTGAAAATATTTCCCATGTATTCAAGCAGTCAATATTCCAGTAATTTTGATAGCGTGGATTATTCCATCCTTCGGAAATATCTTTTATATTTTGAGCTATGAACTCAATAAAATCCAATAATGCGTATTGATCATATTTATCACCATCTTCTGGTACGCCAATTTTTCCGTTTTTGTCACGAAAAAGGGTAGGAATTTTGGAATTTATACGATTTTGGAATGCATGTTCATCAAAAGACAAATAGTCACTTGCTGTAAAATCATCATGACATTTTAGAGGAAAAAGGTGTGTTAAATTCTTGTAGTATTTTTGACAGCAGTCAATGATCAATGCGTACATGGCTACAGTAATATCGTATGTGTTCTCAATCGGTGCTCTTAAACCATGCCGCTCTGTATAATAGCTCATATATTTCTCCTCGCATGTGCTTGTTTCTACAAACGATAATATCTCACAAAATGCTCAGTTTTAATGCAAATTTATTAGATCTATTTGGCTTTCTAATAAATTCAGATGGCTGTTGGGAATGTTCAAATCTGCACTATCCAACTTCGTGTTATTGCTATTAGCTGCAGTTGACTGTTCTGCCTAATGTGGAATTTCGATGGAACAGTTGAAGCTAATTACCACAATATTCGCCAATTATTTACAGTATACCACTGACAATTTAGGAATTCAACCTACTATAAGTTATAAGGATGAGAAACCAAAACCGGCTTAGCTTCTCAAAAAAGTTAAGCCGGTTTTGCTGCGTCTATAACGCTGAAAATTGAATTATATTGCGTAAAAATAAAATTAAGATGATTTTGAATTAGTTCACCTGCCAAGACCATTATAGAAAAAGTTGAAAATCTAGCAGCATCTGAACGTGGAGAGAATGGATTCGGTTTAACAGGAACGAAGTGAAAGGCAATTTTTTAAAATCTGTGTTTTCAATATTGGTTTCATTGCCTTAAAATTTGCGCCTTAACTCATAGTAAGGCAGTGGTCAATTCTTTGTAAATGTAGTCAAACTGTAGTCAAACCCGCGGAAACAAAAATAAACCGCACAGCCAAACCATCAAAAATGGCTTAACCGTGCGGCTTTGTTTGGTGCGCCTGGGAGGATTCGAACCTCTGGCCTTTGGAGTCGGAGTCCAACGCTCTATCCAACTGAGCTACAAGCGCATATCACTTTTGACACTGTCGAAAACATGATATATTATAGCACGCTTTTTCCCATGTGGCAAGTTTTTTAAATCAAATCCACTGTTTCGCAGCCCAGTACCTCAGCAATTTTGCCAAGAATGGCACTTCCGGGTTCCACTTCGTGATTTTCAAATTGATAGATGTCATATTGCGTCAATCCGACCGCATCCGCAAGCTGCTGGCGGGTCATGTCGGCAAGTGTGCGCATCTGCTCCATTTTCTTTTCCTGCTCCAGCAGAAAAGCCAGCTTCTTTTCCGTATCAATCAGCAGCGGAGCGCCGTTGTGCATTCCAAGTTCACACAGATGCTCACTGCGGTAAATCCCATCGGCTTTCCATTCATAGTTTTTGGGCAGCACATAATCGCGGCCGCCATCATCATCGCCGTTTGGTTCCGGCTGCAGGGAACAGACAGCCTCCTCACTGTCATCATGCTTATCATATATATAGATCATTGCTGTCATAAAAAGTCCCTCCTACACGGATTTGTATATTTTGCTGTGTTTCTTTATTTATTATATAAGAGAACAGCAAAAAAAGCAAAGGCTTTATAAAGCGGGAATTACTTGACAAGAGAAGATAAGGTGTGTACAATATATCTAATACTTTATAAAGCTGAAACTTTAAAGTAACAAATTTAGTCAACTGCGGAGCAGGAGGGATTTGAAATGAGAAAACTGACGAGATTCACCGCGGCACTTCTTGCAGCAGTTCTTGCTGCAGGAATGGCTGGCTGTGGAACGGACAACACTTCATCTGCTTCTGGAAGTATGGCTTCCGGGGCATCAGCCAAAAAATATACCATTGGTGTGGCACAGTATATGACGCACCCCGCCATGGATGCTTCCCTGAAGGGATTTAAAGAAGGAATGGCTGCCGCCGGATATAAGGAAGGCGACAACGTCACTTATAATGTGCAAAACGCACAGGGTGACCAGTCCAACTGTGTGACGGTGGCAAACACAATGGCAAGCAAAAAGCCAGACCTTATTCTTGCCATTGCAACACCAATCGCGCAGGCTGTGGCGAAGATTGTAACGGATACTCCGGTCGTTATTACTGCTGTTACAGACCCGGCCGATGCAAAACTGGTGGACAGCAATGAGAAGCCGGGCGGCAATATTACCGGCACCAGTGACAAAACACCGGTGGAGGAACAAGTCAAGCTGATTAAGCAAACCGTGCCGGGCATCCAGACAGTCGGTATTATGTACTGCTCCAACGAGGCAAATTCCAAGCTGCAGGCAGACTGGGCAAAAGCCGCCTGTGATTCCAATGGTCTGAAGCATCAGGAATTCACGGTTTCCGCTGCCAATGAAGTGCAGCAGGTTGCACAATCTATGGTGGGAAAAGTGCAGGCAGCTTACATCCCGACGGACAATATGCTTGCAACCAGCATGAAGGTTGTTACCGGCACAACCACTCCCGCAAAGCTGCCGGTCTTTACCGGTGAAAGCGGCATGGTGCAGAACGGCGGTTTGCTGACCGTCGGCATCAATTATGAGGAACTGGGCAAGCAGACCGGCGCAATGGCGGCGAAAATCCTGAAAGGGGAAGCAAAGCCCGCAGATATGCCGATTGAGTATCAAAAACAATATGATGTATCCTACAACAGCGCAGCCGCAAAAGAGATGGGCCTCACGCTGCCGAAAAGTGTGACGAAAAACGGCAAGGATGTCAGCAGCGGTTCTTAAAAAAATTTCTGTCAAGGTCGCCCTGTGGTCATACGCTGCAGGGTGATTTTTTGTAGGATAGCAAACATACAGACTGGGAGGACGACATGGACATTCTGAATTTTCTGGATGCTATGCACGGTGCAGTGGCACAGGGCATCATCTGGAGCATTATGACGCTCGGCGTGTACATTACTTTTCGTGTTCTTGATTTTCCGGATTTGACCGTCGACGGCAGTTTTGCCACCGGCGCAGCAGTTTCTGCCATGCTGGTGGGCAACCATGGCATGAACCCGTTTTTGGCTTTGGCGGCTGCACTTTTGGCAGGCATGGTGTGCGGCTTTGTCACCGGTTTTCTCACGGCAAAAATGAAGATACCGGGAATTCTCGCCGGCATCCTGACAATGACGGCGCTGTATTCCATCAACATTCGCATTATGGGGATGCAGGCAATGATACCGCTGAATGGCGCAAATACCGTGGATATTGTCATTCGGCATGCCATTCATGGTATTTCGCCTAAAAACAGCCAGATTCTGCTGGGTGTCATCGTTGCGGCCATCATTATTGCTTTTCTGTATTGGTTTTTCGGCACAGAATTGGGTTGCTCCATCCGTGCGACAGGCAGTAATCCTTATATGGTGCGTTCCTTGGGTGTCAATACAGATACGACTACAATTATTGCACTGGTGCTGAGCAATGGTTTGGTAGCGCTCTCCGGCGGTATTTTTGCGCAGGTGCAGGGTTCCGCAACTGTGGACATCGGCATCGGCACCATCGTCATTGGGCTTGCTTCCGTAATTATCGGCGAAGTGGTACTCGGCAAGCATACCGGTTTTCTGCCGCGGCTGATTTGTATGGTCATCGGCTCCATTATTTACCGTGCGATTATTTCCCTCGTACTATTCCTTGGCTTGCCGTCGACGGATATGAAGTTGCTTACAGCCATCATCATTGCGATTGCGCTGTTTTTCCCAACGCTGAAAAAGGGTATTCAGCAGCGCAGAGGCTATCACCAGGCAGTCAATACAGCCGAAACGAACGGAAAGGAGTGAGCGCAGATGCTGGAATTATCTCATGTATGCAAGACTTTCAATCCAGGAACTGTGAACGAAAAGCAGGCGCTCAGGGACATCAGCCTCCGCTTGGAACCAGGGGACTTTATCACGGTGATTGGCGGCAACGGTGCAGGCAAAAGCACTTTGCTGAATTTGATTGCCGGGGTCTATCCCTGTGACGGCGGTACGATTACGGTGGACAACGAGGATGTGACGCATCTGCCGGAATATAAACGGGCGAATTTTCTGGGCCGTGTGTTTCAGGACCCCATGCGCGGCACAGCAGGGGACATGAACATTGAGGAAAATCTGGCAATGGCTTACCGGCGGGGAAAGCCACGGACGCTGCGCTGGGGCATTACCAAAGAGGAACGCACGCTTTATCACGACAAACTTGCCAAACTAGGTCTTGGCTTGGAGGAACGCATGACCAATAAGGTTGGCTTGCTTTCCGGCGGACAGCGGCAGGCACTTACTTTGTTGATGGCAACTCTGCAGCGGCCAAAACTTCTGCTGTTGGACGAACACACGGCGGCACTGGACCCCAAAACCGCTGAAACGGTGCTGCAGCATACCAATGAAATCATCGGCGGTGAACATTTGACCGCATTGATGGTTACACACAATATGCACCACGCAATTCAATATGGTAATCGGATTATTATGATGAACGACGGGCAGGTGCTGTTCGACATTTCTGGCGAGGAGAAAAAGGGATTGAAAGTGGAAGACTTGCTGGAGCGTTTCCAGACGGCTCAAGGCAAAGAGCTGGACAATGACCGGATGCTTCTGAACTGAATAGGTTCTACACATAATAACAGCCGCTCATTTCTAAGAGAATGAGCGGCTGTTTGCCGTATCTATTGCGGTTTAAAAGGATGACCACAGATGGAGGTGTGTCTCATTTTTGAGCGCTATCGTGAGCAACATAGGGTTCCGCATTTGTTCCACTTTCGGATGCAGAACACAAGCAGTTTGAAACTGAGTTTTGGCGGGGGCAGAGGAAAAGGCTAAGCGAAAAGCCAAGCAGTGTGGAGCCTATTCAATAGAATGGAAGCATTGTGGCTGCCAGCCGACTGCAGCGTATGGAATGGTGAACACAACAATTCCTGTAGCGTAAGGCGCGATGTCATATTGCTGATAGTAGATTGCAATGCCGCAGCGGGTGAGATAGTAGCTTTCTTTGTTGAAATTCTTTGCAATCAGCTCTCGGTAATTTTCAAAATAAATACCCGGATTTTGCTGATATTGTTTGTCAGCCTGCTTGATTATCTGTTCTGTCAGCAACGCACTATAATCTTGGTCGGCCGGAAATAGGCAGGAGAGCGGAACATTTTTTCCGTTAGTAAGGTTCCAAGTGTCGGATGACCGGACCGTATTTCCGTGAGCGCCGCCGGTATACTCGTACTGATCGCGGTATATGCTGAGATAGCAATTCCCATTGTAAGTCGTTTCATATTTTAGGACTGCGTCATAGGGGCGAAAAGGAAATCCTTGCTCTAGTGTGTCCTTATAGTAGGCAATGGCCTGCTGATACAGCTCACCGGACACATGCTGATAAAATGCATGGACTTGCTTTTCAATTTCAGCATTGATGCAGGTTTGCACAGATTCATTGCTCTGTAAGCATATTTTTGGATAGGCAATGGCAAACGTAAGCATGACGGTATTGTCGTATGTAAGAGTGCGCCTTTTTTTGCACATTTTCATATATGCGCACGTATTAAAACAATTCATGAACTGAACCTCCTGTTTTGGAATTTTTATTATTCTATTCAATCAAAACGGAGATTGACACAAAGCGGAGGTTTGCAGAAACAAACGATTGCATCGAATCAGGCAGTGCAGAGAAGTCACCTGTTTAAAATCCATATGCTGCAGTTCAAATATGCGGCAAAGGTTACCCACAGAAAATACGGAATCTGTAAAAATGCAGCGGTATGATTGATTTTGTAGAAAGAAATAATCATTGTCAAAATCAAAGCCCAAAGCAGAAGAATCCAAATAAAGGCAAACAGATAATTTTGCAGATTGAAGAAAATCAATGGCCAGAAAAAGTTAATGATCAGTTGTACACCGTAAAGAATCAGAGATTTTTGCTTTCCGCTGGATTCTGAGGTGTAAATCAGATAGGCAGAAATGCCCATCAATGCGAACAGAATCGTCCAGACGATAGGAAATACAAAGGCTGGTGGAGAAAATGGAGGCTTATTTATGTTCTGAAAAGCAGAGATATGGTCTTTCGTCAGAAATCCGGATAGGCCGCCAACCGCAAAAGGAATGAAAAGACTGATGAGTAAAGGTTTCCACTGAATTGATTTCATAATGATTCACCTTCCGTTTTTATTTCAGTATATGTGCATTTTAGTAAAAAAATCATTTTTGAGAGGATAAAGGAAGATGGTAACACCGGAAAACCAGAAGGAAAGGAACTGATTGTCCCGTTTCCGCAGGTCGGAGGCGGAACTGAACTGGTGAGCAGAGGATGGCAGGGATAGGGGAAATCACACAGCGACAATTCATACTGTACCAAATAAGAATAGACCGGATTACATATACATCTGTGTTACCGAATGGCCTGCAGCAAAATCTGAACACAATGTTTGGAGGTATGAAGTCGTGAATAAAGTGCGCTTGCATACGTTTTTGGAATACCTTTTTCTGTTCCTTTTTGGTGGAACCGCATATTGCCTGTTGGAACTGCACTACCGCCACTGGACACATTGGTCCATGTTCCTCGCCGGCGGTTTGGTTTTCTGCATCATTGGTGTGGAAAACCAAAAAATCCGTTGGGAATGGTCGCTTGTCAGTCAGGCACTGGTGGCAGGGCTGACAATAACGAGCATGGAATTTCTATTCGGTTGTATTTTTAATTTGGGATTACATATGCACGTCTGGGATTACTCGAAGCAGCCATACAATTTGCTGGGGCAGATTTGCCTTATCTGGTCGTTGCTGTGGTGTGCGGTCGGACTGGTCGCGGTTGTGCTGGATGACTTTCTTCGGTGGCGACTGTTTGGCGAGGAAAAGCCGCACTACCGGCTGTTGTAAGGGGGTGGAAAATTGGACAGCACAATCATCGTGGAAGTGATGTGCAAAGCGCTGCCGGACATCACTATGGATGAAGTCAAACAGTTGCAGGCGGTAGTTGCGGGCGAAGTCCATGCTAGTCGTGCGGCACTGACTTGCCCGTGGACACAGTTACCACAAACGCATTACAGGCTGACATAGCAATGCCCTCAGTGGACGGCCTGTGTGTGCGGCTGCCTGCTGAGGGCTTTTTAGTCAAAACTGAAAAATGCATAAAATAAAGCCCGCAGGCAATTACTGAAAACGTAATGCCTACGGGCTTTTTCTTGGTGAACCATCGGGGATTCGAACCCCGGACACCCTGATTAAAAGTCAGGTGCTCTACCGACTGAGCTAATGATTCATATTAGACTCATCACACTCAATACTTATGTGAATCAGCCTTAATAGAATATCATTTTCGACGATGCTTGTCAATAGCTTTCTACATCTTTTTTGGATTATTCGCTTGTTAAAATCATTACAACTTAAATTATGATAGATTCTGGCGGGGGTGTGGCTGTCAAGAACAACCTGCAAAAAAGGCCGCCCGGCAAAAAGATTCCTGCCGAACAGCCTTAAAAATTGACTCCTAGATTTCCGCAGGGGCAAGTACTTCTGCCTGCTCGGAGGTCTGTGTGCGGTATTGGGACATATAGAGCTTATAATACAGTCCCTTCTTTGTCATTAGTTCCTCATGGGTACCACTTTCCTGAATCTGTCCGTCCGAAATATACATGATGCGGGAACAGTCACGAATGGTGGAAAGACGATGCGCAATGATGAAGCTCGTGCGGCCCTTTAACAGCAGGTTGATGCCCTGCTGCACAAGCTGTTCGGTGGAGGTATCAATGGATGAAGTCGCTTCGTCCAGTACCAGAATGCGTGGGTCGGAGAGCAGCGTCCGAGCAAACGCCAGAAGCTGTTTCTGCCCCTGAGAAAGTCCGCCGCCGCGCTCTTTTACCTCTGACTGGTAGCCATATGGCAGTCTGCGGATAAATTCATCCGCATGCAAAAGCTTTGCTGCGTGCTCAATTTCTTCTTCTGTTGCATCCAGCTTTCCGTAACGGATGTTGTCTGCAATCGTGCCAGAGAAAATAAAACTGTCTTGCAGCATAATGCCCATCTGACTGCGCAAAGAATGAATTGTGACATCCATGACGCTGTGACCATCGATGCTGACCTCACCGCTTTCAATATTATAAAAGCGTGAAATCAGGTTGACAATCGTTGTTTTGCCCGCACCGGTCGGGCCGACAATGGCAATGCTTTCACCCGGTTTGGCTGTAAAGGAAACGTGCTTCAGAATTGTCTGCCCCGGCTCATAGCCAAAGCTGACGTCCTTAAAAGCAACCGCCCCTTGAATGGGCGGCAGGTCAATGGCACCCGGCTTGTCCTCAATGACAGCCGGCTCATTCATGGTTTCAAAAATACGTTCCAGATAAGATACCGCATTGACAAAATCATTGTAGATATTTGCAAGGTTGATAATCGGCTGCCAGAAGCGGCTTGCATAGGTGCCCATGGCCAGCAGTACGCCGAAAGATGCCATGGGGTTAAACCAATAGGCACCGGCAATATAGACCAGTGAAAACACAATCTGTGAAACGGTTTCCGTCGTGAACCAAACGGTATTGGAAATATAGATGGCATCCATCCATGTCTTTTTCCGTGCCTTCAGCAGCTTTCCAAGAATTCTATCATTTTCGTTTTCACGGTCGAAAGATTCAATTACACGGGCGCCTTCAATGCTTTCTTGCACAAAAGCATTGACATTGGAGTTCTTGTTGTTCACTTCCTGCCATGCTTTGCGCTGACGGGGCTTAATCAGCAAGATGAACAGAATAACCACCGGCAGACCGGCCACGGTGATAGCAGCAAGCGGCGGACTGACACGGAACATAAAGAAGATAATGAAAATGATATTAATGATTTCGATGATAAAATTCAAAATGCCATTTGAAAGTGCATTGGAAACGGAGTTCACATAATGCACAACGCGTACTAAAATTTTTCCATGCGGGCGGTTGTCATAATAGGAAAACGGAAGCACCTGCAGATGATTAAACAGGTCACGGCGGATATCATGGACAATGTTCTGCCCAACCTGCGCCACCAGCACGGTGCGGATGGCATTGAAGCCGATATTGATGAGAATGGTGCCGGCAAGCAGAAGGGAAAGGTCAATCAGCAGCTTCATATTTTTCTGCGGAATTGCCACGTCCATGGCACGCTGCATCAGCATAGGTCCGGTCAGGCCGATAATGCTGCCCAGAGCGCTGAGCAGCAGGGCAGTTATCATCTTGCCCTTATAGTGCCTAACATAGACGAACACATTCTTTAAATTTTCCATGTTGAAGGGGGTTTCCAACTCTTCGTCAACATCATAGCGGTTACGCGCCAATGGCTTCACCCTCCTTCACGCTGTTTTGCAGTGCCCATATCTTATAATAGAATCCATGATTTTTCAGCAGTTCCTCATGAGTGCCGCGCTCAATGATTCTGCCTTTGTCCATAATCAGAATCTGGTCGGCATCCTGCACAGAGGAAATCCGCTGTGCAATGACGAATTTCGTGCAGGAGAAGTCCAGACTGCGGAGCTGCTCTTGTATGTATTTTTCCGTTTCCATATCCACAGCGGAAGTCGTGTCATCCAGAATCAGCACAGAGGGACGCATAGCAAGTGCCCGCGCCAATGAAATACGCTGTTTTTGACCGCCGGAAAGCCCGACGCCGCGTTCTCCGATGAGAGTGTCATATCCATCGGACAGCCTGCGGATGAAGCCGTCCGCATCTGCACGGCGGGCACAGCGGATGACTTCATCCTGCGCCATATCCGCCTGCCCATAAGCAATGTTGCCCTCCACTGTGTCGGAAAAGAGGAAAACATCCTGCATGGCGACTGCCATACTGCGGCGGAGATAAGGAAGCTGATAATCCTGCACGTTTTTGCCGTCCAGCAGTACCTCTCCCTGAGTTGGCTCATAAGAGCGCATCATCAGGTTAATCAGGCTGGTTTTGCCGGAACCAGTGGTACCCATGATGCCAATGGTTTTGCCGGGTGCAGCGTGAAAACTGATGTCCTGCACAGCGTCACTGCCGTCAACAGTAAAGGTGACATGACGAAATTCAATGTCACCGTCCGCACGTTTTTTAGGGGCAGCGGAGCCGCTGCGGTTTACAATGCTCGGTACGGAATAGAAAACCTCCATTACCATATCACAGGAGGCAAAGAAGCGCTGAATGTCATTGATGAGCATTCCCAGATTCCGCAGCGGGTTTGCCAGTGCCCACGTCAGAGAGGAAAATGCCAGCATTTCGCCGGCAGTCAATGTGCCCTTTATCATAAACAGTCCGCCCACCAGCAAGGTGATGACTGTGAGTGATTGAGAGAGCAGGTCAAGCAGAGGCTGAAATTTCACGCCCACATAAGTGGTTTTCAGGTTTGCCTTGCGGTATTCTTCATTGCGCTCCTCAAATTTCTGTTTCTCGTATTTTTCGCGTGCAAAAGCCTTGACGACACGGTTGCCCTCAATGTTCTCCTGTGCAACGGTATTGAGCCGGGAAAGTTTCTCGCGCAGATGAGCATACATGGGATGCACAATTTTAGAAAATGCCATGGTGATGAGCAGAATGAATGGGGTAATGGCAGCCAAGCACAATGTCAACTGGAGATTGACGGTGCAGAAATAGGCAATCGTCACCGCAAAGATAACCACAGAATCTACAACATTATAGGAAATCCATGCAGTCGAGTGGCGGATAAGGTCCAGGTCATTGGTCATGCGTGTCATCAGGTCGCCGGTCCGCATTCTGCCGAAGAAGCGGTAGTCTTCATTCTGAATGACGTCATACATCCGGGTGCGCACATCATCCAGCATCTGCTGACTGTTTTTTTCCAGCAGCACAATCATCAGATAGCGCAGGGAAAGCCGTGTGAGCTGCACAATGAGCATCAACCCCAGCAGAGGCAGCAGCTTGGCTGTGTTCTGTGGAGTGATGACCTCATCAATCAGCTTTTGAGAAAGCATCGGGTTGATAATGAGCATGGCCGAGGTCACTGCGGAAAGGCACAGCCCGATTACTAAATATCGTCGCTTGGGGCCCATGTATTTCCAAAGCCATTTAAGTTCCAGCATTGGTTTCTCCTCCTTTGTTTCGGGCGTGGAAAGCCCTGACTTTTTATCGAAAACCACTGTATTATAAGAGACAATGAAAGGGATGTCAAGGCTTTCGGTCAAAAGAAATTAAACTTTTGAAATTTATTCCGATAAATTGAATTTCAGCGGCCGAAAATTCAAATAAGCCATATTAAAATACCATTATTTGGAGGAAACGGATGTCCATTTTTCAAGTTCGGAATAAAGCTTCTGCGGGTCAATCGGTTTTGCCAGATGTGCATTCATTCCGGCATCCAGTGACTGCTGCACATCCTCAGTGAATGCGTTGGCTGACATGGCAAGAATTGGGATGCTTTTGGCGTCCGGGCGGTCCAGACTGCGGATCTTTCGTGTCGCTTCCAGACCGTCCATAACGGGCATCCGAATATCCATCAGCACAGCCGCATAAGTTCCCGGTTTGGAATCCTGAAACATTTGCACTGCTTCTTTTCCACTGTGTGCACAGTCAGTCAGCATGCCCTGATTTTCCAGCAGCTTACACGCAATCTCAATATTCAACGGATGGTCTTCCGCCAGCAAAATGTGTAGACCACAAAGACTGCCCGGTGCCTTTAGAGTCGGTTGCAGGTCCTCCTGCTCCTGGGACTGTGCCACTTTTTTCAGCACGAATAGAAGCTGAAAAATGGTACCTTTTCCAAGTTCACTCTTGACCGTAATCCTGCCACCCATTAAATCGGTTAGCTTTTTGACGATGGCCAGACCAAGCCCTGTGCCGGTCTGTTCCGGAAGCTGTTGATTGTGTTCTTGCTCAAATGGCACAAAGATACGCTCAAGATAAGTGTCGCTCATGCCAATGCCGTAATCCTGCACCTCAAAACAGACATTTACTTTTTGGCCTTTGCCTTGTTGGCAACGGATGGTCAAGCGCACTCTGCCGCCTTTGCGTGAAAATTTCACCGCATTGGAAAGCAGGTTAAGGATAATCTGCTGCATATGCAGTCTGTCAAAGCGCAGACAGCACACGGAAATGCCTTTTTGCTCCACAATAAAATCAATGTCCTTTTCAGTGATAGACGGGCGCATGATGGTTTCAATCGTGCGCAGAAATTCTGCTATGTTCACATCTTCCGGATGCAATTCCACTTTGCGGTTTTCAATTTTTGACATATCCAGAATATCATTGATCAAGCTGAGCAGATAAGTGCCGGAGGAGAGAATTTTATTAAAGTAATCCCGGTTTGTGTTTAAATCTTTTTCCTCTGTGCCAAGATGTGCTAGCCCCATAATGGCATTCATCGGTGTGCGCAGGTCATGACTCATGCGCGCGAGAAAATCACTTTTTGCGTGGCTTGCATTTTCAAGCTGCAGATTTTTCTTTTTAACGAGTGAATTGGAAACGGCCATGAGAATCAATATGAGAATACTGACGGCAATAGCAAGGCATATGGCAATACACAGCTCCGGCTCCATTTGAAAGTGGTCTGACAGTGTCAGCGGCTTTTTCGATGCCATGGTGGAAAAAATGCTTTCAATGCGGGGAGGCTGGATGCAATTCAGTGTCTTATTAAAGACAGATAGCAGAGTGGGGTTGCTCTGGCGTGAAATGCCGATGGAATACTGCTGTTCCGGGCTGCTGTCTATCAGGAAAGTGAGCCGATAACCAGCATGAGTGGCAAAATAACTGCCGGTGAAACGGTCACAGATGGTGGCGTCTGCCTGACCGCACTGCACCTTATTCACAGCTTCTGCGTTGGTGTTACAGGGAATAATGGTTTTATCATGGGCGGCAAGAAGCTGAAAAGCGGCATAAGAACCTTGCTGCACAGCGATGCTCTTCACTTCTTGTGTGGGAGATTTGCAGATGCGGTAATTGCCCATGGAGAGGAAGCTCTGTGTCAGCCAGACATTGTGGCTTTCGGCCCATGTGGTATCCCGGCAGAAAGGGAAAATCAAGTTTGCCTGTCCGTTTTCCATGGCGGTGTATGCATCCGGCAGAGTAGATGCTTTTTCCAGCTTGATTTTCAATCCGCTCAGGTTTTGCAGCAAGGTGGCAAACTGCGTGAAGCTGCTCATCTGTCCGTTTTCAATCAGGTCGGAATCACCAATACCGACGACTGCCGTCAGTTCGGGCTGAGAAGCGATAAAGTTCTTTTCCTGCCGGGTAAATGCGGGCTTCATGTTTGTCCCTGCCGCAAGATAGGTTTTGTCAAGGCTGCTGCAGAACTCTGGAGTGTTCAATTCAATCTGCTTCAGTGCGCAGTTTATGGATTCTATCAGAGCATGATTGGTTTTGGCGGCGGCAGCGTAAAAATTCACTTTTGGGAGCTGTGCAATGACTTTGCAGTCAGAGAGTTCCCGGCTGGAACCAGTGAAAGCGGCATTGATTTTTTTGCTCTTTAGTGCCTGCCGCAGTGCTTCTGTGGTGGGATACTGCTGAAAGGTAACTAAGCAGTTGTGTGTCCGCAGCAGTTCCTGCAGACGTGCGTTGTCCGGACAGTCCTTTACTATGCCGATGGTCATGCCGCCGAAATTTTCAAAATCATTGAACCAGTAATCGGAGTCCGGCTGAGTAATCAACACGGCGGTACTGCTGCAGAACGGCATATCGGACAGAGCATAATTTTGTGCGCTGCCCTCAGTCATTTCCATGGGAATGACCAAATCCAGTTTGCCTTCCTCCAGCATTTGCAGGCAGTCCGTATGAGAAGCGGCAGTAATTTCAAAATCGCTGCCCATATACATGGAAAGTTCTTTGAGTATATCATAGGCAAACCCAGAAAAGCTGCCATTCACATTGCGCTTCAAAAAACCATTCATTTCGGTGCAGCCAACTCTTATCTGCGTTTTGCCGGTGACAGCGTCTGTCTTCTCAGCTGCGTGTGCAGGGCAGCATCCTGTGCAGACAACCACTGCTGCCAACAGTGCCGTCATCCATATTTTCAGCCGTTTCATTGTTTACGCCCCCAGTCATAATACTCTGCTTGGTGATAAAAAAATCCCCGAAACCCGCATCAACATGCGACTTTCGAGGACTTATTTTGTGGAGCAGAAGAGGGGAATCGAACCCCCATATTCAGCTTGGGAAGCTGATGTTCTGCCACTGAACTACTTCTGCATTTGCCGGATAACGCTAATATTGTAGCACATCCCGGCATTGACTGCAAGTTAATTCAGAAGTTTTTTAAAAAGACGCGTTTCCGCTTCTGTATTGTCCGATACTGCTACCAGCAGATAAGTGCCGCTCTGCACCACAGCGGCATTTTTCACAAGCTGGTCCTGCCCGCTGCTTAGTCCATGCAGGGCGCGGGCCTTCTGATTCAGCCGCTCATGAATAACTTTTTTGGCCTGCTCCGCGTCATCTGAACGGCGCAGACGGAAGCAGCACAATTCCCCGGCGATGTTGCTCCTTTTGTCTATCCACATTCCTTTGCTTTCCAGCAGGCTGCTGTCCATCGGATAATATTTCTGCACGGAATGTGCCGCAATCTGGATATAACTGTTTTTATAACCCATTTCCTGCACCATTTCAGCTGCCAGCGTGTCTGCACTTGGGGTGCTTTCGGGTTTTTGCATAGAGTGAATGATTCGGATGCCGGCAGCAACCACAACCGTGGCAAAAACTACTGCCAGCACAGAAAGAACAATCCACCGGGGTTTTACACGGCTGCTCATAAAGAAGTTTTCCCTCCATACAAAAAATTTAATTTATTTTAATGCTTTTTACACGAAAAATAATTCTCATTTGGAAACTTGTTCAGCAAACTTTATCACACAATTTTTGCCAATACAATATAAATGAATAAAAATGCGTATGGAAATATGAAAAGTAAAAAAATACCTGTTAAAAATCATTCAACATTTTCAACCGAGTTTTCCACTGAAATAGGGTGTATTCATGCGGATTTTTCACTTCTGCGAGAAGTTTTCACCCGTTTCAACTTCTCAAATGTGGAAAACTCATATGGCCTGAAGGTTACAGGAAAGAAAGAGGGACGCACATCCTACCCGGTTCAAAGGATATTTATGCATAAACTCTCAGGAAAGCAGGCAGATATGCAAAAAAGTTCCACCGCAGAGACACACTCTGCAGCGGAACCTTGACGGTCAATGGTGGTTATGCCTGATGCGCAAATTGGCTGTTGTACAGGTCAGCGTAGAAGCCGCCCTTTGCCAACAGGGATGTGTGGGTGCCCTGCTCCACAATATCCCCGTGATTCATTACCAGAATCAGGTCGGCATTGCGGATTGTGGACAGCCGGTGTGCAATGATAAAGGAAGTGCGTCCCTTCATCAGGTTGTCCATCGCTTTTTGAATCAGAATTTCAGTTCGGGTATCAACACTGGAGGTCGCTTCATCAAGAATCAGAATCTGCGGGTCTGCCAACACCGCGCGTGCAATCGTCAGCAGCTGTTTCTGTCCCTGACTCACATTGTTTGCTTCCTCATTTAGCACCATGTCATAGCCGCCGGGCAGAGTGCGGATGAAGTGGTCTGCTTGTGCGTTCTTTGCCGCAAGCAGGACCTGCTCATCCGTTGCTTCATGGTTGCCATAACGGATATTTTCACGAATGGAAGCATTGTAAAGCCATGTGTCCTGCAGTACCATGCCAAAAAGCCTGCGCAGATCGGTTCGCTTGAAGTTGCGGATGTCATAGCCGTCCACCAGAATCGCGCCGTTATTGACATCATAGAAACGCATCAGCAGTTTCACCATAGTGGTTTTTCCGGCACCGGTCGGGCCGACGATAGCGACCTTTTGTCCCGGTTCAATGATTGCAGAAAAATCGTGAATGATGGTTTTATCCGGCGTGTAACCGAAATGTACATGGGCAAACTGCACACTGCCGTTCACATGGATATTCAGCTCTGTGTCTGGCTTGTCGGTGGTGTTCAGAGTAATGGCATTCTTGTCGTCTTTCGCTTCCTCCGGTTCTTCCAGAAATTCAAAGACCCGCTCAGCGGCGGCGGCAGTAGCCTGCAGAATATTCGAGATATTCGCCACCTGCTGGATAGGCTGTGTGAACTGGCGGACGTACTGAGTGAATGCCTGAATGTCGCCGACGGTAATGACACCCTGCACAGCAAGCCAGCCGCCGAGGATGCAGATGACCACAAAGCCGATGTTGCCGATGAAGATCATAACCGGCTGCATCAGGCCAGAGAGAAACTGACTTTTCCATGCGGAGTGATAAAGATTGTCGTTATATTTGGAGAAAGTTTTTTCATTGCGTCCTTCGCCGTTAAAGGCACGCACAATGACGTGACTGCTGTACATTTCCTCAATGTGACCGTTCACATGGCCAAGATAGTCTTGCTGCTGCTTGAAGTATTTCTGAGAATGTTTCACTACCAGCAGGATGACCAGAGCGGAAAGCGGCACAATGCACAGTGCCACCAGGGACATCTTCCAGTTGATGGAGAACATCATAATTAGGATGCCGATAATCTGGGTGATACTAGTGATAATTTGTGTCAGAGACTGATTCAGACTTTGCGAAATGGTATCCACATCATTTGTCAGGCGGGAGAGAACTTCGCCGTTTGTGGTGGTGTCATAGTAGCCAAACGGGAGGTACTGAATTTTTTTAGCAATATTTTGGCGTAGATGATAGGTCACATCCATCGTGATACCGGTCATAATCCAGCCCTGCAGATAGGAGAAGGCAGAACTGATTAAATAAATGACCAACAGAAACACCAGAATCTGTCCCACACGCACAAAGTTGACACCGTTTCCGGTTCCGGCCACTTTGTTCATCAGTCCGGTAAAAATCTCAGTTGTCGCATTGCCGAGAATTTTTGGGCCGACAATCATAAAGACGGTGGAAGCTACAGCAAACAGTAGGACAAAGAAAATGCCGATTTTATAGTCGCCAAGGTACTTCAGAAGCTTACGAAGTGTGCCAGGCAGGTCTTTGGATTTTTCTCCTGGCATCATCGCCATGGGGCCGTGTCCTACCGGACCATGTTGCGGTGGACGTTTGGAGGCATTATTTGGCTGATTCATGCTAATTCCTCCTTCGTCAGCTGACTAGACGCGATTTCATAGTAAGTCTTGCAGCTTTTCAGCAGTTCCTGATGTGTGCCGCGGCCTACAATTTTTCCTTCATCCAGTACAATAATCTGGTCTGCATCCAGAATTGTGGAAATGCGCTGTGCCACCAGCAGGATGGTTGCGCTGCTGATGTGCTGTTTCAGAGCCGCGCGCAGAGTTGAATCGGTTTTGAAGTCCAGTGCGGAGAAACTGTCATCAAAGATATAAATTTCCGCGTTGGTAGCCAGTGCACGCGCAATGGAGAGCCGCTGTTTCTGGCCGCCGGAAACATTGCCGCCGCCCTGTGCAATCGGTGTGTCCATGCCATCCGGGTTGCTGTCAATAAATTCGGCTGCCTGCGCGATTTCTGCCGCCGTGCGGATTTCCTCATCTGTTGCGTTTGCTTTACCGTAGCGCAGGTTAGAATCAATCGTGCCGGAGAGCAGGATACCTTGCTGCGGAACATAACCGACACGCTCGTGAAGGGCTGCCTGTGAAACATTCCGGACGTCCTGCCCATCCACGCAGACACTGCCGGAGGTGGCGTCATAGAAGCGCGGCACCATGTTGACCAGTGTGCTTTTTCCGGAACCGGTGGAGCCGATGAAAGCAGTGGTTTTGCCCGGTTCCGCGGTGAAGGAAATATCGTGCAGCACATCTTCCTCCGCACCATGGTAGCGGAAAGAAACATTTTTAAATTCGACCAAGCCTTTTTTGACGGAATCAAAGGCTTTCGGTTCTGTCGGCTCCTTAATGGAAGTTTCTGTTTCCAGCACATCGGCGATTCGGCCGGCGGAAACAGATGCGCGCGGCACAAAAATGAATACCATGGAGATAAAGAGAAAGCTCATAATAATTTGCATGGCATACTGCATATAGGCCATCATGTCACCGACCTGCATCCGGCTGTCTGCCACCTGATGAGCGCCGACCCAAACAATGAGCAGGGAAATGCCATTCATAATCAACATCATGGCAGGCATCATTATGGTCATCAGCCGGTTAACAAAGCGCTGATTGTCTGTCAAGTCCGTATTGGCTTTGTCAAAGCGCTTTTCTTCAAAGCTCTGGTTGCTGAAAGCACGTGTTACCATCAGCCCAGTCAGATTTTCACGCGCAACCAGATTCAACCGGTCAATCAGGCTTTGCATTTTTTTGAAGCGCGGCATGGCAATGGCAAAAACAATGCCGACCAGTCCGATTAGGACAATGACTGCCAGCACGATAATCCAAGTCATGGAAACGCTCTTTCGCACAGCCATGGTGATGCCGCCGATAGCCATAATCGGTGCATAAGCAAGCATCCGAATGCCCATCATCATAACCATCTGCACTTGTGTGATGTCATTGGTTGTGCGGGTAATCAGAGAGGCTGTGCTGAATTTATCGAACTCTGCATTCGAGAAGCTGTTGACCTGATGGAACACATCACGCCGCAGGTCACGGCCAATGCCGGAAGAAGCACGGGAAGCAAGCAGCCCGACAAAGACAGACGCAATGGCACTGCCCAGTGTGAGTGCCAGCATTTTCAGTCCTTCCATAACGATATACCGCTGCTCCATGGCGCCAGTGTCCATGCCAAGTTCCTGATAGAAGGACTTGACCAGCACGGTGCCGCTTTGCAGCTTTATGGAATCCTGCACACCGGCGGCTTTTTTGCGGGCATCCTCAAAGACCTGCTGCGGAATTTTTTCCAGCATGGGCTGCATTTGATAGAGTTTGGAAAAATCCATCTCGGTCAAGTTTGTCTTGCCGCTGGAAAAAGCCTGCTTGCCCGTTTTGCCCTGCAGGGATTCCATTGTATTGATAAACGTCCATGTGCTTTCACCAAACGTCTGGCTCAGGACACTGCGGTCAGCGTCTGTTTTCAGTGTATAGATGTTTTCTGATTTATTCAGCGGATAAGCGGACGTATCGCTGCCGGTTTTCACCAGCTGATAACTTTTGTCAATCTGATCCGCCTGTTCCTTGGACATAAATTTTTTAAAAAACTGCAGTCCCTTGGCGCTGACGGCATCCGGAGCGGCATCTGTAATGCCGCTCTGCTGGATGCCGATGTTGACAATGTTGCTCATGTAGTTCGGCAGGGACAAATCACACAGTGCCTGAAAGAACAGCAACACGATTGCCAGCAGTATCGGCCCAATATACGCTTTGAAATAACGGGAAATTCTGCTCATATGTTTTCCTTCCTTTTATATAAAGATAAAAATGGGGCTTGATCGGTTACTGCAGCACATCGCTGAGGGTGTTTGCCAGCTCATTGAGCAGGTCGATGAGCTGCTCTGCTTTTTCGTGTCCCATGCGCCGCAGCACTTCCTCCGTGTAGGACTTGATTCTGGCAGTCATGGCACCGTACAGTTCGCGTCCGTTTTCTGTGGCACGCACATAGACGGCGCGGCGGTCTTCATGGCAGGTGGTGCGCTCCGTCAGTCCCTTAGCTTCCAAGGAACGCAGCAGATGGCTGATACTGGAGCGGCTCAGGTGCGTATGTGTACTCAGATTGCTGGCACGCACACCTTGTCCCCCTTGCATGCGGTAAACGTGATTAAAAACCATGAATTCACTGGGAGATAGGTTGCTCATGTGGTGCAGACGGGCGGAATTTTTCTGCAGTCGGCAGACTGCTGCGAAAAGCCGCTGGCTGTCATCTTCTGGCATAATGGTTTCGCTCCTTTCATTAGGACTAATTTCATACAGTCAATCGTTGACTATATGAAATAGTTTATTATTGACAACTATTTATGATTATAAACATTAATGAAAAAAAAGCAACCTTTTTTTGCAATTACTGCGGAAAAAGACTTGACAGAGAGGAAAAGCCAGTGTATTATTGTATTACGTTATTAATACATGAGTACAATGACACAGAAGGTAAAGGGAGAGAAAATATGGAAGAAGCAGTTATTCAAACGCATGGCATTACGAAAATGTACAAACGGTTTGCCGCCGTTTCCGACTTGAGCATTCAGGTGAACCGCGGCGATATTTATGCGCTGGTTGGGCAGAACGGCGCCGGAAAAACGACACTGCTCAAAATGGTGTGTGGCCTGACTCCGCCAACTTCTGGCAAGCTGGCGCTGCTTGGAAAGACGGCGGCGGGCGATCTCAACCGGGCACGCCACCACATGGGTACCATGATTGAAACACCCGGATTTTATCCTTACCTGTCCGCCCGGGCTAATTTGGAATATTATCGCATTCAGCGCGGCAGCAAAGACGAACAGGCTGTGACACAGGCGCTGCAGTTTGTGGGACTTGCGGATACCGGCAACAAAAAGTTCCGCAGCTTTTCCCTTGGTATGAAACAACGCTTGGGCCTTGCTCTGGCAGTGATGGAGCATCCGGACATTCTGGTGTTGGACGAACCCATTAACGGCCTCGACCCAATGGGCATCAAGGAATTCCGTGAAATCATCCTGAAACTTAATCAGGAACAACAGACCACGATTCTGATTTCCAGTCATATCCTCGGTGAGCTGTCACAAATCGCCACAACTTACGGCTTTATCAGCAAAGGAAAACTGGTGGAGCATATTTCGGCAAAAGCGCTGAAAGAGAAATGCCGGAACTATTTGCTGATGGAAGTGGACGATGCAGCAACAGCCGCACAGATACTGCAGGAACAGTGCGGGCTAACACAGATAGAGACTGCGGACCAGCACACGCTGCACATCAGTGAGCGGATGGATGAGTCCAAGCAGTTTGTCAAGTCGCTGGTTGAAAATAACGTCATGGTTTCACAGGTTTACCGTTCCGGCATCAATTTGGAAGACTACTTTGTCAGCCTGATAGGAGGAAATGAGAATGCTTAAACTGATTCACGCAGATTTATATAAAGTTTTTCACCGCACTTATTTTTATATTCTGACTCTGATTGTCGCGGCGCTGAGTTTGGTTATTGTCTTTGCTCTGCATGGCTCCGCACAGAGTTCCAAAGTCAGCGTAGCATTCCAATTTGCTTTCCAGTATGTTTCCTTGGCGGTTATGATTTTGCCGTGCCTGACGGATATTGTCCTGAATGAGGATTTTCGTGAGCACACGATGAAAAACACATTGTCTTACGGCACCGGTCGCTTGGCGCTTTATGCTTCCAAAATGGTGGCTTCCATCATTCTTGGCGTGCTGATGATGGCAGTGGTGCTGGCGGTCTATGTCGGCGGGTCTATGGTTGTCCTCAGCCATGATGCGGGTCTAACATCCACATTCGTTAACGAGTTCATGATGCGCATGGGAACAGCAGGCGTTGTCTTTATTGCAAGCCTTGCTATGGCGTCATTTTTCAGCACGCTGTTTCATCACAATTCCCTGTGGATTGTTTTCTTCTATGGCGGTTTCTTTTTTACAGACTTGCTGCTGAAGCTGTTCCGTCTGTCGGGTGCGGTTCCGTATCTGCTGAAGTCACAGCTTACGGTTGCCAGCGGTCAGCCGGTCGATCAGCTTTTGAAGGCAGTTGTGATTTCTTTGGTAACGCTGGTGGTCTTCTTTGCTGCCGGAGCGGAAATTTTCTGCAAAAAAGATATTTGCTGAACATTGCGTATAAGTTTCTCTTCTTTTCATATTGATTTCCATCCAGACAGCGCCCCGGCCTGAAACACAGCAGGTCAGGGCGCTGTTCCTTTGAAAATGTCTTTTACGCCGCAGAATACTTGACGAATGGGGAATGCTGTTTTATATTAGGGAAGATGGTTATGGACACCGAGGGGATAAAAATTGGAAAAACTGCTTTGCTTTGATTATGACATGACATTGCTTGACCATGCGACCGGGCAAATACCGGACAGCGCACAGAAAGCAATACGATTTTTGCGCGGTGAATGGAAAATTGTGATTGCCACCGGGCGCGATATGCGTCAGGCGGAGAGTGCCTATGGCATAGAAACCGTCAGACCGGATGCTGTGGTGGAAATGAACGGTGCCCGTGTATGGGCCGAGGGCAGGGTGCTTTATGAGTATTTTCTGCCACAGGAACTGATGCGGAGCATTTTTCGTTTTGGCAGAGCGCACGGTTTGTGCATTAGCTGTCTGCTGGACGATGTTTATTACACCACGGAGCCGGAACCACTGAAAGAATTTATTTATACCTGCGTGCGGCAGGATGAAGTCGCTGTCCGTCCGGCGGAAGAAGCTTTTGGCAGGCAGGTGAACGCTATGGCGTTGGTTGGCTGTGAAAAGGATGCTCGTCTGCTGGAAAAGCAGTTTCCGGAGGTGAACGTCCCCCTTTTTGGCAAAAAGCGCGGTGCCGATATTATTCCGCGGTCGCTTTCCAAAACGGAAGGAATGCGGCGTGTGCTGCAGTATTATCACAGCAGTTTTGAGCAAGTTATCTTTTTCGGGGACAGCGGCAACGATATGGAACTGATGCGGGATGCCAAACTGGGTATTGCCATGGGAAATGCTATCCCGCCGCTGAAAGAAGCGGCCGGTTATGTGACCAGTGCGGTCGGAGAGGACGGCATCTGGAATGCTCTGGGACATTTTGGCTTACTTTCCGGTATGCCTGATTCGTTATAAATTTGATTGAAAAGAGGAAAATTAGTATGAAAAAGGGAAAGTATGGGTTGGATGCACCAACGGTAGTTCTTGGTTATCTGGCTCCCGGCATGGTATTTCTGATTGGCGGCATAATTTGGAAGCAGGGCAGTTCCATTGCGTTCGGCATCCTGCTGTTGCTTATCGGTGGCTATATGGTTTACGGCAGCAAATGCGGCAAATATAAAATGCGTGAAAAGATTTTGGGCTATCTGTCCATCCGCGGCAGCGATACGGTGCTGGATGTTGGCTGCGGGCGCGGACTGATGCTCAACGGTGCGGCGGCAAAACTCACCACTGGCAAAGCTTACGGCATTGATTTGTGGAAAGGGCAGGACCAGTCCGGAAACTGCAAAGAGGCTGTGCTGAAAAACGCAAAGCTGGAGGGCACAGCGGACAAAATTGAGGTGCAGAGTGCGGATATGCGCAAGCTGCCGTTTCCCGATGAAACTTTCAGCGCAATTGTTTCCAGTCTGGCTATCCACAATGTCAAGCCGGAGGAGGAACGGAAGAAAGCACTGCTCGAAATTGCAAGAGTGGCCAAGAACGGCTGCAGGGTTGCCATCATGGACATTGGCCTTTCCCATATTGAAGAATACATTGCCGTGTTGTCGCAGAATGGTTTTATGGTGGAAAAGCTGCTCCGCAATCAGCATCAGATATTTCCGCCAGTCAGTGTTGTAATTGCCAGAAAGCAAAAAATAGCGTTACATACTTCTGAAAAGTAAGCAGAAATGTGGAAAATCACACAGGTTCGGCTCTATGTACGAAAAAATAAAAAGAATTCATGCCGGTTTGTGCGGACTTTTCCTGTGCAGCCGTTGACTTTTGCATCCGGCAGGCATATAATGATGGCAACAAACAGTAAAGGCGCTGTGGGGGTGTGGTTCCCTATAGCGCTTTTTCTATATTTACATGACTGATGGAGGGAAATTGCATGAGTACTGTTCCAGAAATGTTTGGCAGCCTTGTATTCAACGAAAGTGTGATGAAGGCGCGCCTGCCGAAGGATACGTTTAAGGCACTGATGAAAACACGCAAAGAGGGCCAGCCGCTGATTGCGGATGTGGCAAACGTTGTGGCCAATGCAATGAAGGACTGGGCAGTGGAAAATGGCTGCACACACTTTACTCATTGGTTTCAGCCCATGACCGGCATTACTGCAGAAAAGCACGACAGCTTCATTTATCCGGTCGATGGCGAACGGGTTATCATGGAGTTTTCCGGCAAAGAGCTGATTAAGGGTGAACCGGATGCCAGTTCCTTCCCGTCCGGCGGTCTGCGGGCCACTTTTGAAGCACGCGGATACACTGCATGGGACCCCACCAGTGATGCCTTCATTAAAGATGATACCCTCTGCATTCCGACAGCATTTTGTTCCTATGGCGGCGAGGCGCTGGACAAAAAGACACCGCTGCTGCGCTCTATGAATGCCATCAGCAAACAGGCACTGCGCATTTTGCGTCTGTTTGGCGATTCAACAGCGCAGCGTGTCAATACCACCGTTGGTCCGGAGCAGGAATATTTCCTGATTGACCGCGACCTATATCTCAAGCGCCGCGATTTGGTTTATACCGGCCGCACACTCTTTGGCGCAAAGCCGCCGAAGGGACAGGAGATGGAGGATCATTATTTCGGTGTTATCAAGCCGCGTGTCAAGGCATTTATGAAAGACCTTGACGATGAACTCTGGAAGCTTGGCATCCTCGCTAAAACAGAGCATAATGAAGTTGCTCCTTCTCAGCATGAACTGGCACCAATTTTTACTGGTGCCAACATTGCCGCCGACCACAACCAGCTTACCATGGAAATCATGAAGAAAGTGGCCGCGCGTCACGGTCTTGCCTGCCTGCTGCATGAGAAGCCGTTTGAGGGTGTGAATGGCTCCGGAAAGCATAACAACTGGTCTCTGTCCAAAGACACCGGCGCAAACCTGCTGGACCCCGGCGATTCTCCGCGTGAGAATGCACAGTTCCTGCTGTTCCTTGTTGCCATCATTGAGGCAGTGGACGAGCATCAGGATTTGCTGCGCCTTTCCGTTGCCAGCGCCGGCAATGACCACCGCCTGGGCGCCAACGAAGCACCGCCGGCGATTATTTCCATCTTCCTTGGGGATGAACTGACTGCTGTACTTGAGTCCATTGATCAGGGCAAGCACTATGCGCAGAAAGATAAAGAAGTGCTGACCATCGGTGTGGATGAACTGCCGCCGCTGCCCAAAGACGCCACAGACCGTAACCGCACATCTCCGTTTGCTTTTACCGGCAATAAATTTGAGTTCCGTATGCTTGGTTCCACGGTTTCCATTGCCTGCCCGAATATGATCCTCAACACGATTGTAGCGGATGTGTTGGAGAAATACGCTGACCGTCTGGAGAAAGCAAAAGACTTTACCAAGGAACTCAATACCATTATCCATGACGCTTACCATGACCACAAGCGCATCGTCTTTAATGGGGATGGCTATACAGATGAGTGGATTGCGGAGGCAAAGAAGCGCGGCCTGCTGAACCTTCCTTCCACAGCGGAAGCAATGCCGTATTACACTCGGCCGGAGAATGTGAAGCTCTTTGAGCATCATGGGGTGTTGGCAAAGGACGAAGTTTATTCCCGCTGCGACATCCAACTTGAAAACTATGCAAAGCAGCTCCACATTGAAGCACTGACCATGGTGGATATGATTTACAAGGACATTCTGCCGGCTGCCGGAAAGTATATGAAGGATTTGTGCGAGGAAATCAAGGCAAAGCAGGAAGTATGCACCGGTGTTGGTTCCGAATATGAGAAGGACACGGTTAAGAAACTTTCTGGGTTGTGCGATTCCCTTTATCAGGAAACAAAGATGCTGGAGAAAGCAATCGGCGGAGAGGGCAAAGGCACTGTGCAGGAGCAGGCGAATTATTCCCGCCACACACTGTTTGCCCAGATGGAAAAGACCCGCAAGACTGCGGATGAGATTGAACCTCTGGTTGGCGAGAGCTACTGGCCTTATCCGACCTATGGCGATATGCTTTTCAGTGTTGTTTGAATTCCATAAAATTATAAAATGAGTAAAAAAACAGACTGTGCGTTTTTAACGTGTAGTCTGCTTTTTTATGAATCAACTTGCGTTTGTTGAAACGTTTGCAGAATATGGTGTGGTACTTTTCCTCTGAATCGTGTATAATAGCCTCATTGAGTCTATCCACAATTTGCAAGGAGAATTTTATGAAACTGAAAAAAGTAAATCCGGCAGGCAAAAAATCTGGAAGGACGGTAGTCACAGTTGTCATTGTGGCCGTGTTGGCATTCCTGTACTATTATGCGAAGCTTCCGGCTTTCAACATTCATGCGGCTGGTTTCTGGGGCTTTCTTATCCTAACAGCCATCGTTTTGGTTCTGGCGCTGTGCATCATTCCGGCGGCCAAGCGTTCGCCTCATGGGAGCGAAACGGAGATACACATTGACTGGAAACATGAAAAGCCGGCAAGAATCGGCATCGTGATTGTATTCTGCCTGATTGGCTTTTTCGCGGTGGGCAGCATCCTTTCCTCGCCGATTGTGAATGCCAAGAAATATCAGCAGCTTCTGACAGTGAAGCAGGGCAGCTTTACCAAAGATATACAGGAAATTGACATGAATAAAATTCCGCTGATGGACAGGGATTCCGCCACTCTGCTGGGCAACCGAAAAATGGGCAGCATGGCAGATATGGTGTCCCAGTTTGAAGTCTCGGATGAGTATAGCCAAATAAACTACAAGAATACACCAGTGCGTGTGTCGCCGCTGCAGTATGCCAATGTCATTAAGTGGATGACCAATCAGAGCAGCGGCATTCCGGCTTATATAAAAATTGATATGGCTACGCAGGATACGGAACTGGTAAAACTTGACAAACCAATTCGCTACTCCAAATCAGAGCATTTCAACCGGAAAATCGAGCGCCATCTGCGTTTCCGTTATCCAACCTATATCTTTGACAAAGCAAATTTTGAAATTGATGACAATGGCACACCATGGTGGATCTGTCCGGTTAAGGACTACACAATAGGCCTTTTCGGCGGGGAAACCATCAGCCGGGTGGTGCTATGCAATGCGCAGACCGGCGAAACACAGGATGTGGCGGTGCAGGATGTGCCACAGTGGGTGGATAAAGTTTACTCTGCCGATATGCTGAACGGATTTTATAATTATTACGGGACACTGAAACATGGCTATTTCAACTCAGTCCTGGGGCAGAAGGACTGTCTGAAAACGACGGACGGCTATAATTATCTTGCCATGAATGATGATGTCTGGGTTTACACCGGTGTCACTTCCGTTACAGGTGACCAGAGCATTGTCGGCTTTGTTTTGATGAATCAGCGCACGAAGGAAACCAAATTTTATTCTGTCAGCGGTGCGGTGGAGAATTCCGCGATGAGCAGCGCAGAGGGGCAGGTGCAGAACCTCGGTTATAAGGCAACCTTCCCCCTGCTGCTGAATACGGCGGGGCAACCGACTTATTTCATCGCGCTGAAAGACGCTTCCGGACTGGTGAAAAAATACGCGATGGTCAATGTCCAGAAATACCAGATTGTTGCCATCGGTGATACCGTTCCCGAATGCGCGCAGAATTATAAAGCACTGCTGAAGAAAAACGGAATTACTTCCGGCGGCGCACAGCAAGAAAGCGTGAAAACTGCTTCCGGAAAGATAAAGAAGATTTCGCAGACCGTGCAGGACGGCAATTCCCACTATTATGTCATGTTGGAGGGCGACAGCCACCTGTATGATGTTAACATTGCCGACCACATCGAATTCTTGCGCTATAACACAGGTGACAGCATCAAGCTTTCCTATACAGATGGAACGCCGGCCTGCCCGGTGACCAAAGTCGGGTAAAGCGCAGTCATTGGTATTTGGCCATTTTACCGCCATAATTTGTTTACGCGGATTCCATAGTAATCCGGTGAATTTTGTGGTATGATGGAATCAAAATAACACAGATTAATTTTTTTGCAGCCACAGATAATTTTGATTGTTGGCTGCCTGACATAGTCGTTGCTGTCAGGGGAAGGGGACTACAATGAAGGAACAGAAAGACCCCAAAAAGCAAATGATAATTTTCTACACAGTGGCAATCGTGCTGATTGCTCTGCTGAATTTTGTTGTATTCCCATCCGTTATGAAGCCCAAAACCACAGAGGTGAGCTATGCGGCTTTCCTGAAAATGGTGGACAATGGTCAGGTGACCAAAGTCAATATCGACCGTACCAACCTGAAAATCACCTTTGCCGCAAAAGGCAGTGTGCCAGTGGTCAATTCATCTGCCTCGGCTTCCTCCGGTGTGCCCGCTGTTTCCGGCGGGCCGGCTGCTGTTTTGCAGAAGGCAGACGCAAATGCGGAAGGCGTTTATGAAACTGGCGTAATGCCGGATGAAAAACTGACCGAACGTCTGCTGCAGAAAGGCAATATTCAGTTCACAGCGAATATTCCGCAGACGACCTCTCCAGTGGTGTCGGTGCTGGTGGAGCTGGTGATTCCATTTGTGCTCATGCTGCTGGGCGGATGGCTTTTCCTGCGCTGGATGCAGAAGAAAGTCGGCGGTCCCGGCTCCATGACTTTTGGAAAGAGCAACGCAAAAATCTATGTGGAAGCACAGACAGGCAAAACTTTTGCGGATGTGGCCGGTGAGGACGAGGCCAAGGAAGCATTGGTCGAAATTGTCGATTTCCTGCACAATCCGCAGAAGTACGCGGACATTGGTGCAACTCTGCCAAAGGGCGCACTGCTTGTTGGCCCTCCCGGTACCGGCAAAACGCTGCTGGCACAGGCGGTGGCGGGTGAAGCGCACGTTCCGTTCTTCTCCATTTCCGGCTCTGAATTTGTGGAGATGTTTGTCGGCATGGGCGCCGCAAAAGTGCGTGACCTCTTTAAACAGGCACAGGAAAAAGCTCCCTGCATTGTGTTTATCGATGAAATTGATACCATCGGCAAGGCGCGTGACAACAGCATTTCCACAAATGATGAACGGGAGCAGACACTGAATCAGCTCCTGACAGAGATGGATGGTTTTGACGGACGCAAGGGTGTTGTGATTTTAGCGGCAACCAACCGGCCGGACAGTCTGGATAAAGCACTGCTCCGTCCGGGCCGTTTTGACAGGCGCATTCCGGTGGAACTGCCAGACCTCAAGGGCCGTGAGGCAATTCTCAAAGTGCACGCAAAGGACATCAAAGTCGGGCCGGACGTGGATTATAATGCGATTGCCCGAGCAACTGCGGGTGCCTCTGGTGCCGAGCTTGCGAACATTATCAATGAGGCGGCTCTGCGTGCTGTGAAATGCGGGCGCAAGTCTGTTGTGGAAGAAGACCTTGAGGAAAGTGTGGAAACGGTCATCGCGGGTTATCAGCGCAAGGGTGCCGTTATCCCGCCGAAAGAAAAGAAAATCGTTGCTTATCATGAAACCGGACATGCGCTGGTTGCGGCAATGCAGAAAGGCACGGCACCTGTCACAAAGATTACGATTATTCCGCGTACCAGCGGCGCTTTGGGTTATACCATGCAGGTGGACGAAGGCGAAAAGATGCTGATGAGCAAAACGGAGTGTCTGGACAAAATCGCTGTCCTGTGCGGCGGACGTGCGGCCGAGGAACTTATTTTCGGCGATTCGACTTCCGGCGCAAGCAATGATATTGAGCAGGCAACAAAGCTTACGCGCGCGATGATTACACGTTTCGGTATGAGCGATGATTTTGGTATGGTTGCCATGGAAACCGTGCAGAATAAATATCTCGGCGGCGATACTTCCCTTGCCTGCTCGCCGGAAACCGCAACTAAGATTGATGTGGAAGTTCGCCGTGTGATTAAGGTGCAGCATGAGAAAGCACTGAGTATTTTGAAAGAGAATACGCCGAAACTGCATGTGATTGCGAAATATTTACTGGATAAAGAAACAATCACCGGTGATGAATTTATGAAGCTGCTTCATGAGCCGGAAAAACTGGTTGAACCGGATGCAGACAGCGATGCAAATGGTACCCTGCCGAATGGTTCGGAACCGACTCCGGACGGTGATGCGGCAGAATCATCGGCAAAGAATTTGAGTGAGCCGAAAGAGGATGCGGCACCGGAAGCAGCCCCGCAGGAAGGAGCAGAGAAACATGACGAGCAGAATCAATGAGGCACTCAAGCGGCATCACAGCGGTTATAATTGCTGTCAGGCGGTAGCTTGTACCTATTGTGATATTCTTGGTGTACCGGAGGACGAGATGTTCCGCTTATCGGAAGGCTTCGGTGCCGGCATGGGAAGCATGGATGCCACCTGTGGTGCTGTCAGCGGTGCGGTATTGCTTGCCGGGATGAAATCCAGCGGCGGGATGCAGCAGCACGTTTCCAAAAAGGATACTTATCAGCTTTCTGCTCAGCTTCTGCAGCAATTTCGGGAAAAGAATGGGACTTTCGTTTGCAAAGAGCTGAAGGGTATGGGAACCGGCAAACCTGTGCGCAGCTGTGACGGCTGCATTGAGGATGCCTGCTTGTTGGCAGAGCGGCTTCTTTTCAGTGGGAATCCGGATTCTAAATAGATATGGTTTTAAGAATGAAAAAAAGCGAGCCTGCGGATGTTTCCGTAGGCTCTTTTTGTGTATATGTGATTCATATAAATTGATTACATTTGGCATCATAAGTATAGTCAATGGCGGCAAGTCTTTGCTCCAAGTCACTCTGAGCGATTTCCAAGCTGCGGCAGAGTTCCTGCAGATTTTTGCAGGAGTCACGCAGGCGGGTGTTTACAAAGCTGAGCAGGATAGCCGGGTCTTTTGGTAACTGCATGGGCACACTTCCTTTCCAAATCAGTATACTGTATTTTCAGGAGAAGCGCAAGTAGGCCGCAGCCTTGTGTTTCCAAAGTATTTGACCTATACTAAGAAGTACAGTTCGACAAATTTTCGCCGAAAACAAACTGGAACATGGAGGGAAAATGATTTGCTATATTCTTATGAATTGGATACAGGCCAAGAAGGCTTCTATGAGATTACGGACATGGTTCGGGATGCACTGAACAAAAGTGGAACGACATCCGGCTGCTGTTTAGTTTATTGCGTGCATACCACCGCCGGTGTGACAATCAATGAGAACGCTGACCCGGATGTGGTACATGACCTGATGTTTGCTTTAGACAAGACCTTTCCCGACCGCCCGGAATTTCGGCATCAGGAAGGCAATTCGGCGGCACACCTCAAGTCTTCTGTCATCGGATGCAGCGTAACCGTTCCAATCCAGGATGGACATTTGATTCTTGGCACTTGGCAGGGAATTTATTTCTGCGAATTTGACGGGCCTCGACATCGCCATTTCGCTGTAGAAATCATGGGATAAATTAAAATTATTGCAGCCAGTCAGCGCAACCCACAGTTGCCAAGAAAACTTTAAAACATATTTCTACAAAATTTGCAAGCTCCTGAAGACAGTCAAATCCATTATTTTGTAAGGCAAATTTACTTTACAAATTTCCTGTGTAAATTCCCTGAAATTCCGCATGGGAATACATATGTAAAGTTTTAAGACATTACAAATATGCAAAATATTTATAGAAACAGCTGTCGCAAATCAGCCTGCATATTTTAAAAATGATTGACGAGTATGAAAATATAATGTCAACATTGAGCCATATTCTATTTCCGGATGACTGATTTTCGGGCGATAAAGTCAAGTTTAAATTCTGCCCGCAGAATTGACTTGTTTTTTCTTTGCCTGAGGAGTATAATCACTTCAAAGAATCTTATGTGTTTTAGTAATAATTCACTTGAAGGAGGCACTAATATGTCTGATGCAAAGAGCAATAAGGATAAGAAAAACATTTTTGAGCAGGCCGAGGAATTTGGAAATATGATGGCCACTTTCGGAAGCAGCTTGGATTTGAGTACTTTGCTGACAGAACCATTTCTGCAGAAATACACCCAGTATGCTACACTGGCAGAATTGCAGGCAGACTGCGGCGGTACATTGACAGACGTTTCCGATTTCGAGAAGCTGAAGGATACTTCTTTCCTCAGCAAGACCGATTTTAAAACGCCTATGGAAATGATGCAAAAAGCAATGGAGTTTTATATGCAGTCCGCATTTGAGGGCTGATAATCATTTGAAACAGCAAAGGAGCTGAATGCCCGTCCGGCATCAGCTCCTTTTGTTATACTTTCAGTTACTGCTTGGGATGTCCATCATGTCCTTTTGCTGTATGGCTGTGCGATATTCTGAAGGGCTGCAGCCCTTTAATTTGTGAAAAGCTTTGGAAAAGGCCAATGGGTCCGGATAGCCGCAGGAATGCGCAATCTGCCCGATGGAAAACTGAGAGGTATGCAGCAGGTTAGCCGCCTGGCCGATGCGAAGCTGCATGAGGAAACCGCGCGGCGAAATGTGAAGCTGCCGCTGAAACAGGGTTGTCAGGTAGCTGCGGTTCAGTCCGACATATTCTGCCAGCTCAGTCACAGTAATATTGTTTTGATAATTGCGGCGCATATATTCAGAAGCTTTGGTCACATAAATATTGCCGGGCCGTTCCGGCTCACGCATTCCATAGGAAAGACCGGCGGCGGAAGCGAGCAGCGCAAACCACTGATAAAGCAGACTTTGCAACCAGAATTCATCACTGAAAGAAAGCTTTGTGTGCTCCTCCATTTGATGCAGGCAGCTCAGCAGAGCATCGGCTTCTCTGCACTGATAAACACGATTGGTGCGGCTCAGCCCGCAGCGGGAGAGGGCGGCTTCTGCTCCGGAACCGTGAAAAGCAACCCAGATGCAGTGGCATGGGGCGTGTGTATCTGCCTGATAACGTGCCAGCTCTCCCGGCAGAAAGAAAACTCCTTGCCGCGGTCCGACCGGATACTCCCGGTCGCCTGCCTGAAAGACAGCTTTTCCGCTGACACAGTAAAACAGAATATAGTATTCCAGTACAGCCGGACCAAAAGAATATTTGGGTGCACAGGAACGTTCCCCGCAAAACAAAAAAGAAAGATTTTCAGTCGCGGAAGAAGCGGTGGGCTGCTGATACATGGTAATGCCCTCTTTATTGCAGAATTGATTTTACAAGTATACCATACTTGCTGTCTGTAACTCAAGATTAAAAAAGCCGTCAGCCTGTTGCATTGATTTTTTCTGCCGGCGGTTTATAATAGATTTAGCAATCATTTCATAGGGCACCGCGATGCAGCGGCTTGGCAAAGGAGAGGACTTTCATGTCGATAACAGTTTATTCCTGTAGGCAGGATGAAACACAGTTTCTGAATCATTTTGAGGAAAAGTACCATTTGCATCTGAATCGAACCGATAAACGTCTGACAGCGGACACCGCTGAGCTGGCGGCCGGCTCAAGGGCGGTCAGTATTATCACGACACAGGTGACAGCCGATGTGCTGGATGCGCTGCATCAGAATGGCGTGGAATATATTTCCACACGCACGATTGGCTATGACCATATTGATATCGAGTATGCCAAACAGCTTGGTATACACGTCGGCAATGTATGCTACTCCCCCAACAGTGTGGCGGATTACACCATCATGCTTATTCTGATGGCCACACGGCGCATGAAATCGATTCTTCGCCATGCGGCTGTGCAGAATTACAGCCTGCAGGGAATGCAGGGCAGAGAGCTGCCAAACCTGACGGTCGGCATCATCGGCACTGGCAGAATCGGGCGGACGGTTATTACACGGCTGACAGGGTTTGGATGCCGTATTTTAGCCTGTGACCTGCATGAAAATGAAGATGTGAAAGCTTTTGCCACCTACACAGACTTGGATACTCTGCTGCGGGAAAGCGATGTGATTACACTGCATATGCCGGCAACCAAAGACAATTACCATATGATTGGCAAAGACAATCTTGCCAAAATGAAGCCGGACGCTGTGATTGTCAATACCGGGCGCGGGTCACTCATCGACACAGACGCGCTGATTGATGCACTGGAACATAATCGTATTGGCGGAGCGGCATTGGATGTCATTGAAAATGAAGCTGGATTGTATTACCGCGACCTGCAGGACCAGCCGCTGTCCAACCATGACCTTGCTTTGCTCCGTTCTTTCCCAAATGTCCTTGTAACGCCGCACACAGCGTTTTATACCGACCAGGCAGTCAGCGATATGGTGGAGAATTCCATTCGGAGCTGCCTCGCCTATGAGGCCGGGGAACCCAACCCATGGCAGGTTATTTAATCGGAAATTTATAAATCAAACGGCAAAAGCCGGAGCACACAGGAAAAAGCTTTCTGTGCAGCTCCGGCTTTTGTTATTTCTTCTTGGGGTGGTCTTTTTTCTTTTCGACAGTTTTTGGGGCATCCGCCTGTGTCTGACCGGCACTGAGAGGGCCGCCCTCATAGGAGATATCCGTTCCCGCATCATTGAGCATGGCATCCTCGGCAGTGATATCCGGGATATGACAGTAACGGTCGTTTTCACGCTCAAATTTTGACAGAATCGGGTTGGGGAAGCGGCAGTCTGCGAAAAGTTCATCTGGTCTGTACTGCATAACAATCACCTCACGCATAGAATGCCCATTTTGCGTGGAGATTTTCCTCACAGTTTCTGCCTCTTTTATTTTTGATTCATTTGGTTGTGGCGGGGCGGATCCTTTTTTCCGGAGTGGAAGGTCCAGCCGCACACCCAAAGATATTTCCACTGCGGTATTTTTACCTTCTTTTTGCGCATTTCAGCACGCATTTCCAGATAAATGCCGTTGACCTCCGCACCGATGATCAGCACGAATCCGCTGAAATAGAGCCACAGCAACAGGACGATGGCGGCACCCAGTGTTCCGTACAGCAAAGAGTAGTTTCCGATATTTTCAACATAGTAAGCATAAATCATGGAAAATGCAGTCCATGTCACCATGGCGAGCAATGTACCGGGCAACACACGGCGCGGGGAATGCACGCGGCCCGGTACCAGATAATAAATGAAGAACAGCACCGCAAAGAGGACGGCGGCAAGGATGATGAACCGGAAAAGGTTCCAGATGTTGATGGAAGTATTGGTCAGATGCAGCACTGGAGAGAGGAAATACAGGGTGCGGCGTCCCACATTGATGAGCATCAGTGCCAGAAAAATACCAAACATCATAAATAGCATGGCAACAAAAAGATTGAGCTGCTGCCGAATAGGAGATTTGGTGGATTTGTAGCCATAGGCGACACGGATATACCGCAGGGCACAATTCATGGCGCGCATCGTGAAATAGATGAGCAGCAGAATGCTGCCAGTCAGCAGAGACGCATTGTGGGTGGTGTTCACCTGATTGACGTGTTTCATATAGGCGGAAATAATCTCCAAAATATCATTTGGCACAATCCCGCGCAGAAGCTCCACGAAAACCGGCGGCAGTTTTAGCCATGTCAGCAGCATGGTGAGCAGGATGAGCGCCGGAAAAATAGAAAACAGGAAATAATAAGCCAGTGCCGCAGCGCACCGTCCCACATCATGTTCCATGTACCGCTTGATCAACCGCATGAAAATAGGTTGTTCTGTATAAGGGAGCGAAAGATTTTCTTTCAAGTGTCCGTCTCCTTTCCGGCCGGATTCGCATGAAATAAATTATAAAATAAAAGTAACTTATTGATTTTGTTTGTGAGGCACACGGCTGACCAGCAAAATACCGGCGCAGACCAGCACAAGTGCCACTGCCGTTTTCCAGCCGGAGAGGGATTCCCGCAGCATCAGAGCGGAGAGCAACACCCCAAAGACCGGTGTCAGGAAATTATAGGCGGCAATCTGCCCGGCGGGGAAGCGCTGCAGCAGAACCGTCCAGATGGTGAATGCAATGCTGGAAAGCAGCGCAAGATACAGGAAGATGCCCCAGCATGCCACACCGGATGGTGTCAGCTTTCCGCCGCCAAACAGTCCGATAATGGTCAGCACCAGACCACCGGAAAAAAGCTGCCATCCTGCCGCACAGAAAGGTTCCACGGTTTCGGTCACTGTCTTGCTAAGAATGGAGCCAACAGAGAACATGGCGGTGGCGAGGAACATCAGTCCCTCCCCCTGAAAGCTGAAACTGCCGCCTGCACCGTCAAGATTGACCAAAACCACACCGGCAAATCCGACGAAACATCCAGCTGCTTTGCTTACAGTAATGCGGTCATTTCCACGAAGGAAGAAGTGTGCCAATATAACGGTAAGAAATGTACCAGTGCCCTGAATAATGGAGCCGCGCACACCGGTTGTGTGAGCAAGCCCGAGATAAAACAGCAAATACTGGGCGGCAGTCATCACCAAACCGAGCCGCAAGACCGCAAGCCGGCTGCCACGAGCGGGAACACAGAATTTTTTCTGTCGCACGGACTGAAAAAGAATGACCAGAAGTCCGGCAAGCGCAAACCGCAGTCCGGCAAAAAGAATCTGAGAAAACGGCCCCGAAATATCAAAAGCCTGATAGCCTAGTTTAATGAATGGAAAAGCACTGCCCCACAGCAGGGTACACAGCACAGCGGGCAGGACGGCGGGCAGATTCGGCTTTGACAGACTTTGTGAATTTTTTTGCATCAAAAATAATCCTTTCAGACAATTAAGTAAGATAGCCATTCCGGCTTTCATTTATACATTTATTATTATACAACAGAAGATTGCCGAACACCAGCAGCACAGGAAAATCTCAGCGAAGGGAGTGATAGGGCGGAATAGGCATTGCATACGAAAAAATCAAAGCATGGAATTCGGACAAGGTGAAAATACACAAAACGGAGACAGATGACAAAATTGAAGAAGAATGTCCCAGAATGCATCATATGTCCATAAATTTGAAACATTCTGTGCTTGCATACAGCGCCAAACAGAGCTAAGATAGCAAAGAAGAAAGTTGATGAACCTTGCAGATAATGAGTGAATTATCTGGAATTATCAAAAAGGGGAGATGTGCAGATGAAACTGACAGAAGCAAAGAAAGCGTTCCTGATGGGGAACATGAATGAGAAGATAAAACATATCTACGTCTGCGGGGACGAGGGCTGCGAGACAGTCGCTCAGCGTTACGCGGACGCAATAGACTGCTTTGCATCTATTTATGGGGAAGAACGCGATGTGAGTGTTTTCAGCGCACCGGGACGCACAGAGGTGGGCGGCAACCACACCGACCACCAGCGCGGTCATGTGCTGGCGGCGGCGGTGAATCTGGATGTCATAGCCATTGCTTCCCGCAATGACGACTATAAAATCCGCATCAAATCGCAGGGCTATCCGGAGGACGTGATTGACCTGACAGACCTTTCTGTACATAATGAGGAAAAAAATAAAAGCAAATCCATTATCCGCGGTATGGCGAATCGCTTTATTGAAATGGGGTATCCGGTGTCCGGCTTTGACGCTTACACCACTTCTCAGGTACTCAGCGGCAGCGGCCTTTCCAGCAGCGCTGCCTTTGAAGTCTTGGTTGGCACTACCATCAACGCACTGTTCTGCGGCGGCAAGGAAAGTGCCATGAAGATTGCGCAGATTGGCCAGTATGCGGAGAACGTTTATTTTGGCAAGCCAAGCGGTTTGATGGACCAGGCGGCAAGCAGCATCGGCGGTTTTGTTGCCATCAATTTTGCGGACAAAGAAAATCCGCAGGCACAGCAGGTGAATTTTGACCTCAATTTCTGCGGCTATGAACTGTGCATTATTGATACACACGCAAGCCATGCCGACCTGACACCGGATTATGCGGCTATTCCTGCAGAAATGCGCAGTGTTGCCGCCTATTTCCACAAAGAAGTCCTCAGTGAAGTGCCGGAAGTTACCTTCTATAGTCACATTCCGGAGCTGCGCAAAGAAGTGGGCGACCGGCCGGTTTTGCGTGCGATGCATTTTTATAAAGATGACAAATGTGCACAGGAGGAAGCAAACGCCCTGCGTCACAGTTGCTTTGAAAAATTCAAGAAGCTGGTGCTTGCTTCCGGACGCTCCTCTTTTATGTATCTGCAGAATATTTACAGTGCCACGCATTATGACCAGCAGGCGGTCAGTGTTACGCTGGGGCTGATTGAGCACTTTGCCTCTCAGCTTCAGGAAAGGGACGCAATGGCATGGCGTGTGCACGGCGGTGGTTTTGCCGGCACGGTGCAGGCATTTGTGCCACAGAAATATGCAGGTGATTTTGTAAAGGCAATGGATAGCTGGCTGGGAGAAGGCTCCTGCCATTTGCTGCGGGTACGTCCGGTGGGCGGCACACAGATGCTGTAAGAATTGTCTTTGGGGAAATGACAGAAATTTGGAGGATATAAGAAATGGCTGAATTAAGATGGAATCCGTTTTTACAGGACTGGCACATGATTGCGAGCAACCGGCAGAACCGCCCGCAGATGCCGAAGGATTACTGCCCCTTCTGCCCAAGCTTTGGCAATGTGCCGGACTATGAAGTCATGGAGTATGACAATGATTTCCCGGCACTGACGCAGGATCCGCCCGCGCCGGACGACGTTGCCACTGACTTCTTTAAGACTGCTCCGAATTACGGCAAGTGCGAAGTGATTCTGTATTCCCCGGGACACAACACTTCCATTACAGAACTGTCTGACAGCCATATGCGCAAGCTGGTTGACCTTTGGTGCGAACGCTTTGGCAAAATGGCCACGGACGAAAAAATCAAGTATGTTTTTCCGTTTGAAAACCGCGGCGCGGCAGTGGGTACCACCATGCCCCATCCGCACGGCCAGATGTACGGCTACTCATTTATCCCAAAAAGAATTAAGGTTGAATCCGGCAGTGCAAAGGAGTATTATGAGAAGAACGGGAGCTGCCTGTTCTGCGATACGCTGACAAATGAACGGAAGGAAAAGAAGCGTATTATTTTCAGCAATGACCACTTCACGGTCTATCTGCCTTTCTATACGGATTATCCGTATGGTGTCTATATTATGGCAAACCGTCATGTTCCGTATATCACAGACCTGACAGACGCGGAAAAAGACAGCCTGGGCACAACCATCCGTGACACGGTGGGAATGCTGGACGCGCTCTTTGACTATCGCTTCCCATACATGATGTGTATGTACAGTGCGCCGGTCAACAGCGGAGATTACAGCCGCTTTTTCCATTATCACATTAAGTTTTTCCCGCCGATGCGCAGCGCGGAAAAGCAGAAGTTCAACGCCTCCAGCGAAACAGGCGCATGGGCAAACTGCAACCCGACTTGCCCCGAAAAGACCAGCGACGAACTCCGCGCGGCTTATCAGAAATATCTGCAAAACCGCCCGGTGCAGGACCAGTGAGTTCGCTCCCGCAAAAGTTTTGTGTGCCGGCATGACCGGCAGAAAGGACATCAGAATATGAAAACTATCTTGGTAACCGGTGGAGCCGGTTTCATTGGCAGCCACACCTGTGTGGAGCTGCTGAACCACAATTACAATATCGTTGTCATGGACAACTTTGTCAATTCCAGCATGGGTGCCGTGAATGCCATCCGCACCATCACAGGGAAAACTTTCCCGTTCTATGAATGCGATATGCTGGATGAAGAAGCTTTTGAAAAAGTTTTTCAGGAAAACAAAATTGATGCGGTCATCCACTTCGCCGGTCTGAAGGCAGTGGGCGAGAGCGTGCATAAGCCGCTGGAATATTACCACAACAACTTGACCGGCACTTTGGTGCTGCTGAAGCTGATGCGCAAATACGGCGTGCATCAGTTTGTGTTCAGTTCCTCCGCCACTGTTTACGGCAGTAAGAACCCGGTTCCGTTCCGTGAGGACATGCCCATCGGCGGCACCACAAATCCTTATGGCACCACTAAGGTCATGATTGAGCGTATTCTGCAGGACGTCTGTGTGGCAGATAAGGAAATGAAAGTTGCGCTGCTGCGTTACTTTAACCCAATCGGCGCACATTCGTCCGGACTGATTGGCGAGAACCCGAATGGCATTCCAAACAACCTTATGCCGTATGTTGCCCGTGTGGCTGCCGGAATCCTGCCCTGTCTGTCCGTATACGGCGATGATTATGATACACCTGATGGAACCGGCGTGCGCGATTACATTCACGTCTGTGATCTTGCAAGCGGTCATATCAGTGCGCTGGAGAAGCTGGACACTGTGAGCGGCTGTGTGATTTACAATCTGGGCACCGGCAAGGGCAGCAGTGTGCTGGAAGTTGTGCACGCATTTGAAAAGGCTTCCGGCAAAAAGGTAAACTATAAGATTACCCCGCGCCGTGACGGTGACATTGCCACCTGCTATGCGGATGTTTCCAAAGCAAAGAAAGAGCTTGGCTGGGAAGCAAAATATGACCTGGATGATATGTGCCGGGATTCATGGAATTTTATTCAGCACACCAAGCAGAATTGATGCGATAAAACATACAAAAATTTGAAATAAAAATTGGAATTGAAATTTTGTAAACAATCCGCTATAATGAGTACTTGTAATAAAGAGCTTTCTACACTTATTTATTACACATACGTCAACAAAAGCAGATTGATGCCCCTGTCGGGCCGTCTGCGTTCCACATACCTGCTATGAGAGGAATTTTTGTTGAGATGAGGAGCTGCCATTCGGTGGCTCCTTTTCCTTTATGGCAGGATATTTAAAATATGCAAAATAAAAAGCACAGTCAGCAGAAAACCGTTCTGCCTGTCTGTGCTTTGTTAAATTACATTTTCTTTAGAATTGCTGCAATCAGCCGCTGCAGGTCATGGCCGCGCGCGTCTGCCGTTTGAATAACTTCCGCACCATCAAGCGGCTGGTCAAGAATACCTGCACCCATGTTGGTAATGAGAGAGAAACCGAGCACCTGCAGCCCACAATGAGAGGCGGCAATCGCTTCCGGCACGGTTGACATTCCCACAGCGTCCGCCCCCATAGTGCGGAACATCCGGATTTCAGCCGGCGTTTCATAGCTTGGGCCGGTTGTGGCAAGATAAACACCCTGCTGCAGGGAAATACCACATTCCTGTGCAGCCTGCAGTGCCAGTTCACGCAGCGCGGGGGTGTAAACATGGGACATATCCGGAAAGCGGGGACCAATTTTTTCGTCATTCTGGCCAATGAGCGGATTGGTGCCCAGCAGGTTGATGTGGTCGGTCAGCAGCATCAGGTCACCGGGTGTGTAATTGGTGTTAACACCACCTGCCGCATTGGTCAGGATGAGAGCCTGTGCGCCCAGCGCTTTCATCACACGGATGGGGAATACGATGTCCTCCATCTGGTGTCCCTCATAAAAGTGCAGGCGCCCCTGCATACAAACCACCGGCACAGAGCCGATGGTGCCCAGCAGCAGACGGCCGGCGTGCCCCGGTGCTGTGGAGGGAGCAAATCCCGGCAGGTCACGGTAGGGCAGGACACAGGGATTTTCCACACTGTCAGCTAATCCGCCCAGCCCGGAGCCGAGCACAATGCCGACTTTTGGCACAAGGTCTGTTTTTTCACGGATGGCCGCTACTGCGGCGTTTACTTTTTCAAGCATTTTATTCAATTCCTCCCGAAAAGTAGTCTGATATTTGCTGGCCGCAGATTCCTTCAGCAATACAATTATAGGCGATTCCGTGTTGGTGTGCAAGCTATGTTTTTCGTTTTTAAAATATGCACAGAAGTGTAACATTTCATTCACAGCTCATTCAATCGTATGACACAACCGAAATCTATACTTTCAAGTGTTCAAGGGTACAAGCCGAACCGCGGAATTGCCAACTGCGGTGTACCCGGGACTTCAGTTTGTTTTCATAAAGATTTCTCCTCTCTTAACAGCACAGTGCCCATGTAGCTTGAAAGCCGCATGGGCACTGTGCTTTTTAAAATTACTTATTCATCTGGGTCTGCATAAACCATTAAAACGGATTGGGTGCCGCCATTATCAACTGCTTGCTGAACCTTTCCTTTAAACTTAACGGCTTGGCCAATGTATTGCTGAGGATTCCTTGCCGCATCTTTATAACTAATTGTTGAACAAGACCTTTATATCATGGGTTGGCAGGCAAAAAGCGAGCAGTGGCAGCGCAATGACGACCAGCCGGACACTCAGCAGGCGCCAGAAAAGCAGCCGTCATTTGATTTAGATGCCTATGAGCGTGACAGCATGGCAAAGTTTGCGGGCAGCGGGAATTTGAAAACTATCTTTTGCTGAAATTGGAGGGGACATAGCAAGAATCATGACGAAAACTACAAAAAGCCGCTCCCGAATGGGGAACGGCAAAGAGATGACTTACATCGAACGGCATTCACTTGCACATTTTTTGCACTCTGCCGCACATTTCTGGCAATGGTCATCCTGAAACTGTGCGCAGCTGGAGGAACATTCGTCACAGATAAATGCGCAGAGCTGGCAGATTTCTTTGACATGTGCGGATTCCATTTCCATGAAGCATGCAGCTTCTTTGCAAATGCTGGCACATCCCATCATCATTTTGATGTGGTCTTTCCGTGCAGAAACGTCTGGTTTTTCCAAACAAAGTTTAATGCATTCGTGACACGCTTGTGCGCATTTATTGCATTCATCGATGCAGGTCTGATATTTGTCAGTGCTGTTTGTTACAACTCCCATAGTTGAATCTCCTTGTAAAGTATTTTATTTTCCTTGCATTATCTTAACTAACTATAAGATTTTTATACCGGCAGGAGAGCTATGGGAATAAAAAATGGCCCCGTCCAAAAAGGGCGGAGCCGGATGTAGTCGATATGGCTTATTTACAGCCGCTGCAGTTGCAGTTGCCGCAGTTGCCGAGTAACTGCTGAAGCAGTTGGAGCAATTCCTGACATGTCATGGCAGAAGCCTCCTTTTTTGTTTTGATGTTCCTCTTTTGGAACACCCATATCCTATCATGATTCATGCACGGCTTCAACCCTATAATTTTGGTAAATTTGTTAAGTAAATGAATGGAAATTTTTCTGACATTATTTAATTTGTACAAATTTGAATGAAATGAAATCAAAAATATGAATGGAGGAAATGAATGAGTTAATCTCGATTTACCGGACCGCCGGTCGGTAAAACCCAACAGCGTAACAGTTGCTGGATTTCCATTTGACAAATCGTATTTTGTATGCTATACTATTTAAGTTGGAAATATTCAACAAGCCTATCTTTTCGTGCCAAACCGAAGGCTTTAAATTCGGCGTTGAAGTCATTTATGAACTGTTTCAAAGGCCAATCAACAAAAGCAGGTATAGCAGTCGATAACCCGGGCGTTACACGGGACCAAATATTATTGGGCATCCACTTCGGTGGGTGCCTTTTTCATGCTCCTAATTTTCCTTGTTGCTTATAAAAAATGTCCGGCTGTTTCATTATGAAAAGCAGCCGGACACATAAACCGATTTTATTGATGTGGACGTTCATACTCCTGCTCGCAGTAAATGCAGCGGTAACGGCGTGTCTCGGAGTCGCAGAGCTTGAAAATCTGGTCGACGCCTTCTTCAATGGTCGTAATGCAGCGGGGATTCTTGCAGGTAATCACATTTTTAATGTATTCCGGCAGGGCTAAAGATTTTTTCTGCACGATATGGCCATTTTCAATGTAGTCAACGGTGACATTCGGATCAATGAATCCCAGCACATCCAAATCGACGTCCACTTTGCCTTCAATTTTAATAATATCCTTGCGCCCCAGCTTGCTGCTGCGGGCATTTTTAATGACTGCCACACAGCAATCCAACTTTTCCAGATGCAGCAAATCATAGATGCGCATACTCGTGCCGGCACTGATATGGTCAATGACGATGCCAGTCTGCAGAGAATCAATATTCAGCATGGCAGTTTCACCCCCAGCAAAGTTAAAATCAAAGCTTGGCGCACATAGACACCATTTTGTACCTGATCAAAATAGGCGGCACGCGGGTCATCGTCCACATCCAGCGCTATTTCATTCACGCGCGGCAGGGGATGCAGTACATACATATCCGGTTTTGCCGTCTGCAGCTTTGCTTCTGTCAGAATATAGCTGTCTTTTAGGCGGACATAGTCAGCTTCATTGAAGAAGCGTTCTTTCTGCACACGCGTCATATACAGAATATCCAAATTCGGCAGCACGGACTCTAAATCTGTGACTTCCTCATAGGAGATGTTCTTGGGTTTCAGTACTTCTTCAATGATATAATCCGGCACGCGCAGTTCTTCGGGTGAAATCAGCACAAACCGAATGCCCTCATAGCGTGCCAGTGATTTGATAAGCGAATGTACGGTGCGGCCAAACTTGAGGTCGCCGCACAACCCAATCGTCAGGTTATGCAGACGGCCTTTCTTGCAGCGAATCGTCATCAGGTCTGTCAGCGTCTGGGTGGGGTGCTGATGGCCGCCGTCTCCCGCGTTGATGACCGGAATCTTGGAAAACTGGGCTGCCCGGCGCGGCGCACCTTCCTTTGGGTGACGCATGGCGCAGATGTCCGCGAAACAGGACACCACACGAATGGTATCGGCCACACTTTCGCCTTTGGTGGCAGAAGATGTGGCGGCGGAATGAAAGCCCATGACACTGCCGCCCATATTCAGCATGGCGGTTTCAAAGCTCATGCGTGTGCGGGTGCTTGGCTCATAAAAAAGGGTGGCCAGCTTTTTGCCGTCACACAGATGAGCATATTTCTGGGGATTTGCTGCAATATCGTCCGCAAGATTCAACAGACGGTCAATTTCGGAAACGGACAAGTCCAGCGGATCTATCAAATGTCTGACCATGGTTCCTCCTGCATTTTGGTCTGCGGGCAGCTTGCGCAGACTCTCTGACTACCGGGCTGAGCTGCACAGCCGGTTTTTTGCCGAAAGTGCGTTTACTTACTCAGCGGACTGCAGGCCTTTTTCAGCCATGTGCGTTCTTCTTCTGTCAGTTTCGGGGCAAGGGTGTCATAAACGCGCTTATGATAAGCATCCAGATAAGCGGTTTCCTCGGCGGAGAGCAGCTCCGGCAGGATTGCGGTTTTGTCAATCGGGAACACGGTGAGCGGACGGAAAGCATAGAACTGGCCGTACTCTGTCTTTTCACCCTGCACGACTTCCAGTGTATTTTCCGTGCGGATACCGAATTCCCCTTCCATATACAGGCCGGGTTCATCCGTGATCGTCATGCCGGGAATCAGCGGCACAGTGCTGCTGCGGAAGCTGTGCGGGCCTTCATGCACAGCACCAAGATAGCCGACCCCGTGACCTGTGCCGCAGCGGTAATCCAAGCCGTGCTTCCAAACCTGTACACGGGCGATAGCGTCCAAATCCTTGCCGGTCGTGCCTTGCGGGAACACAGCACCGGCAATATCAATGTGAGATTTCAGTACCCATGTGTAGCATGCTTTTTCCTTCTGTGTCAGCGGCCCCATCGCAAAGGTGCGGGTGACATCGGTTGTGCCGGTCAGATACTGTCCGCCGGAGTCAACCAGCAGGAAACTCTTTGGCTGCAGGGAAGCGTGCTGCTCGGCAGTCGGGCCATAATGCATCATAGCTGCATTAGCACCATAAGCTGCGATTGTGTTGAAACTTTCGCCGCGGTTTCCGGGCATCTGGGAGCGATACTTGTGGGCAATTTCCACAGCGTCCCATTCCGTCAGCACTTCACCGGCCGCCATGCGCCGCTCCAACTCCATCTTAAAGCGAACCAGCGCGATGCCGTCATAAATATGGCAGGTGCGCATATTTTCGCATTCGGTTGGATTCTTGGCAGCTTTCACGTCCGTAATGATATCGTGACCTTCCACTGCCTGCACATCTTTGCCCTCGGTCATACTGCGGTAAAGGCTGAAGCTGATGTCCGGCTTGCTGACCAACACTTTGGAGGCATCGAAGCCTTTCTTCAGGTCGGATTCAAGCTGTGCATAAGGACGGACTTCCACGCCGGACTTCTTCATGTAATCGGCGGCCGAAGCTTCCAGCCGCTTTGCGTCCAGATAGAGCCACGCGGCCTTATCGGTGACCAGCAGGAAAGCAATGGCAAATGGATTATAGTCAATATCGGAAGCACGCAGGTTTGTAGCCCATGCCACATCGCCCAGTAGGCTGTAAAGCTGTGCATCCGCGCCGGCTTTTTTCAGTTCGGCACGTACCTGTGCCAGTTTGTCTGCGCAGGATTTGCCGGCATAGCGTTCTTCCAGCAGCCAGACCGGTGTGGCCGGCAGTTCGGGGCGGTCGTTTGTCCAAACTTCGGCAACCAGGTCGCAGTCGAGCAATTCGGAACCTGCGGCAGAAAGCTTCCGCTCCAGGATTTCGGCGTCGCCCTCAGAGAGGAGCCTGCCGTCCACTGCCACTTTGCCGTGACGGATGTGTTCTCCAAGATATTCACTGACGGTGGGGACACCCGGTTCCCGCATCTTCATCAGTTTAACCGGTGTGCCCGCAAGCTGCTGGTCAGCCTGAATGAAGAACCGGCCGTCTGTCCACAGCAGGCTCTCCTCTTTTGTCACCACCAGTGTGCCGGCATCCCCGGTAAACCCGGAGAACCAGCGGCGGGATTCCCAGTATGCGGGAATGTACTCGCTCATGTGCGGGTCGCTGGTTGGCAGAATGACGGCATCTGCACCGTGTCCTGTCATTTTTGTGCGCAGCGCTTCAATCTTTTCGGCTACTGTCATTATGTTTGTGCTTCCTTTCCTGCAGCAGGCTGAACTTCGTGTATGCAGGGAAAAAGCCCGCCCGGAGCAGTGGAACTTAGCCGGATGAGCTTCTTTGCTGAATCGGCACAGCCTGTGCCGCTGTTATGTGTATTTGTAAGCAAAGTCTGCTGCGAAAAATGAATTCATGCAGACAAATTCCTGCAGAAGCATCCTTCACCAGACCTTAATTAAACAGTATACGATTTTTGCGGTTTTCTGTCAAGGCAGAGGGAGGCTGCACACAAAAAGACTTTTTTAGTTTTTTTCCTCACGCGCATTCATAGGGACATACGGCCGGTGCGGCATGACGCTCTTGTAAGCCGGGCGGATAATCTTGCCAGTGTTAATGCGTTCCTCCAGCAGATGCGCGCTCCATCCGGCAATGCGCGCCATGGCGAATACCGGTGTGAAAAGCTCCACTGGCAGGCCAAGCATATGATAAACGAAGCCGGAATAGAAATCGATGTTGGCACTGACGCCTTTGTAGGTGCGGCGCTCCTGCCCAATGATTTTCGGTGCGAGCTGTTCCACCATGGAGTAAAGGCCGAATTCTTTCTGCTTGCCCTTTTCTTCTGAGAGACTTTTAACGAAGGCACGAAAAATTACCGCACGCGGGTCACTGATGCTGTAGACCGCGTGCCCCATGCCGTAAATCAGGCCCTTATGGTCAAAAGCCTGCCCGTGCAAAAGCTTGCGCAGATAATCGGCAACTTCTTCTTCATCCTGCCAGTCTTTCACGTTCTGCGTCATATCCAGGAACATCTGCATGACTTTAATGTTTGCGCCGCCGTGTTTCGGGCCTTTCAGGGAGCTGAGCGCCGCCGCAATGACAGAATAAGAATCTGTGCCGGAAGAAGCGACAACGTGTGTGGTGAAGGTTGAGTTGTTGCCGCCGCCGTGTTCCGCATGCAGTACCAGCGCAAGGTCAAGAATGCGCGCCTCCAGCTCAGTGTATTTGTTGTCGATGCGCAGCATATACAGAATGTTTTCGGCGGTGGAGAGGTCACTGCGCGGTGTGTGAATGAAGAAAGGCTCGCTCGGGTCTGTGTCATGCACATACGCCTGATAACCATAAACCGCAAGCTGAGGGAACAGAGCAATCATTTCGATGCACTGCCGCAGGGTGTTTTCCAGACTGGTGTCATTTGCCTTTTCATCATAAGCATAGAGTGTCAACACGCTGCGTGCCAGGGTGTTCATCATGTCATGGCTCGGTGCTTTCATAATGATGTCACGGACAAAATTGGTTGGCAGGGTGCGGTACTTGTTCATCAGTCCGCGAAATTCCTCCAACTGGACCGCGGAGGGCAGGTCACCGAAAAGCAGCAGATAGGCGGTCTCCTCAAAGCCAAAACGCTTTTCCTTTAAGAAGCCGCGTGTCAGGTCGTTAATATTGATCCCGCGGTAGTACAGTTCACCGGGAATGGGGACCTTTTTGCCGCCAATTTCTTTTTTGGCCCGGACTTCGCTGATTTCAGACAGGCCGCACAGGACGCCTTCGCCGTTTAGGTCACGCAGACCGCGTTTTACATCGTATTCTGTGTAAAGGGAAGGGTCAATGGTGCTTCGCTGCACACATAGCTGAGTCAGATTCTCAATCTCGGGGGTAACGGCAAAAAATTCGTCTTCATCTTGTTTCTTTACCAAATATCTCACTCACTTTCTTTTTTTGAGCAGCGCCGGCTTTTTGGGCAGTGCCGGGCGGTGCTTGTGCATCATTCCGCTTTTCTCTTGTAAAGGATTGATATAATCTTAACATGAATTCAAAATGGTGTCAATCTGACGCAAAATCAAAAATATGCTATGAATCAATTATGAACAATATATAAATTTGAACATACAGTTTGTGAAAATCAGAAGCTAAAAAGATGTGCACAGAGGTTAGACACAGCTTGTACTTTATAGAAAATCCTGTTATAATTATACGAATTAGAATCTGGATAAAGAGAGATGATTTCATGGATTTTCGCTCTATTCACTGTCCCTACTGCGGGTTGGAACTGCACGTTCCGCCTCATGTGGAGCAGGTGGTGTGTATGTACTGTGCGCGGCCGATTGACGTGAAGGAGCTGCTCTCTCCTTCGCCCGCTGAACCGGACGGCGGTTGTCACCTGCAGGACGCGCTTTCTTTGCTGAATCCGACGCTGTTTCGCTTTGAGCAGGAGCAGAAGCATTTTAACCGCACGGATTATCAGGAAAGTTTCAGCGATTACAGTGCCCGGTTCCATCCTGCTTTGCAGGCACTGCACGGTGCCGCGCAGGAGGACTGCGTTGCTTTTGCGAATGCGCTGGTTTCCCGCATGGTGGATACACTGGAGGCAGACCGCGTCCGCAGTTCCCGCAGCAGTGCTTTTTTCAGCTATCGAATGATGCTGGCGGTTTATCTGATTCCGGCCCTGCATGACAGCGAGGTCCCGGAAGCTGCCGCTGTGCTGGAAGCGTTCCTGAAATTATGGAATGAACGGTATCCTAAGGAACCGCTGAAGACCGTGGGATATGACACAATCAATGACGGATGGAAGAAAAAGGGCTGTTATATCACTTCGGCGGCGACCCGCACGCTTGGCCTGCCGGATGACTGTGCGGAACTGCAGACACTTCGGAATTTTCGTGATAACTGGCTTCTTCGGCAGCCGTATGGGCCGCTGATGGTGCAGGAATATTATATTTTTGCTCCATCCATTGCGGAAACGATTGATGCACAGCCAAATGCTGCCAGTATTTACGCAAAACTCTGGCAAGAGGATATTCTGCCCTGTATGCAAGAAGTATGCACAGGGGAAAACCATTCCTGCTTTCAGCGGTATGCCAGTATGATGCTTCGGCTGGAAACGCAGTATCTTGCCTGACTTTTGCCTGCTTCGGCTTTTTATTAAAGGAGATTTCAGATGGATAACGAACGCCTGAATCAACAGCTCGCCTTTTCCATGGAATGTGATAAGATGAAAAGCATCTACCGCAAGACACTGCTTGCCAACCGCAGCCGGCATGAAACCGATGCGGAACATAGTTGGCACATTGCGCTGATGGCAATGCTTCTGAAAGAATATGCACCTGCTGAAGCAGACTGTGACCACACCATCCGGCTATGTCTGGTGCATGATTTGGTAGAAATTTATGCCGGTGATACGTTTGCTTATGATGCAGAGGGCTATCAAGACAAGGCTGAGCGGGAAACCAATGCGGCTGACCGGCTTTTTGCTATCCTGCCGGCGGACCAGTGCAAAGGATTCCGAGCAATGTGGGATGAATTTGAGGCCTGCAAAACACCGGATGCGGTCTTTGCCAACTGCTGCGACCGTTTGCAGCCGGTGCTGAATAATATGGCAACGAGCGGACACACCTGGCGGCACCATCATGTTCACCGTGCGCAGGTGGAAAAACGTCTGCTGCCGATTCGGGATGCCATGCCGGCTCTTTGGCCGCTGTGTACTTCAATGCTGGACGAGGCAGTTCAATCCGACTGGCTGGTGGAAAACTGAAAAAGCGCTGACATACAGTAATTCTGTACGTTCAGCGCTTTTTTATGAAAGGCTATGTTTTAATAGAAGAAAACTGCAAACATATTATATGTGTTGATTGTGCAGTTTCTCTTTAACTAAATCTTCGTGATAAAAATAATTAATGTATTTTATGCAATTTTTCTTGCAATAATTTTGTATTTCGATAGATAAATCTATCCAGTACTTTTTTTCACCTTTCATATATATTTTTTCATATTCACTATATAAGTTTGGATAGCTCACGTTGATATAATCTAATATTGTTTGTTTATATTCCCCTCTTAGATTTAAATTTTCAAACCAATATTCATCAACATAAGTGTGAGTTTTTTCTATAATACTTTTAAAATCCGTAATGTATGGAAAGATTGGTGACATAAATAATACGGTATAAATTCCCTGATTGTGCAATTCTTGTAATGTGTAAAGCCTGTCGTTAATGCTACTTGCATGATCCATATCATTTTTGAAATTCTCATCTAATGTATTGATCGATATAGATACTTTTAAATCTTTGCATTTTTTCAACAAATCAATATCTCTTAGAATAAGTTTGGATTTTGTAGAAATTCCAATGGAACACTCGATATCCACTAACTGTTCTAATATTTTTCTTGTAACTTGATATTTTTCTTCAAAATAATTATAGCAGTCTGTCACAGAAGAAAGAAAGACAGATTTGTTTTGTAACTTTTTCAAACTTATAGGCTTATCACATTGTTTGACATCAACAAATGTTCCCCATTTTTCCATATGCCCTGTAAATCGTTTCATAAAACAAGCATAGCAGTATTTACAAGCATGTGGACACCCAATATAAGGATTTATGACATAATCGCTTGCAGGCAAATTCGATTTTGTTAGATAGTCCTTAACTTGCACAACCTTTTCTTTTATTACCATTTCTCCTCCTGCCATATTCATATTGATTTTATACATCAAATACAAATAATGTTTCCCTCTTGTTAATTATGTTGAATAGGATATTCTCAACATTGATTTAAAACATAGCCTTATTAAAAAAAAACAGCAGGCAAGTGCTGTTTTACAAGCATTTGTCTGCTGCCAAAAGAAATCCGGCTGAGTCTTACTTGGATGCAGCCGTAATAATTGCCATTTTATAGACTTCCTCCGCATTGCAGCCGCGGGAAAGGTCATTGATTGGTGCATTCAATCCGGCAAGGATAGGCCCAATCGCCTCAAAGCCACCCAGACGCTGTGCAACTTTGTAGCCGATGTTGCCCGCATTAATGTCCGGGAAGATGAACGTGTTTGCTTTGCCAGCCACTGCGGAACCCGGTGCCTTCAGGGAAGCAACCTTCGGGGAAACAGCAGCGTCAAACTGGAATTCGCCGTCCACCGGATAGTCCGGCTTCAGTGCCTGCAGTTTCTTGGTGGCATTGCACATTTTGTCCACGCTGTCGCCCTTGCCGGAGCCCTTGGTGCTGTAAGACAGGAACGCCACTTTCGGCTCGATACCAAAGGTGCGTGCGGTTTCAGCCGTGCCCTGTGCGATTTCCACAAGCTGGTCTTCATCTGGCTCGATGTTGATGGCACAGTCGCCCATCGTGTACATTTCCTCTCCGCCTTTTCCATCTGGACGGTGAATCAGGAAGCAACTGCTTACAATCTTGTGGCCGGGCTTGCATTTCACAAGCTGCAGGGCCGGACGCACCGTGTCAGCAGTGGAGTAGGTCGCGCCGCCGAGCAGTGCATCCGCATAGCCCATCTTCACATACATGGTGCCGAAGTAGTTGGACTTTTTCATGCTGGCGCGGCAGGCAGCCTCGTCCATCTTGCCGTGGCGCAGTTCCACCATCAGCGCGACCATCTTTTCAAAGTCCGGGAATGTGTTGATGTCCACAATCTCGATGCCATTGATGTCCTGTCCGGCCTTTTTGGCGGCGGCTTTTACATCGGCCTCAACACCGACCAGCACGGGGGTGAGAAAACCCTCTTTTTTCAGGCGTGCAGCAGCCTCAAGAATACGCGCGTCGGTTCCTTCCGGGAAAACAATTCTGCGCGGGTTTTTGCGGAGAATCTCAATCATATTTTCTAACATTGATGATACATCCTTCCATATGTAAGATAATTCAGCCGAAAGCATTGGACATGATTACTTGCTTATTATACACCCTGCTGAGGACAAATGAAACCACTTTTGGATGGCTTTCTGTCGAAAAACTGTTTTCAGACAGAGAGCAAATTAAAAAAATGCGAAAAAATACTTGACATTTCCGGGCTCAGTATGGTAATATTATTCTTGCACTTTGGTGCTTGTCCTTGTGGAGAGGTGTCCGAGTGGTTTATGGAGCTGGTCTTGAAAACCAGTGATCCCGCAAGGGACCAAGAGTTCGAATCTCTTCCTCTCCGCCACTGAAGATAACATTATTTTTTAATATGTTCTATCATATTTTCACCCATGGAGAAATACCCAAGTGGTGAAGGGGCTCCCCTGCTAAGGGAGTAGGTCGGGAAACTGGCGCGTGGGTTCAAATCCCACTTTCTCCGCCAAGCACATGAAAACCGCACGGTTAAGCCATTTTTGGCTTGCTGCGCGGTTTTCTTTTTGTCGTCATAAGACTTGCTGAATTTTGAAAAGATAATTTCTATTGCTACCGATAAAACGCAAAAGTGCTCCCGCCAGGTGACCGCATAGGCATCCATTGGTGTATCTCCAGGATTACTTCATTTGGTCTTTGTCCTTGTCTGACGTTACTACGGTTGTGCAGTCGTCGGCAGTATTATGCGGCTCATCTGCTACAGGGTTGCCTAAGACACCGGGTGCGGTGTAGCTAAGTGCGCGGGTGCTGTCACAGAATCCCTTCGTGGTGGGGTCGGTGAGTGCAGTCCAGACGGATGCAATGATTGCAACTACAATGACCGGATTATTGACGGCCCGCAGCAGAGCGTCGCCCAGTGTCTGCCAGCTTGTCATATCCGACCACTGCAGGCCAAGTCCAACGAGGACGGGGGATATGACGGCTACCACAATCTGTGTCCAGAACAGCGGATTGTGCGCACGAACTTTAAAATTGATTTTCATTATGTAATCCCTCCTTAAGAACAATGTATATGCGCGAGTAGAAATTCTACAACTTTGGGCTCTCCATCCCTGGCATCACGCACCGGCTGCCCTGCAAAAGACGGAGCAATAACATTCTTTGACTTGTTTTGGATAAGCTTATGTGTTAGAATATACTTTAAACACCGGAATAACTGATTATTTACACAAAATCCGAATCACAATTAGCGACCACTCGTTTATTCTGAATGATTGATTGAAACCATAAAACGATATAGAATATATTGTACTTAAATTAAATTTCGTAAGCGTTCACGTAAGCCAACGCACTGTCTAGCCTATTTGGTTGGAGAGTGCGTTTTTTTGCGTCTCTCCACCAGAAATGAATTTGAAGGAGAGATATAAACTATGGAAACGAAAAAAGCTTTCACAACGGACAGATTGGAAAAGTATCAGACTTACATTGAGAGCCTATACGGTGCAAAAAGCTCTATGAGCAAAGAAGACTTTGTAAGTAAAACAAGTTGGAAAGATTTTGTGCCGGTTGTGGATGATGATGCTGCACGTTTTCTGCAATTTGTATTGCAGATGAAAAAGCCAAAGAAAATTCTTGAAATCGGAATGAGTATAGGATTTTCGACAACGTCTATGGCGCTTACTGCGCAGGAGTATGGCGGAAAAATCACGACAATCGAATTTGACCGGACTGCTTGCAAACAGGCGAGGAGCAATTTTGTGCGCTCGGGTGTGGACGATGTCATACAAATCATGTTTGGCGATGCGAGGCAGGTTGTTCCCGACTTTTCAAGCGGTTCTTTTGATTTCATTTTTCAGGACGCAGATAAACGGCTTTACCCAGGTTTGCTGAAAGATTGTATCCGGATTTTGAAACCGGGCGGTGTTTTTATTGCGGACGACACGTTGTTCCCAGTCATGGACCTTGATGATAGATGGAATGACCAAATAGAATCTATACGCATCTTTAACCGCCTTGTCGCTGATTCATCGGAACTGGACAGTACTCTGCTGCCCATTGGAGACGGCATGATTGTGGCTATCAAGAAGTGATCTGTGATTGGATTCATGCGGAATAGGAGCATTGCACGAAACTGAACAGACCGAAAATAATGGAAAGATGTATAACAGAAATTGGCGGTTGCAGTTTCCTTTTTGTTACGCTAAAATAGGGGCAGAAAGGAGGAAAATGCACAATAAATGTTTTACTTCACTCAGGATTATGTTCAAATGCAAAGAAGAAGAGCGTGTTCCATTGGTATGTGGAATTTTATGTTTGCCGAACAGGTGAACCGGTGGAAAATTGTTTCACCGTAAACGCAAATACAGCTTTGACCGGGCTGCCCTTTTTTACAAGGGCAGCTTTTTCATGCCCATTTTTCCGATGACACCACCGGCAGACGTATAAAATGGAAACTTAATTACAATCTAAAGTATGTTTAACTTAGATTTTACATTGGTTCGATAGAATAGGAACTGTTCACACAGAATGAATTTGTGAGAAACACAGCAAAGGGGATTTCAGAGAATGAAAAAACTTGTAAGTGCGGTTCTGGCTGTAACAGTTGTCTGTTCTGCGGCTTTGTTTTCCGGTTGCGGCGGTTCACAGGTGCTGGATGCGTCCTCCGTGCAGTCGGAAGCTTCCGGCACGGGTACTGCTTCGGCTTCCAGTGCGGCGGAAATTTCGGGCAACCTGACACTGAACGGTTCCACCTCCATGGCGGAAGTCTGTCAGGCATTGGGAGAAGCGTTCACCAAGAAATATCCAAATGTGAAGGTGGATAAAAGCGGCAATGGTTCCGGCGATGCGCCAAAGGCTGTGGAAGCTGGCACCGCACGCATCGGTGACTTGTCCCGCACGCTTAAAGATGAGGAAAAACCGGCCGATTTTGATGTGAAGACGGTTGCGATTGACGGAATTGCCATTGCGGTGAGCAAAGACAGCAAAGTGAAGGCATTGACCAGCGAGCAGGTGACAAAGATTTTCACCGGTGAAATTAAAAACTGGAAAGAAGTCGGCGGCAGTGACGCTGCCATTAATGTCATTGGGCGTGAGTCTGCTTCCGGCACGCGCGATGGTTTTGAATCTATCTTTAAGTGCAAGGAAAAGTGCAAGTATGCTTCTGAACTGACCAGCACAGGTGCTGTGAAGGCAAAGGTTTCCAGTGACAAGAACGCCGTCGGCTATATTTCCCTTGGTAATGTGGATGATTCCGTCACGGCAGTAAAGATTGACAATGTGGATGCAACGGAGGAAAACATTATCAACGGCACTTACAAAGCGCACCGCCCGTTTATTGAAATCTGCAAAAAGGGCAGTGAAGACGATATGGTGAATGCTTGGTTCCAGTTTATATATTCCGCAGAGGGGCAGAAAGTTATCCGGGACTGCAAACTTATCCCGACCGATGAAAGCGGAAAAGGCCTTTCAAAATAAAGCAGCAAGCATGAAAACAGCGGCTGAAAAAGTCTGCTGAAAGCGCCGGTGCAGCAGAAAAACTGAGCCGGTGCCTTTTGGCGTTTTAATTGAGGTGTTGCATCCATATGGAAAATCGAATGACCGACGAGCAGCGTGACCGGCGCAGAGAAAAGACGCAGCTAATCGTGCGGATAACTGCGGCCGTGCTGGGGATGGTGTCTGCTGCATCGTTTTTTCTTCCGTACCTTACGTTCATTTTTCGCAAGCAGGTTTACACAGTCAGTGCCCTGCAGCTTCTGACTGTGCGGGGCTTCCGTGTGAGAGGCCCGCAGATGGAGGGCATCGTCACCATTCCGGTGCTGGCACGTGCGTCAGTAGTGGTTGGCTTGGCGCTGGCAGTGGCCGGTGTGGTGCTGATCTTGCTGAAAAGAGCAGTGCCGGCCGGTGCCTGCTTCATCCTTTCCGCACTTACGCCACTGCTCGTGCTGATTTCCACCGGCGAAATTCAGTCCGCCGTGACACAGCTCAATGTTGTGCAGATGTCTGTGCGGTATCTGACACCCTTCTTTTTGGTACTGGCGCTTGGGGTGTTTTGTGCGGTGCTGTCCCTGTGGACAATGGGCTCCGAGCGGCTGGCACAGTCCATTTTTCTGGTCTGTGCGTGCGGCTCCATTGGCTCCGTGCTGATTATCACGATTTATGTGATTGTTTCAGGCGCTCCGGCTATCGGCAAAATTGGTCTGCTGCCGTTTCTGTTCGGCACAAAGTGGGCGGCGGGCAGTGGTCAGTTTGGCATTCTGCCGATGATTCTTTCCTCCATTGCAGCAACGGTGGGCGCGGTTCTGCTGGGAGTGCCGGTGGGTATCTTCACGGCGGTGTTCCTTTCCGAAACGGCACAGCCGGCGGTGGCAAAGGCCGTGCATCCGGCGGTGGAACTTCTGGCGGGCATTCCCTCTGTGATTTACGGCTTTTTCGGGATGCTGGTGGTTGTGCCATTCATCAAGCGCTGCGGAGAAATCTTTCACTGGAACACGCAGGGGGACAGCTTGCTTGCGGCAATCCTGATTCTGGCGGTGATGGTGCTGCCGACTATTGTGAGCGTATCTGAAACCGCGCTGCGTGCTGTGCCGGATGCTTACCGGGAGGCGAGCATGGCACTGGGAGCAACACCGGTGCGCACAATCTTTAAGGTGACGCTGCCGGCTGCACGTTCCGGTGTGCTTTCCGGAGTCATCCTCGGTGTCGGCCGTGCTGTGGGGGAAACCATGGCGGTCATCATGGTGGCGGGCAATGTGGCGAATATGCCGAGGCTGCTGGGCAGTGTGCGCTTCCTGACAACGGGCATTGCGTTGGAGTTGTCCTATTCCTCCGGCCTGCATCGTCAGGCACTGTTTGCCATTGGGCTGGTGCTTTTCGTATTTATTATGATTGTGGATGTACTGTTCACCTATATTTCCAGGAAAGGGGTGAAGATGGATGCTGAATGAGAAAGGCGGGGAATCTCTTTATGCCAAACGCAGGAGACCGACAGACACGGCGCTGAAATTTCTGATTTATTTTGCGGCCGCGGTGACGGTTACTATTGTTGTGGGCATTATTCTTTATATTTTAATTGAGGGAATTCCGCACATCACATGGAAGTTCCTCTCCACCAGTTATTCCGCATTGGATACCAGCCGGCAGGGTATTCTGCCGATGATTCTCAATACGCTGTACATCGTGATACTGACACTGCTGATTTCGGTGCCTGTGGGCATCTGCTCGGCCATTTATCTGACGCAATACGCACGCCGCGGCAGGTTGGTGCGTACCATTGATTTTACAACGGAAGTGCTTTCCGGTATTCCGTCCATTATTTTCGGCCTGTTCGGTTATACCGTTTTTTGTGTTCTTTTCCGGCTGCAGACCAGTATCCTTGCGGGCAGCCTGACCATGGCCATCTGCATTTTGCCGACGATTATCCGCACCACAGAGGAGTCGCTGCTTTCGGTGCCGTCTTCTTATAAAGAGGGTGCTATGGCGCTGGGGGCAGGCAAACTGCATGTGATTGGCGGCATCGTGCTGCCGTGTGCCATGCCCGGTGTGCTGACAGGCGTTATCCTTGCAGTCGGCCGGATTGTGGGGGAAAGCGCCGCACTGCTGTTCACTTCCGGCCTGGGTTTCAATATGCCCAACGGCGGCTTTGCGGGTGCCATGACGCACATTATGGAATCCGGACGCACACTGACGCTGCATCTGTATACAACGGCGATGGATTCCACCGGACCAAACACACTGAATGCGGCATTTGCCACAGCGGCAGTTCTGCTGATTATGGTGTTCCTGCTGAACCGGCTGGCAGGTCTGCTCTCAAAGACACTTAGAAAGGGATAAGGTGGATTACATGGATGCAATCAAAGCCGAGCGGGAAACTTCGGCAAAAACCGCTTATGGAGAAATTTCGGGCGGGGACAACATCAAAGTTTCCATTCAGAATTTAAATCTTTTTTACGGGGACTTTCAGGCGCTGAAGGAGCTGAGCATGGAGATACCGACAAACAGGGTGACGGCATTTATCGGGCCGTCCGGCTGCGGAAAATCCACCTGCCTCAAAACGCTCAACCGCATGAACGATTTGGTGGAGGGCTGCCGGATTTCCGGGAAAGTTACGATTGACGGAGAGGATATTTATGACCCGCGCACGGATGTGACACTCCTGCGCAAACGTGCCGGCATGGTGTTTCAGAAGCCAAATCCGTTTCCCATGAGCATCTATGACAACATTACTTACGGGCCGAAAATTCACGGCATCAAAAATAAGGCGAAGCTGGATGAAATTGTGGAAAGCAGCCTGCGCGCCGCCGCCCTCTGGGATGAGGTGAAAGACCGGCTGAAAAAAAGCGCACTGGGCATGTCCGGCGGTCAGCAGCAGCGTCTGTGCATTGCCCGTGCGCTGGCGGTGCAGCCGGATATTCTGCTGATGGATGAACCGACCAGTGCTTTGGACCCGATTTCCACACTGAAGATTGAGGACTTGATGGGCGACCTGCGCAAAAAATACACAGTGATCATTGTCACGCACAATATGCAGCAGGCGGCCCGCATTGCCGACAATACCGCTTTCTTTTTGCTGGGGCAGCTGATAGAATATACAAATACGACGAATATGTTTAACAACCCCGCCGATGAGCGGACAGAGCGGTACATTACCGGCCGCTTTGGCTGATGAGGCTTCCCGGGCAGTGCAGCTGGTACATACGGCCTGCTGTGTTTTCGGGAAAAACAGCAGGATGCAGAACAGATATGCTATAATGAAAGGGAGCGGAATCCGATGCCAAGAAAACATTTTGACCAGGAGCTAGAGCAGCTGTCCGAAAGAATCACAGGGATGGGGGATGCCATCAATGACCGCATCGTGTCCACCGTCAAGGCTCTACGCACAGGCGATGCAGACACCGCACAGCGGGTGGCGGAAAATGACAGCGACGTTGACCGCATGGAGCATGAAAATGAAAAACTCTGCATGAATCTGATTGCAAGTCAGCAACCGCTCGCCAGTGACCTGCGCATCATTGCGGCAAGCTTAAAAATTCTGACAGACATGGAGCGTGTGGCAGACCAGTGCGCCGACATCTGTGAAATTCTGACAACCAGCGGTGTGCCTGACAGCCAGAGCCTGCCGGTCAATCACATTGTAAGTGCCTTGCTGAAAGTGCAGGATATGTTCACCGGCGCTATGGATGTTTACCTGAGCCGCGATGTCAAACGCGCGGAGCAGATTTGTGCGGCGGACGATGAGGTGGACGCTGCGTTTGGCAGAATTGTGCTTGAGGTGGCCTCTGCTCTTACGCAGAAGCCGGAGAATGTCATGCAGGATGTTGACCTGCTCTTTATTATCAAATATGTGGAGCGTATCGGCGACCATGCCACCAATATTGCGGAATGGGTGATTTATATGGTCACTGGCGAACATCCTGACCTGAATGAGGGAGAAGAAACACCCGCCGGCCATATTCCGCATACGCCTGAAACCTTGTAAAAGAGATAGTTTTCCATTGAAGGAGGCTGCGCCTATGTCATTGATTTATATTGCGGATGATGAGCTGAATATTCGTAAGCTGGTGGCTTTTGGGTTGAAAGACGCGGGATTTGAAACCAGTGAGTTTCCGGATGGGACAACGCTGCTGCAGGCAGTGCACCAGCGCCGTCCGGACGCAGTGCTGCTGGACTGGATGATGCCCGATATGGATGGGCTGCAGGTATGCCGGAAACTGCGGGAAGACGAACACACACGCGCGGTGCCTATTCTGATGCTGACCGCAAAGAGCGAGGAAATTGACAAAGTGCTGGGCCTTGAAATGGGTGCCGATGACTACATAACCAAGCCATTCGGCATTAAGGAATTGTGTGCCCGGGTGCGTGCTGTCCTCCGGCGTGCGAACCGGCAGGCAGCACCGGAGGAGAAAGTACTTTCGGCCGGCGGAATTCAAGTGGACATCACCCGCCACACAGTGCTGAAAAACGGCGAACCGGTGGTGCTGACAGCAAAGGAATTTGCCCTTTTGTGTATGCTGATGCAGCACGAGGAGAAAGTGCTGACACGCGATGCGCTGCTGGACAAAGTCTGGGGCATCGAATATTATGGGGATACGCGCACAGTGGATGTGCATATGCGCTACCTTCGTCAGAAAGTGGAAGACAATCCGGACAAACCGGTCCATATCCTGACGGTCCGGGGTGTCGGCTATAAATTCAGTGCATAGGGGGCAGATGCTTGAAAAAGAAAATGGCACTGCTCAATTCTGTGATTGTGGTGCTGAGCTTTGCGGCGGCATTTTTACTGTGTGCGTTTCAGGTGAACAGCCAGTACAAACAGGAATTTATGAATCGTTTGGATGCGGTGCTGTCCCTCTCCGCGCTGGCAACCGGGCAGATGGAGCAGAATCCGCAGCAGACAGCACAGCAGATTGGCGGTGCCCTGCAGAAAGATGGACAGCAGGTGCGTATCAGCATCATCAGCAGCAGCGGCAGAGTGCTGGGGGACAGCGAAAAAAAGGACATCAATGAAAACCATCTCAGCCGGCCGGAAGTGAAGCAGGCGCTGCAGATGGGGCGCGGCTATGACTTGCGCATGAGCGAAACAACGCATGAACGGTATCTGTATGCGGCACGTCCGGTGGGCAAGTACATTATTCGTGCGGCTTTACGCACCACTGAAATGGACAATGTGATGAGCAGCCTGATAAAAAATGCCGGCGGTGCGATGCTAATAGGCATTTTCATTGCCTGTGCCGCCACTTTGTCCATGGTTGGCCGGATGCTGCACCCGCTGCAGGAACTGACGGACACCGCTGAGGACATCAGCCATGGGAATTTTGCAAGCCGGGTGGCAGTGCCGAATACGCGGGATGAAGTCGGCAGACTGGCACGTTCCTTTAACCGCATGACACGAAGCACTGAGAATGCCATTACTGAGCTTGACCGGAACCAAAGCAGACTGAAAAGTTTATTGGAGGGCATGGACGACGGCGTGCTGGCACTTGACCTGGAGGGCAGGGTGCTGTTTTTCAATGAACGGTTGCGCACACTGCTTTCCTGCCCGGGACTGCGTGTAGGTGCTTCTGTGGACAGCAGCTTGGTGCTGAGCCATGTGAGCGGTGTGATGCGGCAGGCGGTCACAGATGGGCAGCCCTGCAAGAAGCAGATAGCCGGTGTGACTGCCGGGCAGCAGTTTACAGTTTATGCAGCGTTGGTGGAAGGTGGCGGAAGTGTGTTGGCGGTGGTCAGTGACATCAGCCGCATGAAGCGTCTGGAGCAGATGCGAAGTGAGTTTGTGGGGAATGTTACCCATGAACTGAAAACGCCGCTGACTTCCATCCGGGCGAGCATTGAATTGCTGAAAAGCGGCGACCGTGATGAGCAAACGCGCACTTATTTTTATGATGTACTGGATATGGAGGCAGAGCGTCTGCAGCATCTGATTGATGATATGTTGGTGCTTTCCCGTCTGGAAAATATGCGGGAAGATACTTCCGCACAACCAATCAACGTGGAAGAAACCGTGCGGGACAGTGTGGAGCGGCTGAATCTGGCGGCGGTGCAGAATCAGGTTTCAGTGGATTTCAAGGTGGATTCAGAGCTATATGTCCGTTGTGCGCCCACACGCTTGGAGCAGCTTTTCACTAATCTGATTGAAAACGCTATCAAATACAACAAACCCGGCGGCAGCGTGCGGATTACCGGTGCATCCCAACAGAAAATTGCGGTTATCCGTGTGCAGGACACCGGCATTGGCATTGCGCCGGAGCATATTCCCCGCTTGTTTGAGCGCTTTTACCGGGTGGATACCAGCCGTTCCCGTGAAATCGGCGGTACCGGACTGGGGCTGTCCATTGTTAAGCACATTGCGGTTTTGTATGGCGGTGACATCAGCGTGGAGAGCAAAGTTGGCGTTGGTTCTGTCTTTACGGTGCGTTTGCCGCTGGCACATCCGGAACAAAAAGCATAAAAATACCGCTGTGAGCTTGTTTTCACAGCGGTATTTTTATGCTTTCCTGACAAATTCTTTTTTACACACCGGACAGGTAATGCAGATTTTCCCACGGCCGCGCGGCACACGAAGCGAGGTACCACACTTGGGACAGTGAAAATAATGATAGACTTTTCGGTCGCTCCAGCGGCTCCGTGCACGACTTAACCATTGGACAACCGGCTGCATCAGGGAAAGAAACTTTTGATTTTCTGCCCACCGTTTGTCGTGACTGCGGGAGAGTATCCGAAACAACGAATATGCCAGCAGTGCTGTGGACAAAAGGCAAAGCACGAACTGAGCAGCGCCCCTTTGAAAATTGCCGACACCATAGAGAATCAGGGAAAGGATGAACAGCGCAAGAGAAAGCTGGTCGGAGCCATGCCGCCCATACATAAATTTCATCAGCCA